>NZ_AP025481.1:0-600000 GCF_024347435.1 Vibrio cyclitrophicus
GTTTGTTCGTTACTTTGATGAGCAAGGTTTGCCAATCGGCTCTCATAAAAATGAGCAAGGGCAGATTTACACCAACGGTCAAAGCTGGCCTGTGATTTCTGGTTTCGCGACTCAAGAGCGTGCAACGCAAGCGCTAGATTCTGTTTACAGCAAGCTGAACACGGCCAATGGTATCAAGCTTTCAACTCCTGGTTACAACGGTTTTGATCCACAGCTAGGTGGCGTATCAACGTATCCACCCGGCGCTAAAGAGAATGGTGGTATCTTCTTACATTCAAACCCTTGGGTAATGATCGCAGAAGCGAAAATGGGCAACGGCGAACGTGCGTATGAGTACTATCGTCAAATCAACCCAGCTTCTAAGAACGACGACATTGACACCTTTGAATCTGAGCCTTACTGCTATCCTCAAAACATCTTGGGTGACGAACATAAACAGTTCGGTCTAGGCCGTAATGCTTGGCTTTCTGGTACTTCATCTTGGACCTACGTTGCTGGTACGCAATGGATTCTGGGTGTCCGTCCTGAAGTAGATGGTTTGCTGGTGGACCCTTGTATTCCGTCTGAGTGGCCTGAATTCAAAGTGCGTCGTCAGTTCCGTGGCGCGACATACCATATTCATGTCTCTAACCCGAATAACGTGTGTAAGGGTGTGGTTGAAATGAAGGTCAATGGTGACCTGATTTCAGGTAACAAGGCGCCAGTGTTTACATCTGGTGAGCACACCATCGAGGTGATTTTAGGCTAACAAAGAGAAGGGCGCTTTATGCGCCCTTTATTGGTTTTTGGTTTCTCTTTAGTGTCGCTTTATTTTTGTTGCATCACTGTGGTTGATAGCTAGCTTGGCATTGCCAAGTAAAGGTTTGAGATTGATTCGGGCTAAGCGTCAATAGGCCAATCAGGTTATTGAAGGAATCAGCTGGGCAAGTCATTGGTTCTATTGCAATACTTTGCTCGCTAGTCGGCGTGTACAACTGAACGAATGGGTAGCTCGCATTTTGTTGGTAACGAATAGCGGCAGACGAATCTGAGAGTGTCAAAGTAAGTTGGTTGGTTGCAGCCGCTTCAAATTCAAAGCAGTGGTTCAGGCTTTGATTAGTTAGGGCGTTATTCAGAGATGAACGGTCAAAAGCACGCTTTTCACCATTTGGCAGGTCGTTCTCGTGTATGACCTCAGTACAAGGTGACATAGTGAGTTCACACTGTTCTAACTCAGTACCGAGCGAGAAATAAGGGTGCCAAGCATCACCGAACGGGAATGTAGAATCACCAAGGTTAGAAACAGTTGTTGAAGACGTGAGTCTACCCTTGATGTCGACAGTGAAGGTGACTTCAAGTTTGAAAGAAAACGGGAATCCTGGGTGCAAAGACGACGTTTGATATTGCAACGTCACACTGGCTGATTCTTCGTTGGTTACGCTGTTTGTGATTGAAAAAGGTTGGTTGTAAAGCAGGCCATGTACGGCGTGATCAGACCAAGGAAAGTTAGCCGGGAGTTGATGGTTTTGGTTATCGAAACTGTAACGTCCTAAGTTTAAACGGTTTGGAAAAGGGAATAATTTAGCACTACGGGAAAAGAACGGATATTGGTTGATCAGTTCATCATAATTCTGATAGCCACAAATAAAAGAGAATGGACTGTTATTTACGATATATTTATTAATAACAGCACCAAATCCGTTAATTATTTGAAGTTCTATTCCATGTTTGTGATTTATTAATGTGACAGAGTCAATATTTCCAAACTTTTCATTTATAATTTTAAACATGTTGATGTCTCCATTTTTTAAAAGATATTAACAAGAAAAATAAAATATTCAATGGTGGTTTTAACATGAAGAATAAAATTCCATATACAAGATATTCAGGAAATTCAGAACACCTGTGTAAAAAAGGGGATGCTGTAGAATTTATTCAACCTTGGTACACGCCGATTTCGACCACGCCAGAAAATACCGGAATGGCTGTGGGTGGTATTGGCAATACATTTACACTGACGCCTAACGGTAACACTCCAAATTTCAGTTTTATTCCTGGTATATTTGTTGATTGTTCAGAGCAAGATATTAATTTTAATGATTTTTATGCTTCTGTGATGAATGTGCCAACCATTGATACACTTCAAGTGTTGAACGAAAAAGAGTTGAGCGTTCATCTCAATTTTTATCCTGCTTTGTTCGATGGAAAGAAAATTGACAGTAAAGATATACCAAATGCGATTACCTTCATTCAAGCAGCATTAAAAAACGGTAATTTTTACCAAGAAAATAAAGATAATTTTATAAAGTGGAATGTTGAGCTATCGAATAAAACGAAGTTATTGATTGAATTAGATTCAACTTCTATTGTTTGTCAGATATATGTAGCGTTAGATTTCTTTAATGGTTTATTAATAAACTATACAGCTAAATCATTATCACTTACTGCAGGGGGTAATAATGAAACCGGTAGTGTTAATGGTAGAGATATAGAATATCAAGCTTTGTATCCATTGGCTGAATATAAATACAGTAGCTTCGATGATATTAATATAAAGCGTAAGGTTGTCTCTCCGATCGTTAAAGAGAACAAACGTCTTTGTTCTTTACCGATGCACTGGAATCACTTCGAATTAACCAATAATTCATCGCAAACACGCGTGATTACGCTTGCTCAGCCTCTACAAAACTTAATTGGCTCAACCTACCAAAAAGGTCGCGATGGCATTCAGGATTCTGCTTGTACCTTGTCTCAAAACCCAATTGCTCAGCAGCATCAAACGGTTAACTTAAAGGGTGAAAGTCACAGCTTTACAGGTGTTCAGTTGTCTAGCCAGTCACCTTATCAAAGTGATATTGAAGGTGAAGTGGTATTCGGTGTTCAAGCTGATAATCGCCTGACTGAATCTGGCAAGGTATCGGTGTCTGTGAAACCGACGTTTTATACATCTAAAACGACAAAACAAACCGAATTTGCACTGAAAACAGGCCGTACAAACACTGAGTTCCAAACAGGAATTTACACAGGGCGTGAAGCACTGAGCGCTTTGGTTGTGGTGCAGGTTGAGCTAGAAGCGGGAGAGTTTGTTGACCTGCGTTTTGCGCAAGTAATGGCACACAGCAAAGTTATGCTTAATGGTTGGCATTCAGAAAAAGCTTATACGCAATTCTACCCGCAAGCTAAGCCAGCTTTGCTAATGTTAGAGGATGTATTGCCAGAGCTAGAAGCGATTGAGCAACAGATCGTGAAGCAACAAACGGCTTTCCTAGAGCAAGCTCAAAGCAAGATATCACAGCCTGATTCTGCACTGCGCTATGCCACGATGGCGATGAATTCATTGTCCTTCTTAGCGGAATCGACAGTATGGGATAAAGAGGACAAGTTCTTAGTGAAAGAGTGTGTCGACTACCCATTCTTTAACTCTCTGGACGTGTATTTCTACGGCTCATTCTCGCTGCTTTACTTATTGCCTGAGCTTGATGGTTGTGTGATGAAAGAGTTCTCGAAAGCTATTTTAGCCGAAGATTTCACTCAGCGCCGCTACTGGGAATACGAAGCGACACCGAATGCTGAATTGATTGATGAAAAGTACCAAGGCGTACGTGCCATTCGAGGCGCAGTAATCCACGACTTGGGCAGCCCATTCGATATCCAGCCTGACGCCTACAGCTGGCATAATGTGAAAGAGTGGAAGGACTTAGCGCCGAAATACATTCTGATGGTGTATCGTCATTATCAAAATACTCAAGATCTGTCTGTGGTTAAAGAGTGCTGGCAAGCCGTGACTGAAAGCATCGAATTCTTATCGAATCTTGTTGCTGAAGGTGATGACTTACCGCTTACTCGTGGCACAGACGACACCTTTGACAACTTAGCATCTCACGGTATTTCTATTTACTGCGCGAGCCTTTGGGTAGCAGGACTTCAAGCGGCGAATGAGCTTGCTCTATTGATGGATGAGAATGAATTGGCTGCTGACTACTTAGCTCGTTCTAAGAAGGCCTTGGCCACTGTCGAGCAAAGCTTATGGGATGATAAAGAAGGTTACTACCATTTCTTCGTCACTCCGGTTCAAGCTAAGCATTTAACGGGACAAGGCTACCAAGTATTGGAAACCTTGGGGCTTGCGCTGACTGGCGATGCGATTGCCGATAAGAACATTCTGAATGATTATCTTAACCAAACAGATACTTCAATTGATGTTAGTAAGGTATGTCAAAGAGTCTCTAAGAAACGCTTACTGAGCGAAACAGCTCCTCAAGCCTTTACACAAGAGTATTTAAATTTAGTGCCAGATTCTGACAACAGTTTTGGTGATGCACTATTAGCCGACAGCTACTTAAAGCTCATCGGTTTAGAGGGCATTTTCCCAGAAGACAGAATACAACGAGCACTAGACTATGTTTATAAGCACAACTTTGAGATCAACAGCCCTAAGCTGGGTGTAGCAAATATGACGCTGGCCGATGGTTCCCCACATGAAGCTTTTCAGGCGCAAGATGTGTGGATTGGCGTTCAGTTTAGCGTAGCGACTGCGTTGAATTTGGCGGGTAAATCGCAGCAAGCGGAAACCTTGATGGATACCGTGTATACCGCGCTTTATGACTATTCAAAGATTCCTTTTGCTGCACCAGAAGGGTTCAATTGTTCAGTATCTATTGATGAGAAAGATCTGACAGAATCATTTGAATTGTCACAAAATGATGCGAATAGTTGGCTTGTGGCACTTAAATTTCAAAACTGTGTCCTATCTGACGGTCGAGTTAATCCGAGCCTGACTAAAGACACTGATAAGTTTGTTAGTATGCTGCAAGGAGAAATCTCGGTTGAACATGCTATCGTTCTTCATAAATGGTTATTGAGCACGGGGTTGAAATACACCGCAGGTCGCTACTTTAGACCGGGGATGATATTCGCCTACTTGTATTAACTTCACGACACGACTTTCAACCAAAGCAGTGGTATGCAGGTTGAAACGGGTGGGGAGCTATAGGCTTCCCATGTGTCACCTGATTAGGGTATCGAGATGCGTACAAAAACAAAAAAAACCACCGTATACGATGTAGCGAGACTGGCAGGGGTATCTCCCAGTACGGTTTCTCGTTTTCTTAATCGAACGACTTATGTGTCGGATGATAAGAGTCAGAACATAGAACAAGCGATCAAAGACACGGGTTATAAACCTAACTTTCAAATGCAAGAGAACATCAACCGTCGCTCACTGACGATTGGTGTATTAGTTCAACACCCTGATAGCCCCTACACCAGTCGCATTCTCAATGACATGGAGAAAACTCTGATTGCTCAAGGTTACTCTTTGGTGATTGCGACAGGACATTGGCAGAAAAAACTGGAATTACATGCGCTGGAGTATCTGGCGAAAAGTAATGTTGATGGCATGATCATCGTGACCGGCAGTGTGACTAAAGAAGATATTGCTAAATACGCTCAAGACATCCCGGTCGTGGCGGTGGGGTATGACATTGTTGATGATAATATTCGTACGATTAACATTGATAATGTGCTGGGAGGTTATATGGCCACTTTGCATCTTCTCCAGCAAGGGCATGTAAATATCGCTCATATCAAAGGGCTTTCTAGTCAGCCTGATTCTGGAAATCGCTTTGAAGGCTATAAAAAAGCACTTCAAGAGGCTGGCATAAAAGTGATGCCCAAATTGGTTAAGCAGGGTGATTTTAGTAGTGAGTCTGGGTATGAGAAAACCGTCGAACTGATCGAGTCTAAGATTCATTTTTCAGCTCTGTTTGCAGCAAATGATCAAACGGCTTATGGCGCGATTAAGGCGCTGCATGATCATGGTTATAAAGTGCCAGAAGATGTATCAGTGATTGGGTTTGATGACTTACCAACCTCCAAGTATTTCACACCAGCGCTAACCACCTTGAGACAGCCGATTGAAGAGATTGGAGAGGTGTGTGCTCAGTCGATTTTGAATCTATTATCTGGTGAGAGGCATGAGGCTCGATTGCCACCGATTGATTTGATTGTGAGAGAGTCGACCAAGTCTTTGTATCGTTAGTATGCCATGAAGTGATTTGATGCCAGGGAATGACACTTCGAGATGAATTATTTCCCTTCAGAAACGAAAAATGTCGCATCCATGCGACATTTTTCTTTTGGCGGCCAAACCAGTTTTGCTATATCCATTCTAGATTGCAATCCATTAGATGCTTTTTCAGAATGTAGTTATAAGACGCTGTTAATGTTGATTAGTTCCCTTTACGCTGCATTTTTTTTAGATTTATTTTCTAAATCGAATGACGCAGCGATGAGTTTTTTGGTGTAGTTATTTTTCGGGTTGTTGAAAATATCTTCCGCAGAGCCTTCTTCCATCACTTCCCCTTTCTGCATCACCAAAACACGATCCGACAGTGCTTTCACTATCGAGAGATCATGGCTGATGAAAAGGAAGCCGATGTTGTGCTTTGCTTGAATGTCTTTCAACAGGTCGATTACTGTGAGTTGTACCGAGCGATCGAGTGCTGAAGTCGGCTCATCAAGTAAAATGAAAGAGGGTTCAAGAATAAGTGCACGAGCAATCGCGATACGTTGTCTTTGTCCGCCAGAGAACTCATGCGGATAACGGTTAATTGAATTGGGTTCTAGACGCACTTCAATCAGCGCTTTGCGTGCTCGTTCCAATCGTTCTTTCTTAGAGAGTTGAGGTTGATGCACCGTTAAGCCTTCGGTGATAATTTCTCCAACTGTCATGCGTGGTGACAAAGAACCATAAGGGTCTTGGAACACCATCTGTACATCTTTCTTGAGCTTATGACGTTCTCTGTCGGTTAATAAACTGACATCTTGGCCTTTATAAACAATGCGTCCGGTACTTGGTAGTAAACCGATTAACGCTCGTCCCAGTGTTGACTTGCCTGAGCCAGATTCACCCACAATGCCTAACGTTTCACCTTGTTTAAGGGTCAATGAGATGCCTTTTACAGCTTCGAAGTACTGACTCTTACTTTTGATAAAGTGCGATTTAACCAAGAATTGGACCCGTATGTCTTCAGCGTTTAACAATTCTTGGGCTGATTCATGGACAGGAATCTTAGCGCCTTTCGGAATCGAGTTAATCAGCATACGTGTGTAATCGTGTTTAGGGTTTTCGAACAAGGCTTGAGTGATCCCTTCTTCGACGAGTTCACCTTTACACATCACGAGTACGCGATCAGCAAAGTGTTTCACTACACCAAGGTCATGGGTGATGAACAAAATCGCCATGCCCATCTTGCTTTGAATCTCTTTGATTAAAGAGAGCACTTCCGCCTGAACTGTTACATCTAATGCTGTGGTTGGTTCATCAGCAATCAGAATGTCAGGTTCATTAATCAGTGCCATCGCGATCATGATGCGCTGTAACTGACCGCCCGAAAATTCATGCGGGTATTTGCTGTAAGCCTGCTCTGGCATAGGTAAGTGAACAAGCTCAAACAGCTCGAGCACTCGTTGTTTTGCCTCTGACTTTGATACCTTACGATGACACATAATGGCTTCAGCCACTTGCGTTCCCACTCGCAGGTATGGATTCAGTGATGTCATTGGCTCTTGGAATATCATGCCAATTCTGTCGCCGCGAATTGACTGCATTTCACGCTCGGTCTTTTCAAGTATCGACTGGCCCTCAAATTCTATTGCAGATTGAGCGTCAATAATCGCGTTATCAGGAAGCAAGCGCATAAGCGCGTTGGAAGACACAGATTTACCAGAACCTGATTCACCTACAATGGCCAAGGTTTCACTGGAATTAAGAGTAAAGTTAACCTTTTTAACCGCATCAATGATTCCATCATTGGTTGTGAAACTAACGGAAAGGTTATTAACTTTGAGAATGGCCCGGTCCGACATGATATATCCTTATCAATTTAAGACATTAGGTGAAGATTGAACTTCTGACGTTGTTTTAAGTTGCCCAAAATGATGATGAGCACGTTGAATTTGTTCTAGTTCCAGCATCCAATGCGAACTGCGCTGAGCACTACAAAAAGCGATCAGGTGATTGAGTAAATCTTCACTCTGTTTTTCTAATAATCCAAAGGTACGTTGAATCAGCTCAGTGCTTTCAAGCGAGATAAATTGCATCAGTGCGTACGACTGATTCAATGTATCGAAGGCTTGCTGCTGTTGACCTAGACGATTGAGAATCTCTGATTGAGCAACACTTGCGTCTCTAAGCCCTGCAAGTAAACAAGCAAACTGGCAAGGTTTAATGTCGCTTTGATACGCAGCATCTTGGATGTGATGAGGAAGAGAAATAAGAACATCACCATACAGGCGCTGTGCTTCTGGCCAGTGACCTTGTTCCATTAACTGTTCAGCTTTTAGGTAGTGCATCCAGCATCGTTCAATTTCCATATCCACATCCTCAATTTATAGTATTTTAAAATGTTAATGATATTTATTATCAATTGCAAATTAAAATCATTTGCATGTTAAGTTGATGAATAAAATAACCCCTGGTTCGTAAAAATGACTCAAATTGTGTGTTATTTGTTCGGTTGAACAGCGATGCAGCGTAAGTCACTAAATTTAGAGGAAATTACATCTACACTGATTTTATCTACACCCAAGTAATGAAGGACTAAGGAGGCGGCGATGGCGATGCAAAGACTCAATACAGAACAGCTGTATCAGGTAGCAGATCTAGACAAACTACCATGTAAGTCGACCAAAGAACTGGCTCCAATTGACGAGATCGTCGGGCAAGAACGCGCTCAAAAGGCCGTTGAGTTCGCGATGTCAATCAAGGAAAAGGGTTACAACATTTATGCGATAGGGCGAAATGGTCTTGGTAAACGTACCATGATCTTGCGCTATCTAAACCGACATCCTCAAGAAGTGCAGGAGCTTTTTGATTGGTGTTATATCGCTAACTTTGAAGATATTCGTACACCGAAGGTACTTAAGTTACCGAGTGGCGTGGGCAGCAGCTTAAAGCAAGATATTGAGAAGTTGATGCGTAAACTGCTCAAAGCAATGCCTCTTGCATTCGATAATGAGATGTACTTTAGCCGCGCCGATAGGCTCAAAAATCAATTGGCTGCTAAACAACAAGCGGCATTAGAAGCCATTAGCCAAGAGGCAAAAGACAAAGGGATCAACCTGACGATTACAACACAGGGTGATTATCAGTTTGTCGCAATGAATGGTGATGAGCTTCATACTGAGGAGAGCTTCGATCTACTTTCACCGGAAGAACAAGACGAATTTGATAAAACCATCGATATTTTAGAGGTTGGGTTAAGAACCATTTCTCGTGAATTGACGGAGCTTGAAGAGACGTATACAGAGAAAATCCAAAAGCTCAATGATGATACCGCAAGAGATGTGATCACTCACTTCATCAAGCAGTTGAAGAAGGATTACAGTCAATATCCTGATATCAAAAAATACCTCACAGCACTGCGTAAAGACATCGTCGACAACGCTGACATTTTCTTAGAAGAGAGCACGGAGCAAGCTGAGGTTGCGACGGCTTCGTTGGATAAGAAAATGCCGCGTCGCTACAAGGTTAACGTCATTGTTAGCCAGAAAGAGCAATCTCTACCGATTGTTGTTGAAGAAAATCCTAACTATCACTCTCTGTTTGGTTATGTAGAAACGGCGACGTTTAAGGGTACTGTATTTACTGACTTTTCATTGATTCGCGCAGGTAGCTTACACCGAGCGAATGGCGGCGTACTGCTAATGGATGCGGTGAAGGTACTTGAGCAGCCGTACGTTTGGGAAGGTTTGAAGCGAGCGCTACGCTCACGTCAATTGAGCTTCACTTCGTTAGAAAAAGAGGTGACGTTAACGGGAGCGGTATCGCTAGATCCTGAACCTATCCCGCTGGACGTTAAGATCATCCTGTTTGGTGATTATCGTACTTACCAACTGCTGCAGCACTACGATGCGGAGTTCGGTGAATTGTTCCGTGTGACGGCTGATTTTGAAGATGAGATGAAGCGTACTGCGGATTCTGAAATGCATTACGCGCGCTTTATTTCGAGCATCGTGCACGACAACAACATGCTTCATTGTGACCGCAAAGCAATTGCTCGCATCATTGAGCACAGCTCCCGCCAGGCTGGCGATCAAGGTAAGTTATCGTTGCATTCGGCGCATATTGCGAACCTACTTCGAGAGTCGAACTACGTTGCTAGAGGTGCGAAATCGAACCTGATTCGGGCTTCACACGTTGACCAAGCATTGTCTAACCAGCAGATGCGTGTTGGCCGATTGCAAGACAGCGTAATGGAAACTTTCACTAACGGTACAACACTTATTCATGTTGATGGTCAAGCAGTTGGGCAAGTGAATGCACTTTCTGTACTGAGCACAACCGATCATATGTTTGGCGCCCCTAACCGAATCACGGCAACGACGGCCTATGGTGACGGTGAGGTGATTGATATTGAAAGAAATGTAGATCTCGGCGGCAGCATTCACTCGAAAGGCGTGATGATCTTGTCGGCCTACCTTTCTTCTGTATTTGGTAAGACAGCGAAAGTCCCACTCACCACTAATATCACCTTCGAGCAATCATATGGTGGTGTCGATGGTGACAGTGCGAGTATGGCTGAGTTCTGTGCGGTGGTTTCAGCGTTTTCTAAGCAGCCAAACCGTCAAGATATCGCAATTACGGGCTCTATGAACCAGTTTGGTGAGTCTCAGCCAATTGGTGGTGTGAACGAGAAGATAGAAGGCTTCTTTGATGTGTGTGAAATCAAAGGGCGCTCAAACGAACAAGGGGTGATCATCCCACGCTCGAATGTTCATAACCTGATGCTGCGTAGCGACATCGTAAAAGCAGTTGAAAAGGGCGAGTTTAATATCTGGGCGATTGATCATGTAACAGAAGCGATTGAGTTGTTTACAGGCAAAGCCGCAGGTGAGGCAAGTGATGAGGGGAGTTATCCAATTGATACTATCTTTGGTATCGCTCAAGCTAAACTGAACGCATTGCGTAAATAGCTGAATACTTAGTTAGTTTATGACTAGATAAACAGACAAACAAAAAAATAACAGCCAAAACGCAAAAGCCATCGACTCTAGGGTCGATGGCTTTTTGTTTGGTGCGAATTAGAACGCTAGTGATCGGATTTATTCGGCCTGCTGTCTTAAATAACGATATGGTCTTGGTATCAAACTAGGTTACGCGTTTCGTAAGCAGAGCTTGGTGCCATCGAACTTCAATTTTGCCAACAAGTGTTTAGCGTTAGCTCGACCAATATCATCAAATTCCACACCGTATCGAGCGTAGTGCGTCGATTTTTGCAGATTACAGATGACACCCCTCAATGGTGGAATCAGTGGGCCATTGTAGTTTTCAGGTGTAATCTCGATAGACACTCGGTCGGCAATTTGAATCGCACGAGAGGTTGGTGAGGTAACAAAGCGACAACCACTTTTTGATAAGTCTCTTATCTCACAATTTGCTCGTTGGTCGTTGAAAATAATTCTTGAAGCTAAGTTCACTTCGTAGCGTGTTTCTTTACGCAGTTGAGTCACTTGCATCGTACTTGGCGTTGAGAGTACAAGAATAGGGAAGGGTTCACCAACCTTATGGTGGATTTGGCTTCTAAAGTGGATAAGCGCGCCTTCACCTCGCAAAGAGTAAGCACGAGCCGTCATCCAAAAACCTTCTTGAAAGAAAAAATTCAGGTCTTCGTTGGATACCTCGGGAACCTCAACCACAATACAGTTATCACTGTGCGTTCCGATAAATTTGGTGGTGGCGAGAAACTTAGTGCCAACCGGAGTCGAGACATTTAATGTCAGTTCACTGCCGTGCTCAATCATGGCCAGTGCATCGGTGCTGTTTATCGTAGAAACGGTGCGGTTACGAGGGTCTTGAAGTGCCTGATTATGCTCCAAAGGCTTCTTCAGTGGTGCGTTCATTATATGTTCTCCATGCGCCAACATGCGTCTGTTAGATATTGATGACTTGCTAACAAGGGGTAATTACGTGCTAGATTTAGTAGGTGTACTTACATCGATTTATAGAGTGTCTTTTCTTTGGATGGATTTTATATTAACCCAGAGAATTGAAATTATTTACTTTGTTTGTAAGTACTTAGTTTTATTTATATGCACTTGCGTTAGTCTATTACATGGAACTCATACTTCAAACTTTAATTGTTTGTCGTATCAATTATTTGTAGGAGTTGAGAATGAAGGCAATAAAATGGGTTCAAGATGAGAACCAGATCACAGTTGAACTCGAACCAAACCAATTTGCAGTCGTTAAGTACCACAAACAAGGGGATGTGCTTCATATCACCTCGACTCGTATCCCTGATGAACTGCAAGGCAAGGGCTTTGGTAAGGTGATGATGGAATCTATTTTACCTGAAATAGAACAGGCAGGTTTTAAGATCGTTCCAGTGTGCAGTTATGTTGTTCACTACATGCATAGGCAGAAACAATGGTCGCATCTTTTAGCGTCTGAGGCATAAATGGTACTTATGTCTCAATCAATTGTGCCAAAACCAAAGTCATCAAAACAACTTAGCCAAACTGAAGCCGATTCGAGCCAATCGGTTCCCGTACTTTATCAGAAAATTGCCAACTCGCTCGGATGCAATGAAGTCGTTGATATACAAGTTATTCAACGCTTGTGGGGCGGTTACGGCGAGTTAGTTCGCTTGGTCTTTGTTAAAAATAACAGTGCTTCGATGAACAGCGTCATCGTTAAGCATGTCGTATTGCCAGACAAAGCCGAACACCCCAAGGGGTGGAACACCAAATTATCTCATCAGCGAAAGGTGCACTCTTACCAAGTTGAGACGAAATGGTATCAATCGTTCACCCAACAGTGGGACGAACGTTGCCCTATACCTACAGGGTTGCACTGTGAACTAGAAGAGAATGAGTGGCTAATTGTGATGCAAGACTTAGCGGATATAGGCTTTCCGTTAACTTCTCAGTTTGATGTGTTTGCTGCTTTTGATGTTGTGGAGACCGAAGATACTCAGTCTGAACGAGCTTCTGGTTATACACTAGAAGAACATAAACAACGCGATGCTTGCCTAAAATGGCTCGCTAACTTTCACGCAAAGCACATCAATGTAGATCAAGAACAATCAGCCTCATTGTGGCAAGTCGGCACATATTGGCATTTAGACACACGTCCTGATGAGTTAAACACTTTGACTGATTTACCCTTGAAGAACCAAGCCAAGCACATCGACCATTTACTCAAAAAGTGTCCGTATCCAACCTTGGTACATGGAGACGCCAAGCTTGCCAATTTCTGTTTTGATTCAGAAATCCAAAACGCAGCTGCCGTCGATTTCCAATATGTGGGTCACGGTTGTGCGATGAAAGATGTCGCTTTGTTCATGAGTAGTGCGGTGAGGCCGCAAGACTGCGCTGAACTTGAGTCACAGGTACTGGATATTTACTTCCGACACTTGAAAGAGGCATTGGCGTACTATCAGCCACAGCTTTCGTTCTATGAAGTCGAATCCGCTTGGCGACCAATGTTCTATGTCGCATGGGCCGACTTCCAACGTTTCGTAAAAGGCTGGAGCCCAGAGCATTGGAAGATTAACCCGTATACTGAGCAGTTGACCTTACGAGTGCTTACTCAATTAGACGAACAGGAGTCCGTCAATGTTCGATAGAACTGCGAGCTGGAAAACGCCGCAAAACTTTTTATTACTGATTTCGATTGTTGTTCCTATCGCGTTTTCGAGCTGGATGGCACTGCTTAATAACTTCGTGATTGAAAAAGCGAACTTTGATGGTGCGGATATTGGTTTATTGCAAAGTGTTCGTGAAATACCTGGTTTCTTAGCGTTTACCGTAGTGTTTGTGCTGGCCTTCATACGTGAACAACGCTTTATGTTGATATCGCTAGCGATGCTCACTGTAGGCACCGCGATTACGGGTCTGTTCCCTTCACTCACTGGTCTGTTGCTGACTACGATTTTGATGTCGACGGGCTTCCACTATTTTGAAACGCTGAAGCAGTCTTTGTCACTACAATGGTTGAGTAAAGAAGAAGCACCAGAGATGTTAGGTAAGATGATCTCCGTTGGCGCGTTGGCATCTTTAATCACTTATGGCTCTATTTGGGTGATGTTAGAGCAACTCAAACTCGACTTTGCTTGGGTGTATGGCATCACTGGCGGAATTGGTTTTGTTTTAGTTTTGGTGATGACCTTTGGTTTCCCTGAATTTCAGACTAAGACCCAACAAAATAAGAAACTGGTATTGAGAAAGCGTTACTGGCTCTACTACGCACTAACGTTTATGAGTGGTGCAAGAAGACAAATCTTCACCGTGTTTGCAGGCTTTCTGATGGTAGAGAAATTCGGTTACTCGGCAGCTGACATAACGCTATTGTTCTTAATCAACTACCTATTTAACTTCTTGTTCGCAAAACGTATTGGTCGATTTATTGGTGTGGTGGGTGAGCGTAAGGCGCTGATTTTCGAGTATGTCGGTTTGATTGGTGTATTTGTCGGTTATGGCTTAGTGCAAAACGCAGAGTGGGCGGCAGCACTTTACGTGGTCGATCATTTGTTCTTTGCATTGGCACTAGCGATCAAAACTTACTTTCAGAAAATTGCAGATCCGGCTGACATGGCATCAACCGCTGGTGTCTCTTTCACCATCAATCATATTGCAGCGGTCGTTATTCCAGTGGTGTTTGGTGTGATTTGGTTGTCTTCTCCTGCAACGGTTTTCTATATTGGTGCAGTGATGGCCGTGGTTTCTCTAGCGCTATCTTTAAACATTCCGAAGAAACCTGAAGAGGGCAACGAAGTGCGAATGTTTAGCTGGCGCTAATGTTGGTCTCGATATTATGAAATAAGCAAAAAGCTCCAATAGTGATATTGGAGCTTTTTGTTTATGTGGGATATGTATATCTAATCCGCAAAATAGGTTTCACGCGGATCAGTTTCTTACGGTTTTTAATTCGGTACGCAGCTTGAAAATTCCCTTTGGTGCCTTGGTGAGTAAAATGCCGCAAAGCAGGGGGATCATCATAAACAATGATTGTTCAGACAGAACTTCACCGTTGACGTAACAAGATATTAGCAGCGCTACTACCGGGAAAATCAAAAAGCAGATAGACGCTTGGAAAGGGGTCGAAACCTGTCCTAATTTGAAGTAAGCCACAATGCCGCCAACACTCGCGAAAAAGCCTAAGTAAACCACGGCTGAGATTGAATCCCCAGTGAAGGATTCAACATTCACGTTTTCACCTACAGCTGAAACAGCGAATAAGAATAAAGCAGCAATCAGGCTCGGTACGGCGTTGTAGGTCAGTACTTCAATACCTTTGCAGTGCTTTTGAACCAGCACATACATAACTGCGTGAATCGCAACAGCAAGGCCTAAGCAAACCGTGCCAATTAGGTAGTCATCGCCACCCATCTGCATTTCGTTGCCAAGGATTAAACATAGGCTCACAACAGCAGTAATCAAACCGAATATCTGGTGCTTCGCCAGTCGTAGACTTAAGAATAAGCCAGACATCAGCATCACAACCACAGGCATGTTGGCGAAGATGATCGACGCTAAACCTGAAGAGATGTATTGCTCGCCATAGATCATCAACGTAAACGGAATCGCGAAATACATCAGCGCAACAATAAGCAGCCATTGGCGCTTACCTTTAGGGAACAGCAGTGGTTGGTTGAAGACTTTCGCTAATACCGCAAGCAGAGGTGCTGCAAGTAAAAAGCGTAACGCAGTAGCAAAAATAGGTGGGATAGAATGCAATGCTACTTCCATAGCGAACCAAGTGGTTCCCCAAATTAAGCAAACAGAGACAAAAAGCAAGATAGTTAGAGACTTCGAATTCATGGTGACTACTCATTAATAATTATTTTAAATCATAAGCTTGTGGCGCATTAATGACGTGGCACAGTATAAGTAGGTCGTCGGAGAAAGTTTTTGTCTTTTTATCTCTAATTGAAATGAAATATAGAAATTAAATCTCTAATGTAATCTTTTTTAATAATTTATTTTCACAAAGGCAGGGTGAGTTAAAATCATTGTTCTTTTGGAGGGGTTGGTGGGAGATAGAAGGTTGAAATTGAGGCCGAAGTGAGAACATTATTTAAGGTGATTGTTTTATTCTTGATTGGTACTAAAGACTTAGTACGAGGCAAAAAGCCCCTTTATTGAATCAAACTATAAAGGGGTGAGAGCTACCACACGAAAGGTAAACTAAAAACGGAGGTTGAAGCCTAGCTCGACGCTGCCATCGGAACGAAATACATCTCCGGGGCTAACGCGTTTTTGACCGAATGTATATTTCACATAAGGTTCTACCCATTTGGGTTTCAGCGTAAAAGTGACGTCTTGGCTGTTGTAATAACCTTTTGAGCCCGTTAATTGGCGGTCATGACTAAATGAATAGGAAAAGTTCATAAACTCTGTGGGAGAGTAACTTGTCCCGACAGTGTTCTTCCACTCCCTATCTGTCATATCTATGAAGGACAAAGAAACATCGCGCCATTCATGCGATGTGTTTGCAAATACCATAATATTGTTCGTGATTGCAGTACCACCAAATAAGCCTATATCGTAGATATCGATCAGGTCTGCTCGGCCATAACTCACGAAAGCTTCAGTGTAAAAGTTACCCAACATCAAGCCGTAACCCGTCCCTATTTCTAGGTAACCTTCCGAGTCAATTTCTGCACTGATGTTGATTTCTTCAGTTGCTTGAATGACACCAGAGACTGTACCTATCCAGCTGTCTCCGGCTTTGGCTGTTTGAAAGCTTAAACTCGGCTCGTGGTAACTTAATGTTTGTAATTGATGGTCGTTTGCACATATGGTAAAGGGCATCAATAAAGTGATCAATAGTCGTTTCATCGTGTTCTCAACTCTAAAATAAAAAGGAGCCGCTAATAAGCGGCTCCTTTGCTTTTATATTTATTATTTTTTACTAGCTACGACTAACGCGGTCTTTGACTGCTTGTTTAATTTGCTGACGTTGTTCTTGAGAAAGAGATTGAATTTTACCTTTTAGTTCTTGTTTTTGGATATCTGAAAGGCCTCTTACTTTTTCCTGAGCAATGTTTTTAATATCATCGATGCTTTGTTTCTTTCCCGTCAACAGGTAGTAACCTAATGAGTATGGTTCTTTCCCTATTTCGTCCACTTCAATAGAAATGATATGTAGCATTTTTGCTGTATTTTCTGGTGACTGTTTAGCCCATTCAAGAGTCGAATCTTTTTGAGTTTGCCATAGAGCTCGACGAGCATCGTCATTAATAGCGTCACCACTTTGGTTTACTAAGAACACAGTAACAAGGGCTTTTTGCTCATCAACGGATAGTAACTCTGCTGCTTGTTTATAAGCGTCCATAGTTGCTTTTGAAACTGTTTTTGTGCCTTCTGGACCAATAATTACACCACCAGTTACACCATTGTCTTTGATCTTGACTTCAGTGCCATCTAGAAGAGTGACAGTAAGGGTATTGCCATCGAGGTCATAACCAATAGTTGGTAATTCGTTAGACGCTTCACCTTCAATAGGGTTTATAGGAGCTGGACGTTCAATTGGGTTCTCAATGTTTGGCTTACCAGTTATTGCTGCGAAAAGACGTCCGTCATCATTACGGAACGTAATTTCTGCGCCATTTTCTAAGCTCACAACAAAACCGAGCTCTTGCATTTCAGCGTGAGCGATAACTTCGCCATCCATATTAGTGATTGTACCGTCAGCATTGAGCACAGCTCCGCTGTCTGAGCTTGGGTGGTATAAAACACCATCTTTCAAAATCAGTGTCTCACCGTTGTCCAGAGTAATGATAGTTGTGCCTAGAACGTCATCTATGTCACCGTAAGTAGGCGCGGAATCAGGGCCTTCGTGCTCATGACCGTGACCAAAGACTGTTGCGATTAGACGGCCGTCTTCATGGCTAATAATGATTTCTTCACCGCGAGGAGTATTGAATGTCAGATGTGTAATTTGACCATCAGTACGGTGAGTTTCTACTGTGATTCCGGTGCTTTCACCAGACATCGTTAGCACTTCACCATCTACGATTTTGTGAGTTGGTTTAGCATCTGAACCGTTAATATTGAGGTAATAGGTATCATCTCCTTGGATGACCCACATGTAGTTACCGTTGTCACCTTCGATAAGCGCTACAGGCATTCCAAGGTCGTCTACAATCATGTAATTAGCAAAGAATTCATTGCCAGCAGAAGGTCCCCATTCGTCATCACCAAATTCTGGGTCTAACACTGAACCTTCGATGATCAATCGGCCATTTTCAACAGCTAATGTATATGATTTATCGTTGATATAAACGGTCGCAACACCATTGTTTGTAACCACTGTGCCAACGATATCGCCATTCGCGTCGACAACAACATCACCTTGGATAGTGAATACTTCACCATTTACAGCTACTACAGCGTTACCTTCACCATCTCCAATCACTACAGCATTGTTACCTTCATCGCCGATGATATATGCTGTTCGTAGTTCTTCGTTGTAAATAACATCAGCAACGCCAACCTGTGGTTCAGGACTTGTACCGTTATCGCTGCTACCAGAAGAAGAACAGCCAGCAAGGAATGTCGCTGCGATAGCAGTGCTTAGTAGTTTTAGTTTCATGGTTTACTCTCAAATAATTGTATAGGAACAAGGTTTGCTTCTTGCAGTGTTATGTGGCGTTCCTAGCCGATGAGAGAAGTATATGGACTGAATAAAAAAGCCTCTAATTCCTTAAAAGAATAGAGGCCTTAACGATTAGTTATTAATGAAACAGAGTAAAGAGGGTGATAACTACTGGTTATTATTGAGAAGGTTATCCAATATCCTCTTAAGCCATAGAGTTGTAGGACTGTTACGATGTTTGTGGTGAAAGTATGCACACACGATAGGGTTGATATCCTTGTTGTCAAATAAGATGTCGATGGCCCGTAAGGAGGTTTTCTTCTCTATGCCTAAAAATTTCGAGGCAGGGAACATCATGTCGGAGTTTTGTACTACATCAATAACCGCTGATGGCAGCTCTGAACGGAAGCCTATTCTTGCTTCTAGTCCTTTGATTTTCATTATTTTTTCTGCAAGTGTTTGATGAGAGTTCCAATCTATCGCAATAATTGTAGCCAGCTCAAACTTAACGCCATCTTTGATTTCAATAAAATCTTTCTGATAAGGATGGCCTTCTCTCAAGTAACCTTTAAAACTGTCTTGGGCTATCGGTTGTTGTAAGAGCTCCTTGGGGGCGTGGTTAATTTCATAATTGAAACCAATCAGCACCTCATCATTAATGATGTCAGCCATCGTTGTTTTAGACCAGTTTAATAGCTGAACTTGAACATGCGGAGCTTGAGAGCGAATTGCTTTGAATAACTTACTTGATAGTGAGCTAAGGAGGAAAGGAGATAACGCTAACTTGAGGGGCCCGCGTAGTTCACTAGGGTTGAATTCATTACTATTATTGAGTGCTGAAGAAAGATCATCCAAGATTGGTGAAATACTCTCGGCGAGCATATTGGCATGCTCTGTTGCACGTAATCCGTGGTGCGTTTTTACAAATAGCTCATCGTCAAAATGATCGCGCAATCTTTGTAGAGCTTTGCTGATCGCCGGTTGAGATGCGAATAAACGCTCGGATGCTTTGCGCATATTCCGCTCTTGATGCAGGATCATAAAAGTTCGCAGTAGATTTAAATCTAAGCTAGAAAACAAGTCTTTTGCCATATTGAGCACCTTATTATTAGTTGTTTAACTATAAGGTTGGGTCGGTACGAGAACAAATACATATTTTATATAGGTGTGATGCCTGTAAAGAAAAACCCGCACTTGGCGGGTTTATAAGTAACAATCTAAATCTTCTACTGCGTAACAGGCTTAACTTGTTTGGACTGTCTTACTGCCAGAATAAGTTGCGGTAGCAGTGACATCACGATCATGCCTGTCATCAGTGAATACTGTACTGGAGTAAAGGATTCACCCATCAACACCATCCCCGTAACGATGCCAGCCACTGGGTTAGCGATGCCACCGAAGGTGAAATCAACCACAGACATACGTTGTAGTAACCATACATACATGCCGTAACCAAGCGCAGTATTTAGCCCAATTACCCACAATAGACCCATTGCATTGCGAGAATCGAAATGAGTGACAGCATTAACATAAGGTTGCGGGTCGATGAACGCATGAACGCCAGACGCGACAGACAAAATCGTACCACCCAAAATCAGTTGCCACGTTAATACTTTCCACCAGTGCATGCGATTACCCAGTGATTTGGTAATGCTGCTGCCGATAACGATACACATGATTGCCGCAAACATGGCGCCCAAACCGATCGGGTTTAATGCGATCTGGCTTGGGTTAAACAATATCCACGCTAAGGTGATCAAGCCAATACCAGACAGGGCTTGAATCAAATGCGGGCGCTGCTTTTTCACTACCCAATGGAAGATCATAGCGAACACAGGCACAGAGATCATACCCACGCCAGAAATCGCTGAAGGCAGCGTTAGTGCCATCACGAAGATCAGGCCAAAGAAGGTCGCAATATTGATAAGACCCAATGTGAAAATGATCTGCCACTCGCCGTTTTTAGGCAGTGTCGGCTTTACTGCTAGCAATAACAAACCAGCAGGTAACGCACGCAAAGCACCTAATAATAATGGTGGCCACTCCTGTAGCGTAAATTGCGTCACTGCATAGGTTGTTCCCCAAAAGAACGCGGGGATCATTGCTAATAATATGTTCATTTGAAATATCTTTACGTTAAGATAACTATTGTGTGAACTGTATACTGAGAACTAGTGGTTGTAAAGTATCTTTATGTTAAACTAGTTTGAAGTAAACAAGACTAATCACGGAGCTAGATTGCAAATGGATGCTATCGACCGCGTTGTAGAGCAATGGGCAAAGGAAAAGCCCGAATTAGAAACTGAGCCTATGGCAATGATGGGCCGGATTATGCGTATTGCCAAGTATATGGAGACGCAAGTTGCCGAGCTTCATAAAAAATACGACATGAAGCTGGGTGAGTTTGATGTGCTGGCGACGTTGCGACGTTCTGGAAAGCCTTACCGACTGACTCCGTCAGAATTGATCGGCTCGATGATGCTGACATCAGGCGCGATGACCAATCGCCTTGATAAGCTAGAAGCGAAAGGGCTGATCAGTCGTGAGCACAGTAAAGAAGACAGACGCAGCGTGAGTGTTCAGTTAACAAAAGATGGTCTTATTCTTATTGACCAAATGATGACTGAGCATGTTGAAACGCAGAAGAAGCTTGTGAAATCTCTGTCTGCGAGCCAGAAGAAAAATACTAACCAGCTGCTGAAAACATGGTTGAGTGCATACGAGTAATTGACTGGCTGGAGCGGCTTGCTGAATTTATTGAACTGAGCTAACTTAATCTGATTTGAAAACCGAAGTGATGAGCTTCGGTTTTTTTGTGTTTGTTAAATGGGTTTACATCTCTGACTCATTTAGATGGCTTAGGTTGAGCCGAGGCTCTCCAGCACTTCTCTAGCTTTTTCAAAGCAAGTGTTTTAATGAATTTAAGGCAATGGTAACCGCATTGAGGTTGTTCAATCTTCGGATTTAGTCAGTAATTTGTATGCGAGCATGTCTACTAAAATTTCAAACAAGTTGTTCTATTTTTCTCGTTATCATCTTAATGCTAAGTCGAATAACCTATCGGCAATGAAACTTATCAAGGCTTAGAACTATGAACACTAGATTGAACGACACACTAACTTTTTTCGCTCGTATTTTATTGGCTTACTTGTTTATTCAAGCGGGTTGGGGAAAGCTATTTAGCTATGAAGGAACCGCGGGATATATGGCATCTCAAGGAGTTAGTGCTCACTTGTTGCCTTTGGTTATCTTGCTTGAACTCGGTGGCGGGCTTGCAATTTTAGCTGGATTTATGACTCGCTTTACAGCGTTCTCGATTGCATTTTTTTCTTTAGTCTCTGGTGTTATGTTTCACTTCGACCCAAGTTCGTCGGGTCAAATGATTCACTTCTACAAAAATGTCTCTGTTGCTGGTGGGTATCTGGCGTTAGCGGTACTTGGCGCGGGATCGTTTAGTGTTGATTACTGGCTGTCTAACAAGCTAAAGCAAGATACCAAATGGACGCGCTTAATGGTTCTTGTTCGTTAGTGCTCTTTGTCTAATCACACGTTATTCGTTATTCGTTATTCGTTAGTGTTGTTGGCGCAACTTATGAATCAAAAAACCGAAGCCTAATCGCTTCGGTTTTTTTGTTCCTGTCTAAGAATTTCAAGTACAGAGAGTTAGCGAGTTAAGCTTGCAGCATCTCATCACTGAACAGTTCTGCGCAGCCAATACCATTAATGGCGCAGCTTTCATCAATGTCTGAAATGTCACCGCTCACGCCGATAGCACCCAATACCGTTTTATCCTTGTCTCGAATCAGTAGCCCCCCAGGAACTGGCACCATGTTTCCGTGTGCGAGCACGTTTACGGCGGAGATGAATGCTGGTCGGTTGTCAGCATCTTGGGCGAGTTTTCTAGAGGAACAACCCAGTGCGAGTGCCCCCCACGCTTTAGCAATCGCGATGTCTGGTCGCATCATGCTAGAGCCGTCTTGACGTTGCAGAGAAATCAGCTTGCCACCGCTGTCTAAGACGGCGACCGTCAAAGGTTCTGTGTGGATTTTGTTTCCTGCTTTTAAGGTTCCATCGATGATGGTTAATGCTTGTTGTAGAGTCAAACTTCCCATGTTATCTCCTAGTTTTTCAAGGGGCATACGTACCAAGCTCAGCCAGCCAATCATTACTCTTGTTTGTGAATATCATTGACTGGTTCAGCTCGGTACAAGAGTCCTAACTGGACTCTTGTAATAGTCCATAGCTGGGTAAAGTTAGGAAGGCAGCGAACTCTTCGGCTGTAGAAAGTTGATAGAAAAGATCAGCTGTCTCTTCAAATCGACCTGCTGCATAGCGCGAGTCACCGACTTCATGTTTTATCGTGTCTAACTCCTGGTAAAGCCAAGAGTGGAACAATTGTTTGGTAAAGGTTTGGCCGTCATCAAGCGTGACGCCGTGGTGGATCCATTGCCAAATATTGGCTCTTGAGATCTCTGCGGTGGCGGCATCTTCCATAAGGCCGTAGATAGGTACACAGCCGTAGCCTTGAATCCAAGCTTCGATGTAATACAGCGCAATACGGATATTCTTGCGCACGCCGGCTTCGTCGCGGCTGCCTTCACAAGGCTTTAGCAACGAGTCTGCATTGATCACATGCTCCGGGCTTTGAAAATCCATTTGGTTTACTTTGCCATCTAAGTGCTTATCAAAGATCGACATTGCCAAATCAACCAGTGCAGGGTGCGCGACCCATGTGCCGTCGTGTCCGTTCTGAGATTCTCTTTGCTTATCTTCGATAACCTTGGCGGTTACACGCGCCATTTCTTGCGGATCTTTCGCTGGAATAAAGGCCGACATACCACCCATCGCCAGTGCGCCGCGAGCATGACAAGTACGCACCAACAGTTGGCTATAGGCATTTAGAAACTCTTGATCCATGCCGATCCCGTGGCGGTCAGGCAGGATGCGGTCTTTATGGTTTTTCAGCGTTTTGATGTAGCTGAAGATGTAATCCCAACGGCCACAGTTCATTGCCACGATATGATCACGCATTGCGTACAAGATCTCTTCCATTTGGAATACGGCTGGAAGCGTCTCAATCAAAACCGTCGCACGAATGGTGCCTTTGGGTACGTGGAAATAGTTTTCGGTGAAGCTGAAAATATCGTCCCACCACTGTGCTTCTTCCATGCTCTCAAGCTTGGGAATGTAGTAGTAAACCCCTAAACCTTGTTGTGCTCGTGATTGATAGTTATGGAAAAAGTACAAGGCGAAGTCCATCAAGCAACCGCCGATAGGCTGATTGTTGAATTGGATGGATTGCTCTGGAAGGTGGATCCCTCGTGGGCGTGCGATCAGCAGTGCAGGATCGTCGTTTAATTGGTAACGCTTCTGCTTCTTCTCATCGAAATAACTAATGGTGCCAAGGTTGGCGTCTCTTAGGTTGATTTGCCCTTCGACCATATTGGCCCAAGTCGGGGAAGAGGCATCCTCAAAGCAACACATGAAGACTTTCGCGCCTGAGTTTAGCGCGTTGATCACCATCTTTCTTTCGATAGGTCCGGTGATCTCTACGCGGCGATCCAGTAACTCTGGCGGCGGTGTTGCCACTTTCCATTCATTATTCTGACGAATGGATATGGTGTCCTTTCTGAAATTAGGTAACTCACCGTTGTCATATTGAGCTTGTTTTATGTCACGGTCATTTAGCAGGGTATGACGGCGATCTCCAAACTTATTAACAAGGGCTTCTAAGAACTTTAATGCATCTTTAGACAAGATCTCTTTGTACTCGGAGTTGTCCATCTTCCCAAGTACCTGCATACACAGCACATCTTCTCTCTCTTTCACGTCATTCATCATTGCTTGTCTCCTTTGTACAATACGATGTCATTTTGTATACAAAATTATCTTTTTAAGGATATTTATATGGTAGAAATTGTAAACAAGCAAACGGTATTTAACATTTATTTATCATTTAATCTTTTTGTAATTTATTTTTACGTAAAGATATTTTATGTAAAGCAATGAATTGTAAGCTTTTCAGGGTAAGTGCGTACTTAATGTGATGGGTTGATGTAACAAGATTGTTTCATTCTGGGGTTGATAAATAGCGAGGATGGTTCATAGTACACAAAAGTTAGGTTAATTGTATACAATCTGAACTGGAGGTTCGAATGGCAATTATGAAAGCGATTGAAGCAGCGGTAGAAGTGCTTAAACGTGAAGGTGTAGACATCGTATTTGGTGTTCCCGGCGCAGCAATAAACCCTATGTATGCGGCTATGAAAAAACTCGGAGGAATCGACCACGTCTTAGCTCGCCACGTAGAGGGTGCATCGCATATGGCTGAAGGGTACACACGTACCAATCAAGACAATATCGGTGTGTGTATTGGTACTTCTGGCCCTGCGGGAACGGACATGATCACGGGACTTTATTCGGCGTCTGCAGATTCAATCCCAATCCTATGTATTACAGGTCAGGCCCCGCGTGCCCGCCTTCATAAAGAAGACTTCCAAGCGGTTGATATTGAATCTATCGCTAAACCAGTCACTAAGTGGGCGACTACGGTTCTTGAACCGGCTCAAGTGCCACGTGCATTCCAAAAAGCCTTTCATTTAATGCGTTCGGGTCGTCCGGGTCCAATCCTGATTGATCTACCGATTGATGTTCAGCTGGCTGAGATTGAGTTTGATATCGATACCTATGAACCGCTAGAGCCTTATAAGCCACAAGCAACACGCGCTCAGGTTGAGAAAGCATTAACCATGATGTCTCAATCGGAAAAACCGCTGATCGTATCGGGTGGTGGCGTGATTAACGCTGGCGCGTCTGAATTGTTGCAACAGTTTGCCGAGATCACTGGTGTTCCTGTTATTCCAACCTTAATGGGTTGGGGATCGATCCCGGATGATCATGAGTTAATGGCGGGTATGGTGGGGCTACAAACTTCTCACCGTTACGGTAACGAAACCATGCTCAACTCTGATTTTGTGTTTGGTGTTGGTAACCGCTGGGCTAACCGTCATACCGGTTCTGTGGATGTTTATACGGAAGGCCGAAAGTTCGTACATGTAGACATTGAACCAACCCAAATAGGCCGCGTGTTCTGCCCAGATTTAGGCATTGTCTCTGATGCGAAAGCAGCGCTAGAGCTAATGGTTGAAGTGGCGCAAGAGTGGCGTGATGCTGGCAAGCTGCCAAACCGAAATGCTTGGGCAAGTGAGTGTCAGGAACGCAAATCGACCATGCTGCGTAAAACCAATTTCGATGAAGCGCCAATGAAACCGATGCGTGTTTATGAAGAGATGAACAAGGTATTTGGTCGTGAAACTTGTTATGTGAGCACCATTGGTTTGTCGCAAATCGCTGCCGCTCAGTTCCTGCATGTTTATAAGCCGCGTAACTGGATCAACTGTGGTCAAGCTGGCCCACTAGGTTGGACAACACCAGCCGCATTGGGTGTAAGAGCAGCTGATCCTGATCGCGATATTGTCGCTATCTCTGGAGACTATGATTTCCAATTTATGATCGAAGAGCTGGCAGTAGGTGCTCAATTCAATCTGCCATACATTCATGTGTTGGTGAACAACTCGTATCTAGGCTTGATTCGCCAAGCTCAGCGCCAATTTGATATCGATTATTGTGTACAACTGGCATTTGATAACCAGAATGCGCCAGAGCTTGAAGGCTACGGGGTAGACCATGTAGCCGTTGTTGAAGGCTTAGGCTGTAAAGCGATTCGAGTTTGTGAACCAGAGCAAATTTCCGCTGCGTTTGAACAAGCCAAAGAGTTGATGAATAAGCATAAAGTGCCGGTTGTTGTTGAGCTAATTCTTGAGCGAGTGACTAATATTGCGATGGGCGTAGAGATCAACGCCATCAACGAATTTGAGCCACTTGCCGAAAGCCGCGGCGATGCTCCAACGGCGCTGGCGTACAAGTAATCATTAAGTAATGTGTATCCGTAGAGCTGAGGTTTAGCTCTACGGAAAGTCTCCAATAGAGCGAGGCTTCACTAAACAAGTCATAGTTTCACCAAATAAAGAATAAGGACAGAGTCATGGCAAAATTTGCAGCAAACTTGTCAATGTTATTCACGGAAGTTGATTTTATGGATCGCTTTGAAGCTGCCGCAGAAGCGGGCTTTCAAGGTGTGGAGTATCTTTTCCCTTACGCTTTTGATGCTCAGGCAATCAAAGCAAAGCTCGACGCTAATAACCTAGAGCAAGTGCTATTTAACTTGCCAGCGGGTGATTGGGATGCTGGTGATCGTGGTATCGCGGTAGACCCAACACGAGTTGAAGAGTTTCAAGCGGGTGTACCTAAAGCCATCGCTTACGCTAAAGCACTCGGTTGTACACAAGTGAATTGCTTGGCCGGGATTGTTCCGCAAGGTGTGACCCAACAAGACGCGCAATCGGCGTTTGTGATTAACCTGCATTACGCGGCAAACGCGCTAGCAGCAGAAGGCATCAGCTTAGTGATAGAAGCGATCAACACCCGCGATATTCCGGGCTTCTTCTTGAACACCACAGAGCAAGCCAAAGCGATCATAAAAGAGGTAGGGAGCGATAACCTTTCTATCCAATACGATATTTATCACATGCAAATTATGGAAGGCGATCTTACGCCGACCATGCAACAAAACATTGGCCAAATCGCACACGTGCAACTGGCGGATAACCCAGGCCGACACGAACCGGGTACTGGCGAAATCAATTACCCATTCGTACTCAATTATCTTGATGAGCTTGGCTATCAAGGCTGGGTTGGTTGCGAATACAAGCCAAAAACAACGACGACAGAAGGCCTTGGTTGGCTACACCAGTACCGTTAATTGCGTCTGGTAACCCTCAAACGTTAAGGAGAACAACATGTCTAAAATTGCATTTATAGGAACTGGCATCATGGGTAAACCTATGGCGAGTAACCTTCAAAAAGCAGGTCACGATTTGATTCTGTCGGATCACTTTAATGCAGCACCTGCCGATCTTGTGGCAGCGGGTGCAACGATCTGTCATTCACCAGCAGAAGCGGCTGAAGCAGCAGATATCATTATCTTAATGGTGCCGAATACACCTCAAGTAGAAGACGTCCTGTTTGGTGATAACGGTGTCGAGAAAGGCCTAACAGCGGGCGGTGCAGCTGGAAAACTGGTTATCGACATGAGTTCGATCTCGCCAATCGCGACCAAAGCAATCGCAGCTCGAATCAACGAAGGCGGCGCGTCATACCTTGATGCTCCGGTATCCGGCGGCGAAGTAGGCGCTATCAATGCGGCACTGACTATCATGGTGGGCGGTGAACAAGACGCCTTTGATAAAGCTCGTCCTCTGTTCGAAATCATGGGTAAGAACATCACGCTAGTCGGAGACAACGGCGCAGGTCAAACGTGTAAGGTCGCAAACCAGATCATTGTGGCACTGAATATTGAAGCCGTATCTGAAGCCTTAGTGTTTGCTTCAAAAGCCGGTGCTGATCCAGCACGAGTCCGTCAGGCGCTACTAGGTGGCTTTGCTAACTCTAAGATATTGGAAGTACACGGCGAGCGCATGGTTGAAGGCACATTTGATCCTGGCTTTAGAATCTCGCTTCACCAGAAAGACCTGAACTTAGCGCTAACGGGCGCTCAAGAATTGGGTGTCGCGCTGCCGAATACGGCTAACGCTCAAGAGCTGTTTGGCGAGTGCGCCGAAATGGGCGGTGAAGGTTGGGACCACTCTGCGCTTATCCAAGCGATTGAGAAACGTTCTGACCACTCGATTCGTTAATTAATTCGGGCTGCTATTGATTCGTAGCCCACCTGTTTGTTTATAAATCGCGTAGTTTCGTCTCCTTTTATACGCGTTCCTGATACGAGGCAGAGGTTGAAGTTGTTCCTTTCCAACTTGATCTTAGCAGGCACCCTTTAGCCTTGTATCGGGGTTCTTTTTTTCTCCGTCAACTAAGGAGTGGCTGATGGACATTGATGCTAAGCAGTTTCTACAAACCCTTTTCTCAAGTGCTGTTAATCAGGCGCTACCTAAAAATCACATCGAACCTTTTCTTCCTCGAGACATTTTTTATCGCTCTGCTAATCAAGCCGGGCGTACTGTGGTGATAGGAGCAGGAAAAGCGGCCGCATCAATGGCAGCAGAGCTCGAAGCGGTGTGGCAGGCAAAGAAACAACAAGATCTTGCACTGCGTGATCTTGAAGGCTTGGTGGTGACTCGTTACGAACACACCGCCCCTTGCGAACATATCGAAGTGATTGAAGCGGCGCACCCCGTGCCAGATGCGATGGGCTTAGAAGTAAGCCAACGTATGCTGCAATTAGTGAGTGGCTTGAGCGCCGACGACACGGTGATTTGCCTACTGTCGGGGGGCGGTTCCGCTTTGTTAAGTCTGCCCGGTGGCGACATCAGCTTGGCAGAGAAGCAACAAATCAATAAGGCGTTGCTTAAATCAGGCGCCGCCATTGATGAGATGAACTGTGTTCGCAAACATCTATCTTCGATAAAAGGCGGTCGACTCGCCAAAGCGGCGTATCCTGCAAGGGTAGTGTCACTGGCGATTTCTGATGTGCCGGGTGATGACATTAGCGTGATTGCCTCTGGCCCAACCGTACCCGACACCACCACGCGTTTTGATGCAATGGCAATTTTAGAACGTTACCAAATAGAAACATCACGCTCGGCATTTGAATGGTTAAATAATCCAGAGTCAGAAACCGTTAAGCCAGATGACGTATGTTGGAAAAATGCAGAGCACCATATTATCGCCACCCCGATGTCGGCATTGGAATCCGCTGCAGCAGAAGCTGAAGGCTTAGGCATTCCGGCTTATCTGTTGAGTGATTGTATAGAGGGAGAAGCGCGAGATGTTGCGAAAGTTCACGCTGCATTGGCTAAGCAAGTGGCCAATCACAAGCACCCATTTGCGACGCCTTGCGTGATACTTTCCGGCGGCGAAACCGCGGTAACAGTTAAGGGAAATGGTCGCGGTGGGCGTAATTGTGAGTTCTTGTTGAGTCTATATAACGAGCTCAAGGGCCAAGACAATATCTTCGCTTTGGCCGCTGATACTGATGGGATTGATGGCGTGGAGGACAATGCGGGCGCGTGGATTACCCCACAAACATGGCAGCAAGGTTCGAGCTTGTCGCTTAAAGCGCAAGACTATCTCGATGCCAACAACAGCTACGATTTCTTCAAGCAAGTCGATGTGCTTCTTACCACGGGACCGACGTTGACCAATGTGAATGACTTCCGCGCAATATTGATTCTATAACTTGAACAGTTCAAAAACACGGTATGGAATGGTCGCTTCTTAACAAATAGAGCGGCCATTTTATTGTTATCGATGCGGTGGCCTTGAGTTCTGGAATTATCTTCTGGACTAATAAAGCACGTTGATTACTATGGTTTTATTGATGAGCTGTAAGGGGGGCAATATGTCTAGGATCAGACAAAAGAATCAAGATTTAATCATCGAAGTCGCGTGTGAACAATTCGCTACTCATGGATATGCCGCAACAAAAATGGCTGATATCGCGAAAGCGGCCGACATCCCTAAACCTAATGTATTCTATTATTTCAGCTCCAAAGATAAGCTCTACAATGCCGTTCTAGAAACCGTCACTCAGCCCTTACTGGAAGCGTCACGTCCGATTGAAGAGCTCAGCGACCCTGTTGAAGCCCTATCTCAATATATTCAAACTAAGTTGATCATCTCTCGTGACCATCCACACGCCTCTAAGGTATTTGCAAACGAAGTGATGTCTGGCGCTAAAGTATTGCCGAAAGAGATTGGTGACGAACTGTATAAGCAATCCCAGATGATCCTCGATAAGTTCTCAACGTGGTCAGCACAAGACTTAATGGATGACGTTCCTGCACACCACCTGATGTTCACCATCTGGGCAGCCACCCAAACCTACGCCGATTTTGGCTGGCAGATTTGTAGCGTGATGCAGAAAGAGCAGCTCGATGATAAAGACTATGAAGATGCCGCTGAATTCATCACCCAGCTAGTGATTAAAGGGTGTGGGGTGAAAGGCTAACGTTGTTTGAACGTTTATTTAGGTCTGCGATTGCAGGCCTTTTTTGTTTGTGCATGTGAGTGAGCATATGTGCAAAGCTACTTTTGTGACCTGTTGTGCAATAACTTATTTATCTTGAATTTGGCTCGATTAGGTATGCCATTTTATTTAAAGTTAGCGTTATAGTATCGGCAAAAATTCAATTACCTCATTTTTATTAAAGCTAGAAGCTAATATTAGACTTCTATATTTATTACACGCACAACATTAAGGTTTAGCAATGACGCTTAAAAGCTTGGCATGCACCATCAGCACAGTTCTACTGGCAGGTTGTGGTTCGACGGTCGCGACGCAAACATACAACGCCGATCTGATCATCACCAATGGACAGGTTCTAACAATCAATTCAGAAATGGATGTGATTGAAGACGGTGTGGTTGTGGTGAAAGATGACCAGATCATCGCTGTTGGTAACGAGGATTTGATTACTCAATACCGCGCTGAAAAGGTGATTGACGCTCAAGATGGAATCGTTATGCCGGGCATGGTCAATGCTCACAACCATTTGCCTATGATAGCGTTTCGTGGCTTGGGGGAAGAGGGCATCTCGAATCGTCTGTTTGCTTACTTCTTCCCACTTGAGGAAGAAAAGCTAAGCCGTGAATTGATTTACAACGCAACCAAACTTGGTTCTATCGAGTTGGCGCAAAGTGGTGTCACGACTTACGCTGACATGTATTACCACATGGACGAAATGGCTAAGGCGACCAAAGAAGTCGGCCTGCGCGCCGTGCTGGGTGAAACCGTGATTAAATTCCCAGTGGTTGATGCCAAAGAACCTTACGGCGGCATCGAGTATGCCAAAGGCTTTATTGAGCAGTACAAAAACGATGAGTTAATCACACCTGCTTATGCACCACACGCGGTGTACACCGTGAGCAAAGATAAGCTGCAAGAAATCAATAAACTGTCGGCTCAATACGATGTACCCGTGTTGATTCACGTTGCTGAATTCCCGAATGAAGAAAAGCGCATCAAAGACGAAACCAAAGCGACATCGCCAGTTGAATACATGGATGAAATCGGTGTGCTTGATGAGCGTGTCGTGATTGCTCACGGTATCCACCTGTCAGAGAACGATCAAAAGCTACTCAAGCAAGCTGACGCGGGTATCTCATACAACCCAATGGCGAACGCCAAAGGGGCGACAGGCATTGCGCCTGCTTGGGAGATGTATCGTGCCGACATGCGCATTGGCTTAGGAACAGACGGTCCAATGAGTTCAAACCAAGTCGATATCATGCGCACCCTAAGCTACGCAGCTAATATGCAGCGCTTAAAGCATTCAGATCGCACCATCATGATTCCTGAGCAAGTGATTGAGATGGCGACATTAGGTGGTGCGAAAGCCCTACACATGGAAGACCAAATCGGTTCTCTTGAAGCGGGTAAGAAAGCAGACATCGTGATTGTAGAGACACAATCGGCGAACATGATGCCGAATTACGACCCATATGCGACTTTGGTTTACCAAGCGAACCCAAGCAACATCGACACCACTATTGTTAACGGCCAAATCGTAATGGAAAATCGAGTGATGCAGACCGTTCAACTGGATGACATTCGTCAAAGCGTCGATGAGTTTGAAACTGATATCAAAGCCTTTGCCAAAGAGCTTTCTAAGAAGGCGATTAAGTCTAAGAGCCTGATGGATTAAGATGTAAATCGGTTTTTAAAAATCGAACTGATTGAACAAGGCCGACACCACGTCGGCCTTTTTGTTGGTGGTTGATCCCCTTAACCTCGGTCTCTTGGATTAACGCAACGCTTCGGTTAGCTAAAGTAGCACTTAGCTAATTAGAGCAGCTATTGCCATTCGGGATACCGCTGCCTAAGAATTCGACGCGAATCTGTTCGACATCTTTTAAGTACTGGTTGTTCGTTTGCTCGGTTTTATCAAAGTTGTTGAGCGTGACATTCCATGATGAAAACGGAGTGGGTTGGAAGTAGGCGTATTCGAATTTATTCGCCACGGCACCATCGGTGATGATGCTAACATCGTTGGTGGTTGGATCATCTAGGCGGTAATAGAACGCGCGTGAAACAGGGTTAGAACTGAACTGATAGTCCTTGTTCTCATATCGGTCTAAATAGTTACCCGAACTGGAAACTCGCAGGTTGAGTTGCTTGCCATAAGGTAAGTTTTCACCCTCTAAGAACACTCGTACCGTGGAAAGCCTAACGCGGTCAAACGAACACAATTGGACTTGTTCTAGTGGAATGGTGAAGTTTAGTTGTCCGGTTGTTGCAAAGCTCTCTAGTTGCTCGGGGCTAGAAATGGTGTAGTTGTCGATGGTGAAATCTTGTGGTGCTGGTTGGAAAGAAGACAGAGCATTTACATACTCACTTTCGACAGTAGCCAAATCAAATTGGTAGCCCAAGTAGCTTTTATTCAGAGAAGGCGTAACTTCGCTTGGCTTCAATGCCCAATATTCGTATGCCTGAACATAGTTAGACAAAGCAACGAACATCGGACGCTTAAAGTGCATCAATACTCGTGATAGTTCACGTTCAATCGAATCGAAGCTGTCGGTGTCTACTTGATAACCCTCGATCGCATCGTTCAATCTTTGTTGTTGATTGATAGTCACATTATTGGTGAGTAAGAGGTCTACCAACTTCGCTTGCTCGTGAGCAAAGTTAAGCTGCGTGATGTTAATTGCCTTACCGAGCAGAACCTGCTTTTCGAGTTCGAGTAGGTATTGTCTTGATCCTTTGATACCTAAGCTATCGGCATATCTTAAGTTGCTGCGGATCTCGGTGATCATCAGATCCCACGCCAGATTGCTTTCATTGATGGTTGGGATGTTGAAGTTAAAGCCATCCATCGCTTCAGATACCTTCTGGAGCTTGATGGTTGATTTAATATCCGCGGTTAACTGAGAAATGCCAGAAATCGTTTTGGTCACGCTATCAATAATGCCTGTGACGGACTTGATATTGGTGACGAGGTTTTTCGCTTTTTCTAATGCTTCAGGTGTTTTAGCCAATTGCTCGGTTAGATCATTCACACCAGAAAGGTTGCCTGTGAATACCCCACTCACGGCACTTCCAATTTCGGCTATTGCTTTGAATATTGCGAGAGCCGCATTGAGTTGTTGTTGGGTTTTCCAATTCTCGACACCAACTAAATAAGTGGTTTTTGAACTGAGAGTGACTAGTTCTTGTGCTTTATATTGGCTATCGACCTCGGTCAGGCTATCGCCTATCTTGTCTATGTTGGATTGGGTTTGTGTGATGATCGAACTCTGAGCGCGTAGAACGTCTTCGATGTTAGCGAGTGCTAACTTGGCGGCTTCAATCTTGTCTTCAATGACCGTGTTTCTATCTTGAATAATGTCCCATTGAGTTTGATACGCGATCATAGCGTTCAAATAGGCTTCGTATTTATCTTGATATAACACCTTGTCGAGATAAGGAACGTAATTGCTCTCTTTGGTGCTGAAGCTAATGAATTGCTTGAGCGCGACCGTTTGTAGGTAAAGGTCGGAAAGAATCGGATCGTCTTCCACCACTGAACCTGAGTAACGCAAGCTCTGTTCAATCCAGTTGATGAGGTCGAGGCTAAGCTTTGGGTTGGTATCGTATAAGCTGGCTGCCATATCAAACGAGCGATTAACAATGTCTGTAAAAGGTTCAGTAGCCAGTTTCATTTGCCCAGTAATGTTCGAGTCAATGGTCGTTCTTCGGTAGTGCTCTCCTGCTAAGACAACGGATTCACCATCTCCTGTATTTCCTGTTAGGGCATCTCGTGTAATGCTGCCATCGCTTTGGAAAGCGAGTACATTAATCGGTGTTTCTATTTCGCCGGCAATCACAGAAATTGAGGCTGCAGAGCCTTGCTGTCCGAGCACAAACGTCGGCGTGCCTTGGCCAACGATTTTCCGCGCAAAAATAAGGATGTTTTGGTTGTTTACAAGCAAGTTGAAATTCTCTGGAATTTCAATGGTATCTGCAAAAACGACGATTTTTGAGGGTTGAGTGACGTAAAGGTTTTGTTCTGCTATCCAATCACTGAGGTTGATGTGTAAATCGGATGTGGAACGAGATAGAACGCCGACATCGGAATAGGCCGATTGAACCCAAGTTGGGTATTCGGTTGAATTGGGTAAATTGTTCAGTTCAAGCCAATCGCTAGAAAAAGCCTGTGGAGAGAATGAAAGAGAAATAATAATAGGTAGAAGTCTCATATTGATGTCCTGTCGAAATTAGTATTTGCCAAATTTTGGGTAGCAGAAGCCAGCACCTTAATTTTGATAAGGTGTGGCTTTCTGTTAGGGATATATTTTTGGCTATTGCGTTATATTTTTGTGTTTTTATATGATCGAGAGGTCTATGGACTATTCAATTTCTTGGATATATGCATTGTTTGCGAACGCTTTTGCTTTCTCACTAATATTACTCCAGTTACTTTCTGCAACCGTTGTATTGGCAAGAGCGCCTATTGCGCCTAGCATTGCGTCGTCTTTCATGATGTCGGCATTATTCTGGGCTTGTTCTAAAGCAACGAGCAGTGAAGTAAAGTCGGCATTCATTTTCTGCCAATTTAGTTTCAGCTTATTAATATGTGGAATCGCATTTTCTATTTGTTGAGAAATCATATCGATACTCTCTGAAGAGCGATGATAAGAGTTATATATTTTCTGTGTGTAAGTTAACTGGTCTTGAAGCTCTTTTACTTCGTTTTGTAATTCGTTACGAAGTTTGCGTGCTTTTTCTGCTTTATCGCCATATACGCCCATGATTGGACCTGCAACCAGAGGGAACCATGCATAAGTCACCGCGGTAGAGGCGACCGTAACGTAGTGAGTGTAATCTTTGTTGAGTTGAGTAATACGCGCATTGATGTCATTCACTCGCTGCTGAAGCGCGCTGCCATCGTCGCTTAGGTAACCGTTGTGAGTGCCTTCCAACACATCTAACTGCAATTTTTGTGTATCTAATGTAGCTGAAAATTCCAATAGGTTACCGCCAACGTCAGACACTTCTTGTTGGTATCTCATGGAAAAACTCTGCAGGCTTTTCAGGTAAGCGATCGCCACCTTTCTATTGCGTTCTACCGCTTCGATATCTTCTGGGAGCGGCGAGAATGCTTTGGCCAGCATTTCATTCAAAGCATCACTAAGTGGGTTAAGCATGTAGTCTTTAATTTGGACGTAATTGGCCAAGCTTAATGAAAGACCAACGATGCTTGGATAAAGATCTTTTTTCCAATAAAAGGCGGTATCGTGAATATTTGAGTATTGCTGAACCAGTGCTTGGAAATTAGAGAAAGGAATGTCGTTAGGAATACTTAAAGTCGACTTCATACTGGCTTCTGTCACGGGTAGGGCCAAAGCACCTTCTACATAGGCTTGAATCTGATACCACTCTTGTTGCTTAAGAATAAAGTTGTCAGTTTCTAAATCGATAAAGACGCCATTCTCACCAATGATCGTGTCGTAGGTAACTTGAGGTATGTTTTGTTCAGCTGACGCTTGGTTGATTTGAACTGGAGCGGCTTGAGAAGTGAGTGCAAAAGAGGAAAGTAGCCCAATTGATATCGAAGATAATACGAGTGTTTTTGTGATTTTTTTCATCGTTTAGCCCTGTTAGATTTGTTATTAGCTTTTTGCAAAGACAATAATCCCCCTACCACTTGATGGCATTTTTTAAATATTTATGAAGGGTTATTGAATATTTTAATATTGTTATTTTTGTGATTATTTTTTGTTCTTTAAAACTAACCTCTTTAATGTGTTTTTTGTTTTTATAAGATTTGGTCAATCTATAGCAGATTTATAATGAAAAGTTCTATTTAGGTCACACATTTGGATTTATATTGGTCGTTTGTTGATCTATTGAATTTAATGATATTTGAATCATTAGTTTTGGTTCTTTTGTCAGGCTAGTTATGGAAAGGCCTCGAGAGGTTTTCATTCTATTCATAAAGGTGTTAAATGATAAAAATATAATTATCGCCATTATTCTTATTATTACTAAATCTGTTGATTAATTTAATGAATATATAAATAGAACGAGCGTTTTAAATTTGATCTGTGCCAAACAATGTACGGGTGTTTTTATAATGACGGGAATTTTTATTAGCGAATGTTTTATTAGGTGATCTTATATTAGGTGTAATTAAATTAGATTATATTCAATTAGATTGTATTTAATTAGTTATTGTTTATATTTCCGATTTAATAAAGGTAGAACTATTTAAAGAAATAGATTGATACAGATTGAGAGGCAATCATGTTTGCAGATTTTTTGGTATGCTTGCGGGTGTTTTCTAATGCTTATAAGTTTACCCACCAAAGCCGTTCGCTTTGGCCTACAGTCTTTGATGGGCAAGTATCTTAGTTAGTTGTTATTCATCGCCAGTTTACCTAGCTTCATTGCGGCAGAATGGTGGCGGTGCATCAGTTGCTCCATGTCTACGCCAATAACGGCACCATCGTTAACTCGCCATTTTCCGGCCACCATCACTTTATCCGCTTGTTGAGCACCACAAAGTAGTAATGCAGCGAGTGGATCGTGGCTACCAGAGAAACGAATATCATCGAGTTTGAACATTGCGAGGTCGGCTTGTTTGCCAACCTCTAGCGTACCAATGTCGGTTCTGCCCATTGCGCGTGCTGAGCCTGACGTTGCCCAGCGCAGTGCATCGAGGTGTGAAACATTGGCAGAACCATATTGCAGGCGTTGTAGATACATTGCCATGCGCACTTCGGCAATCATATTTGAACCGTCGTTTGAGGCGGAACCATCAACACCCAACCCGACTTTTACGCCTGCTGCTTCAAGATCGTTGTTCTTACAAATACCGGAAGCCAGCATCATGTTGGACGTCGGGCAATGGCTGATACCAATGCCCGCTTTACCCAAACGTTTGATCTCTTCTGGATTGAAGTGAATACCATGAGCAAGCCAAGTGCGTTCATTCAGCCACCCCACATCTTCTAGGTAATCCACAGGGCGTAGGCCAAATTTCTCAATACAGAAGTCTTCTTCATCCAAGGTTTCGCATAGGTGAGTGTGCATCATCACGTTCTCACGCTCACTGATCTTGGCGGTTTCTTTCATCAGGTCTGTAGTGACTGAAAACGGCGAACAAGGCGCGAGTGCGATTTGAATCATCGCCCCTTCATCACGCTGGTGGTAATCGCGAATTAAGCGTTGGCTGTCATCAATAATGGTTTGTTCAGTTTGAATGGTGTGTCGTGGAGGTAGTCCACCTTCATCTTCTCCAAGGCTCATGGAGCCACGCGTAAATATCGCTCTCACACCTAGCTTCTCTGCCGCTTCGACTTGTAAATCGATGGCATGCTCAAGCCCGTTTGGTAGCAAGTAATGGTGGTCTGACGCGGTGGTACAGCCCGACATCATTAACTCGACCAATGCTAGCTCTGTAGCAAGGCTCATCATCTCAGAATCGAGGTTAGCCCAAACTGGGTAGAGGCTTTGTAGCCAATGGAAGAGTTCTTTATTGAGTGCGCCAGGGTAGGCACGCGTTAGGGTTTGATAGAAGTGGTGGTGCGCATTGATAAGCCCGGGAGTTACAACATGACGAGAGGCGTCGACGCTGTAATCTACGGGTAAGGTCGGCTCTTTGTGTTTGCCAACCAATTCAATGACTTTATTACCTTTAATGACGATTCCGCCTTCTGCATCAGCCTGTGAGCCAGTGTAGATTGCGAGAGGATTCTTAATCCAGATTGTTTCCATTCATAGTAGTCCTTAGCCATCTCAGCCTTTTCAGGGAAGAGGGTCTTTGTTGGTATTTGCTGTTGATAGATAAATTCGAATCAGGGGGCGTTAAAACGTTCAATGTTCTAATCATTCCCTGATTCTGTGAAAATCGGTTTTACGCTAGTCAGTGAACCAGTTAAATTGGGGAATCAGCTAGTTCGTTTTTGGCTCAGGATTTTCTGATGCCGCTTGAACGTCTGCTTCTGTACTTGCATGTTGAATCTCTAACTGCTCGCCTGAGTGTAGTTCTTCTTCAGCCTGTTCTTTCATTTCTAGCTCAACTTGCGCTTGGCTCTCGGCTAACGCTTCTTGTTCTTCAGCTTTTGATGATCTTGGTAACACAAGGTTTAGCAGAACCGTCATGATGGTGCCTGTGGTAATGCCCGAGTGAAGGAAGTTCGCCAAATCATGCGGTAAGTGTTGCAGCAGTCTTGGTTCGAAAGTTACCGCCAAGCCAGACGCCAAACCTACACAGATTACCAAGGCATTTCGTTTGGTGTCTGCGGCTTTGATCAACATGCGGATACCCGCGTAAGCAATCATACCGAACATCACAAAGCCCACACCACCCAAAACAGGTTTCGGAATCGTGACGGCAATAGCAGCTAATTTCGGGAATAAACCGCCTAAAATTAGTAAACCACCGGTTGCAGCCACTACATAGCGACTTGCTACCCCTGTGATACCCACAATGCCGACGTTTTGGCTGAACGACGCCAATGGCATCGCTGTTAAAATCGAAGATAAGGTACTACCAAGGCCATCGCCTAACAGCCCACGTTTTAGATCTTTACCGCTGACTTGGGTTTGGCAGTTGTTGCCCAATGCCATGAAGTCACCCGTTGCTTCGGCGATCACCACGATGTACACCAAGCTCATACTGATGATGGCACTGGCAGAAAAGGTAAAGCCATATTTGAAAGGTTCAGGTCCGCCAACCCAAGCGGCAGAGCTGATTTGTTCAAGGTCGACCATACCGAGCGATAGCGCCACAATGTAGCCGCCCGCTAAACCAATCACGATGGCTGAAGCGGCAACCGCGCCTTTACAGTAAACCGATACACCAACCACAATCCCCAAAGAGACTAGAGCTAGAAACAGTTTTGGTAGCGTAGCGAATTGTTCCGTGTTGGCAGGAGAATCTCCGACCCAATTCATGGCAACCGGTAAAATGGTTAAGCCGATTAGGGTAACCACCACACCACTTACCACGGTTGGGAACAGTTTCCGAACCTTGTCCATATAGAAGCTGGCACCAATCACGACAAACGAGCCGATAAGCGCCGAGCCCATGATAGCGGCGACACCGCCTTCGTTACCGATTGAGATAGCGACACCTAAAAAGGCAAAGCTCGAACCCATAACAACGGGCAGTCGAATGCCAACAGGGCCAAAGCCGAGACATTGAGCGACGGTTACAATACCTGACGCTAGTAGCGCAGCATTGATCAGCGAGACGATCTCTGTGTTAGGTAGGCCGATAGAAGCGCCGACAATGAGGGGAATAGCAACAATGCCACCAATCGAGGCGAGCATGTGCTGTAAAGCGAGTAAAAAGGTTAAGCCGTGAGGCGGTCTTTCATTTAGGGTGTACAGAAGTTTCATTTGATATTCCTCTGCCTGCGTTTCCGTTTACAGGCGATTGGCGGTCAAATAATGACTTCTACAAACTGCGTAGGGTCATAAAAAAGGTGCACTAACCGAGCGGAATGCGTCTACACTCCGCTGATTAGCACTATTAGCTTTTTCTTAAAAATGTTGTTCTAGCATGTGTCTTAATAGCTTGGCTTGTGAACAAACCAAGCACTCATTCTTGAGCCATCTCTAAATGACCAAATGTCTAAGAGACGGCTCAAGAACGATTTGATTAACCGATGAACACGAGCTTCGCGACAAAAATCGCGGCTAGGAAGTACATCGAAATTGATACGTCTTTTGTTTTACCTGTCGCCAGTTTAAGCACTGTGTAGGTAATGAAACCCAGTGCGATACCATTAGCGATAGAGAAGGTCAGAGGCATCATCAGTGCAGTGATTGCAGCGGGAGCACCGTTGGTAAAGTCTTTCCAATCGACGTGCTGCATACTGCTCATCATCACGAATGCGACGTAAATAAGAGCACCAGACGTTGCGTAAGCGGGGATCATGCCAGCAAGCGGTGATAGGAAAATTGCCGCTAAGAACAATACGCCAACCACAATTGCTGAGAGGCCTGTTCTTGCGCCTGCAGCAACACCGGCTGCACTTTCGACATAACTGGTTACTGGCGGACAACCCACACACGCACCTGCCACGCTTGAAATACTGTCGGCTTTCAGTGCTTTGCTCAGGCCTTCAATCTTACCCGTTTCAGGATTGGTCAGATTTGCACGCTCAGCCACGCCCATTAATGTGCCCGCGGTATCGAACATGTTTACAAAAAGGAAAGCCAAGATAACGCTGATCATCGATACGTTCAGTGCACCTACGATATCCATTGCCATAAAGGTAGGAGCTAGGCTTGGTGGTGCAGCGAAGAAGCCATCGTAGTGAACTAAGCCAAGCATCATGCCGACTAGCGTTACACTCAAAATACCAATCAGTACCGCGCCAAACACTTTACGTTCACTTAGAACTGCAATGATCAAGAATGCGATAGCAGCAAGCAGAGCTTCTGGTTTGGTGAAATCACCCAGTGAAACCAAAGTCGCTGGGTTTTCGACGACGATACCCGCTGTTTTTAAGCCAATTAGACCTAAGAACAAACCAACACCCGCAGTCATGGAATAGCGTAAGCTCTCAGGAATACTCTCGATGATCCATTGGCGGACTTTGTAGAAACTCATCCCGACAAACAAGATACCGGAGATAAACACCGCACCCAGCGCCACTTCCCAGCTGTAACCCATCTCGCTCACAACCGTAAACGAGAAGAACGCATTCAACCCCATGCCCGGCGCAAGGCCGACAGGCCAGTTGGCAAATAAGCCCATTAACAAACAACCGATCGCGGCACCAATACAAGTCGCGACGAATACCGCCCCTGCATCCATACCTGAAGCGGCCATGATCTGTGGGTTAACGAAGATGATATAAGCCATGGTTGCGAAGGTGGTGACACCGCCGACTAACTCATTTTTTACGCTGCTTCCGTGTGCCTTAATCTTAAAGAGTTTCTCTAAAATTCCGTTATTCGCGTCTTGGTTGAGTATTTCTGTTTTACTCTCACTCATGTCTGCAAGTCCTTTTATGTTGTGATCCATTTATTGAATACAGCGAGATTTCAATATTAAGTTTTAAGGTTTTTCCTAGCTCTAACTCGTTATTGATGAGCTTTGTGTGGCTCATTTTTTAACTGTTAACTTTGTTAGTATTTTTATGTGAGCGTGTTTAGTGAGTGCACACCTTTTGGGATGCACACATCACGCATGAATCTGTTAATTATTGGGTGATTGAGCCTAGATCGGGATTCTAAGCATCGGGACTAACTGCCCCGATAAGTCGAGAAACTGTAAGGCGAGACGAGAAGAGGAACGTGATAATGCGCTTCTGGATCATCTAAGCCGAAACGAATAACCACGTCGTCTAGGAAAGGCACGCCATCCAGCTCTACGCCTTTACTTCTGTAGTAATCGGCTACGTAAAACACCAATTGATACTTCCCCGGTCGGAAATCATTCCCTGCCAGAATCGGTGCATCGGTTCGGCCATCGGAGTTGGTGAGTACCGTCACCAGCTTTTCTGTTGAGCCTTCGTTGACCTTAAAAAGCTCTACCTTTATCTCTGCACCCGGTAAGCCGTGAGTAGTGTCTAATACGTGTGTTGTTAGTCTTCCCATAGTCCTTTAATAGCGCTTTTGGCGCTCCTCTGTTCCGTGGTTTATCTGTCTATTTCGACCTTGCAAAGAATGCAACTGGTCACTTTGTTATCACTAACTATGTACGAACTGTACACAATTAGTAAAGCTAATTGTTATAAAAATGTTGGCTAATCTGTCGTTTTTCTTGACTTTATAGATCTTGATTATCGCTTTTTAATGAACTTGAATTTTGTTAACTTGTTGTTTTTAATTAAAAAAGTTGCGACCATTTAACTTGGATAACAAAATCTTTACATCGAGATAAATAATTGTATACAATAAATGTACAGGGGTAAGGTTACTCGATTTTTGGAAAGTCCATTAACTGATTTATTTTGATGAACCAGTGAAAGAGCGGCCAAGCCAACCACTTATGTTAGGAGTACTTGGATGAATAAGGATTATTCAAGGAATTTGATCGGTTATGGAGCTAACCCTCCAAACCCTCAATGGCCAGGTAATGCGCGCGTCGCGGTTTCTTTTGTATTGAACTATGAAGAGGGCGGTGAGCGTTGTTTGTTACATGGAGACGACGAGTCTGAAGCTTTTCTTTCAGAGATCCCGTCAGCACAGCCGATCAAAGGCGAACGTCACATGAGCATGGAATCCATTTATGAATATGGTAGCCGCGCGGGTGTATGGCGTGTTCTTCGCTTGTTCGATGAATATGAAATCCCATTGACCGTCTTTGCGGTTGCTATGGCGATTGAGCGTCATCCAGACGTTGCTAAAGCCATGGTCGAGGCGGGTCACGAAATCTGTAGTCATGGTTATCGTTGGATTGACTATCAATACATTGATGAGTCTGAAGAGCGCGACCACATGAGCAAAGCGATTGAGATCATCCAACAAGTGACGGGTCAACGCCCACAAGGTTGGTACACAGGTCGAACGGGTCCAAATACGCGTCGCTTGGTAGCAGAAGAGGGCGGTTTTCTTTACGACTCGGATGCCTACGATGATGACCTGCCTTATTGGCACATCGAAACCGGTCATCCGCAATTGGTGATCCCTTACACACTCGATGTGAACGACATGCGTTTTTCAACGGCGCAAGGCTTCAACTCGGGTGAGCAGTTCTTCCAATACCTAAAAGATACGTTTGACACCCTTTATATGGAAGGTGAAACCGCACCGAAAATGATGTCGGTTGGGCTTCACTGTCGTTTGATTGGCCGCCCCGGTCGTATTGCTGCATTAAGACGTTTCTTAGATTACGTCAAACAGCACGACAGCGTGTGGTTGTGTCGTAGAATCGATATTGCTAACCACTGGCACCAACATCATCCATATCAACCAAATAACGCTATTCATCAACCGCAAAAGTAGCAGTGAAGCAAGGAGGCTTAACGTGACTAAATTTCGATCATGCCAACCAACAACCATGGACCGCGATATCTTTGTCGCTCACTTTGCTGACGTCTACGAACACAGCCCGTGGGTTGCAGAACTGGTGTATGACCAAGGTTTGAATGCCGAAGACGACCATATCGAGAATCTTCATCTGAAAATGGCATCGACTTTGTTAAGTGCAGACCAAGGTAAACAGTTGGCTTTGATCAATGCTCACCCGGATTTAGCCGGTCGAGCAGCAGTAAACGGCGAACTTACCGAGTCGTCGACCAAAGAACAAGCGGGGGCGGGCATCGACCAGTGCAACGCAGAAGAATTTGAAAAATTCACTTCTTATAACAACAGCTACAAAAGTCGCTTCAATTTCCCTTTTATCATGGCGGTGAAGGGAGCCAATCGTTACCAAATTCTTGAGTCGTTCGAGATGCGATTAGGAAATGATATTGAAACTGAGTTTGCTACGGCGATTCAAGAGATCAATAAGATCGCGATGTTTCGTCTCTGGGATATGTAAGTTAACGGAGTTAACAGCTATCTCAGCCCAGTCTTAGTGCGCTAAGAGTATGCTTTATAAGCGAATAAGCCACTAAGTTCTCATTTTATTATTACTTGATTAATTTCATAGGATTACACGGACATGACCCATAAATTTGAACAGTACATAAACCTTGCAGATGAAAAACTCGGCGCAAAAGCTATTTTCGCAACAGATGATTTTTTCGCAGATAAAAGCCGTCTACTCAGCCACGCAGCACCAGAGTGGAAAGACGACTTATACGACGATAACGGCAAGTGGATGGACGGCTGGGAAAGCAGACGTAAACGCGGCGAAGGTTACGATTACTGTGTCGTTCGCCTTGGCCTAGCTGGCACCATTGCTGGCGTTGATATTGATACCTCATTCTTCACAGGTAACTTCCCACCTTCGGCATCAATTGACGCGTGTTATTCACCACAAGGTGAGCCAACAGACTCAACAGAGTGGCAAGAGATTCTGTCTTCAATGGCACTACAAGGCGATCATCATCATCTTGAAGACATCGAAAGCGACCAAGTATTTACGCACCTACGTTTGAACATCTACCCAGATGGCGGTGTCGCACGCTTACGTGTTTATGGCCGACCAAGCGTGGATTGGGACGCAATAGACTCTCAGCAACAAGTTGACCTAGCAGCCGTTGAGCACGGTGGCCGAGCACTCGCATGTAGCGATGAACATTATGGCAACAAAGCCAGCATCTTAGGCCCTGGGCGCGGTGAAAACATGGGTGATGGCTGGGAAACAGCACGTCGTCGTACACCGGGTAACGACTGGGTAATCGTGGCATTAGGCCACCCAGGTAATATCGAACGTATCGTTGTGGATACGGCACACTTCAAAGGTAACTACCCAGACAGCTGCTCAATTCAAGCGGCTTACGTGAAAGGTGGCACCGACGACCAAGTTGAAACACAAAGCCTATTTTGGCGTGAACTCTTGCCAGCACAAAAACTGCAAGCACATGAAATTCACGAATTCATTTCTGAGGTTAACGACCTTGGTGCGATTACCCACGTACGTGCAAACATATTCCCAGATGGTGGTATCAGCCGTTTGCGTCTATTTGGTACGAAAGCGAAATAGGTAAGGAAATGAGTATGAGTAATGGAATACGTCGTTTATCTATCGAACCGTTAACCAAGCAGGCTTTTGCAGAGTTTGGCGATGTTATCGAGTCTGATAATAGTGATTTCTTCATGATCAACAGTGGATCAACACGTCGTTACCACAAGCTAGCGACAACGGATGTGCAAGACCAAGAAGGAGAAGCGATCATCAGCATCTTCCAAGCCACACCGTTGAGCTACCCACTGACCATCAAAATGTTAGAGCGTCATCCACTTGGCTCTCAGGCATTCATTCCATTACTTGGTCAACCCTATTTAATTGTTGTTGCGCCAAAAGGCGACGATCCAACATTAGCCAATAGCCGAGCTTTCATGAGCAACGGCCGTCAAGGAGTGAACTATCACAAAGGGGTGTGGCATCACCCAGTTCTCGCCCTCACCGATCAAGACCAGTTCTTGATCGTCGATAGAGGCGGCGAAGGGCACAACTGTGACGAAGTTTATTTCGACAGCGATCGAGTGGCATTGCATTTGGAAGATTTGCCAACGGAAGACAACAAGGAAGAGCAACGCTTAGCTAAAGCGTTGTGATACAGGAGTTTATTATGGATCCGCATATTACAGAATGGTTGAATTTAGCAATACGCTGGGCTCACATGATTGTTGGTGTTGCGTGGATAGGCGCATCATTTTACTTTGTTTGGTTAGAAAACAACCTTAACCGAGTTAACCCTAAAACGGGCCTTTCAGGTGACTTATGGGCGATTCACGGCGGTGGTATCTATCATCTAGAGAAGTACAAACTTGCGCCACCAGAGATGCCAGAGCACCTGCACTGGTTCAAATGGGAAGCTTACTTCACGTGGATCACCGGTGTGTGTCTACTGGGTGTGGTTTACTACCTCAACGCTGAAATTTACCTGATTGCACCGGGCTCTGGCCTTGATTCAGCAACGGCAATCGCGATTGGTATTGGTTCATTCGTTGCTGGTTGGTTTATTTACGACTTACTGTGTGACTCGCCATTAGGTAAAACCCCCGTGTTGCTTGGCGTTGTGCTGTTTGTACTACTAGTCGCTGCAACATATGGCCTAACTCAAGTGTTCAGTGGTCGTGGCGCTTACATCCACGTAGGGGCCATCATTGGTACCATCATGGTGGGTAACGTATTCCGCGTTATCATGCCGGCGCAGCGTAACTTAGTGAAAGCGATTGAAGAGAAGCGCGAACCGGATCCTGCATTGCCAGCGAAAGGCTTACTGCGTTCTCGTCACAACAACTACATGACACTGCCAGTGCTGTTCATCATGATCAGTAACCACTTTCCAAGCACTTATGGCTCGGAATACAACTGGTTGATTCTTGCTGGGCTAGCGATCTTTAGTATCTTGGTACGTCACTACTTCAACACCCGTCATGGTAGCCAGAAGTTTGCATGGACAGTACCTGTAGCGGCATTGGGGATGATCACGCTTGCATTTGTTACCTCGCCTTACGCGAAAAAGCAGATGACTCCGGTTGTACAAGCGCCAGTGGTTCAAGAAGTGCAAGTAAGCGCGACTGAATCGACGACAGAAGAGGCTGTTTCGAACGGCACAGCTTCAACGACGACTCGTTCTCAAGCTGTTCCTGCAGACCACGCAATGCAAACGGCTAGCGCAGGCGTAAGCTTTGAAACCATCAACAAAGTCATTCAAGAGCGCTGTTCTGTGTGTCACTCCTCAACCCCGAGCCACGCCGCTTTTGCTGCTGCGCCAGCCGGTGTGATGTTTGATACCCCAGAAGAGATTAAAGCCAACGTACCAAGAATTGTTGCTCAAACCGTAACAACCAAGGTGATGCTGCTTGGCAACATGACTCAAATGACCGATGCAGAACGTGCACTCATCGGCACTTGGGTTGAGCAAGGCGCGACGCTTCAATAACAGTACTTTGTAATAACAGTACTTTGCAATAACAGTAATCAGCACCCTTTACCTAAGAGCATGAGTCTTAGGTGAGGCTTGGGGAGAGTTTGGTTTCGGGCACGCGCCAAACTCATCCCACCCTGTTTCCCCGGTTCCTATAACCGGGGCTTTTTGTTTTTGGGCAATCGGGAAAGTGAATTATCTATATGGATGAAACTCATCTCATATTTTAGTATTATCTAATAAAAATATTAAAGGGAATGTATGAGAGCGATTAGGATAATATATTTTGTGATTGCGATACTTGTTGCTCTATCAGCAGCATTTGCGATTTGGATTTACTACATAAAAGAAGGTAAAGACCTACTTAACTTTACTATATCAATTGTTGGCTTTTGTATAGCTGTCTTGGCTCTTTTTATAGCTGTTCGTACCTATACATCAATTGATAGTGTAAACAATATTACTAAAATGGACGGTAATATTCTTGATAATGAAAACTATGTAATATCGGTACCTGAACTAGTGAATCGATTCCAGCATAGTAATGAAAAAGAGCTCGGTGAAGAGTTATTCAAATCAATAGAAATTAAGTTAAAAAAGGAATCTGACACAGCTGTTCTTTTCGCCGATACTCTTCAATATATGATTGACCTGATCGTATTGTTTCCAGCGGTGTTTAACGCCAGCGATATTGATAAGCTGGAGTATCGAAAACGTATGGACTCTATCCTTGTTGAAGTAGAGAGAAGGCGTGGTATCTTGCATTCCATTAGTAAAGGTAATGCTATTCAGATTACCGAGACGATAAAGTTGTTCAAAGCTGTCGTTTCTTATCAGAGTTTTGTAGCGGATAGGAATTTCAACATTCATGCTGATTTACTGCACGTTAGAGGCCCAATTCTTTGTAATCCAGTTACTAAAACGATATATCATAATTACTTAGGACTCTATTTTAATAAAAAAGCAATGTATGTTCTTTCTAGTTCTTTGGGTTTGAAGGACGTAGATATTCTGTCTATTGGCGGCGTTGAATTGTTACTAGACAAAGTGAGCTCTATATCTCCTTCTCATAAAGAAGATGCAATCTTGTACTTTAGATCAGCATGTGAGCAGTTTGAGCGAGCGCATCTAGCGTGTGGCGATGATATTATGTGGCCGGGGTTTATTGATTATAATAAGGCTCGGACGTTATTTTTATTATCATTGTTGACCCAAGAAGAAAACCAATGGCTAAAAATAATGGAAACCGCTATTGAATCTCGAAGTAAGCTAAATAAGATGATTGAAGATGTGTTAACTGTTCATCAAGACGCTAAATCTTATGTTAACGATACGCATTTACGCAATTTCTTTTTATATCAGGAAGAGCTTGCTCGTATGGTTAAGCTAAACATATTGTTAGGAACTAAGAGCCCTAACTCTCAAGAAAATCTATCGATAAATTATAAAGGAACACTACTTTCTAATACTTCAGTTGAGGACATTCAGCAACTACTTAAGCCTATTCTTTCTTTTTCAGTTGTCGAGAAATATCAACGTGAATTAGTTGATTGTCTCGCTGTTCGTTGTTCTAATCAGGTTTGTTAGTGAGCGAATAAATTTTTTGTTTAACTGACTTAAGGCGCTAATTAAAACAGTTGGCGCTTTCCCTAGCTGCATTTTTATTGCCTCATTGAGTAGAATGAAATAGGGCTGGTTATCGCACCGATAGTTCCATATAAGGTTCTTGATTTGAATCTCTACCCATGGCACTTTCTGTTCTAAATTGACTTTAATTAGGGCAGAAAATGGAAGAGGTGATAGTCGCGTATTTTAGGGCATTAAGTGCATTCTTCAGATATATGTTTCAGTCGTTACTGATTGAGTTCATTGGTTACGGATCTGGCTGGATAGTCTGTAAAGCATTCACACTAGGGCGCTTTCCCTCATTGATTCCAACTGAAAAAGAGCGAATCAGAATCTCCTATATCGGAGCTATTAGCATCGTGTTGTTTCTGTTAGTAATTGGTGTGTTCAATAGTTTGTGATTCGGAGTGAGGATACATGAAATTTTACCCCGCTGAACAATATCAAGCGGCTTGCAATGAGCTGTTTGTCCGATACGGACGTGACATCAAAAAGCTAATCCCTAACGCGAGAGTTGAGCACGTAGGCGCATCTTCTATTCCTTTTGCCTTGTCTAAGGGTGATTTGGATATCTTCGTAGGTGTTGAACTTGGCGAACTTGAGGATGTTATAGAGAGACTCACAACACTTGGCTTTAAAGAGAAACTCGATACCTTAAGAACACCCGAACTTTGTATGTTGGCGTCTACATCAGGGGATGATGTGGCGTTGCAAGTGGTCGCCAATGGTTCTGAGTTCGAATGCTTTCTAAGGTTTCGTGACAAGCTACGTGCGAATCCGGCATTAGTTCAGCAATATAACACCTTCAAAATGTCTTGCGAAGGTTGGCCACAAGATGAGTACCGTGAAAAGAAGTCTGACTTTATCGAGCATGTGCTGGCTGTGAAATAGCAACAGTGCCCCTAATATCTCATTTTTTAATTAACAAAAATCTTATTAATACAGAGTGTTAAGCAAAAACAACGAGCCTGTGAAGATTTATCCTCTTAAATTTCCTTCAAACTATCTTACCAAGGTTTAATTGCTAAAATTTACGCAACTAAGCTCACATATATTGCATGGAATATTAGTGGAGTTATAGGTTTGTGTTATGTTTCGCGTGATTTTATAAAGCGTGACTTATCCGTTGAAAGCAAAGTGTTTTCTTTCGGAATAATTTCAAGATTTGTCTATCAGTACGTCAACTTGGCGCTATCAAAATCGATTCCTCTACGCCAATAATCAATACCACCTTAGGAAAGGACATGTCTGAAGCAATAGAAAACACCCCTGCAATTGTACTCGCGTCTCGATGGTCTCGTTTATGGGCATCTATCATTGATGTTTTCGTGTGTGCGATTTTCATTGTTCCTGTTTTTCTATATGGCGGTTTGTACGATAAATTGCTTTCCAGTGAAACCATTGAGCTAACAGAACAAGTTGCTCTGACTGTTTATGGTTGGGTGGTTTACTTTTTGTGCCAAGGGTACTTACTTCACAAGAAGGGGCAGACAATTGGTAAAAATCTAATGGATATTGCGATTGTCGATATGGAAGGTAAACAAATAGGTTTGCTAAACATAGTGGGCAAACGAATCATTCCTATGGTGGCTATAGCTTACATACCTTTTATTGGTCCATTTATACCGACGTTAGATTATCTGTTTGTTTTTCGCAAAGACAAACGCTGCTTACATGACTTAATCGCTGGCACTCAAGTTGTCATTGTTTCAAAGAAAAGTTCAGGTAGCGACAACTCTGAAATTAGTGAAAATACAACGGAAGTTATCCCTGCATCTCGATGGCCTCGTCTTTTAGCGTTTTTTATTGATGGTGTTATTACGGCTGCCATCATTGCGCCAATCTTTATGTATACAGATTATTTTCAAAAAACAATCGATACAGGGGTGATAGACCTTAGAGAAGTCGCTGCTGTCTATGCCTATTTAGGGCTGATGTTTTTATTGGTACATGGGTATTTACTGAATAAGAAGGGACAGACGATTGGCAAACATCTAATGGAAATTGCGATTGTCGATATGGAAGGTAAATCTATAGGGTTATATAAAATAGTGGGTAAACGAATGATACCTATGATTACCTTTACTATTATACCTATCACTGGCCATTTGATATCCATGTTGGATTCTCTTTTTATTTTCCGAAAAAACAGACGTTGCTTGCATGACTTAATCGCAGGCACTCAAGTTGTTAGTGTGTCAGCCAACAATTTGGGGAAAAATAAGCACGAATCATTAGAAAGCCTGTCACCGACAGTTGAAAATGTACCTGAAGTAAGACTTGCGTCTAGATGGTTACGCTTTTGGGCCATTTTTATTGATGTCCTAATTGCTGTAGCTACTGTGACGCCAATTTATCTCTATACCGATTATTTCCAAAAAATATTTGAAACAGGGACGGCTGATACAGCAGAACTAATAGCTGTCACTGCTTACGGTTGGTTCGTGTTCCTTTTGTTGAATGGTTATTTGCTGCATAAGAAAGGGCAGACTATTGGCAAAAATGTAATGGAAATCGCGATTGTCGATATGAAGGGCGAACAAATGGGGTTGTTCAATATACTGGGTAAACGAGTCCTACCGATGACAGTCGTTATATATATCCCTTTGATTGGTCAATTTATTGCGTTGCTAAACTATCTATTTGCTTTACGTAAAAACAGACGTTGCTTGCATGACTTAATCGCGGGAAGCCAGGTTGTTAGTGTTGCTGTTCCTAGAAACCTCGATTTTAGTACCATCAAATAATTCCGAAGTAAGTTTAGTCTCGGTAACTATATGCTCAAATAAACAGCGCCAACGCCAATCTTGGTGCTGTTTTTACCTTCCCCTTACACTCTTTTCAAATATCGAACCTAGTATCAAATTTCTCTTTGTTATACAGGCAAGTTTCTCATTATGAAGAACTTCTTCGATAGCGAACTCATGCTCTCTAGCTCTTTGAATTTCGTTTTGCTATCACTAGGGCTAACGCTCATCTTACATATTCCAATTTTGTGTGGGTTCAACTTGAGCCGACGAAAGTGGAAATTGATGGATTATTTATGGCCGTTGTTGGCGGGTATCGGCATGCTTGGTGCTGTGTCTGAAATTCGCGCATCGGTGGCCGGTGATTGGGTTGAGACAGAACAAACCAGAGCGGTCGCTATTTTAGAGTCGATTCAGCAGTTTTCTTTGGATAAATTAAGAAGTGATCTCTGCACCGGTCAGCCGTCTTTAGACATTAATGGTCAGTACCACGAAGCGTGTTTGTGGTATTTGAATACAGCGATCACATTCAAAGATGTCGATTTCACTCTGTTGCCCAATGCTGCCGATTTTACGGTTCCTGAACCTAGCGTATCGCTGGTGGAAAGCGACGCCGTGTGGGTGAGTGGTATGCTGAGTCAGTATGAGAAGCAGAAAAACCAGTACATAAAAACCAGAGAAGCGCAGGTGAAGCAGCCACTAGAAAGCATCTTTTGGTATGTGAGTCCTTACTTAGTGTGTTTTGCTATTGCTTTACGTTTGACGAAAGTGACCGCAGAGCTCAAATTAGATAAGTGCGCATAGTTTGAGTTCCTAGTACTTATACCCAGATAGAAAAGGTGAAGTAATGAATGTGAGTGAGTTTTCTCGGTTGGTGGGGTTGTCGGCTCACACGCTTCGCTATTATGAAAAAATAGGCTTGCTGAAAAATATTCAACGAAACAGTAGCGGCCATCGAGTGTATACATCGAAGGACGTTACTTGGATTGAGTTTGTGAAGCGCCTGAAAGATACCGCAATGCCACTGGATGAAATTCTAGAGTACGCAAAGCTGAGGGAGTTAGGGCCAGAGTCGACTTCTCAGCGGCAAGTGTTACTCGAACAACATCAACAGAATTTGCGAGCTCATATCGAAGAGCAACAAAAACATCTGGCAGCGTTAGAGCAAAAAATTAGTTTGTATCGAGATGGAAAAGTCCGTTGACTTAGAGTCGACTCTAACTTGTAAGGTGTTCCTGTGAACTATAAATACAGGAACAGACTCATGAATCAATCACGTTTTGAAACTGGCTTAGAAAGGCTTAATCATATCGACGGAGAAGCAGGGCAACAGGTTATCGAAAGCCTGCAAGATATCTGTCCTGATCTTGCCAAATATACTATCGAGTATCCCTTTGGTGACGTCTATTCACGCACCGGTTTGGATTTGAAATCGCGAGAGATTGCGACCGTGGCAGCTCTCACTGCACTTGGCAATTGTGCGCCTCAGCTTAAGGTACATTTGAATGCAGCACTCAATGTTGGATGTAGCGAGGAAGAGATCAAAGAAGTGATATTGCAGATGTCGGTCTATGCGGGATTCCCTTCGGCACTCAATGGCATGTTTGCTTTCAAGGAAGTGCTTGCTGAAAGAAACACAGCCTAAGATAAACAGAAAATATAGTCTGAAAAGGGAGCGCCAACTCTGCTAAGTTGCGCTCCCTTTTTATTGATTTGTTAAGTTTTAAAGGTCGTAAACCTGAAGGTTCGTGGTTCTTTAAGGCGACAAAGACAGCGCGAACGACAGCAAAATCGGTAAGGTAATCACGCTCAAGAAGTTACCAAACAACACCATAGACGCGACCTTCGGAGGTTCTACATTGAACCTTTCAGCGAACAGGTAGTTCATCACGGCGGGTGGCAACATGGTGAACAACACCATCATTTGTAGGTGCAACGTAGGCAACGGGATAAAGAAGTAGATGATGGTAAAGGCGATGGATCCTGTAAACAGCGATTGAGCGGTACAAAATAAGCCAACTTTGAGTCCGCTTAGCTTTAAGTTCACCATTTGCGAGCCCAGCGACAACAACATGATAGGCACGGCGGCTTGGCCGAGTAGCGATGTGGCTTCATAGATTGGATTCCACACTGCAATGCCAGACAGGTTGAGCGTCATCGCTAATGCAGCGGCTAAGAAGATCGGCATCTTAAGAATCTGTTTTATCGGGTTACCATCACTTAGTAATGCCAAACCTACACTAATATGGACACATGCCGACACCACAAATAGCAGTACTGCAGGGGCTAATGCGCTTTCGCCAAAGGTATAAGTGAACAGGGGAATTGCAAGGTTGCCACTGTTACGAAACATGTGTGGGGGAGCCCAAGCTTTGAAGTTGAGCTTAAAGATCTTACAGATCGGAATCATCAACAATGCTGGCACTAGTACCGTAACTAAAGAAGCGGTGATGAGTGGCAGTTGTTCTGTGTCGAGAGGCATGGTGGTCAGCGATGCAAATACTAGCGCAGGAATACACACATCCATGTTGATGCGATTGATTGGTTTAAAATCGGGCTTAAGCCAACGACCGACTGCAAAGCCAGCACTGGCTAAAGCAAAAACGGGAAACAGAATGCTGACGACCTGTTCAAACATAGAATTCCTTTCTAAGAGAGTGTTGGTTCTGTTTTAAACGGAAAAAGCTGACTGTCTGAAAAAATGTGCAAACTCTCACCGAGTAAACCTAACCTATCAATATAAGCCGGCCACGTCATGGGTATGAAGCACACGATGAGCAATAATTTATATTTCTTTGAATTAATGACAAAAAAAGACCAGCAGTGTTAACGGCTGGTCTTTAAAAGCTAGATAAATCTGGACGGATTATTTAATAAACGACGGTTGCCGCTATCTAGCGATTGTTACTCGACTTTAAGATTAGCTAACGAGCTTCTTATAATCTTTAAAGTTAACGTCGTAGGCTTTTTCGCCGTAGATATAAGTCTCGCTAACGGTTCTGTCGTCACCCAAGCTCATTAATACAAACAGTTTCTCTTCAAGCTTAGTGGTTTGTTCCATTCTAAAACGCATCAGCTGAGTGGCGTGTAGATCCAATACCACGAAATCCGCTTCTTTTCCGACTTCCAAGTTCCCAATCTTGTCTTCTAAATGCAGTGAACGTGCCCCGCCTAGTGTTGCTAAGAACAGCGACTTAGCCGGGTGCAGCTTCTTATGTTGTAGCTGCATGATTTTGTACGCTTCACTCATGGTTTGCAGGATTGAGAAGCTAGTACCAGCGCCTACGTCGGTACCCATACCGACACGAATGCCGTGATCTTCCATCTCAGGTAATCGAAACAAGCCCGAGCCTAAGAATAGGTTTGAGGTTGGGCAAAATGCGATGGCAGATTCAGTATCGGCAAGGCGTTTGCATTCACAATCAGAAAGGTGAATACCATGAGCAAATACCGAACGCTTGTGAAGCAATCCGTAATGGTCATAAACATCTAGGTAACTGTTGCGCTCTGGGAACAACGATTTCACCCACTCGATCTCTTTCTCGTTTTCAGAAAGGTGAGTATGCATGTACACATCGGGATATTCTTCTAGCAGTTTACCGACAGTAGCAAGTTGCTCTGGTGTACTGGTTGGGGCAAAGCGAGGTGTCACGGCGTAAAGCAAACGTCTGCGGTTGTGCCATTTCTCAATCAGTTCCTTGGATTCAGCATAGCCTGATTCTGGTGTATCTGTGAGGTAATCGGGCGCATTGCGATCCATCAGTACCTTGCCCGCTATCATGCGTAGGTTACGCTTTTCGGCTTCTTCAAAGAATACATTCACCGACTCTTTGTGTACGGTGCCGAATACCAATGCTGTAGTCGTACCGTTGCTGGCCAGTTCGTCAAGAAATAGTTTGGCTACTTTTTGTGCGTAGACGGGGTTCTTGAAGCGCTTTTCTTCTGGAAAGGTGTAGTTTTCTAACCAATCAAGAAGCTGCTCACCATAAGATGCAATCATCCCTGTTTGAGGGTAGTGGATGTGCGTATCAATAAAGCCAGAGGTGATCAGCTTATCTTTGTATTCTTTTACTTCGAGTGTTTTTGGTTGGCGAGCCAATACTTCATTGGCATGCCCTAAATCGACGACATGGCCGTTCTCTATGACTAAAACACCGTCTTCAAAATAGTCGTAAGACTCATCGATACCGACATCTTTTGGATCGGCTACGCTATGTAAAATACTGGCGCGATAAGCTTTGCGTTGCGTTGTCATGTTTACTTCCTTTTAATGACTTCAGTGAGATCTTGTCCATTGAAGCTTTGCGACTTGTGTTAGGCGATCTTTTCTTCCAATGGTGGCTCAACTATATCGCTTGATTGACTGTGTTGAACGGTCAAATCTTGATTTCGATAGTGTTTGGTCGGGCGCTTTTGTTCAAGAGCTTGGCCTTGATAGTGTGCGATCAATTCACCTGCAACCGATACCGCAATTTCCGCAGGGTGTTTGCCATTCACTGTGCTAATGCCAATCGGGCAAAGCATAGTTTCTATCTGTTCCTGGCTGTAGCCACGTTGCTCTAAGCGGAAGTCGAATTTCTTACGCTTCGTAAGCGAACCAATCATGCCAAAGTAACGGCTATCTTCACGGTCAATAATCGCTTTGGTCAGGTCGAAATCGAGCTGGTGGTTGTGCGTCATCACAAGGTAATAGCTGTTCGGTGGCATGTGTTTCACTTCGCCAACCGGATCATCTGAGACAAGCTTTTTAACACCGTGTGGCAGCGTTTCAGGGAATACTTCTTCACGCTCATCAATCCAGGTCACGCGGAAGGGCAGGGTTGCGACAATGTGCAGCAGCGCTTTGGCAACATGGCCTGCGCCGAACAGCACAAGGTGGTTCTGCTGAGTGCCAATCGGTTCGAAGCTTAACGTTGCCACTCCGCCACAACATTGGCCTAAACGAGCGCCTAGGTTGAAGCGTTCCACTTTGAGCGATTTTTCGCTGGCAATCAGCATTTCGCGAGCCATTTTAGTGGCCACATGTTCAAGGTGACCACCACCAATCGTAGCGATGATTCGGTCACGAGTGACAAGCATTTTTGTGCCCGCATCGCGTGGAACAGACCCCCTGTCTTCGAGCACCGTCACCATTACACATGGCTCGTAGTTCTCTTCCAGTTTTGCCAGTTCGTGAATCCAATTATCCTTAAACATATGTCCTCCTAAATCCCTTTTATGCTTCCCAAGCTAAACGATCGATATGAGCCTTAAGCCGTTTCTGATTGAGCATCGACCGAAGTCGGAGCCGTTTCAGTGACTTCCTGAATCGCCATCAGAATACGTTCTGGCGTTGCAGGTGTGTTGAGCTTAGGAATCGCCCCATCGACGGCGACATAGCTAATGGCGTCTTTCAGTGCGCTCCATACCGACATACCCAACATGAAAGGCGGTTCACCCACGGCTTTCGAGTTGAAGACGGTGTCTTCTGGGTTGTTACGGTTTTCTAAAAGATGCGTTCTGAAATCAATTGGCATATCAGCAATCGCCGGGATCTTGTAACTCGCAGGACCATTGGTCATCAAGCGGCCTTGCTGGTTCCAAACCAACTCTTCCGTCGTTAACCAACCGACACCTTGCACAAAGCCACCTTCGACTTGGCCGATATCAATCGCAGGGTTCAGTGAAGCGCCCACATCATGCAGAATATCGACACGCAGAATCTTGTTTTCACCGGTTAGGGTATCGATGATAACTTCTGAGCAAGATGCTCCGTATGCGTAGTAGTAGAACGGGCGACCGCGCGCGTTCTCGTGATCGTAATAGATCTTCGGAGTGCGGTAGAAGCCAGTGCTCGACAGCGAGATTTGGTTAAACCAAGCCAGTTCAACAAACGAGTTGAAGGTCATGATCTCATCGCGGATTTGCACCATGCCGTTCTTAAATACCACTTCTTCAGGCCACACTTTGAAGTGCGAAGCCGCGAAGTCAATCAGACGCTGCTTAATGGTCATTGCGGCGTTTTGCGCGGCCTTACCGTTGAGGTCGGTGCCCGATGAGGCTGCGGTTGGTGATGTGTTCGGAACTTTGCCTGTGTTTGTAGCGGTGATCTGGATACGTTCGATATCGACTTGGAACTCCTGTGCAACGATTTGTGCCACTTTGATGTTCAAGCCTTGCCCCATTTCCGTACCACCGTGATTCAAATGAATACTGCCATCGGTGTAGATATGGATGAGCGCACCTGCTTGGTTCAAGAAAGTCGCAGTAAACGAGATGCCAAATTTCACTGGTGTGATCGCAAGGCCTTTCTTCAAAATAGGGCTTTGCTTGTTGAACTCGGCAATGTTTTTACGACGTGCGTGATAGTCACTGCTGCGTTCAAGCTGTTCAGTTATCTCAGGTAAAAAGTTGTCTTCAACGGTTTGGTAGTAATGGGTCACGTTACGGCCTTCTTCGCCGTAGTAGTTCGCCTTACGTACTTCCAAAGGATCTTTTTTCAGGTAACGCGCAATCTCGTCCATGATGTGTTCGATGGTCATCATGCCTTGCGGACCACCAAAGCCACGGTAAGCGGTATTCGATGCCGTGTTGGTTTTGCATCGATGACCGACCACAGTTGCATCACCTAAGTAATAGGCGTTGTCTGAGTGGAACATTGCTCGGTCGACGATAGAACTTGATAAATCTGGCGAGTAACCACAGTTACCTGCAACGGTAATGTCGGCACCTTGAATCATACCATTGTCGTCAAAACCGACCGTATATTGGTTGTAGAACGGGTGGCGTTTACCGGTTTGCTGCATGTCTTCATTGCGCAGCAAACGCATTTTGGTTGGTCGGCCTGTAAGGTGGGCAATAACCGCAGCCATACATGCTGGAGAGGCCGCTTGAGTCTCTTTACCACCGAAACCACCACCCATACGACGCATATCAATCACGACTTTGTGCATCGGCACGCCAATCACTTCCGCAACCAACTTTTGAACTTCGGTCGGGTTTTGAGTCGAGGTGTACACGATCATGCCGCCGTCTTCGGTTGGCATCACGCTACTGATTTGAGTTTCTAGGTAGAAGTGCTCTTGGCCGCCGATCTCTAGATCACCTGAGATCACATGTTTCGCTTTTGCCAGCGCGGCTTTCGAGTCACCACGTTGTTGAGTGTGGCTTTCTGTTACGAAGTGCTCTTTCTCTAGCGCTTCTTTTACATCAAGAATGGCGGGTAGCTCTTCGTATTCAATAATGGCTGCATGTGCGGCTTTGCGTGCCGTCTCTAAATCGTTGGCTGCCACGGCAATCACAGGTTGGCCGTAGTATTCTACTTTGCCATCAGCGAGCAGTGGGTCACCCGGTAGGATGGCACCGATATCCAGTTCACCCGGTACGTCCTTGGCTTGAATGGCAATCGCCACGCCTTCGAATTCGTAACACGGAGATAGGTCTATTTTGGTGATGTTGCCGTGCGCTTGCGTGCTCAGGCGTGCGTATACGTGCAGCTGATTCGGGAACTCTAGGCGATCATCAATGTACACCGCTTCGCCTGTGACTTGCTTGGCTGCACTGTCGTGTTTAACGCTTTTACCTACGCCAGTTTTTAGGTCTTGTTTTGCAATGGTAACCATCTCTTCGTGGGTCATCGCATTGCTCTTGTGACCAGAGGAATTTGATTTAGACATAAGACGTTACCCTTGTTTCGATTTGGTTGTTTTTGTTCTGTCGTTCAATGAAGTAACGGCGCAACATATTGGCCGCCGACAATGAACGGTATTCTTGGCTGGCACGGAAATCAGATAGCGGCTCAAAGTCGTTATACAGTTCCTGCATCGCTAACTTAATATTAGCGTCTGTCCACGGTTTACCTAATAACGTATTTTCACAACGCGCCGCGCGCTTAGGTGTTGCAGCCATACCACCGAAGGCGATACGAGCGTAAGAAACCTTGCCATCTTCGATTTGAATATCAAACGCACCACACACCGCAGAGATGTCATCGTCTAAACGTTTAGACAGTTTGTAAGCTCGAAAGCTGTCGTTGCTTGTTTTAGGAATGATGATCTGTTCAATGAACTCACTCTCTTTCTGCGCTGTCACTTTGTAGCTGATGAAGTAATCTTCAATCGGCATTGTGCGAGACTCGTCACCGCAACGAAGTTTGATCTTCGCGTTCAGGGCAATCAGCAGAGGAGGGGTGTCACCGATAGGTGAAGCATTGGCTACATTGCCGCCGATGGTGCCTTGGTTGCGTACTTGCAGTGAAGCAAAGCGATGCAACAGTTCACCAAAATCTGGGTAGTGCTTTTTCAGTAGTGAGTAAGAATCACTGATAGGCAGGTTGGCACCAATGATTAAATCGGTGTCGGTCTCTTCACATACCTTCATGTCTTCAACAAGGTTCACGCTGATCAGTGTTTCAATCTCGCGATGGAATTGCGTCACTTCCAGTGCTAAATCCGTACCGCCAGCAACCAGCTTAGCGTTCGGATGCGCTTGAAAAAGCTTGGCCAGTTCATCGGTGCTTTTCGGGGAAAAAGCGGTGAGGTGACCAAGGCGTAAGTTGGCTTCGGTGTCTTGAATACTTTCTAGCTTCTTGATGGTGTTGCGTTCAAGCTCAGCAAATTGGTCGATCAAAGGCTGGTCTGTTGAAAGTGACATCGCAGCATCAACAATTGGTCGGTAGCCAGTACAGCGACATAAGTTACCCGCCAGTGATTCCATGACGTCTTCTTTACTTGCATCGGGTTTGTTCTTGCCTAGTGCAAACATCGACATGATGAAGCCCGGTGTGCAGTAACCACACTGTGAACCGTGAAAATCTACCACCGCCTTCTGTACTGGGTGCAAAGAGCGATCTCGGTTTTGTAGATCTTCTACCGTGATCAGTTGCTTGCCATGCAGCGCTGAAACGAAAGTTAGGCAAGAGTTCACCGAGCGGTATTGCAGCTGTCCATTAACCACTTCACCCAGAACTACCGTACATGCACCACAGTCACCCGACCCACAACCTTCTTTTGTACCCGTTTTATTAACTTTGGTACGAAGGTAGTTGAGCACTGTCATATTTGGCGACAGATTATCTTCACGTCTTATTTCCTGATTGAGCAAAAAAGTAATCAAGAGACCTCCTTGTAAATCGACATATTTCCATGTGTATTCTTTTTGACTTCTAGGTCAATAATTATCCATCCTGACCTAAGGGTCAACTATTTATTTACAAAAACGCAACAATATGGCGCTTTGGTGGATTGTGTACAATTTAATTTCTATTGTAGTGACTTGTTTTATATGGACTTGACTGGTTATTTAGAAGTTTTTTTGTGAAGGTTGGGTTTTGACTATGTATACAAATTAAGAGGAGTTTTTGTGATGTGAAGTATCGTTACTATTCAACTTTTCTGAAGTGTTGAGGTAATCGAGAGCAAAATTTCCGGGCAAAGCTGCGTTGATTTTATAAGGTAAAAAGAGGGATTCAGGTATAAAGAAGAGAAGTGAACACAATTGGTTCACTTCTGTCGATTTATAAAAATTGTTGTTTAAAGGACTATGATTTCTTCTTAAGCAGATCGGAGAATACCACATGTAGATCACTAGAAGCTGTGCTGCTGTCTAGGTTGAGTTTAGAACGAATATGGCTTAGATGTTCTTGCATTAACTCGACGGCTTGTTGTTCGTTGCCTGACTCTATTGCATCCAGTAAGCCGGAGTGTTCGTCTAAAGAACAGTTTGAGTGGTTGCCCGTTTCGTATTGAGCGATCAGCAGTGAGGTTTGCGATACTAAACTGCGTTGGAAAGCCAGCAGTGGAGCGTTTTCGGCCATTTCAGCCAGTTTGATGTGGAACTCTCCAGACAAACGTAAGCCAGAGCCGTAATCACCTTGGTCGAAAGCACAGTTCTCTTTCGCGACCAATTTTCTGCACTCTTCGATTTGAGCTTTGGTCGCGTTTTTAACGGCTAGCTCGGTGATAGCAATTTCCATTACTTCACGTGCTTTAAATATCTGTTTGGCTTCGTCTACTGTTGGAGCCGCAATCACAGCTCCTCGGTTAGGGCGGATCACCACAACTTGCTCCAAAGAGAGTCGTAGTAAGGCACGACGGATAATAGTACGGCTAACGCCAAAGATTTCTGCGAGGGCTTCTTCGCTTAATTTGGTGGCTGGTGGCAGCCTTTGTTCTAGTATCGCGTCGAAGATATGGCAGTAAACAACATCGTCTTGAGTCTGGCCTGATACTTTTGTATTTATACCTTTGGAGACAGAGTTTTTGAGAGCTGTCATAGAGATAAGGGCCCTTGTTTAGTCGAGTAGGGTGGGTTGAGCATGATTCGTGAGTGTTACCTTACATTGTATACACTTATCTATACAATGCCACTGGCTGAAAGTGCGATGTACGCTTATTTGTTAACGACTTATAACATTCAGTTTCGTACAAATCGGTGCAATATTGAACTATGTACTTTTTAAAAAGTGAGTTTTGGTTTAAAGCTTAGTGCGCATCTGGTCGAAGCTAAGTGTGTATGTAATTAAAGCTAAATGCGCGTTCTGTTTAAAGCTATACTCGATTATCGCCGCAGCTGTATGCCACGATCTGACTGATTTCGCTCAGGCTACGACCTGACTGTTGCTGCCATTCGTTGAAGGCTTTACTCGCTGCCAGTTGTGCTCGCTTGGTGTTACGACCGCTATCAACCACGTCTGTGCTGCGTAGGTGTGCTTCAACATCTGATGACAAGATGAAGGTATCTTTACCCATTTGGCGCAGAGTGTAGGCTCCAGTATTACCACCTAATCGCTTGCCGTGTTTTTTCAGGTAATCCCACAGCTCGGTGATACGTTCTGATGGCCAGTCGGCAACCATTTGCGAGAAGGAATCCGCTTCACGCTTGGCATTGTGGATCATCATGGCGTTGGCAGGTATGGTCATTACCTTGGTGAGGTGGCGAATAATGCGCGGGTCTTGCGCTTTCTGTTCCCACATCTCATTCGGCAGCATCAGCATCTTTTCAATATCGAACTCAAAGAATACTTCTTCAAATTGTGGCCACTTCTTTCTCACCACATTCCACGAAATACCACACTGGAAGACCTTTTCGGTAAAAGCGGCCAGCCAACGGTCATCAGTGATTTGTGATAACTCGGCTTGTGAAAGGGGCGCACGGACAATCTTTTCGAGTTCGGCCGCTCCGCCTTTACGGTGAGCCGCACGTTGATAAATGGTGTCGAATTTTTCTTGGGTCATTGAAGGTTCCAAACTAAAGCGATTCTTTATGATATGGGGACTAATTTCTATATGAAAAGGAGCTTAAGCTTCTGTCGCCAATTGAGCGAGAAAACCACGCATGTAGTCGGTGCGCTTGTTGGCTTCTAATTTGGCAGATTCTGTATTCATTGTTTCAGCCAGCTTGAATAGCTTCACGTAAAAGTGGTCGACGCTGTAATGTTTGTCATCCAAGTCACGTTGCTTCGCAAACGGGTCTTGGTGGTTATAGAGTTCTGCGTTAAAGCTCTGGCCCACATACAGGCAGCGAGCAATACCAATCGCACCGAGAGAATCTAGTCGATCGGCATCTTGGACGATTTGAGCTTCCAAGGTTTCTGGAGTGATGTTGGCACTGTAGCTGTGCGTGACAATAGCATGATGGACCTCATCCAAATAGGACGCAGGATAGTCGATAGATTTGAGGAAAGAAATCGCCTTGTCTGCTGCCATTTGCGAGCTTTGGGCTCTGTCCGGGTGGTTCTTAGGAAAGGTGAAGCAATCATGAAGGTAAGCGGCGGGTAGAACGACTTCAAGCTTGGCCTGTTCTTGGACACACAACGCCTTAGCGGTTTTGACTACGCGCTTGATGTGGCTGATGTCGTGAGCTGCATCTTGTGTCATCTCTCGCTGTGCAAAATCAAGCAGTTGGTCTTCAAACTTTTCCTTCACGCGTCTCTTTCTCCATATGTAGATGTTAGCAATCTGGCTTATTACTTAGGATATATTCCACCTCGACTGTAACAGTTTCAAGCGCGAGTTTTTATCTTTTATAAAAGGAGTACCCACAAAAAAACCGACTTTGTGAGTCGGCTTGATAGAGAGGCTTGTCTATGTATTTTAGGACGAGACAGGTAAAGCGTTATCAACGGTAATCAGAACTTAAGCAGCGGCTTGTTGAAGCTGTGCTAACACATGATGCAGGGAAGGGCTGATCGTGTGACCAAGGGCTTTGACTTCTTCGCAAGGCTCAACCAGATCTGGGATCTGGAAACTGATCATGTTTGCAGCCATCGACGCGCGAATACCGTTGTTTGAATCTTCAAACGCTAGGCAGGTTTCAGGTGCAACACCGAGGCGTTCTGCCGCTAGCAGGTAGATCTCTGGATGAGGCTTACCGTGAGTTACTTCGCAGCCTGTGCTTAACGAGGTGAAGTAAGAATCTAGGCCAGCCAACTCAAGCTTCTTTTTTGCAATATCAAGCTGAGTCGAGGTCGCCACCGCGATTGGAATGTCGTTTGATTTGAGCCATTCAAGAAGCTCAATCACGCCGTCTTTTACAGGGATCGCTTGGTTCTTAACAATCGCACTATAACGAGTTCGCCATTCGTTGTTTAACGCAGGATAATCTAAGCCTTCACCGTAACCATTTCTAAAGATCTGTTCGATGGTTTTTGCGTTACAGCCAATAATGCCTAGGTAGACATCTTGCAAAAACGGAACACCTTGCGCGTGACATGCTTCTTCAAAAACCTGCATACAAAGTCGCTCGGTGTCGAGCAGTAGTCCATCCATATCAAAAATAGCAGCTTGAAAATTCATATCCGTGGTTCTTTATCTATTGTCGTCGTGAGAATGAGTATTTTGACATAGTGTCTAAGGATAGGCGAGTCAGCGTTGAGTTAGAATCGGAAGTATTGGGTGTGCAATATGCTTCTGAATGACTTGAAATCTCATTAATTCAAGCTGAAATAATATCGTTCAGTTATGAGCCTAATCTTTTATAGGTCATCGAGATCTAACAGATACAATTATGACTGTTATACATAACAAATCGAGGTCGGGTGTTTGTTTTACTATTACATTTCATAAACTTACAGGCTTGTTAGCGTGACCATAATCTTATAAAAAACAATTTGCGGTAGCCTTCAATGATAGTGTGACCAAGCAATAAGTAAATGGCTGAGCTTAGAGACAAAATATCATTAGTCCATATTTTTAGCAGGGTTGCTTATGTTGTATTTTGAGTTTCTATTTTTATTAGTCGTACTTTATATCGGGTCTCGGTATGGTGGTATTGGCTTAGGTGTTGTTTCTGGTATTGGTTTGGTTATCGAGGTGTTTGTCTTCAAGATGCCACCAACGTCTCCACCTGTCACTGTCATGTTGATCATCCTCGCAGTTGTGACTTGTGCTTCGATTTTAGAAGCGGCGGGAGGCTTGAAATACATGCTGCAAGTTGCGGAAAGGGTACTGAGAAAGAACCCGAAACGCGTCACCTTGATAGCACCGTTCGTGACTTACTCGATGACTTTCTTATTGGGTACTGGCCACGCGGTTTACTCTATTATGCCAATCATCGGCGATGTGGCATTGAAGAACGGTATTCGTCCTGAGCGTCCAATGGCAGCTGCGTCGGTAGCATCTCAGTTGGCGATTACGGCATCACCAATCTCTGCGGCTGTGGTGTACTACCTCGCGCAGCTATCTGATATTCAACACTCTATTACTCTGCTTTCTATTTTGATGGTGACGGTTCCTGCAACATTGTTTGGTACGTTCTTGCTTTCTTTGTATAGCTTAAAACGCGGTAAAGAATTGAGCGACGATCCTGAATACCAAGCACGCCTAAAAGATCCTGAGTGGAAAAAACGCATTGAAAGCACCACCGCGACCTCTTTGGATGAAGTTCTGCCAACTTCGGCTCGTAATGCGGTTTTGATTTTCCTATTGTCGATTGTCGTGATTGTCATCGTGGCAATGGTGCCAGAGATCCGAACCATCGTAGACGGCGACAAGCCAATCAAGATGTCAGTGATCATCCAGATGATGATGCTCTGTTTCGGCGGTATCATTTTGCTGGCAACTAAAACTGATCCGCGTGATGTGCCAAACGGCGTGGTATTCAAATCGGGTATGGTGGCGGCGATTGCTATCTTCGGTATCGCATGGATGTCGGATACTTACTTCCAATATGCAATGCCTCAATTTAAGTCGGGCATCGTGGAAATGGTGACTAACTACCCATGGACGTTCGCACTAGCGCTATTCATTGTATCGGTTGTGGTGAACTCTCAAGCAGCAACTGCACGTATGATGCTACCTGTTGGCCTTGGCTTAGGGCTAGACCCAGCACTGCTTATCGGCTTGATGCCAGCAGTTTACGGCTACTTCTTTATCCCGAACTACCCATCAGACATCGCAACAGTGAACTTCGATGTCTCTGGCACAACCAAGATTGGTAAGTGGTACTTCAACCACTCATTCATGTCGGTTGGTTTAATCGGTGTAGTAGGCGCATGTTGTTTAGGCTACGCATTGGCTCAGATTTTTATCGCTTAATTAAACTAGCGATAACGAGATAAGAAACGAAAAACAGCGCCTATTGAGGCGCTGTTTTTGTTTAATCTGTCTTGGGCATTAGCTTTGATACGAGCTCTAAACCAATATTAACGTGGCTCAAAAGCCAAAGACTGAATCGCTTCTTCAATGGTCAGGAAGTGGATCTTCATCAGACACACTTCTGCCTTCTGGAACTCGTGATTTCGAATAAGTTTAGTCACGCTTTCAACCGAATATTGGTTTGCTCGTTTCGCTAGAGACAGTTGATTTGAGTTTGATTGAAGCGAGTAGCTATCGCCTTCAGAATCAATGAGATAATCATCTTCGCCCAAGATCATGTCTGAGCATTCTGCCTGAAAATCGTTCTCGGATGCGACGTAAATAAGCTCATCGTCACCGTCGAGTTTTACCAAAGATGGCCAACTGATCATTACTGCCTCTAAATCATGGATGTTGAAATTTGAGTACCGACTATAAACACTTTCCGCTGTTGGATCACCTATTCCTCCTAACGATTTAAAACGTTACTTACTTAGAGAACGACCCAACGGCGCGAAATAACCTTGGAGTGCTTGATAAATCTCTTTGCGATGCGTGAGGTCTGGATAGAGAGGGAGCATATCCGTTTTGGTCGTACCATCGACTAAATAAGAGTTTTCGATCTCTGAGCAAGATTCTATGGTAGCTTCAAAGGCGCGCGCCATCATCTCTGTAGGTAGTGAGAAGTAACGGGTAGACATTGCTTTGTCTGCAATAACACTACGTGCAACGTAATCGTGTTTATCCAGGTTGTTGTCGCTTAGCAGGGTAGCATCGAAGAGAGACATCAAATACTCGTTTAATGGATGAGGCCGTACTTTTCTATCGTGCAACCAACAATCGGTGGCAAACAAGATCTGCTTACGAGGACCTGAGGTATCGCCAATCTCAAATGCTTTCTCAGCTATATAGTGATCAAAGGCATGCCAGAACTCATGCGCTAGCGCACCAGCGCCGGCGTTCTTGGCTAGGGCGAGTTCTCTTTGATTTGGGGCGTAGTGTGCTTGTACACCTTTTCTACCACCACTGCCGAATGCTAAACCTAACGTGCCTCGAAGGCCAATTGCTTCAGGTGGTAGAGCCAAGATATAGGCCAAATCTGCTAAAGAATCGAATATCAGATTTGCAGCCAATTCTTTCTCTTCTTTCGTCACCCAAGCTCCGACACGAATGCTGCCCATACCAAAGGTCTGTTTGATGTCCATAAAAGACACCTGATCGCCATGTCGGTAGTCTGGGCCTTTACGAGTCTTGTATTTAAAGTGGGTTAGCTTCAAAGGGGGCCTTGGAAACAGAAATAGGGTTGAATGAGATGCTATTTTGGGGTTGCATGATGTTTAGTTGCACCCTTTTGGAGCCACTTTGAGCTGCATCTCTTGTGATTAAAGGAAGTTAGCACTTTTGACTGCAAATTACCGATCAAAATGAGTTAGATTAAATTCAAAAGCCTCCCATGAGGTTGGGTTACCTTCGCGAGTCAGAGGAAACAAAGACTCGTGTGGTTTTGCATAACTTAAACGATGCAGTCTTTGAGTGACGTGGTAGCTATCCAATCCTGATATTGTGACCAAGTCTAACGCTTCTAAATCGAGGTAGCCATCCGGCATCATGGCGCGCTTTGGTGCGTGAATCGTAATAACTTCACCAATCAACATCTGAGTTTGATTACTTTCTATTGTAATTTTCTCTTTGAAGGTTAAGCCTATTTTCAGTGGGCTTTCCAAGACAAACGGGGCTGGAAATACATCGTCGTAATATGGCGTGAGACCGACCGCATTGAATTCTGAGATTGGTTTAGGATAGCGAGCCGAAGTTTGATGCGCTTTTCTAACAAATTCTGCACCAATGCTATTAATGGTGAAGTGCTTCGTTTCTAGAATATTCTCTAATGTGTGGCGTCTACTTTCACTGGGGCGCACGATAAAGCCAAACAATGGTGGATTCGATCCTAAATGAACGACCGAGCTGATAACCGCAAGGTTATCTAAGCCTTCTTTATCGCAGGTACCAATAAGGTTAGCGCTTTTGAACCCCGACAGAGAGTTAATCAAGCGAGTCCGATGCCTTTGATCCATTGTTTGCAGATCATGCTTTGCAAGGGTGACGTCCTTCATGTTTTCTCTAGTTTTCATTTTTATCACAACTTTGCTCACTAACGGATCAATATGTACGCAGCACTACTCTCTATCGATCAACAGGTTTTCATTAAATAGCGATTTAGAGTGACGCTAGTGACAATTACGCGAGGTCATTACTCGTTATGTGGTGTTTCTCTTTCCGCAGCGATAACTCTTTGCATAGATTTACGCACTTTGACTTCTCTTTACATCCCAGAAACTAAAGTAAAGTTATAGTCTATGAGAGTGCAGAAAAATGAAAACAGTTCGTAATGTCATTTGGGTAATGGTTGCCACGATGTCAGTATTTTGGTTTGCGATGGAACCGCAACTCTTCGCTTCAAATAACGTATTTGAATGGCGCTCGGCCATGATTCAGTATTCGGGTATTTTGTCTCTGATGTTGATGTCGATAGCCATGCTGTTAGCGATGCGTTTTCCTATGATCGAGAATTGGCTTAACGGTATGGACAAAGCGTATCGCGTGCATAAGTGGCTTGGTATCGGTGGGGTGTCTCTAGGTGTCGCGCATTGGCTGTGGTACCAAGTCCCTAAGTGGTTGGTTATGTCTGGAGTGCTGGAGAAACCGATTCATCATGACGGTTTAGGCCCTCAAGGTGTTTTGTCTGGTTGGGAAGCTTGGGCCAATGAATTACGTGGTTTTGCTCAGAACATCGGGGAGTGGGGGTTCTATTTATTGCTTGTTTTACTTGTTGCCTCGTTATGGGCGGCAATCAAGTACAAACCATTTAAACTGTCACATCGCCTTATGTCGTTGGCGTATCTATTGCTCGCCTTTCATTCGGTGTTACTTATCAAACGAGCGTATTGGGGTGAGCCTATTTATTACCTAACTTTGGCTTTTGCTGTGATGGGTTCTATTGCGGCGGTATACAGCTTATTAGGTTTTGTTGGGCGTCGTAATCGCCATTCTTCCACTGTAGTTTCGACTCGCTATTTCCCCCAAGCATCAGTAATGGAATTGATATTAAAGCCGAATGTATCTTGGCAAGGCCATAAAGCTGGACAGTTCGCGTATTTATGCTTTGGCAATGAAGACCCGCATCCATTTACCATCGTTTCAGGTAGTGAAGAGTCAGAACTCCGTTTCTTGATCAAAGAGCTAGGCGATTTTACTACAGATTTGTATGGTCGAGTTAATATTGGTGACAGTGTCACAATTGAGGGGCCTTATGGGCGTCTTGAGTTTGACCTAAGTAAGCCACAAATTTGGGTTGCTGGTGGAGTCGGGATCGCTTCATTTTTTGCGACACTAGAAGCTCTCAAAATAAAGACGAGTCATCCTCGGATTGAATTGTTTTATTGCACTCGCGGCGTTGATGAAAACTTAGTCGATGAACTATGGCATCTCGCACATCAAGTAGGCGTGAAGTTGAACGTGATAGATACTGCTCATTCACCACGGTTAAACGCAGAGCAAATTTTGAACCGATGTGGTGATCTAAATGATTACGAACTCTATTTCTGTGGGCCTGAGTTATTCTCAAAATCACTGAAAAAAGAGCTCGATGCGTATCAATTTAATATTGAAAAAAATTACCATGAAGAATTATTTGTGATGCGTTGATCAGATGAAATACGCGTCTTTAATTCGGAGTAAGATAGCTTCTTGGGGCTGAGGCTGATAACAGCAGCCACGCGGAAAGTCTAAAAATGTACGAACTCGCTCAATTTGCTATTGCAGCAGTTTGCTATTGAGCGATACCATATAAGGCTATTTATTTGGTAAAGATTCAATTATGTCAGATGAAAAACTCGCACTAGAGTGGATGCGTCAACAAGCTCATAAAGTTGACCCATATGTTATCAATCCGTCGTTTGATGAATGTGTTGAGCTGCTCGACCCTGCTTTCAAGAAAGGCAAGAGTGTTGCTCAGCTAAAATATCTGCTATCAGAAGCGGATCGCCGAGCAGGTGCTGCCGAGCGTAAACATGCCGCCTTAAAGTATGCCAAAGAGAAAAGTCCAAATGCAGGTCAAATCTTGCGCCTGCAAAGCAAACTTCAACAAGTCCAATTAGCATTAAAGCTAGCGACTGGCGATAACAATATGACTATCTCGCAGTTCTGTTCTGAATACGATGTCTCTAAACGTGACGGTAATACGGCATGGAATGAAAAGCTAGTTGAGCAGGGTAAAAGAAAGTAACGGCTTCAACGAATCTATACCTTTTTCAACCACGGCTAGAAAGGCTAACCTAGCTTCGAAAACATCTCCCACTGTTGGTGAGAATGTTCTGCATTTAAAAAGCCTGAAAATTTCACCTCAGGCTTTGCCTCTGCTTTTCCTAATTGATGTTCACTTAATTGTTACCTTCGCTTCAATGGAAGACTTTAATACGCTTAGGCTCAATCATAGGCTCGTTTTTATTCGTTGAGCTATGTGCGCGATACACTATTTTTAGCCCATTAATCAATTTCACTTGTGACAAAGTTATCAGAATCATGCATTTTCGGTAACGTTCCCGAAATTATCGATCTATCATCCACCCAGATACAAAAGTGAAGTAATCAACACGACTGATTTCTATTTCTTCTTCGATATAGAGCTTATACATCAAAATTATAAGCCGAAATGCGCTTACGAATTATTTTGGGAACGTTTGCAAATAATCCAAAACAATTAACGTGAGAACATAAGAATGAAACTACACACTTTAGCGGTTGCTGTAACAATGGGGCTAATGACTACATCGGTATTAGCAAGTGAAGACGTTGCAGCATTAGAGCAACGTATTAATGAATTAGAACAAAGAGTTGCACAAACGGAGCAGGTTTCTACCGAAGCCAATGAAAAGGCTTCTTCGTTTGAGTTTCACGGCTATGCGCGCTCTGGGTTATTGATCAACGACGACCTAAACGGCGCGACAGGTACTGGTCCTTACATGACAGCGGCGGGTGCGATTGGTGCGCCTATTGGACGACTTGGTGTGGAAGATGATCATTACGTTGAAGCGAACTTGATTCACAAGCGTTTTGCGGATGATGGTTCTAGTGCCTTGTTTCGTATCATGTTAGCCGACAGTACTGAAACAAATAACGAATGGACAGCCAGTGAAAGCCAGTTGAATGTACGACAAGTGTATTCAGAACTGAACCGTCTGAGCATGTTCTCTGAATCCGAAGCGTTTTCTGAAGCAACGTTTTGGGCGGGTAAACGATTCGATCGTGACAATTTTGATATTCACTTTTTCGATTCGGATATTGTCTTCTTATCAGGTACTGGTGCGGGCGTTTACGACGTTCAGATGAGCGAAAACTGGAAAGCGAATTTCTCTATTTATGGCCGAGATTTTGGTGAGATTGATAGTTCATCGACAGATGTAGAAAACTACATTGCAACGATGAATAACCGTATTGGCCAATGGCAAGTTATGTTGAGTGGCATGACTTCAGCAGACAACGATAGTCGCCTAAATGGTGCTGCTGAAAGCGGTGTACATGCAATGTTTACGTACCATGGAGACAACTTCTTTGGTTTGAGCGAAGGCTTCTCTAAAACGGGCATGTTAGTGGGTAGCGGCCTAGGTGCAGAGCTAAAAGGCATCGGTTCCAATGGTGACCTGCTGGATGACGCAAAAGCCGTTCGCCTGTTTAGCTACGGCGTCACTCGTATTGGCGACAACTGGCGTTTAGCGCCTGCATTGATGGCAGAGCATAGCCAAGACCGTCTGAAGAAGAATGACGAGTTCACATGGGCTTCTTTAAACTTTCGATTAGCTCAAGAGCTCTCAGAAAACTTTGAGATGGTTTACGAAGGTTCATTGCAGTACATGGATTTAGACAACTCGACAGAGCAAGCGAGCGGAGGTTTCTACAAAGCGACAGTTGCACCAACACTGAAGCTTTCAACCAGCACTGGTTTTTTTGACCGACCAGAACTACGTTTCGCTGTAAGCTATGTAGATTGGAGTGAAGACCTGAATGGTTACTCGATCAGCACTGAGGCAGATGCAGCAACGATGGGAGAGGGCGGCGAGGTTCTGTTTGCACTGCAGATGGAAACTTGGTTCTAATTGCTTGATATATCGTTGAGATAGAGATCGTCAATCATGATGTGATATTTGCATCATTAAATGCCAACCTTATCATTTTAACTTGTAGGTTGGCATTTTGGCATCTGTGTTTAGATGTTTGACTAGTTAATACTCTGGCTCTTTTTGCTAGCTGTTGAACTGATTAACTAGCAAGATTCTCGGTCAATGGTGGTGAAGGTCAGCACCATTTTACTCATTTCAAAGCCTTTTTTCTCAATACGGTCGAGCAACAGTTTGGCTCCATTTTCTCCCGCTTTATCAAACGCATAGTTAAACGTAGACAGCGTTGGTGTGCATACGGAAGCGAGTTCATCGTCACCCACACCGAGCACCAATACATCTTTCCCTGGAATGAACCCTGCTTCCTGAATCGCTCTGATCGCACCGATTGCGATACGGTCAGTGGCACAGAACAGGCCGTCGAGCTTCTTGTGCTCTTTGAGAGACTGCTTAGCCAGCTGGTAGCCGGAATCTATGGTGAAGTCGCCTCGCGCGTGAAATTGCAGTGTGAGGTCGTTGAATTGGAGCGATTGAGTAAATCCTTCCGATCTCATCTTGTCGACCGCGATGTCATCGCCTTGAACGCCAATGAACCCCATATTCTTACAACCTTTCGCGATTAGGCGATTACCCGCTTCGAACCCTACACGTGCATCATCGTGCACAATGCTTGGGATGTTAAACATAGATCCGTCTTGACCAACCAATACCACCGGCACAGCAGAGCTTTGAATGGCTTTAACTAATTGCTTGTCTAGATGAGTCGCGTATAGGATGATGCCTTCTACTCGCTTTTGGTTAAATATCTGAATATATTCAAGTTCTTTGTGGTGTGTTTGGTGTGTGCTCGCTAATAAAACATGCTTGCCCGCTTGCTCTAAGACTGCGGTTAAACCGTCGACACCTTGAGAGGTAGCGTGGGAAGAAACCCTAGGGACAATCACACCAACGAGATTGGTTTTCTGAGATTTCAAGTCTTTAGCGACTTGGTTTGGGAGATAGCCACACTCTTCGACCGCTTTACGCACCTTCACTTTGGTCGCGTCTTTTACACCATATTCATCGTTGATTACTCTAGAAACCGTCGACTTGGAAACTCCAGCGAGACGAGCAACATCATGAAGACTAGCCATTATTCATTATCCATTTGTAATTTTAGTTTTGGGATTGTTTGCAAACCTGGAATAACATTTCCTGTTTGTAAGGCGATTTTAACCTTGTCACTTCATCCTAGGGAGATAATTTAAAGATCATTCTCACATTATGGAGCCATTATCTTTGATCATTTGTTATTTATAGGCAAAAATTTGTTTTGCAAACGTTCCCGAAAATTCAAAAGCTCAAATGATAATCCAATGGGGTATGTAATGAATTATCCAAAAATAGCAAAAGAGCTGCTTTCTCTATTAGGTGGTAAAAGTAATATCACCGCACTTGCACACTGTGCGACTCGTCTGCGTCTTGCGGTTGCAGACCAAGACAAAATTGATGAACAGGCGATTGATAACCTAGAAGGGGTTAAGGGCCAGTTTAAAGTGGCAGGTCAATATCAGATCATCTTTGGCTCAGGCATCGTAAACCAAGTTTATGCTGAGTTGGCTAAGCTGACTGAAATGACGGAAATGTCGACCAACGATGTAGCGTCTGCAGGTGCTGACAACCAAAATATCCTGCAACGCGCAGTGAAAGGTCTGTCTGATATTTTTGTACCAATCATTCCGGCGATTGTTGCTGGTGGTCTTTTGATGGGTATCTACAACTTATTGACGGCTCAAGGCTTGTTCATTGATGGCAAATCTTTAATCGACGCTAATCCGGGTTTGACCGACTTAGCAAACATGATCAATACATTTGCTAATGCTCCTTTTGTCTACCTACCTATTTTATTAGCATTTTCAGCGAGTAAGAAGTTTGGTGGTAACCCATACCTTGGCGCGGCTCTAGGTATGTTGATGGTTCACCCAGACTTGCTTAACGGCTGGGGCTTCGGTGGCGCATCGGTTTCGGGCAGTATTCCAGTTTGGAACATTTTAGGTTTCGAAATCGAGAAAGTGGGCTATCAAGGTTCAGTACTGCCCGTTCTTGTTTCTGCGTTTATTCTAGCGAAAGTTGAGCTTGGCCTACGTAAAGTTATTCCTTCGGTTCTGGATAACTTGCTAACGCCGCTACTGGCTATTTTCGTGACTGGCCTTCTGACATTTACGGTTGTGGGTCCATTTACACGTGATATCGGTTTCTTACTGGGTGACGGTCTTAACTGGCTATACAACAGCGCTGGCTTCATTGGTGGTGCGGTATTTGGTTTAATTTATGCGCCGTTCGTTATTACTGGTATGCACCATAGCTTTATTGCTATTGAAACTCAGCTGCTTGCGGATATCGCAACGACTGGCGGTACGTTCATCTTCCCTATCGCGGCGATGTCTAACGTGTCACAAGGTGCAGCGGCACTGGCGGTTGGTTTCATGAGTAAAGATAAGAAAATGAAAGGTATCGCGATTCCTTCTGGTGTGACCGGTTTGCTTGGTATTACTGAACCTGCAATGTTCGGTGTGAACTTGAAGCTTCGCTATCCATTCATTGCTGCGGTCTGTGCAGCTGCGGTTTCAAGCGCGTTTATCACTATGTTCAATGTGAAAGCACAAGCACTGGGTGCGGCGGGTATTCCGGGCATCATCTCAATATCACCAGAAAAAATTGGCTACTACGTGGTAGGTATGATTATCGCGTTCGTGACTGCCTTTGCTCTGACCGTTGTTTTAGGTCTGCGTGAGCGCAGCAAGCAAAACATTAAAGCAACAGCTTAACGTTTCTCCCTAGAAGTGAAGCCCCCTTTTTCACTTCATTTCCTAAGCTTTGGGGTGCTAGCTAGGTGATTTGGCTTAGCTAGCCTTTTTATATTTTTATATGACAGCGTGAAGTGTCACCTTGCTTTCGGTTGCTACTGCTTTCGATGGCCATCGCTTTCGGTTGTCATGATTTTCAGTTTTAAGGTAAGAAAGATGAATCAAGTTTGGGTAACTGGAGACGCTGTCGTCGACCTCATTCCGGAGACTGACTCGACATTATTGAAATGTCCGGGCGGTGCGCCTGCCAATGTCGCGGTAGCGATTTCTCGCCTTTTAGGCAAAAGCGCATTTTTCGGCCGAGTGGGTAACGACCCGTTTGGCACTTTTATGGAAGTGAATCTGCAAAAGGAAGGTGTGAATACCGAGCGTTTGGTGAAGGACCCTGAACAACGCACATCAACCGTGGTGGTAGATCTTGATGACCAAGGCGAGCGCAGTTTTACGTTTATGGTTAAGCCAAGTGCCGACCAGTTTATGTCTGTTGAAGACATTCCCGAATTTAAGAAAAACGAGTGGTTACACGTCTGCTCAATCTCTTTAGCTAATGAACCAAGCCGAAGCAGTACCTTTGAAGCTATCCGACGCATGAAAGCCGCGGGCGGTTACATCAGTTTCGATCCAAACCTTCGTGATGAAGTATGGCAAAACCCATCTGAAATTAAGTCTGTGGTCATGAAAGCGGTTGAATTGGCTGATGTGGTTAAATTCTCAGAAGAAGAGCTGGATTTCTTAACCGATTCAACTTCTATCGAACAAGGTTTAGCTAACATTGCAGATCTTAACAACAGGCTTGTTTTGGTTACGCAGGGCGCGAAAGGCGTTTGGCGAGTATTTGAAAACCAAGGTGTGTTGATTTCAGGTTGCTCAGTGACGCCTGTGGATACCACGGGTGCAGGCGATGCTTTTGTTGGCGGTTTGCTTGCAAAGCTTTCTCAACATGAAGAGTGGAATAATCAACGAGTCGTTGATTCTGCAATTCAGTGGGCGAATGGTTGCGGTGCATTGGCAATCACGCAAAAAGGCGCGATGACCGCACTTCCCACGCAAGAGGCTCTCACTCAGTTTATTCAAAAAGACTCTTCAAATACGAATGCCGTAGAGGAGAGTGTATGAGTTTGAATTCGAACTGGACAGTAGAGCAAAGGTACTGTCGCGTAGAGCAGATTTCTCAAGACAGTATGGATGCGATGGTAAAACAGCGTAAGCAAGATTCTGGATACCCTAGTTACCATATTGCTCCCAAATTTGGCTTGCTGAATGACCCAAATGGTTTGTGTTACTTCAACGGCGAGCATCATATTTTTTACCAATGGACGCCGGTTGGCCCTGTTCATGGCATGAAGTATTGGTATCACCTGTCTACAAAAGATTTTGTTCACTTCGAAGACCATGGCATTGGACTGCATCCAGATCAAGACTACGATTCTCATGGGGTTTATTCTGGTGGAGCTCTCGTTGAAAACGACGAAGCTATTTTATTCTTCACGGGAAATCATCGTGATGAAAACTGGGAAAGGTCCTCAACTCAGTGTGTTGCAAAGATGTCCGTCAAAGGGCAAATAGAAAAGCATGGTGTGGTTATCGAAAATGAACACTACACAGAACATTTCCGCGACCCAAAAGTGTGGAAGGACGGTGACGATTACTTGATGGTTGTTGGGGCTCAGACCCAAGAAAAACGTGGTTCAATGGCGCTGTACAGAAGTCGTGATCTCATGAACTGGCAGCATAAAGGTTCTATTCAAACTCGTTACAACAATCTTGGCTATATGTGGGAATGCCCTGACTTTTTCGAGATAGATACCCAGTCAGTGATGTTGTTTTCTCCACAAGGTGTCTCTAGCGATAATCCGTACGATTTTAAAAATATTTACTCAGTGGCTTACATTGTTGGTGATTGTTTGAATTTAGATTCGATGGAATTTGAAAACCATCAAGATATCGCGCAGCCTGATTACGGATTTGATTTTTACGCACCTCAGACTTACTTAGACGATTCCGGTCGCCGGATCTTGATTGCTTGGGTAGGCCTTCCTGATATCGACGCTCCATCTGTAGCGCACCAATGGGCGGGTATGTTGTCATTACCTCGTGAGTTGAAAATCCAAGATGGTTATCTTGTTCAATCTGCTTTACCTGAATCGAAAGCGCTGCAGGGTGAGGCTGTGGTGGTTGAGAACACTCTTGAACTGAATACAACCAGCTTCATGATTGAGATCGAAACAGGTGCGGACAAGTTTGAGTTTACGCTTGCCAACGCCGCGGGCGAGAATATCGTGTTCAGTGCCACAGAGACGGAATTCATGCTTGATCGCAGTAAGATGTCTCAACTTTACGCGGAAGAGTTTGGCTGTGTGAGAAAAGCGCCGAGGTTAAGTGTTGAGCAAACTATCGAAGTTTATGTCGATAAATCGGTGATCGAAATTTTTATCAATGGCGGTAAACATACAATGACCAGTCGTTTCTTCATCGATGATTTGAAGTTGTTGTCGATTGCCGGTGACATGGAAGCCGTTTATCACTCGATGAGTTCAATTAAAGGGTTGGATGAATAGTCCTCTTTCATTTCAGTTACAAAAGCCGCTGTTTACCAGCGGCCTTTTTAAGCTTGTGAACTTCATATTTTAAGCGAGTTGACCGGCTTCATCCTCTTCAACCACATCGGTTTCCAAGCTTGCTTCTGCTAACCATTTTTGTATTGAAGGGCTGTTAAGCACGCGTTGTTGATACTGTGATGCCTTTTCGGAAAGTTGTATTCCATAGGTTTCTACACGTAAAGCCACAGGTGCAAACATCGCATCGGCAATCGACCATTCACCAAACAACCATTCCTCTGGGTATTGTTCCATTTGTGCAGACCATATTGCATCGATACGAGCGATGTCTTTCAGTGCATCTTCACTCAAAACGAGCTTTCTTTTAGCTCGGCAGTTCATCGGCATTTCATTTCTGACGGCAAAAAACCCAGAATGCATCTCTGCAGAAATTGCTCGGGCATGGGCGCGATCTGCAACTGAATTAGGCCATGCCGCGCCGTTCAAATGTGCGTCGTTGACGTATTCAAGAATGGCCAACGAATCCCAGACGGCAATATCACCATCGACTAAGGTTGGAACTTTGGCCGTTGGTGTAACGGCAGCCAACGTATCGTAGAAATCAGAGGTAAAAAGTTTAAGCTTGATGATGTCTGTATTCAGGTTGTAGTTATCAAATATCAGCCATGCTCGTAATGACCAAGTTGAGTAATTCTGGTTTCCAATATAAAGCTGCATAGGTGCTTCCTTGCGTTTGGTGAGTATGTTTTGAGCTTAGGGGATTGTATTGCGGAGCACTAACGGATAATTTTGATGGAATACATTAATAAAAGCGATGGGTGGTGAGTTCAATATGGATATTGATGCGTTGCGAGGCTTTCTCGCTTTTGTGGAAACCAGCAGCTTCACGCGAGCCGCGAAACAGATCAACCGCACCCAATCGGCATTCAGTGCTCAGATGCGTAAGTTGGAAGAAGAACTTAATGTAACTCTTTTTCAAAAAGAAGGACGCAATCTTGTGCTCACTGAAGCGGGCTTAGCGCTACGTTCTCACGCGGAGCAATTAGTTGCCCTCCACAATTCGGCCCTGAAACAGGTAAAGCGATATGGGGACAAACAGCCGCTTCGGTTAGGTTGCCCAGAAGATTACAACGACACCATTCTTCCGAAAGTGATTCGACTGTTGCAGCAAGCAGAACCCACCTGTTCTATTCAAGTATTCAGCCTACCAAGTATTACGCTCAGAGAGTGGCTAGATGATGGCCGATTAGATGCAGCGATTGTCACCCGAGCGCCTGACAGCGAAGAGGGATATTGGCTGACTCATGATGTCGGAGTTTGGATTAGTAGCCCTGAGTTTGCGTTTGATGACGTTAGGCCAGTTCCATTGGCGCTGTTTCAGACTGATTGTAAGTATCACGCGGCGGCGGTGAACGGTTTAACCAAGCAAGGTACGTCTTACCAACTGTTGGCATGCAGTAATACTGCTTCGGCGCAGCGTGCGATCGTGAAGGCCGGTTTAGCTATTGGGGCGATGGGTAAGCTCAGTGTTACCCCTGATTTGAAGATCCTTGAAGACATGCCTCCACTGCCTTCGGTGGACATTGTGCTTATTCTCGCCAGTAAACCTCACCCAGTATTGGATAAAGAAGTGCTCAATCAACTTGTCGAGTTGGGAACTAATTAGATTTCTTCTTTGATGGCCTGACATGCCGAGATAAGACCCGACTATTTTCTTGCTTTACCTCAGTCAGTTTTCGCCATGACCATAAACGTACCCGTGCCTCTTTTGCGCTGGTTTCGAGATCTATGACAGGATTGAGGTAAGGAGAGTTAGGTTCAAATTTATGCATCATCATTTCCATCGGCGTCATCTTCCAGGGCTCAAATAATAATGGCGTCGGAACCTCTGAGAGTTCTGGAACCCATTTTCGAATAAAATCACCATCGGGGTCGTGTTCTTGTGCTTGCTTCGTTGGGTTATAAATTCTTATGGTATTGATTCCAGTTACTCCAGCTTGCATTTGAAACTGCGGATAATGAATACCGGGTTCGAAATCGAGGAAGAGTTGCGCTAAATGAGTCACGCCATTTCGCCAGTCCATATTCATGTGGTGAGTGAGAAAGCTCACTAACATCGAACGCATCCGAAAGTTGATATACCCCGTGTGATGCAAACAACGCATGCAGGCATCGACCAATGGCACTCCCGTTAAACCGAGTTTCCATGCTTTTAATCGTGTTGGGTCGTTTACCGTTTCATTGTACAACAGCGCCTCATAGGCGAAATTTACACAGCGAAATTCCATGTCACATTCCGATTCAAACTTCTGTATGAAATGACAGTGCCAATGAAGCCTTGAAGAGAGAGCGATGAGGCTACGACGAAAGCCTGCGACCTGCCAGTGTTCCAACAGATGTTGATAAACTTCACGCAGCGAAATGTTACCCCAAGCCAAATACGGGGACAGGCGAGTGCAAGCATGTCTCGATGCTTCTGGGCTTGAGATACTACGGTAGTAATCGCGACCTCGTCGCTGAAAGAAGTCATGCAAGGTTGCCCATGCCAACGTACTGCCGCCCGTTTGTATACCATTGCTTTTGGTTAACCAGGCTTCTGGAGGCACTATTGCTAACCCAAGCTCATTAGCATCCAGAGTATGCAATGATTCTGTTGTCAATTTGGTTTGGATTATGGGGGCGCGCATGACACTGTTCCAGTGTTTATCCCAACCGATTCGGTCTTTCGCCCCTCTGACGACAGCGCCCTGAGCAGACTCTTGCCAACAGATGTTGTGTTCTTGAAACCAGTCAGAAATTTGCTTGTCACGATCGAAAGTACAATTTAAGCCTACCTCTTGATGGGAGAATACATTTTGGATGTGGTAACGAGATTGGACCGCTTCGAAGCAGTCGATAGCGTTACCATAGAGTATTGATACTTGATGTCCATGCTCGCTCAATGACAGGTTCATGCATTGGAGCGATTGCCAAATAAATCTCCAGTGCCGTTCTGAATAATGCGCATTGTCTAACAGCATGGGCTCAAAGATGTAAAGTAATACCGTTGGGTGTTGCTCTGATAAAGCCTGCTGCAATGGCTCGTGATCGGTAAGGCGTAAATCTCGTTTTAGCCACACTATGTTAATTGTTTGCATCTGAACCCTCTGTCGTTTTGAAGCATTACGTAGCAGAGGTCAAAATTTCTCACTAGATGTGCAATTTTTTATTGCAAAGAAAAGCCACAAATAAGAGTGTCGGGTACTTATTGTTTATTAATAATCCCTAAGCTCTTCAGTTTTCGATAAATAGTGTTGCGGCTGATGCCGAGTATTCGTGATGTCTTGCTGATATTTCCTTGGTTGGCTTGATAGGTTTGTAGCAAAGTATCTTCAACGGTGCTTTTTAAATCTGACTTTGGCGTACTTTCGATGGTGTTAAGCGCCATGGGCTTATGATGATTATCTTCTGTCAGCGATGTCAGCTGTTGAGCAAGATGGCTCGGTACATGTTCTAGTGTGAGTTGTGCTTCCTCACCGGCGAGTAGGGCAGCGACTTTAAGTAAGTTGTCTAACTCGCGGATATTGCCAGGCCAAGAATAGGCGCATAACAAACTCATCAAATGTGGGCAGATTGCTTGTTGGTTTTCAGCGTATTTATTATGAATGTTTTCGATTAAGGCTTGTTTGTCTTGTCTGTGTTGTAGGCTTGGTAAAGTGAAGGCTAAGCCGTTCAAGCGATAATAAAGATCTTGTCGAAATTCTCCGGTTGTGACTAGCTGCTCTAAGTTTTTATGAGTCGCGGCGATGATCTGACAATCTACTTGATAGCTTTGGTTTGAACCCACAGGCACTACAGATTTGTCTTGCAGAACATGCAGCAATCGACACTGAGCTTCCAAAGGCATGTCGGCAATTTCATCTAGAAACAGGATTCCCTTATCTGCTTGGCGGATCTTACCTTGGAATCCTTTGTGGCTTGCGCCAGTAAACGCGCCTGGTGCGTAACCAAACAGTTCGGATTCGATAAGATCTTTCGGTAGCGCACCGCAATTCACTGCAACTAAGGGCGACGATTTACGCTGGCTTTGCTTGTGTAATGCTTTAACAAATTCGCCTTTTCCAACGCCCGTCTCTCCTAAGATTAGGAGGCTGATCCCTTTGTCGATTACCTTATTGGCTTGCTGCCAAGCATGTTCAATTTGTTGCTCGCCATGGTGCAAATCGCACGATGCCGAAATAGAGCGAGTGCGTTTTGCGGTTGGCTGCTTGAGATGCTGTTTTTCAAATACGAATGGCGTATCTAATGAGGTTCGGTTGAAAAGAGTGTCGATGCATTCACCAACGATCGAGGTTTGATCCAGTAGTTGAGAGGCAACCTGATTGTGCGCTAGTACTTCGCCAGCTTCGTTTGCTATCACAATTCCTTGCCAACCACTGTGCAGCAACGATTTCTCACATGCGAGGTCAATACGAGTCGAGCCTTGTGGGATATGGCTCAAAAGTTGGTTTTCAATAAGCTGAACCATATTTTGTACCAGCAATTGCACCGAACTGTCGTGCTGTTGCTGCTCGCTGGTAATGTCTAATACGCCAACCATTTGACCTTGATGATTGAACACCGGACTTGCTGAACAACTGATAAATCGATGCTGGTGGATGAAGTGCTGTTCGCCAATGATAGTTACTGGCTTGGCTTCTACAATCGCAGTACCTATTGCGTTAGTGCCTTTAAGTTGTTCCTGCCAACACGCTCCTGAGCTGAGTGCTATAGAAGTTAGTTTCTCTTTAAACCGCTCTTGTCCCCAGCTCGCCAGAATCACCCCTTCTATATCCGTCAGAATTAAGCGGCTGTCAGTACGAGCAAACATCTGATTGAACAAAGGCAGGGCATTACGTTCGACAATGTGGATCAAGTCAGATGATTGGTGACGTCGCTGCTTAAGAATGGATTGCGGCAGGCGAATGTCTTCGGGAAGTCGTCTCTGTTTTAGGCCTGCTTCTGTGCTGCGATGCCAAGAGGATGAAAGCCAATCTGATGTGTTTGCTTGTTGAAGGTGCATGACTGTTCCATGTCGTAACAGTGAGGGTGTACCAAATTGGAACAGTTGAACACTGGAGTGGTCTCCATACGTCCGTTCAATGCCAACTCACTTTAGGTTGTAAACGTTTGGTAATCATAGTTTTACATTTTGTTAACAACAAGGTTTGAAGTTCTGGCGTGTGATTTGCGTTGTTACTGTTGTAAAGAAAACATGAAGTATCAGTGTTTTAAACAGGAAGTATAAATATGGTGACTCTCTTCTCACGAGAAAGCGCCGTGTATTTTCAACAACACAAGTTCAATAAAACAAATACAACATTGAATAATAAAATCAAAGAAGGATCGAACTATGATTTACGCACAGCCGGGTAGTGATAACGCAGTGGTGAACTTTAAAGCTCAATACGATAACTTTATTGGTGGTGAGTGGGTTAAGCCTGTGAGTGGCGAATATTTTGATAATATTTCTCCTGTTAACGGTCAGGCTTACTGTCAAGTGGCACGTTCAACAGAGGCGGATATTAGCTTAGCATTGGATGCCGCGCATGCTGCTCGTGCAAGTTGGGCTGCGACTAGCGTGATGGAACGCTCAAACATCCTGCTTAAAATTGCCGATCGTATTGAAGCGAACCTAGAAGAAATTGCAGTCGCGGAGACGTGGGAAAACGGCAAGCCAGTTCGTGAAACGCTAGCGGCAGATATTCCTTTGGTTGTTGACCACTTTCGCTACTTTGCAGGTTGTATTCGAGCGCAAGAAGGCTGTGCAGCAGAGTTAGATTCAAACACAGCAAGCTACCACTTCCCAGAACCGATTGGTGTGGTGGGGCAGATTATTCCTTGGAACTTCCCGATTCTAATGGCGGCTTGGAAGTTAGCACCTGCGCTAGCGGCGGGTTGTTGTGTCGTGATGAAGCCAGCTGAGCAAACACCCACATCAATTTTGGTGATGATGGAGAAGATCGCCGATCTTCTACCTGCAGGTGTGGTCAACATTGTTAATGGTTTTGGTAGCGAAGCGGGTCAAGCACTGGCAACCAGTGATCGTTTGGCTAAATTGGCGTTTACTGGCTCAACTGAAGTTGGACATCATATTCTGAAATGTGCGGCTGAAAGCTTGATTCCTTCAACGGTTGAGCTTGGTGGTAAATCTCCAAATATCTATTTCCCAGATATCTTCAATCATGAAGACGATTACCTAGATAAGTGTGTCGAAGGCATGCTGCTTGCGTTCTTCAACCAAGGTGAAGTATGTACGTGTCCGTCGCGTGTTCTTATCCATGAATCGGTGTACGACAAGTTCATCGCCAAGGTGATCGAGCGTGCGCAAACCATCAAGCAAGGTAACCCATTGGATACCGATACTCAGGTGGGTGCGCAAGCTTCAAAAGAGCAGTTTGATAAGATTCTGAGCTATCTTGAGATAGGTCGCCAAGAGGGCGCTAAAGTGCTAACTGGTGGTGAAATTGCGCAACAACCTGATGATTTGGGGGACGGTTATTATATTCAACCAACCATGCTCGAAGGCAACAACAAGATGCGTGTCTTCCAAGAAGAGATCTTCGGCCCTGTTATCGCGGTAACCACTTTTAAAGACGAAGCGGAAGCACTAGAAATTGCCAATGATACCGAATATGGCTTGGGTGCAGGTGTGTGGACTCGAGATGCAAATCTAGCGTATCGCATGGGACGCAACATCGAAGCAGGTCGTATTTGGGTGAACTGCTACCACGCTTACCCAGCACACGCGGCGTTTGGTGGTTACAAGAAGTCGGGTATCGGTCGTGAGACGCACAAGATGATGCTCGATCATTACCAAAATACGAAGAATCTGTTGATTAGCTACGATACTAATCCGTTGGGCTTCTTCTAATACTGGTTTGTTTTAAAAGTATGAGAATGAATCATGGGTACAAAGAATAATTAACAACGCAGTTGGCTTATATTAAGAAAAACAAAAAGTGAAAGCAAAACGCCTAACTCATTTGAGTTGGGCGTTTTTATGCTTGAATCGTTCTAGCTTTGCGAAAAGAAGATCTCTGGCTTGTGGACAGGGCCATAGTTGCCTTCTAACTGAGTGAGCTCCAAACCTTGCTTTCCGATCAGAGTACCGACCAACTGGCGGTTAAACGGGTAGCTGTCGGGGTTGTTAATATATTCTTCAACATCAATCCATTTAGCTTCTGCAATTTCATCAGTGTCTTGAATCGAAATCTCTTGGGTTTGCGCGATAAGGTGACAAATAAAGTAGAGGTTCGATTTACCGAATTGATACGGGTGCCTTGTCGCCATGCCAACCACAGAAACGAATGTGGCTTCGATACCTGTCTCTTCCAATGTTTCTCGAATTACTGATTCTTCAATGCCTTCGCCCAACTCAATATGACCGCCAGGTAACTTGTAGCCAGTCATACCGTGCTCTTTGATCATCAGCACTTGGTTGTGTTCGTTAGTGATCAATGCGCCTGCACCCAAAGTGTGGGTGGGGATGAAAGGCACAAACTCTACAATCTCAGATTTATGGATCAGCGTAATCTCGTCTTCTAGACAGTTGTGAAATACAAAGCCAAGTTCAGTCGCCACCGGAATAAGGTGCGACAATGAAATAGGCAAGCTAATCCAAATGATGCCTTTGTTGTTCTGATTTGAAAATTCGGTGATCTCGCTGAGTTCGGCATTGAATGAATCAGCATCGTGAGGGGCTGTTGCTGGGTCAATGATGATGCCGTTAAATTTGTCGAGCGTAAATTCCACGGGTGATCCTTTATTATTTTTGATTTATTGGGAGTCGAGTATAGGTGGAGCTTATCTTATCTCAAGAGCTTATAAAACCTGCTCTGATTGTAGTATTTTTAAGAACACGGCAGTGGTGGAAAAGTGATGGAGAGTTTAAAGCGGGCGGCTTGAAAAAATTGCGCTAGAAACAAAAACTGCGCTTGGAAGCTAAAGCGCAGTTTTAGAGTCGGGTCTATTTGGGTTCGACGCTAACGAATATAGTTTGCATCAATACTCACGTACCAGTGCTGAAGCTTGCCGTCAGATTTTTTGATCCATAAATCGTTGGTGTAGCTCTCGATCTTGCCGTTAACCGTTAAATTGAACGTGTTTTCGTCGAATTCGCCAAGCTTCACGAACTGGTCTGTGGTAACTAAAAACGGGTCCATGTCGTCCACGCCAACCACATCTGAAATCACATAGTAGTGGTATGTCAGCGGCTTGCTCGCGTCATTCGGGTTGCTGCGGTACGCCACAAGCTTGAATGGTTCCGTTAATGGAACATCAAGCGTTTGCTTGTCCATGGTCGCTGGAATCGGGATAAACAGCCAAGCGGTAAACAGACCGCTCAATAAAACCATCAGGAAGAAAAGAGTCTTAATTGCTTTCATAGCAACCTTCAAAATAGGTGATGTTGAAGACGCTATGGTAACAGGTTTGATTTGCTGATTGTAAGAGTATGAATAAGTGAAGGCGACACCTGTCTGTTAGGAAGTTTGAATGAATTGACACACTGTTCATAAACCTTGGTTTACATTTATTTGTGCGAGTAATGAACAGTCATAAAAAAGCCCACACCTTACGGTTGCAAGGTGTGGGTTAAATAACGGTGATTACTTGTTTAGGTAAGCGGCATGGAACTCAATATGTTCATCAATAAAGCTAGAGATGAAGTAGTAGCTGTGGTCGTAACCTGGCTGCATACGTAGCTCTAAATCGGCATTGGTTACCTTAGCCGCTTCGACTAATTGCTCAGGCTTAAGCTGCTCAATCAGGAAGTTATCGGCTTCACCTTGGTCAACCAACATTGGCAGCTTAGTGCCTTTGGTTTTTAGAAGCTCAGAGGCATCGTATTGCTTCCATTCTTCAATATCTAAGCCTAGATATTGGTTGAATGCTTTTTGTCCCCAAGGGCATTGCATTGGGTTGGTGATTGGGCTGAATGCCGAGATAGAACGGTAGCTATCTTCGTTTTTGATACCAATCGTTAGGGCACCGTGTCCGCCCATGCTGTGACCAGAAATCGATTTCACCGAAGTCACAGGGAAGAAAGATTCAATCAATGCTGGAAGCTCTGTTACCACGTAATCGTACATGTGGTAATGGCTGTCCCATGGTGCTTGAGTGGCATTCACATAGAAGCCTGCACCTTGGCCGAGATCGTAGCTTTCATTGTCGGCAACACCTTCGCCACGTGGGCTTGTGTCTGGGGCAACAATGGCAATGCCTTGCTCAGCCGTAGCTTTGAACGCGCCGGCTTTTTGCATGAAGTTTTCATCGGTACAGGTTAAGCCTGATAACCAATACAAAACAGGAACTGGGTTTTCTTTGCTTGCGTTAGGCGGCAAGAAAATCGCAAAACGCATGTTGCAGTCAAGCGTTGCAGAAAAGTGGGTGTATTGTTTGTGCCAACCACCAGCAACCTTTGCTTGGCTAATGTTTTCGATTGTCATCTATTGTGCTCCGTTAGGTTGATGGTTTTGGGGAATAACATGTCTATATTATCTAAAGTTTCACCACCCACCGGGCAGGAGGTGGTGAAGACAGTTTCGCTCTGATGGTTAAGTCAGAACTGTGGTCTCGACACCTAAGTGCCGAGACCGAGGGGTGTTACTTATCCATGTGTAGAACAGTACGGATAGATTCACCTTTGTGCATTAGGTCGAATGCTTCGTTTACGTCTTGCAGACCCATTGTGTGAGTGATGAACTCTTGAAGACCAAACTCACCTGCCATGTAACGGTTAACGATTTCTGGAAGCTCAGAGCGGCCTTTAACACCACCGAAAGCAGAACCACGCCATACACGACCAGTTACTAGTTGGAATGGACGAGTTGAGATCTCTTGACCTGCACCCGCAACACCAATGATTACTGATTCGCCCCAACCTTTGTGGCAGCACTCAAGTGCTTGACGCATTACGTTTACGTTACCGATACACTCGAAAGAGTACTCAACACCACCGTCTGTCATCTCAACGATAACGTCTTGGATTGGCTTGTCGAATTTAGTTGGGTTGATGCAGTCGGTCGCGCCAAGCTGTTTAGCTAGCTCGAATTTGCTCTCGTTGATATCAACACCGATGATGCGGTCAGCACCAGCCATGCGAGCACCAATGATTGCAGAAAGACCGATACCACCAAGGCCGAATACAGCAACGTTGTCGCCTTTTTCAACTTTAGCTGTGTTCAGTACCGCGCCCATACCCGTTGTTACACCACAACCTAGAAGACAAACTTCTTCAAGTGGTGCTTCTTTGCTTACTTTCGCTAGAGAGATTTCTGGAAGTACCGTGTACTCAGAGAAAGTCGAGCAACCCATGTAATGGAAGATTGTTTCGCCATTGATAGAGAAGCGGCTTGTACCGTCTGGCATTAGGCCTTTGCCTTGCGTTTCACGAACCGCTTGGCACAGGTTAGTTTTACCAGATTTACAGAACTTACATTCGCCACATTCAGCTGTGTAAAGTGGGATAACGTGGTCGCCAATCTCAACACTTGTAACGCCTTCGCCGATCATCTCAACGATACCGCCACCTTCGTGACCAAGGATTGAAGGGAAGATACCTTCTGGATCGTCACCTGATAATGTGAATGCGTCAGTGTGACAAACACCAGTAGCAACGATGCGAACTAGAACCTCACCAGCTTTAGGAAGTTGTACATCAACTTCTTCCATTTTTAGTGGCTCGCCAGCTGCCCATGCAACCATTGCTTTTGATTTGATATGAGTTTGACCAGGTTTAATTTCGATTGTCATTGGATGCTTCCTATATATGTCAGTACAGCGGATAACTGTGCAATTAGCTTCAACCCGTTAAGAGTAGTTGAGCTTAATTGTTTCCGCTCTCTCGTTTTGTTGGAGCTAGTATAGGTGTGAGTGCATGTTTTGATAATCCTCTTAAATAGAAAATGATTATTACGTATTTGTAATAGTTAGTATGAAGATCTGCTCTGTGTTCCCAGTAATTACTTTATTCAGATCGAGTCGGGTTTTGATGGAGGGCTACTTATCCAAATAGTCTGAATGCATAGTTATCATTGATGTTTTAGTGGTTGTGTTATGCCAGCTTATATATTAATAACTGATTCCTACGATAGAGTTATCAATACTTATAATCGTTACTAACTAATTGAATTTTAAGGATTGAAGCAAGGTCGCATAAGTGCTCTGTCTGCAACGTTTTGTAAGATATCCGAAACAATAATGTCATTTTTCTCACCTAATCTCCTCGCCAAATTTTTAGTTCTAACTTTTTGGGAAGAGAAAATGAAAAAGAGTACATTGACCGTACTGTCAGGCTTGATAGCAGCCACACTGGTTGGTTGCAATTCGAATTCGCCAAGTGATAGTTCACCAGGTGATGACAACGGTAATCTAGAGAGCGCAGTACAAGTCGCATTCATGCCAGATATCCACTTCCATGATGTTTACGGTAAATTTGAAGACGGTTCGTTCGCAGGACTCTACAACTCGGATAGTCGTGAGTATGCGACAATTCGAACGATGGAATCTCAAATGAACTCTACTCGTCTTTTCAATGAAAACTACTTTGCGATGATAGCGGCACTTGATGATGTGGTTGCGCGTGGTGTGAAGTATGTGGCCTTGCCAGGTGACTTTAGTGATGACGGGCAGCCAGTCCATATGCGTGGTTTGGTTAGTATTTTTGACCATTACCGTGATACACACGGCCTTGAATTTTTCGCAGCACCTGGTAACCACGATCCAGTGCGTCCATTTACAATTCCCGCAGGTAAATCTGATTACCTAGGAGAAGGTGGTAAAGAACAACGCATCTTCAGCCTTGGTAAAGAAGAGTGTGTTGGTTATGACGATGAGTGGACAACTATTCCAGGCCAAGGTGACAGCTTAGACACGATTTGTACTGAAGAAGTACGTGAGTGGGGCTATGAAGAGATCATGAGTATCCTTGGTACTCACGGCTTCTACCCTCAACAAGATTACCTCTACTTTGAAACCCCTTACAGCACCGACCAAGCTCGAACTAATTACAGCTATGATTTAGCGAAAGAAGAAGCGGCCTTTGATAAACGCATGTATGAGATCTGTTACGAAGGCACAGGTGGCAGTTACAAAGAAAATGGTTACACAAGTTGTTCTGAAGTGCCGGATACCAGTTACTTAGTAGAGCCAGTGAAAGGACTTTGGTTGTTGGCGATCGACGCGAACGTTTATCGCCCGAAAGAAAACTCGTCTGATAATTCTGTCGATGGTGGCACGTTTGACGGTTCAAGCAACGCTGGTTACAACATGATGCTGACTCACAAAGAGCATGTGATCGATTGGATCTCTGATGTGGTAAAGGCGGCGAAAGAGCAGAACAAGACGCTGGTTTCCTTCTCGCACTTCCCGATGACCGATTTCTATAACGGCGCTTCTGAAGAGATTGAAGACTTGTTTGGTGAAGGTAGCCACCAACTTGCACGTGAGCCTGACGACAATACCAGCCGCGCATTGGCAGCGACTGGCTTAAATATCCACGTTGGCGGTCACATGCACTTTAACGATACAGGTAAGAAGAGCTTCAATATTGATGGCGTTCAGCACACCCTTTTTAATATCCAAGCACCATCGCTAGCGGGTTATGTTCCTGCATATAAGCTCTTAAATATTCGCCCAGATAATCAGATCGAAGTTGAGACAGTAATTATCGACCAAGTGGCACGTTACAACGAGTTATTCAGTCACTATGAAGAAGAGCATGAGTACCTTACTCAAGCTGCAGTCGGAGACCCAGAAGCACAAGCGAAAATCTGGAACAAAGACATTTTGGATTCAGAAAACTACTACGAACTGACTGATTGGCACATCCGTGAACTAACGCGTCTGCGTTTCCTTCCGGGTGACTGGCCGCTAGAGATGCGCGCTATGATCATGGAAATGAACGGTGAAGAGATGATGATTATGTCTCAGCTACAAACCAACTTCACGGTCTGTCAGCTAGCGAACAAACTCGGCTACGACGTAGGTACTTGTGTTGAAAATGGTGTGGATGACTACGAGCAATTCCAACGAGATTGGGAGACAGCTAAGGTTGTTGCTCAAAAGCTGGCTTCTTTAGAAGGACTAGAATTAGCTGATTTTGCAGAGTGGAGCGGTGAGCTACTAGCGACAGATTTCTACCGACTACGTAATGCAGACGAACTGGCATTCCGTGATATCGGTGAAACACAACTTCGCCAATACGAGTTGCTAAGCCGAGAGCTTTCAGAATTTGATGGTACGGTGGATTCTGAACTGGGTGACCTTGGCCAATATACCGTGGGAGAGGTATTCCGCTCTCGTTTTGGTAGCTTGTTTGTCATTCTTGAAAAATTCGCAACAGGCCAAGCGAGTGACCACTTCTTGATTGATATCGACCAGCAAACACTGACCGATCTGAAAGGTGAAGTGAAGCGCGATATTCTTAGAGGCTCTACGACAGTAAACTAAACGTTGCAGCTTTGCTTTTTTAAAGACTAAGTGTCTTGATATCTCGATTAAAAAGAGCCTGTTAGCCATGAGTTAGCGGGTTCTTTTGTTTTTAAATGAATGAGTGGGTTGGGACTTATTCATTGGTTTTCTGGTTAAGCTCTCTTAGGGTATGTCATAATAATTACTTACTGAAAAACACATGAATTAGACATAAAACTACAATATTCTAGCCGCCGAATTTAATGTTGTGGACCTAAACATGCTTTTATCTCTCCCACCGCCAGTGATGCTGTCACTCGCCATCGTGCTTGAAGTTGTCGCGACTTCTCTATTGCCTAAAACGCAACAGCTTACTTATTTACCGGCTACTGCCGCAGTATTGGCTAGCTACGGCTGTGCCTTTTATCTGTTGTCTTTAACAGTGCAAACCATGTCTTTGGGTGTGGCGTATGCGATTTGGTGTGGGGCAGGGATCGTGCTGGTCGCAGCTCTGTCTTGGCTGGTCTACGGACAAAAACTCGATATCTTCGCGATCATTGGCATCGCTTTGATTTTATCTGGCGTAGTGATTATCAACCTGTTTTCATCGTCTGTGAGCCACTGAGCAAGGTCTAGCTCGCGTTTCTTGTGTTTTGAGCATGGATCGAACCATTTGGTGGAGCGTTGCATACCTCTCCCTTTCTAAGGTAAATAGTACTCGATTACATGTCAGTGGATTCCTGTATCAGCGTCAGCTTTTTGGGGTTAAAATGCCTTTTGGTATATGCGATAAAGTTGTAAATACTTCCGGCCTTGCTGCAGTGACTCCCCAACTTAAACTAAAAGACTTACTATGAATTTTGATATCAATGCACTGAAACACCACCAACTGGTCGAAGATGGTCAACTAGAGGGGTGTTACATTCATCAGCCTGTTAAAGGCAGTCAACAAGATGACAAAGCCGTGTTAGCAGAGCGTGTAGCGCTGGAAAATATGGGATATAAGGTGGTGCAAGTTCAAGCGAAAGGCGGGACAACAACGTTTGCCGAGGCGATGCAAAAGTTTGCGAAGAAGACGGGGCACCAGACCAAAGAGTAAGCGAATGGGGTAGGGGGTTATAAAACTCGCTTACCCCTATCGAACCTCTCAATCGGTGTTATTCATGTTGACAAAGCTCTGTCCAACAATGGTTTAGGTCAAAAATCAAACCGATACTGCTTATCCACGATGGCACCCCCTCCAAGCATGCATCGAAAAGAGTCGATAATCATGATGAGGAGCACACCATGCTTGTTGTGCTCAGAGCAGGCTTTCAGTGGGGTGCGTCTAGTGCTAATGCTATTTGTAGCTCTGTGCATCATCATCTTCAAGATTGGTGTTACAGCTTATCAACCGTCATATGCGCTCGCATGGGAATTGTTCTAGATAATGGTTCTATTGCGTGAATATCTAAATTTGCCACAGATGCGTATTTTTCTTTTATCTTCCTGACATTAAAAGGAGTACATAGCTGATCTTCATAGCGAGTTGGACGTATAGGCCAACTAAAAAGGAAGAAAATAATATGGCTACAGTCTATGTAAGCATCGGAAGCAACATTAACCGCGAACATCACATCACAGAATCTCTTAAGGCATTAAGTCACCTCTTTGCACCCCTACACATTTCTAATTTCTACGATTGCGAGCCTGTTGGTTTTGAAGGGGATAATTTCCTAAATCTAGTCGTTGGATTCGAATGTGACTTCTCTGTCGCAGAACTGGTTAAGGTTCTACATCAAATTGAAATAGAGAATGATCGTAAGCGTCAGACTAAAGCGTATGCTTCACGTACGATGGATATCGATATACTTCTTTATGGCAATCAAGTGGGCATGATCGACGGGGTAGAACTGCCTAGAGGCGAAATCACCGAATACGCTTTTGTGCTCAGGCCGTTAGTCGATATTGCCGCGCAAACACTTCACCCCACTCTAGACATTTCGTTTCAACAGATCTGGAAAAATTTTGACCAGTTAAGTCAGAAAACTAAACCCATCCCTTTTGATCTCAGTTTCATTAAGCCCTTGCAACGACTGCAAAATGAATGACTGAAATTGTAATCGCTCGCGTTCTAATGATCTTTTCTTAAAACATGCACGTAACTGACTTCACTTTCTAAGGATTGGACACTGTTATGAATCACAACGCTATCATTACCATCACAAATCTCAGATTAAGAACCTTCATCGGCTTTAACGAAGAAGAAAAAACCAAGCAGCAAGACATCGTCATCAATGCAGAAATCCATTACCCCGCTAATAAACTTTGTCTCTCTGATGATGTGGACAATGCTCTCAACTACAAAAATATCTGCAAAAAAATTATTCAACACGTCGAATCAGGAAGATTTCTGCTTCTTGAAAAGTTAACAAGCGACGTACTCGGCATTTGTATCGACCATCCATGGGTTCAATACGCTCAAGTGAGAATTGACAAGCCTCATGCTCTGCGTTTTGCCGACTCTGTTTCGCTCACCCTGAGCTATGAAGCAGATAACGACAATAATTCATAAGGAGTGAGTCATGTTAAATACGGAAGCCGAAAAAGTAAGAGAAGCTTTGCTCGAAAAAGGACTTGAAACCCCGATGATACCGAGCGAAATGAATCCTGATCAGAAGTACAACCGCATTAAAGGACTTTTAACGGAAGTTGTCAGTACGCTTGGGTTGGATCTAACCGATGACAGTCTCGCTGAAACACCCCATCGCATTGCAAAGATGTACGTTCATGAGATATTTTCAGGTCTAGATTATGATAACTTTCCAAAAATCAGTGTGATAGACAACAAAATGTCGGTTGATGAAATGGTCAAGGTATCGAATATAGATTTAACTTCGACGTGCGAACATCACTTCATTACCATCGATGGTTTAGCAGAAGTGGCCTATATCCCTGAAAACAAGATTCTTGGGCTGTCTAAAATAAACCGCATTGTACGATTCTTTGCTCAGCGCCCTCAGGTCCAAGAGCGCCTTACCCAGCAAATTTTGGTCGCGATACAGACTCTAGTTGAAACAGAAAACGTGGCCGTGACGATTAAAGCAACCCATTATTGCGTTAAATCTAGAGGTGTCATGGACGCCAACTCTGAAACTTCAACAACCGCTCTCGGTGGTATCTTCAAAACTAACCCTCAAACCAGAGCTGAGTTTTTACGATGAGTGAAACCATACTAATAACTGGCGTTGGAAAACGTCTAGGCTTCGCTTTGGCGCAGCAACTTCTAGCGGAAGGGTACAAAGTGGTTGGCACCTACCGCAGCCACTATCCCCAATTACAGCTATTGCGAGACAACGGGGCAGACTTGCAACAGGTAGACTTTTATCAACAAAGTAGCTTAGAGGGCTTTCTTGACTACGTTAGTCAAGAATACAAGGTAATTCGAGCTATCATACACAACGCTTCCGACTGGAAGCCTGAGAACAAGAAAGATCCAAGTGAAAATGCATCACAAATCATGCACCAGATGATGACGATTCACGCCACCGCGCCTTATCTGATCAACTTAACACTCAAAGACCAACTGATGTCTGACGATCACACTTCAGACATCATTCACATCAGTGACTACGTTGCGGAAAAAGGCAGTAAAAAACACATTGCCTACGCTGCTAGTAAAGCAGCGCTCAACAACCTGACGCTATCGTTTTCTGCAATGCTGGCTCCCAAGGTGAAAGTAAATACCGTTTCTCCAGCTATGATTAAGTTTAATGAAAATGACGATGAGGCGTACAAAACCAAAGCTCTGAAAAAAGCTCTGATTCCGGCCGAGGCAGGCTTTGAAGAAGTGATAGATGGTATTAAGTTTGTTCTGGCTAGTCATTATATGACAGGAAGGACTTTGCACCTTGATGGCGGCAGGCATTTGAAGTGACCCCTTTGTAGTAAGAGCTTGTGGAAGCACAGTCAATGGAACTATCTAAACCGCTTCTGATCCAATTATTGTTAGTGCTAATTTTTATTTATAGGCTGTTAATTCAGGCATTCAATCCCAGAGCTAATATGAAGATGAATAGGGTACTACGCTCACTTTATCCTTATACGGTGTATTCGAATAATTAGGATAATTATAAGCGAGCGTATGACTACTCATCTTCGTTCTTAACAAGAACCACATGTTTGGGCTGGTGACTTTTGTATTGCTAGTGGCTACATCCCATAGCGGAACTTTTTACCTATATTGACCATATCGCGATGCACTGGAGCTAGTGCATTAGCGTAGGCAGCTAGTAGCTTCATGGTATATTCGCTGCGGTCATGCAGATGCAGGTCGGTACATTCGTGTTCAGTTGTCAGAATATCTTCGCAGTTACGAAACATCAGATGATCAGGCAGAAAACACACATGATTGTTTTTATTACCCGTCATCCGTAATTCACTGATCGGGTAGACACCATTTACGCTCGCTGAAACGCTCACCAGCAGCGCTGCTTTATGAGCCAGTTCCTGGTCAGTGGTCAGCATCAAAAAGTTCTTTAATGCCGGCGTTGCCATTCCATGCCATTCTGGGGTAATAAAAATGAACGCGTCCGATTTCTTAAGGATTTGAGCGACAGGTTTCCATTGTTTCCACTCCTCACTGTCTTGCCATATTCCTTCATTCCAAAACGGTAGATTCAGTTGGTGTAAATCGAGAACAGTTGCCTTATCAAAATGAGGCTCAGCCAGTGTTTGTAGGTAATAGGCAACATTTAGGCTCTGAGAATGCGCTCTTTGACTTCCTGATACGATTGTAATATTCATATTAATTCCTTTTTACGGTCTGAAATTGTGTTAGTTGATTGGTTTGATGGTGAGCGAGGCGTAGCCAGCACAATTGAAAATAGAATTACAGAGGCACCAAGTAATTGGGGCCAAGTCAGTGTTTGATTTAGGATTAGATATCCAAGAAAACAGGCAGAAACACTGCTTAGAAATCCGAGAAAAGAGACGGTCACCGGAGGCAGTTTCTCGATACCGCGAAACCACAGAAAGTAACCCAAAACGGCACCAATCAGGCTTAGGTATCCATAGCCTAGGTAGTTGATTGACGTAAGTTGGTTTGGAACGCCTTCTAGCCAAAGCGAGACTGGTAGCAAAATGATGCCGCCAAATAACAATTGCCAACCTGTAAACCCAAGCATCGTCATGCCCGTAGGACGTCCCCATTTTTTTGTCAGCACCACGCCTAAAGCCATGCTCAGCGTTCCAAGTATGGCGGTAGCCACACCTTCAATATTGATTTCGGCTGAGCTGTTAAGCACTAGCAGGCCTACGCCGAGAATTCCCAACACACTAGCGGTCAGTCGTTGTGAAGAGAAGTTGGCACTCAATAGGTACCAACTCATGATCATTACAATCACCGGCTGAATAGACATCACCATCGATGCCATGCCACCCGGTAGGTAGGTTGCCGCGAAAAATAAGCAATAGAAAAATAGCCCGATGTTCAGAAAACCTAGCACTGCCATACGGAGCCACCACAATCCAGTTAGCCCCGTTCGGCTAATAAGCACAAGCAATATACCAGCAGGAAGCGAACGGATTGTTGAAGCAATAAGCGGACTTTCTGGAGGTAGCGCTTCCGTTGTGACTATATAGGTACTGCCCCAGATAATAGGTGCAATTGCGGTTAACGCTATTGTCTTAACTTGTTGAATCCTGTTCATAACTCTCCTTAACTGACTGGTTATTACTTTAATAAAAGTATCTTTTACAAAAGATACTTTTATTAAAGTAATGGAAGCCTAATCTTTAATCAAGTATATTTTTGAAAAGATATTTACTTGAGAGATAAAAATGACATCAGATAAAGTTGATAAAATTCTTGCTCAATGGCTTGCAGTCAGGCCGGATCTGGATTGCTCAGCAATGGGTGTTGTCGGGCGATTACGTCGAACCAGTGGTATATGGAAGAAGAATTTGGAGTCGGTTTTTCAAGAACATGGGCTGAGTAGTATTGAGTTTGATATTTTGGCTACTATGCGCCGCAGCGATACTGTGGTCACTCCTACTGAGCTGTATCAAACTCTGATGCTTTCGTCTGGTGCGGTCAGTACACGTATTGAACAGTTGGTAAAACGTGGTTTTGTCCAACGTATTGCCAGTGAAGAAGACAGACGCAGCTGTAAAGTTACCCTGACTCAAAAGGGAGTTGAGTTGGTGGACACAGCATTAAATGCACATGTTGCTAATATGGATAACATGCTGAGCGTACTTAGTAGCCAAGAACAAGATCAGTTGGCAAGTTTGTTGAGAAAGATACTGTTGGAAAGGCAATAACGAACAGTCGCTTTTTAGGTTTTCAATATTCCTTTACTCGTTTACTGGCTGTTAATGATGGCTTGCGATACTAAAAATTAACCGGAACGCTGTAATTAGAGCTGAAGAGCTAGCAAGTTTCTGTCCAGAATCTTCTCAGGTTGAACTTTTACCGTGGCACTTTCTAGCTCAAAAGTGCCCAACTCTGCGTTACGTTGTCTACTCCCACTTATTCCAGATAGTGGAGTCTGACTTACAAATAGTAACCTCATTAAGTGGATATATTCCCCAAGATTACCTCCGACTAAGCAACCAACTTCAGCCCGCTACTGCGAAGTTAGTAAGTATAAATTCTGTTTATAGTAAATGTAATCACCACCAACTATTTAGACCAAAACCGAACCTATAGAATAGTGGAACACACTTATATGGACCGTTTTCATTAATGGCCAAGTCGACGGGTTCTGTTTGTCATTTTGGTTGCAACTCCCTTTTCTATTTCGAAACACACCAACTCTGTCCTGGACACCTAATCAATTGTTAAATGAGTGATGACACGTTAAATGCGGATATGAATCGGGGCATCGAAAATCTACAAGTGAAATTGGTCTAAGTTAAACGAAATCCAAGACAATATTGAGTTTTGTGGCTGAGTTGAATGACAAGAAAGGTTCGGGCGCCACTTAATTACTAATTACGTGAACGCTCTAGCTTTTATTGCGGATGGTTCAAGTGTGGGCTTGTTGCATGTGTGCAATACGCCGAAAAATTCTCTCGAAACATCCTAAGGAATCTATAAAATGAAGATGACGCAAGTCGCTCTCAATGTTGTGGTTGCATGTGCCACTCTCTCCCCCTTTTGGGTCAATAGTGCTGGCTTAAGCATGTCTCAAATAGCGACAACCAAAAGCGTTGCAACAGCAGGGGCCGCCAACGTTACAAACAGTTCTGACTCTTCTGCAACAATCTCAAACGCCGCTGCACTTTCTGGCATTGAAGATCGCTCGTATGTTTCGGGCGCTCAGTATATCAATGTATTCAACCAGTTCACTCGTGATGATTCAGGAGAAAGCACTGAAGTCTCAAAGGGATTAATCGCACCTCACGCCTCTTATGCTAAAAGAGTGAATAAGAAAGCGGTACTTGGAATTAGTCTTCATTCCGCGGGTGGCTTAGGTGCTGAATATAGCAATGGTGTCGGCGCTAATCCAATCAATGCCATTTCAGAGAATGCTATTGCTGTCGTCGATATTACAACTGGTGTTTCATATCAAGTTACAGACAAGCTCTCCCTTGGCGGTTCTTTGATTCTTCAATACATGAAGATAGACGTCGTTGGTGGCGTGAACACTCAATGGGAAGAACTTGCTACCGGTGACAGTGTTGCTCCTTCTTTTGCTCTGAGCTCTTACTACACGTTGAGCGACAATACACACTTGGGTCTGCAATATCGCCATAAAACAGACCATGAAATTGATATTGAAACGTCGCTAGATGTGAATCCAACCGCGAATTTGTCTTGGGTTACTAGTATCGACTTGGGGCTTAAGCATGCTCTTTCCAAACAAACCGATGTAATGGTTAACGCTAAGTTTGAAAACTGGGAAGATTATGATGACAAATATACATGGACCTATTCTATAGGCGTTGGCGCGGCGCATAAGATGGATAAATTTACGATTTATGGTGGCGCTAGCTACGACTCTTCTCCAGTGAACGAGAATGAGCGAGACGTACTACTGCCCGTTGACCAGCAATGGCGCATTGGGTTTGGTAGTGAGTATGAGCTTGAATCTGGCAACAAGTTAGGTTTAGCGTATCAATATCAAAACAATGGAACAGCGGATATCACAGCCGACAACGTGACGCTCCAGCCAACAGGAAGTTATGAAGATAACCATATTCACTTTGTGACCCTCTCTTATCGTCACTGATTCGTTAAATAAGCCTAAATACCGAGAGGTATACTTTAAAATCACCCAGAACCAAAGCAGAAGAATATAAGAGTAGAGAGCAGAAGAAGGCTTTGGTTAATCACTAAAATGTGTCGATATTTGTCGGTGGTCGTGGATTTGAGCTATTCAGAGGTATGAACTATAAATCCTGTTTATAGTAAATGTAACCACCACCGACTATTTAGCCAGAAACTGAACCTATAGAATGGTGATACACACTTATGGACGCTTCTCACTAATTAGCCACAATGGATGGGCTGACTATAAGGTTCACTCATGCAAGCACCTCACAATTGTCACGTAATGGCCAAGCCGACCGGCTCTGTCTGTAATCTTGATTGCAGTTACTGTTTCTATCTTGAAAAACACCAACTCTATCCTGAACGTCAAACAAACTGGCGAATGAGTGATGACACGCTAAGTTCCTATATAAAGCAGACCATTGAAGCTCAAAGCAACAACCATGTTCAATTTACTTGGCAGGGCGGTGAACCAACAATGATGGGGCTCGCGTTTTTTGAAAAAGCCATGCAGTTATGTGAACAGTACGGAAAGGGAAAAAAACTTGAACACACCTTTCAAACCAACGGTATTTTGCTTAACGATGCTTGGTGTGAGTTTTTCAAAAAACATCACTTTTTAGTCGGTGTGTCCATTGATGGGCCACAAGATCTACATGATGCTTACCGAGTCACCCGCTCGGGTAAACAAACACATGCTCAAGTTATGCAAGGTATCGAATTGTTAAAAAAGCATGGTGTTGAGTTTAATACGCTTACCGTCGTCAATAATGAAAATGTAAAGCATCCAAAGCGGGTGTATCAGCATTTGAAAGAGATTGGTTCAACGTATATTCAGTTTATTCCGTTGGTCGAACGAGCGAAGCAAACATGTTCTGAAACGGATTTAAAACTTGTCTTACCCGATGAGCCTTTAGCGGAAGTGACGTCATGGTCGGTGCCTTCGCAAGCCTATGGCGAATTTCTTTGTGATATTTTTGATGTATGGGTACGCAAAGATGTGGGCTCCATTTTTGTGAATATGTTTGATAGTACGTTGAGTGCTTGGTGCGGACAGCAGTCTGGAATGTGTCATTTTACTGAACGTTGTGGTCATGCTTTTGCTCTTGAGGCGAACGGGGACTTATACAATTGCGACCATTATGTATACCCTGAACATCGTTTGGGCAATATTCATCATAAATCGATTTCTGAATGCAATAACAGCCAGCAAGCCATTGAATTCGGTCTACAAAAACAAACAACATTGACTCCCGACTGTAAAAAATGCCCATTTCAGTTTGCCTGCAATGGAGGGTGTCCAAAACATCGTTTTGAACGCAGTTCAAGCGGACATCCAGGGCATAACTATTTTTGCCAAGGCTATAAAAAATTCTTCGAGTACAGTGCTCAATACATGAAAGAAATGCGTAGGCTATTATCTGTTGGTCGTTTTGCAGATGAAATCATGTGGGCATTGGCTTATCAAGATGTGAAGCTGACAGCAGTTGTAAGCAAAAGCTCGGTGGCCATTGGTCGTAATCAATCCTGTTCTTGTGGAAGTGGTATAAAATACAAACATTGCTGCGGAGTAAGAAGGTAAACCATGGATTTTGATCTGAATTTGATAAAAGTATTCTTAGAAGTTTACCAGTATCACTCTTATACCAAAGCCTCTGAAACCATAGGTATCACGCAACCAGCGGTGAGTGCATCTATAAAGCGAATGGAACAAGAGATTGGTGAGCCCCTGTTTTATCGAGAGGGGCGGACGATGAAACCGACCGCGATGGCCATTCGTTTAGCCACTCGATTTCGCGTTGGGTTTGATGAAATACAAAATGCCTTGAGTGAGCGTTTTACTTATTCGGTTTATGTGAACGAGGCGCTGGCATTGGATTTGCCCGTTCTACCGTCAATGATGATAGAACATACTCCATTAGATCAGGAAATACTGCTGCACCAACTTAAATCGTTATCTGTCGATTTAGCCGTGGGTATATTTATGGTCAAAGACCACTCCATTGTCACTGAGCCGTTATTCAGCGAATCGACCGTTATTGTGTGCCGTCGTGACCATCCAAGAATTCATGGTCATATTTCACGGAATCAATTCTATGAAGAGGGGCATGTCGCATTAGCTACCCAATGGAAAGGAATGGATGGATTCGAACATATCCGCTTGGAGAGTCCAAAAAGTAGGAATATCCAATGCAAGACCCATTCAATTTCAGCGATGCTGCTTGATGTCACCATCAGCGATAGAGTTGCGATCGTACCTCGACATCTTGCACTCAATTGGCAAGAGCGTTTAAATTTTCAAGTACTGGAAAACCCGATAGAGCATAAGCCATTGGAATACTGTCTGGCTTACCATCGACGCTATCAAAAAACAGAAAACCACATAAAAGTTAGAGAAACCATTCGAGCACACCTAGGATGCGCGGATTAGTACTATAAACCCCACTTATTGCTGATATAAACGCCACGCTCTACCTGCATATCCCCCTTTTGAATAACCTTAGCACTGAAAAACTACATTGGTGCTGAGGCTATTTTCTTTGACCCCTCGCCATTGAGTTTTACATCTCTGATCTATTTTGCTTCGCTAAATGACGGTATACGGATGTCTTTAGCACAACAGGTAGACCGGAGTTAATTCCTGTTCTCAAAGGTGTCCGAATGAAAAAGCTTAGTGCCATCATGATGTCTTGTTTTGCTGCGGGTTCTGTCGCACAAGAGGTCTTACCGTTTCCTAGTCAGCCATCGACCTCGGTGGCCAAACATACTCTTGCTGAATCTACTCATAACAAGCGTCCTATTTCCAACCATTTACCTGAAGATGCTCCTAATATCGTCATCGTGATGATCGATGATGTAGGTCCTGGCCAAACGTCGACTTACGGCGGTCCAATCGATACGCCTACATTAGATGAAATCTCTGGTGAAGGTATTTCCTACAACCGTTTCCACTCGACAGCGATGTGTTCGCCTACACGAGCTTCATTGCTTACTGGTCGAAACCATCACCGTGTTGGCGCAGGTGTTATTGCGGAATATGCTAACGATTGGGATGGTTACGCAGGGGTGATCCCGAAAACCAGTGCGACCTTTCCTGAAGTACTTAAAAACTACGGTTATTCAACCTCTGCTTTTGGTAAATGGCACAACACTCACCCGTTAGATTCCACAGCTGCGGGGCCTTTTGATAATTGGCCTACGGGTTATGGTTTTGAATATTTCTATGGGTTTGTTGGTGCTGGTGCATCTCAATATGAACCGACTATGGTGGAAAACACCACGTTTGTTGATCCAGAAAAAATCCACCGCGAAGGCTATCACATGAGTGAAGATCTTGCGGATCAAGCGATCAAATGGATGCGTCAGCACAAGTCTTTGCAGCCTGACAAACCTTTCATGATGTATTGGTCTAGTGGTGCGGCACACGGCCCTCACCATGTAACCAAAGAATGGGCTGATAAGTACAAGGGCAAATTCGACGCTGGTTGGGATGAATACAGAAAAGACGTATACGAAAAAGCCAAGAAAATGGGCTGGATTCCTGAAAACGCGCAGCTAACACCAAGGCCAGAAAGTATGCCTGCGTGGGACGATGTACCTGAAGATGAAAAAGCATTCCAAGCACGTTTAATGGAAGTGTACGCCGGCTTCATTGAGCATACCGACGCTCAGGTTGGTCGTTTGGTCGATGAAATCGATGAGCTTGGCTACAAAGACAACACTGTCTTCTTCTACTTGTGGGGTGACAATGGCGCGTCATCGGAAGGGCAAAACGGCACGCTTGCTGAATTGCTCGCTCAAAACGCCATTCCAACCACGACAAAGCAACAAATTGAAGCGATGAACAAGGTCGGTTCAATTGATGAGTTAGGCGGTCCTAAATTTGAAAACATGGCGCATGCAGCATGGGCTTGGGCAGGCAGCTCACCTTATAAATCAACCAAGTTAGTTGCGGCTCATTTTGGTGGGACACGTCAACCTCTTGCGGTGCGTTGGCCAGCGAAAATTGAACCCGATGCGACGCCACGCTCGCAATTCCATCACGTTAACGACATCGCGCCTACTATCTACGACATTTTAGACATTACACCACCTAAAGTGGTCAACGGTCATGTTCAAGATGAAATCGATGGTAAAAGCATGACTTATTCGTTTGACGATGCGGATGTGAAAGGGCAGAAGAAAACCCAATACTTTGAGATCTTAGGCAGTCGCGGTATCTATCATGATGGTTGGTTTGCGAGTGCGTTTGGGCCAAGAGCTCCTTGGGTTCAAGGTATGCCCGAAGGTTTTAGAGAGTGGAGTCCTGAGACGGATAAATGGGAGCTATACCACATTGATGAGGACTGGTCTCAAGCGGTTGATCTGGCTGATAAGTACCCTGAAAAACTGGAAGAAATGAAGGCGATTTTCAAGCAAGAAGCGCAGGATAACAAAGCCTTCCCGATTGGTGGATCATTATGGTCTACTGCAGCACACAGCCCGCAAGATGCGCCAGAGAGTAAATATACGCAATGGACGTATCCTGATGAAATCACCAGAATCCCTGAAATTGCAGCACCAAAAGTCGGCAACCGTTCTACGCTCGTCGAGTTTGATGCGGTGGTTACTCCTGATACGAATGGTGTGCTCTACGCGGTCGGTGCATTCTCAGGTGGTATGACGGTGTACGTGAAAGACGGAAAGCTTAACTATGAGTACAACCTGTTTTTGATGGAACACACACATATCCAATCTGAGAAAGTGTTACCAGAAGGTGAAGTGACGATAGAAGTTGAATCTAAAGCCACTAAGCCGGGGCCGTTTACGCCTTTCGATATCACCATCAAGGTGAATGGTGAAACGTTCGCCTCTGGTGTGGTTCCAAAAACAGCGCCTTCGTTCTTCTCATTCAATGATGGGTTTGATATTGGCTCTGATTTAGGCTCGCCAGTATCACAAGCTTATTATGATGAGATGCCGTTCAAATTTGACGGCAAAATCAAAGAAGTTCGTGTTAAGTACCTAGAACAATAAAGTGTATGCCGTCTATTGATACCGATGACAATGGGTATTGATAGGCGGCTTTTTTCGTTCATTCCGGGCTCAGTACTTAAGTGCGTAAGTATATAAGTACACAAGTGCTTAAGTGATTGGAATAGTCCCAATGGCTTTGCCTTAGAGGCGGGATGATAATTTAGGAAATCGTATGAAGATTCATCCAACTACCTTAGTTTACGATGCGTATCCTTCGGTCTACAACATTCTAGAATCGACATTGTTCATGTGGTTCATTGTGGCAGTCACGTTGGGCATCCTTGTATGGACATTGAGCAAGCTATGGTATGTCCATTCTATTCCCAAACATCTTGCTAAAGAGCGTGGTTTGGCTCAGGCCAAGTTGATTTTTTGGCTGTGCATATTGGGCATGTTTTACAAACCGCTCTGGATTATTGCGGTGCTCGCGATTGTGACGGACTGGGATAAATTACAACAGTGGATTAGAGGCGCTTCGCAATGAAAGAGATCATGCTCCCCTACATATTAGTGGTTTGGTTGTTATTCAAATTTAATGTACTCAAACGAACCCCTAAGAATTACTTTGTGTCTGTTGTGATTGGCTTGCTGTTACTGGTGAGTTTGTTTGTCGGCCATCGTTTCTATTCGCCGATTGATTTGACCAATTCAACCACTGTCAAAGCCCCCCATGCTGTGATGTCTCCAACGCTTGGTCAACACATCGACAAAATATACGTTGATCATAATAGCGATGTGAAAAAAGGCGAAGTACTTTACACTCTCAAAGATGATCTGATCTCTGCGTCGATTTCTGAGGTTGATTCTGGTCTGATTGAAATTGATAGAACCATTGAAGCTCAAGAAGTGAAAGTGGCCCAAGCTAAGCGAAACCTATCGCGTAACCAGAACTTAGAGCAACATGTTAGCCTTAAAGAGTTAGAAGAAACTCAAGACAACGTTGAGTTTTTTATGGCTGAGTTGAACGTGTTGCATGCCAAGAAAGATGGTTTGCTCGCTAAGAAACAAAGCTTGATGTTTGACCTTGACCGCCTTACGGTTCGAGCGCCATTTGATGGCATGATCACCCATGTTTTTATTGCTGATGGATCTCGAGTTGGTTCTCTGCATGTGTGGGATACATCGAAGAAGTTTGTCGAAATGCGTATCCCTGATCAAGCGTTTGCCAATATCGAAAAAGGTCAGTTTAGCGAGTTCTTTATTGATACTTTTCCAGGGCAAATTTTCCGCTCTCGAGTTCACAGTAAAGTAAAAGCAACCGGTGAGGCTCAAGGAAATTTACTACCACAAGAGCAGCGAGTTTCGGCACACATTCAAAGGGGCTCTCCAGCAATTGGTCGAACCGTTATTTTAGAAATTGATGAAGAAACGATGAAAAAAATACCGATTGGCGCGACAGGCTCAGCATGGATCAGTGCGTCTAAGCCTTACCCTATACTCGGTTTTATAGACATCATTGGTGGGGCCACTTTACGTCTTGCGTCTGTGAAATCGTATCTATTGGCGATTTAGTGTTTTTTATTAGCTAGCTCTAAATTAATCTACAAAAAGGCGTAAAACATATAAAACTCTTTTACGCCTCTCTCTAACTCAGAAATATCCCAAACGTGTTTCTCTAAACAATACCCTCACACCTCAACACCACCACAAACGCATCCAAATACTGTTCGATAGTCAAATCCGCAGAAACGGGTGGTAATTCTACGGTAATACACGGTAGGTTTCTTTCTTGGCACCAAGTGCCGAATGAGCCTGGGGTTTCGTAATCAACGTCTTCGACGATTGGTAGGTTGAACTGTTTGCCTAACCAAGAGGCGAGTTCTGATTGGTTTGGGTCGTCGACCATGGCGAGAGGTTCGTGGAAAGAGATGACGAACTTGGGTTTGCGTTGCTCAATGAGGTTGATGAGTGACTGCACTTCTGGTTCGAGCTGGTTGGCTTGGCCGGTTTTCACTTTGACATCTCTGACAGGTGTGTGGGAACTCCAGCGATAGACGGTGCCGTTTTCAGTCCAGTTTTGAGTCGGAAAGGCGCGGTTCAAATCGACTTGGTTAGCATTAGCGCGGGTACCTAGCTGATTGCCATCTGGGTTCATCGACAGAATCACATCGTGTCGTAAGTTGGCGGCAGGCAAGCTTCTTAGGGCGCAAGACAAACCCGCGATAGAAGCGGTTTCATCGCCGTGTGTGCCTGCTAAAATCAGCCCGCGAGATTCGCTTTCTATTTGTGCGGGGAAGTAGAGCAAAGGCGCACCTAACACCGATTTTCCATATGACAGCGGCTTTATCGAAAACGCAGCTCTTTCCGTTCTTGGAATTAAACTCACCTTAATCTCCTGATTGATCAAGTACTATCAAATAGTAAAACCAATCGTAGTAAATAACTGTTCACCCTAGCTTGTTAAAAATCTCGATAACGTCGTTAGATTTTTTGATTGTAGAATAACTACTTATCGAAAAAAGCCGCCTTGTTCTCAAGCTTTTTTCCTGCGCTATTTTTGAACACTTACTTACTTACTGTGATTGCTATAACTACTATTTAGATGACCTCTATTTAATAAACCATAGCGTCAAAACTCGTCAACCGTCACATTGTTAATTTTATTACTTGCTTCAAAGATAGGCTAGGAGAGCAAACAAACATGGATTTTAAAAAACATTCAACGGCTTTACTCATTTCATCTCTATTGACCCCTTTTATCGCAGTGACAGCCGTTGCTGAAACCTTACCTGCTGGTGTTTCATTGGCAAAAGACCAACACTTAGTTCGTGCCAATGATGCAGAAGCGGCGACACTCGATCCTGCGAAAGCTGAAGGCCTGCCTGAAATGCACATTTTACGAGACCTATTTGAAGGTTTAGTGATTCAAGATCGCGATGGCAACATTACTCCTGGTGTTGCGGAATCTTGGGAAACCGAAGACAACCAGACGTTTGTATTCCACCTACGTAAAGATGCTAAATGGTCGAATGGCGATCCGGTGACAGCCGATGATTTCGTGTATGCGATAAGACGTGCGGTAGACCCGAAACTTGCTTCGCCGAATGTTTGGTATCTCAAGCTTACCAAAATCAACAATATTGCTGACGTAGCAGAAGGTAAAAAGCCCGTCGAAGAGCTCGGTATCTCTGCTGTCGATAAACACACGGTGAAGTTCGATCTTGATAGCAAAGTGCCATACTTTGTTGCGATGACGGGTCACACATCTATGATGCCCGTTCATAAGGCAACGCTAGAAAACAGCGATAAGCCGTGGAGCGACCCTAAGCAGTTTGTAGGGAATGGCGCTTTTGTTTTAGATGAGTGGGTGGTTAACGAACGGATTGAACTGAAGAAGAATTCTAACTACTGGGATAGCTCAGATACCAATCTAACCCAAGTGACTTACATTCCGTTCGAAAACCAAAACGCTTCGATTAACCGTTATGCGGTGGGCGAGGTCGATATCACGTCTGACGTACCAACACACATGGCGCAGCAGCTTAAAACCAAATACCAAGATGCGTTTACCGCGGTACCTTTGTTGTGTACCTACTACTACGCGTTCAATACCACGCGTCCACCGTTTGACGATTCACGAGTGCGTAAAGCGGTATCGTATTCAATGATGCGTGATGTGATCACCAATGGTGTCACTCAGGTGGGTAACCTACCTGCTTATACTTTTGCCCATGAGTACACGGCAGGTTTTGATGCGACTCAGCCTGAATACAGCACATGGACTCAAAAGGAACGTGACCAAAAAGCAAAAGAGCTACTGAAAGAAGCGGGGTACGATGCAGCTAATCCATTGGATTTCAAATTGCTCTACAACACCAGTGAGTCGAACAAGTCGATTGCAGTGGCCATCGCTTCAATGTTGAAAGGTAACCTCGGCGCGCAAGTTGAGCTGGAAAACCAAGAGTGGAAGTCTTACCTAGTATCACGTCGCCAAGGTGATTTTGATGTAATGCGAGCGTCTTGGTGTGGTGACTACAATGAAGCGTCGACCTTCTTGAGCCTATTGCGCTCTGAGTCATCGGGTAATTTTGCTCGTTACAACAACGACAAGTACGACTCAGCGATGGACAGCGCATTAGCCGCAACCAATGAGCAAGATCGCCAAAGTTTCTATGATCAAGCCGAGCAGTTACTGGCTGAAGATATGCCTATCGCGCCAATCTATTACTACATGCAGGCCCGCCTAGTGCGACCAAGTGTCGGTGGTTTTGCTAAGAACAACGTTGAAGGGCGCATCTATTCTAAGGATCTTTATATCAAAGAATAGATAATCCTGATGCGAACTCTGATATGACGAAGCGAAGGCATTGAGTATAAAAATAGAAATAAGAAATAGAAGAAAAGGGACGTTGATCATCAATATCTGATCAATGTCCTTCTGATGTTCTTATTATGAAAATACCTGTTTAACCCTATTTCAGGTAGTGACATATTTCAACTGTTACCCACTTTATTTATAATGGATTAACTAAGAAAGGCAGTAACTTAAAGAACTGGATTATCGCTTATGGAGCTATTTGATTTTTTACTAACCCTTATATCAGTTCGTTCCATAGAACAAAATCTCTCAAGGTAGGAGAAATGGTTCAGAGATGTGATTTGTATTAAAAATTGCTATACTCGGCCGCCTGTATTGTTGCGGTGCTATGCAGTTTAGTGCATTTTAATTTGCTTGATGAAAAATTGAAATGAGAGAAGGAAGGTAGAAAGCAACATGTCATGTTTAATAAAAGCAATATGATATGATTTTCTATCCTATTTAAGGAAAAATATGGATAATTTCCCGTTAGATATAAGAACTCTAAGTATAATTTTCATTATATTCTCACTTATCTTTAGTATTGGCTTGTTATTATTCCAGTCAGCTCAGAAACAAGTCCTGGGGCTTTCCCTTTTTTCATCATCTATGTTCGTGATTGGCAGTGGTACCATACTATTAAGCTTGAGAGGCTCTATCTCGGACTTTATGAGTATTATTGTTGGGAATTTAACCATTGCTTATGGTTTTCATTTGGTACTACATAGTTTGACTGTTTTTCGTCGTCATTCACGTCAGATTGTTCAATATAGTCGCATTGCACTGTTTTTGGTTTTAGTAAGTTTTGTTCAATTTACTTATTACGAACAGTCTATTCAAAACCGCATTATTGTTATGAGTCTCTACTTAGCATTCGTAACCGCAAGTTCGGCTATAGTGATACTGAACGGGAAAAGGAATGATCTTTCGTTGGCTGTAAATATGATGGCTTTGCCTTTTATTATTTATAGCTTTTTTATGACTTTTCGAGCTATAAAAACGCATTTTTCATTGAACGAGATGAATAGCCTTATCAGCGCGAACTACTTAAATGAATATACGTATATTTTAAGTATTATTCTTATTGTATCTATGTCCTTCTCAATGCTTTGGTTGATAAACGCGAGGCTCGTACATTCACTTCAATGCCTTTCACAACAGGATCCTCTTACGGCACTAAAGAACCGTCGAGCTCTGGATCAGGCAGTAAAAAAACATCAAGTACAGGTGAATTATAAGCCGGTTTGCATTGTATTACTGGATATCGATAACTTTAAACAAGTGAACGATCAGTTTGGGCATCTTGTAGGTGACGATGCGATTAAAGCTTTAGCGACAACGGTATTGAGGTTAATCGATTTACCTAATACGGTCTTCCGGCTTGGAGGAGATGAAATTCTTATCTGGTTACCCAATTCGAACCTGGAACGAGCCGCTGCGCTTTCAGAAAAGCTACGCTCGGCGATTCAGAAGATCAGACTTGAGCAACAACCATCCCTGAAAATTACGTCAAGTTTTGGTATTAGCTTGCTATCAGAAAATGAAAATTGGAAAGACTGTGTCGCGCGCGCGGACAGAGCTCTTTATCAAGCAAAGCTCAAAGGACGAAATACCATTGTGATTGAAGAGTCACATAACAATTACTCGATACCAACAAAAGCGGTAAGCAACTCCTAGTTTGACTAAGAGTTAGTTCAGTGGATACCTAGCATTCTCACAAATTGTTTTTGTAATGTTTTAACCTTAAAATTTTTTGTTGCTTAGAGCTGTGATGAAAATTGCCAAACTAAGGTTAAAAAATAAAAGCTCGAACGGTAGATTGTGACTTATGTTAGTGCTACGTTATGGACAATTTATAACATATGAGTCATGACACATTAGATTGAGAGACAGCAGCTAACGATGAATAAGATAAAACGATATCCGGTAAATATAGTACTCAGTTACTTAATACTGTCATCATTATGGGTTTTTTTCTCTGATCTTGCGGTTGAATCACTATCAAATGACTTACAAGAACATGCTTTAGCACAGACAATCAAAGGTCTGATCTTTATCGTTCTGACGTCTACTTTATTGTGGATAATGGTTCGGAAAAATAATCGTGATTTAGAGAGCGCCAACGACCTTGATAGTGTAACTGGACTTCATAGCCCATCAGTTTTTTATCGATATTTAAACAAAAGACTGAAAAAATCCCAGGTCACTGATCATTATGTCCTCTTCTTACTCGACATTGATAACTTCAAATCTGTCGCTGACCAGATTGGGTTTGAAAACACTAATTCATTTTTAAAAGATATCGCACGATCTATTGAACTTCCTATTGAGCATCTACCGCTTTCGTCTCGGGTACACTCCGATGGTTTTGCGTGTTTAGTCAAACTCAATGATAAAGAAGATATTGAATCCTACATTGCTCTCGTACATCGTAGATTTAACCAATGTGCTTATCGTTATAATACCAACGCAACTTGCTGTATCGGTGCCGCCCTATTTCCTTCGGATGGTCATAATGCCAAACAACTTATGGCGTCAGCGACCCATGCTTTAACGGAAGCAAAAAAAAGCAAAAATTCGATTGAATTTCATGACCCCAAACTCACAGAGCTTGAACGCCAGCGTCAAGAAATGGTGCAAGAGTTACGTAAAGCGATTGATGACAAAGCGATTGATATTGTTTTTCAGCCGAAATACAACATTGAAAATAGACTCGTCTCAGGTGTGGAAGTGTTATCCCGTTGGACGCATGAACGCTATGGTGTTGTTTCACCTGATATCTTTGTCGCGCTAGCAGAAGAGAATCATTTTTGTCGAGATTTGACCACGTTAGTTCTAGAGAAAACTGCGGTACAACTAAGAGCTTGTGGTTTGCTTGGGAGTGTCCTTAATAGTGTCTCGGTCAATATTTCAGCGGTAGAGCTAAATAGCGTGGATGACATGGACCATCTGGATAATTATCTACGAAAGGACCCCGAATTTGCTCGCTTACTTTGTCTTGAAATCACTGAAACCGCTATTTTAAAAGATATAGATCAGTGTGCAATCGCTGTTCAAAAATTAAAAAAGCATGGGGTATCTTTTTCGATAGATGACTTTGGTGTTGGTTACACTTCTTTTGGTATATTCAGTAAGTTGGATGTTGATGAGATTAAAGTTGATCGCAGTTATATCAATGGGTTAGAAGATGATTATCGTTCTAGAGCCATAACGTCTGGGATCATTGATATAGCTCGAGGATTTGGCATTCATGTGGTGGCTGAAGGGGTTGAAAATGCCCAACAGTTGTCAATTTTAAAAACGTTAAATTGCGAACAAGCCCAAGGTTATTATCTTGGCTATCCGGTGCCGTCCAAACAGTTAAAAGAAAGTATCACTTCTGAAACAGAACCATGTTCAGCAACATAACGAGTTTCTTTTCATATTATATGACAGACACTCAGATGACTGATTATCGAGAAGGATTTGTCGGTCTACCAATAAAAAAATCCCCATTCGCTGACAAAACGAATGGGGATTTTAGCTACTAGGGGGTAGTAATTTTATCTTCTAACTTGTTTCAGGTTTTAGATAGCCACCATAGTCGCAGCTTTCTTCATTGCTTCCTTCGTTGAACACTCAATCACGTTCGCATTCGCAAAGCGGTGAGCGTCTTTCACTTGAATATCGTGAGCCAAGATAACCAGTCTTGCGTTCGCCACATCTAGGTCAGTGATGCGGTTCTGAATACCGTTTTGCCCTTGAGTTTCTACCTTAATCTTAAGGCCTGCTGCTAAACCTGCTTTCTCTAGTGCTTTTGCTGCCATGAAGGTGTGTGCAACACCAGAAGGACAACATGTTACTGCTACGATGTCGTACTCGCCTTCTCCAGCTACAGGAGCCGCTTGAGCTTGTACTGGCGCTTCAGACATGTCTTCATCGGTTTCAACCGCTACAGGTTTCCAGAAGCCAACGATAACGGCTGTGGTTAGTGAGCCAAGTGCAATACCGACGACGTACATTGGAATGTTGCTTGATACTGGTGCCGTAATTAGGCCGCCCCACGGTGCGTGCAATAGAACGTCTGTCATGAAGCCAAACACACAACCAACAATACCGCCGGCAACGATTGAAGGAAGTACGCGCATTGGGTCATTTGCTGCGAATGGGATAGCACCCTCAGATATACCGATAGAACCCATGATTGCTGCTGCTTTACCTGCTTCTTGCTCTTGTTTAGAGAACTTGTTTTTGAATAGGAAAGTCGCCAATGCCATACCTAGAGGTGGCGTACAAATCGCGATGCCTACGCCGCCCATTAGCCACGGTTGTGTGTCTACTTGAGTTTGAGCAAATAGGGTAGCTACTTTGTTGATAGGGCCGCCCATATCAAACGCAGTCATACCGCCAAGGATTGTGCCTAGAACCATCTTAGATGCGCCAGCCATTGAAGCTAAGAACTCGTTCATAGAAGACATGAACAGTTTGATTGGCTCACCGATGCCCCACAATACGATACCTGCAGAGATTAACGTGCCTAAAAGCGGGTAGATGAAGTAAGGTAATCGTTCACCAAGGTAACTTGACTTGATATTAACGGAGGGTGAGAGTCACCTATAGATCAAAGACGTTGGGGTACGGTCTCTTCGCCACAACAGCCGTGATGATTTCACTCAACACCGACATTGCTGATAGACCGCGCTTTTTGCAGGTTTCGATGAGTGTGTGGATACGACTACGGAATTTATCACCTGCATCCGAGGTCGTTCCGAAGCTAATTTTCCTTTGAATGACAAAACCTCTAATACATCGCTCAGCTTCATTATTGGTTAAGGGGATTGATGTTTTCTTGAGGAAAACCCACAAGCTCTCTCTATGTTTAAGCAGTAACTTGCATCGCCCTCGATACCGCTTGACCATCACATCTGTCCCTTTTCTCAACCAATGATCGAACGATTTTTGTAGCCTGTGCATTCGCCGCAAGTACAGTGAATAATCCAATTCACCTTGTTCATAACGATGCCGAGTATGGAAAATGGCGTTCGTCAGCAAACAAAGATGTTTGCCAATATAAGCGGTGTGGCCACCGCCACTATAATCCGCCATTTGCTGAAGATTGCGCTTCACATGTGCCCAACATAACTGATGACGGTCTTCGGCTATCCAGTTATAGCTTGGGCACTGGTCACTGACCACAATACCTGCATAGTCTTCATCGATGACCTTTTTTGCTGAGGAGGTAGAGCGTGAATAGAGTATTTGTTCATAGACAAGGTCATCACTGGCCACTAACCAACACCAACGAAGGCTTGTTTCATCATTTCGGTGATGAGAGGTTTCGTCAGCATGAATCAAAGGCGCTTTCTTTAACGCTTGTTTTATCGCTTGATGCAATGGCGTTAGCATTGAAGCGACCTTCGTTTGCGCTTCGCTAATCGCACCGACCGAAAAGGTTGTGCCAAGCTGTTCTTTGAGTAGAGATTGGATTTTCCGAACGCTGAGGTGATATTGCCCTGCAAGCACGCCAATGTAACTTAATAAGTTCGGCCCTATAATCCCTTGCGATGCATCGTCAGGCTTTTGAGCCTTGACGGTTTCTTTGCAGTGCCTACATTGACCTGAAAATAAACGGTATTCGGTGATATCGACAGTGGGTTTTGGAATATCGAAGACCTGATGGCGATAGTATGGCCCACCTTGAACCTCAATGTCAGATTGAGCGCAACAAGGACAAGTTTCAGGGAAACAGTCAATGATGACATCCGTTTTTTTTAACGGTGAGAGCTTTCGTTGATGCCCTGTGTGGCCTTGTTTAGCTCCTCTCGAATTGCGACCACCAGAGCTTTCAGCTTTTTTCGCTCATGGCGATCTTTAGGATTGTCTGAAGAGGGCGATTTTGAAGAGTTTTTGGAGCTAGTGGTTAGCTTGTCTTCATAATGTCGGAGCTGTTCCCACAGCTCATCAATAAGCACCTTAGCCTCATTCAAATCTGAGACTTCAGGTGGTGCTTCTTGGTATTTAGGTGATTTTTTTCTAGTCATGAAACCATAATGGCTTCCCAGAATGATCACTCAAGACCCAAAGTGGGATCAATTGCGTAAGGTCACACTTTTTATGTCAATAGGGCTTGGTGAACACTTACGAAGTAAGCACCTAGCGCTGTCATGTTCGCAGAAAGCGGGATCTTCTTAAGTTGGAACACCACGCCACCGGCGATAAAGCCTGCCACGATACAGCCAAGGAAGCCGCCGCCCATGTCAGCCATGATGCCAGAAGAAATCATAGCAGGAGCAAGTGCTGGTTTATCTGCAATTGAGTAACCAATAAAGCCGCCAAGAATGATTGGGAAAAGAACAAGGCCTTTGATACCGATATTAGAGATGTCCGCCAGCAAGCCGTCGGCTGGTACTGCGCCTTTACCCGATGCCATTACCGCTAAAGCCAACAGAACACCACCGGCTACGATGAAAGGTAGCATGTGTGATGTACCAAAAAGCAGGTGACCTTTCATAGTACTGAGGATTTTTTTATAGTCGCTACTACTATTCTTATTATTAGAATTGCTACTGGTATTGGTAGCTTGATTTGCTAGGGTGCTCATAATTTTCTACGCCTTATGAATTAATTAAAATATTAAGGATTTGTTGTTCGTCTTTTGCGTTATGGATATTTTGAATAAATTCATCGCTGAATTTTCCAAATAGTTCTTGTAGTACATAAATATGATGGTCAGCACCGTTATCTGGTGATGCAATCATAAAAAATACGGTTGGGTTAATGCCGTCGTCATCGCCATACTCGATACCTTCACGCTTAACACCGACAGCAATTGCGGGTTCAGTGACTGCCTTGCTTTTTGAGTGTGGGTAAGCAATGCCGTCCATTGAGGTAATGCTTTGAGATTCACGAATTTCAATGTCTGCCAAGAAGGCTTCTTTATTACTGATTCGGTTGTTTTCAAATAACATGCTTGCCAATTCTTCAAACAGTCCTTTTTTATTATTCGCTTGAAGGTTGTTATTAATTAAGTTGACGTTAGTTAGCTGTGTGACCATTTATTAACTCATTCACTATTGAAGTTCTTGAATTAAAATTAATGGATTAACGGCATTCGCGAAATAGCAAATAAAAGCCCTTCACTGTACATTTGTACCAAGCAAAATTAAGTGTGATTTGCATCATTCATCCAGTGTGAGATGGGTCATATTTGATGGTGTTTTTGATTATGTTTTTGATACGCCGAGCGGCCTCATCAGAAACAAAAATGCCCCGCATGAGCAGGGCAGTAAGACTTTGTACTGAGTTCTAAGGGAGCTAGCTGTAAGCGCGCGCGACACGTCCAGCACAATCCAGTTTGTAGCTCTCAGCGTAAGCGGGAATGAAAACCGACTGGCCTTTCTCTATCACGCAGGTTTCGCCGCACTGGTGAGTAAGCACCATAGATTCGTCGAGAGGTAGTAGGATCTCGGCACCTTCGGTAGTGATCCGTCGCTGATGTGAGTTTTGCACGATAGAGAACTTAAAATCCTCGACTGGAATTTGGTATTCCATCACATCACCTTGCTCTATCGGGCTGAGCAGTAACCTATCCGCAGGCTTTTCCTTAAATCGAGTACAAGAAACCAGTTCATTCACGTCCATGTATTTAGGCGTTAACCCAGCGCGCAATACATTGTCTGAGTTCGCCATGATCTCTAAGCCCGTGCCTTTGATGTAAGCGTGGGGTGTCTCGGCATCCAGATACATGGCTTGCCCCGGCTTTAGCGTGATAACGTTCAATAGCAGCGGAGCAAACAGGCCGACATCCCCCGGATACTGTTGTTCCAACTCTGAAATCAACTGGAACACAAGGGCATCTGAAAGTTTCGCCTTCATCAACAACATGGTCAGCGCCATGCCTTTTTGTTCACCTTGCAAAGACAATAAACTCGCGAAGAAGCTCGCTAATCCATTAGGCGTTTGATCGCCCGCGAGGTCGTTAACCATCGAGTGCAGCTCAGGAATATCGAGGTAATGGAAGTGCTCAAGGATCTCGTTAATCGACCTAAAGCCATTCATCGCCGTGTAGTCCGTTAGGGCATACACCAGTTCTGGCTTATGATTAGGATCCTTGTAGTTACGATTGCCAGCTGTCATTGGAATGCCTTGCTGCTCTTCGAGTGCATACCCAGATTCCGCTTGCTGTTTGTTTGGATGTACTTGAACAGACAGTGCCTTCTCAGCCGCTAATACCTTGAAAAGATAAGGTAACTCGCCAAAGCGACTCGCCACTTTCTCGCTTAGAAACAAGTTTAGGTTCTTAGAAATCAAGCTCGACAATGTGGTCTGTTGCCCGTTATCAGTCACCATTGAGCAACCATTGGGGTGTGCGCCCATCCAAATCTCCGCTTGTGGCTCACCAGATTGGTTATTAATACCAAACAGTTGGCTAAACGAAGACGGGCTACCCCATGCGTAGTTTTGAATCACGTTGGTCATAGGGTAGAAAAAGCGTTGTACGAACGAGTCGTTCGCTAAAGAAAAATCAGACATCGAGATCACCATGAGGGAAACATGGCTTGAGCTCTACTCGATTTACTAAAATACGAGAGTAGAGGGACTCAAGCCATTGGAGTTGAAATGGCTTAAGCCGCTGCTGTTGCTAGCTTGGCTTTGCGTAGATTTTTAAGCGCGATACAAGTAACCGCAGTCACACCTGCACCTGATGCCATGCACAGCAGTGCCAGCATTGGGTAGTTCATTGCGCCGAGCAGAGCCACAACAGGGCCACCGTGAGCAACGCTGTTGGTGATACCAAATGAGAACGCCATAACAGCTGCAGTCATTGAGCCAAGCACGTTGGCAGGGATAACCGACATTGGATCTTGCGCTGCGAAAGGAATCGCACCCTCAGAGATACCTACTAAGCCCATCGCACCTGCTGCTTTGCCTGCTTCAATTTCAGAAGATTCAAACAGGTCGAACTTGCGGCCCAATCTGGTTGCGATAGCCATGCCTAATGGAGCGACAGGAATTGCACACGCCATTGCACCCATGAACTGAGTTTGACCGCTGGCGATCATGCCGACTGAGAATAGGAACGCCACCTTGTTGAACGGGCCGCCCATATCGAAACCAGCCATGCCACCCAGTACGATGCCTAGCAAAACCACGTTGCCTGTACTCATGCTAGTTAGCAGTGCAGTAAGAGCATCCATCAGCCCAGCGATAGGTGCGCCGATAACAAAGATGAATAGACCTGCGATGAACAAAGAGCCTGTGATCGGAGCGATCATTATAGGTACAAGCGGTTGAACGAATTTGTGGTAGTTAAACGAGGTAATCCACTTAACGAAGTAACCCACTAATAGACCTGCGATGATTGCGCCAATGAAGCCTGTACCCGCGTCAGCGCCATAGAAAGAGCCGTTGTTAGCAATCCAACCACCGATAAGGCCAGGGGTTAGGGCAGGGCGGTCAGCAATCGCATAAGCAATGTAGCCAGCCAAGATTGGGATCATCAATGTGAAGGCAACCACGCCCACTTCTAGGATTTGGTTCCACATGCTGCCAGCAGGAATCGCCATGCCAGATTCACTTGGCTCGCCGCCAATCGCCAGTGCAAGGGCTATCAATAGGCCGCCAGTCACGACGAATGGGATCATGTGAGATACGCCATTCATCAAGTAACGGTAAAGGTCTGAACGTGCTTGTGAGGCTTTTTCTACAACAGATTGGTTGGTCGGCGTTTGTTCAGCTTGGTAACTAGGTGCGTTGAGCGCTTGCTTAATCAAGCCTTGTGCGTCTTTGATTGGTGCTTTTACGTTGGTGCTGATGACGCGTTTTCCGGCAAAGCGAGCCATGTCGACCTGTTTATCACAAGCCACGACAATCGCGTCGGCGCGTTCGATCTCTTCTTGAGTCGGGCTGTTTTTAACACCAATAGAACCGTTAGTTTCGACCTTGATGTCGTAGCCAAGAGCCGCCGCGCCTTTCTCTAGCGCTTCAGCTGCCAAATAAGTGTGCGCAACGCCAGCTGGGCAGCCTGTCACACCAATGATGAAGCCTTGTTTCTCAACGTTGGTTTCCGTTTCTGAAGGCTCAGGTTTGCTAAGCAGTAGTTCTAATGCTTCTTGTTCAGATTGAGCATTCATAAAGCTTTCAATAAAGCCTTCTTCAATCAGTTTTGAAGAAAGCTCTGCCAATACTTCGATGTGGTGATTATCGCCGCCATCAGGAGAGGCAATCATGAAGAACAGTTTTGATGGCTGACCGTCATCGGCGCCGTATTCGATGCCCTGTTTATGGACGCCGATAACAACCGCGGGTTTGATCACCGCAGCGCTTTTCGCATGTGGCAGGGCGATGCCTTCTTCAAACCCTGTGTTGCCTTGTTCTTCACGCGCCTTAATGTCGGCAAGAAACTGTGCTTTGTCTGAAATTCGACCTTGCGCATAAAGTACGTCTATCAGCTCTTTAAATACGTCTTCTTTTGAATCAGCGCTAAGCGAAAGCTTAATCAAATCTTGATTGATCAATGTTGTGATCATAATGAACCCCTACTCTATTTTTATTTTGTTAGGGGTATTTTGGAATCTATGGCTTAGCTTCTGTAGTGAAGAAAAAATGCATTTACTGGATGATTGTTGCGTTATAAATGGAGTGTGATTTTGATCGGTCGAGTGGTCGTTTTTAGGCTTGTGTTGACAGAGTTTAAGATGTTTTGAGGCTTTTATTTATAAGGGCTTGGGCGTATTTCGTTATCCAGGAAACAACGTGCTTCATCAATTTCCGCACTGGAAATTTATTTCTAAAACTGGATTTTTGTAACCTAGATCTCAAATTGTGATTTTGCTCAATAGCACTATGTTTCACTAAGGAGTATATCTATTCCCATAGCTTTATTGCTGCCCATAAGAGTTTTAAAAATGATATTTCATGACTTAATCTCCTCTGTATTAAATGAGCGAGAACCGTTTCACAACATCTGGTTTGCTGGAGATTTTCATACGCCTCCAGCGTGCAGTTACCAGGTGAACTTTCCACGTTTAGAGTTGGTGCTAGACGGAGAGTACGTTAATGAAATGGAGAGTCATGATCGCAAAATAACCAACGTTATTGCCAAAGCCGGAGACGCAATTTTCATCCCTCCGAACTGTTGGAATAAACCTAACTGGGATACCGACTGTTCGGTGTTGAGCATGCTATTTGGTCGTCGTCAGCTGGGTTTAAGTTTGGTGAGTAAGCGCAAAGGCGAGGAGAGCTTTTACGATATTCAAAAGCACAGTATTCAGACTCGTTCTGGGTTTGCGATTGATAACATTTTGGAGGCGCTAAGTTCGTTAGCGAGAGAGAGTAACAAGCAGCCGATGGATGAGTTATTGTTGCAAGCTCTACTGCAATACAGCAAGACGATGTTGGAAGCGCCCGTAGAAAAATCTCATAGCCGAGTACAGGATGTGTATCAGGGGATCTGTATCTACATTCAAGAGAACTTCCACCGCCAAATAACCCGAGACAGCATTGCCTCTCGCTTTAGCATTTCATCGAACCACTTGTCGCGAATGTTCCGTCAACAAGGCCACATGACCCTGGCGGAGTACATTACCCGTGTTCGTGTCGACCGCGCTAAGTTCATGCTTAAGAAGTACAACTTCAAACTCAATGAAGTGTCAGTCCGCTGTGGCTTTAAAGATGTGAACTACTTCTGCCGAGTATTTAAAAACCGAACAGGAAAAACCCCAACCGAATATCGTGGTTCAATCTAATATACTCTAAAGTTCCCTTTTCTGACCTGAGCTTATACGACCGAAATTTGTATGACTAGAGCATCACTGCTGGCTCTGAGCTGTGGTGGTCACTTACTTTGTGTTTTCCTCTAGTGTTTATTTCTACGCTTCATCTCTAAGCTCGTTTTTCTATTTATCCCACTTCACTAAATACCCCTAATTAATAACATTAAGAGTTAGCTTTGCGAGTTGCTTATTATTTCCGCTCTCTATTAATTGAATTAAACGTGTGAGAATTGATGTATTAACGCGATGCATTTAATGAATGTTAAGTAAATTAAAAACCACTTATCGAGACGACAAAATCTTGTTATTGTTGTCCGAGTTACTGATTGAGGTTCTTTTAAGTGATTGATTTTAAATGTTTACTTCATGTCGGATTATTCTTTGTTTACTAGCGCGTAATTAATGCCTCGAAATCGAATATTCAGGTTTATATGTCCCATCACAATCTTGACTTATAATACTACAAATTAAATTTTCTATGGATAATATGCTCTTCAGATATTAATAATAAAGAAGACTTAATTCATGGAACTCAATACTCTGATCGTAGGAATTTATTTCCTTTTCCTTATCGCAATAGGTTGGATGTTTAGAACGTTCACCAGTACAACCAGTGACTATTTCCGCGGGGGCGGTAACATGCTTTGGTGGATGGTTGGCGCAACTGCGTTTATGACTCAGTTCAGTGCTTGGACTTTCACCGGTGCAGCAGGTAAAGCGTATGCCGATGGTATGGCTGTCGCGGTAATCTTCCTAGCAAACGCATTTGGTTACTTGATGAACTACCTGTACTTTGCTCCGAAATTTCGTCAACTGCGTGTAGTAACGCCAATTGACGCGATACGCATGCGATTTGGTAGCTTCAACGAGCAAGTGTTTACTTGGTCTGGCATGCCGAACAGTATTGTTTCTGCGGGTATCTGGCTAAATGGCTTGGCGATCATTGCATCGGGCATCTTTGGCTTCGATATGACGACAACCATCGTTCTAACCGGTCTTGTTGTACTGGTGATGTCGGTTACTGGCGGTTCATGGGCGGTTATCGCGTCTGACTTCATGCAGATGGTTATCATCATGGCGGTAACGGTAACGTGTGCAGCTGTGGCTATCGTGCAGGGTGGTGGCGTTACTGAAATCATCAACGATTTCCCTGTTGCAGAAGGCGCGTCATTTGTTTCTGGTAACAATCTGAACTACGTAAGCATCTTCGGAATCTGGGCATTCTTCATCTTCTTCAAACAGTTCAGTATCACCAACAACATGTTGAACTCTTATCGTTACTTAGCTGCAAAAGATTCAAAGAATGCGAAAAAAGCGGCTCTGTTGGCGTGTATTCTGATGACAATTGGTCCAATCATTTGGTTCATGCCACCTTGGTTTGTGGCAGGGCAAGGCGTTGATCTTGCGGCGCATTACCCAGATGCTGGTTCTAAAGCGGGCGACTTCGCTTACCTATACTTCGTAGAGCAATACATGCCAGCAGGTATGGTGGGGCTTCTCATCGCAGCAATGTTTGCAGCAACTATGTCTTCAATGGACTCAGGTTTAAACCGTAACTCAGGTATCTTTGTTATCAACTTCTACCAACCTATTCTTCGTCCAAACGCGACAGAGAAAGAGTTGATGGTTGTGTCTAAGTTGATGTCTTCGGTTTTCGGTGTCGCTATCATCCTTATCGCACTGTTTATCAACTCGCTGAAAGGTTTGAGCTTGTTCGACACTATGATGTACGTTGGTGCATTAATCGGTTTCCCAATGACGATTCCAGCATTCTGTGGCTTCTTCATTAAGAAGACTCCGGACTGGGCAGGTTGGGGCACGCTAGTGGTTGGCGCGATTGTGTCTTACATCGTAGGTTTCGTGATTACCGCTGAAATGCTACAAAACTGGTTCAATCTAGAGCCGCTAACAGGCCGTGAATGGTCTGATTTGAAAGTAGCGGTAGGTCTGATTGCTCACTTAACGTTTACCGGTGGCTTCTTCATTCTGTCGACTTTGTTCTACAAACCATTAGAAGCGTCTCGTCAGAAAGATGTCGATACCTTCTTCAACAACCTTGCGACACCGTTGGTTTCTGAATCAACAGCACAGAAGAAATTGGATAACAAACAACGTCACATGCTGGGCAATCACTGATTGCAGTATCTGGTGTGGCAGTAATGGCGATGTTTGCTCTACCGAACCCATTCTGGGGAAGAATGATGTTCGTGCTATGTGGCGGTATCGTGTTTATCGTTGGTCTAATGTTGGTGAAAGCCGTGGACGATTCGGTGGAAGATGCGAAACAAGAGAACAAAACGGCTTAGGTAACTAAACCTACAAGATAGGCAATTTAGAAATAGAACGGCTGAGCGTGATTGCTCAGCCGTTTTTTATTGTGTGAGCCATTGAGATTATAACCAATAGAGTGAGTAACTTAGTTGATTAGGGAAATGAATTTAAAAGGGGGAGATGAACTAAATCAGGCGTGAAGAGATGTACATCAATAGGGCCTGTAGGTCGACACTGCTACGGGTCTTTTGTAAACGCTCGTTGACCTGATCGTGAAGCAGGTTTCTGGTTAGATTAGTGGCCGCCACAATGTGCTCTCGCTGTGGCTTGGTAGGCAGTACCAAAGCGATGGCAACATGCACTTCACCAATGCGTGATGCCCAATCAATAGGATCATCACTGACAATGACTGCAATCGAGAGATCTTGAGTCGATTCAAACATCACATGCGGCAGTGCGATCCCAGGTGACACACACGTCGAAGAGCGTTCCTCTCGTTTAATAAACGCCAGAATCAGTTCATCCGGATCTTGTGGATACACCAGATGAGCAAGCCCTTTCAAGCATTCAAATTTGGTCAGTTGAGTTTGTGCTTTGGCATGGTGCCACTTGATGTCACAAGGCGGGCATATCTGCGGCATGCGCTGGATTAAGTCTTTCGAGAACTCATGGTTCACTTGTGAGCCGACCATGGCGTAATGCTCAGCAATCACATCTTTAAGAACGAAACACGCTAGCTCGGCATCGATGCCAATGGCAGTGATCTGGCACAAATCGCCACGAAGTAGGCCCACTTGCAACATCGCAACAGATTTGGAGAGATCAGCCGTTCGATTTTGAGTGATGTTGATAATTCGGATGGTACTTTTGAATTTCTTTGCTAAGCGGCTAAGTGGCTGCGCAACGTGTGAGTTAGCTGCAGGATCGTCAACGAAGAAGGTGATCTGATATTCGTTCATGAAAGGTTTAGGTTCGACAATGCTTAATAAAGACTTTATCGACACTCAACAACACTTCTTCCATTGGAATGAATAAGGTTTTAGCTGGGTCGAAGCGGCTTGGCTGTTCAATGTCGATATCAGAGACGATCAACACCTTGTCTGCGAGGCTAATGTCCTGTGCAGAGAGTAAGTTTTCAATACCCATAGCGCCTTGTGTTTCAACTTTGATTGAAACGTTGAATTTAGGGGCTGTTTTATTTAAAGCATCAGCTGCCATATAGGTGTGTGCGATGCCTGTAGGGCACGCAGTTACCGCTACAATTCTCATTATTATTCTCGGCTTAATCTCGTCCCTGTTACGTTACATAAGCTACCTTTCAGAAGCTATTTTGCAAAAGCTATCTTGCGTGGGAAATCCAGTATGGAAAGCTCGCATAGGGGAGGGGCGATATTGTTATGGGTTCTGTGGATTTTATGGATTGGCGTTTTTTATTCCAAGGTGAAAGTCACACTCTGAGTTCTTGGTTACAATAATCCAGTTAATGCACCTTTCGTCCTATATATTGAGTGCCCCCACACCGTTAATCTTTTCATCTTATTAACCTCTTTATCTCATTCATTCAAATTGGTACTCGGACGAGGCAGCACATGGATATCACTGACATTATCGAGCCCGAGATTATCTGCTTGGAATTGAAAGCAGACTCAAAACAGGCGGTATTTGAAGAGCTTGTCGAACTGCTCGACCGTGCTGGTAAGCTTTCCAATAAAAGTGAATTCCTTGATGACATTTGGAAGCGTGAGGCCATTGGTAATACGGGCTTTGACGATGGTATCGCCATTCCACACGCGAAAAGTACCGCGGTTGCTAAGCCTGCCGTTGCGGTTGGGATTAGCCGAGCGGGTATTGATTATGGTGCTGATGGTGGTGAACTGTCTGATGTGTTCTTCATGCTCGCTTCGCCTGACAACAATGATGACCATCATATCGAGGTACTGGCTCAGATCTCGACCAAGCTGATTGAAGATAACTTTGTTACAAAATTAAAGGCGGTTGAGTCGGTCGAGGAAGCTCAAGAGTTGTTTCTCGAAGCTAATTCTGAATCGTTCGATAGTTACGCCTCAAGCCATCATGAAGTTTACGTCGAACCACTTAGCCCTTGGGCTCAATCTCTTAATCGTCTAAAAGAACACCTGCTGTACGGAACTTCGCACATGATCCCATTCGTGGTCGCGGGCGGTGTCCTGTTATCTTTGTCGGTGATGATGTCGGGTCACGGCGCAGTGCCTGAGAGCGGTGTTCTGGCAGATATCGCGCAGATGGGCATAGCGGGGCTAACCCTGTTTACTGCGGTGCTCGGTGGTTACATCGCGTATTCGATGGCCGACAAACCGGGTTTAGCGCCCGGAATGATTGGTTCTTGGGTCGCGGTCAATCAATACAACACCGGCTTTCTTGGGGCGATTGTGGTCGGCTTTTTTGCGGGCTTTGTGGTTAATCTACTTAAGAAGATCAAGCTGCCAGACAGCATGATCTCGCTGAGCTCTATCTTCATCTATCCGCTTGTCGGCACGTTTGTTACCTGTGGGGCTGTGATGTGGGTGATTGGTGCCCCCATTGCGCAGGTGATGCTTGAGATGAACCAAATGCTGACTGGCATGGCAGGCTCAGGAAAAATGGTGCTCGGCAGTATTTTAGGCGCGATGACGGCCTTTGATATGGGCGGCCCGATCAACAAGGTCGCTACACTGTTTGCTCAAACGCAGGTGAATACTCAGCCATGGTTGATGGGAGGCGTCGGGATAGCAATTTGTACACCGCCACTTGGCATGGCATTGGCGACTTTCATATCGCCGAAGAAGTTTAAACGAGACGAACGCGAAGCCGGAAAAGCAGCGGGAATCATGGGAATGATCGGCATCAGTGAAGGTGCGATTCCCTTTGCAGCCGCCGACCCTGCTCGTGTTCTGCCTGCTGTCGTGGCTGGTGGTATTGTCGGTAATGTGGTTGGCTTTATGTTTCATGTGGTTAACCATGCGCCATGGGGTGGTTGGATTGTGCTGCCTGTGGTAGATGGCAAGATTGGCTACATCATTGGCACACTCGCGGGAGCACTAACAACAGCTTTAATTGTGATACTGCTGAAAAAGAATGTGGTCGAAGGTGAGGCTCACTCTAACCAGTTTGCGGGTGGTTCGGTGACAGAAGAAGGGCAAGCGGATGTACTTGCGATCACGTCTTGTCCATCTGGTGTTGCCCACACTTTCCTAGCGGCTAAGTCTTTGGAAAAGGCGGCGCATCATCTTGGGGTTCGGATTAAAGTCGAAACACAAGGTGCCAACGGGATAGGTAATCGCATTACACAAAAAGACATTGAAAGGGCAAGGTTGGTGATCTTCGCTCACGATGTGGCGATTAAGGAAGTCGAGCGCTTTGCGAATGTCAAAACGTTAGATGTCAGCACCAAAGAGGCGATGCTTAATGCGCAGGCGTTGATCATGAGAAAGGTGTAATCCTTAGACCGCACAGTTTATCGGCTCCAAACTAAAAAGACTCCGCTCTAGACCTGTTAAGGTGAAAGTGGAGTCTTTTTGTATTGTGCTCAATCTAACAGGTCAGACGCTAAAAAGGGTGGTATTTAAATACGTCTTCAACCATTGAATTGAGTAAATCGATATCGTCACAGGTTTTTGCGTAGGTACGCAAGCCGGCGATTTGAACCTGAACATGTCGAGCAAGTTGAGCCGGTTCTCGCTCTTTGCTTATCTCACCTAGCTCTTGTGCTTCCGCAATCACTTTAGCAAATTCACCTTCCATGATCTTTAGTGATTTCTTTGCTTCTTCCAATAATTCTGAATGTTCATCAGTGAGTTCAGCAACCGTTTTTGCCAGCATACACATGCCGTTAGGTGAACTCTGTTTAGACTCGACAACAACGCGTCTTACAAAGTTTTCGAGTGCTTGAATGGGCGAGTCAGTTTCATTGCGAAAGCGGTTCAGATTGAGGATGCCAAGTTCGGTATAGCGAGCAAGAGTTTCCTTAAACAGTCCTTCTTTGCTGCCAAAAGTCGCGTAGATGCTTCCCGGGCGCATATCAATCACGTCCTGTAGGTTACGCATAGATGTTGCGTGAAAGCCTTTTTCCCAATACAGGTTAGTTGCTTTGTCTACTACATCTTGTCTATCGAACTTTGCCGTTTTAGCCATAACATCTACTTCATTAAACTGAACACATACTCAATATTTTATGCTGAACGATCGTTCTAGTAAAGCCACACCAGTAAGAAAACAGGCTGCTTAGTCTAGTTATTTGCTAAATGATTGAAACAAAATGGCTAGTGTGTAACTGCAGGCTGCAATTTATGCGTCAACAACTTCTACGGTTTTATGTTGCGCACCGTAATAGGTGCCTTCATCAATGGTATACATTAAAATTTCATCGCATTCTGGGCAGTTGAATTCTTCGTTGGGTTCAATTGCTGCCTCTTCTACCCATTCCCATCCAATGTTTTGTTCGCAAGCAGGACAATCCATAAAAAACCTCTAATTATGCATCTACGTTAATTTTACGAGCTCGGCATTATACATAGTTGATGTTGAATATATAGACGGTCGTGAGGACATAGCTTGATAAGGCTTGTACAGTTAGTGTGGTCTACCACTTTGTGGTTATGTAAAATCTGTCAATTTTCAGTCACTTGCGCCGGAAAAATGTTGAAGATCGTATTTGTTTTCCGCTTAAGTTGCATAGCTAACAGTTTTATAAACAAGTCAATGAGTTCTACAAGGTTAAGTGTTAGGTTTATCGATTGCCGCCGATAGGGAATGGTAATTACTAAAACTGAATAATTATATGATCTCAACAAGGGCACATGATATATAAGTGTGTCTAATTACAACCAGAAAGAGATTTGTTAGCTGCTAGGGAATAAAAATGAAATTAACCGATATGTCTTTTAAGCAAAAAATCATCGCTTTGCTTATTTTGCCGATCTTAGGCTTTCTATGGCTTAGTGTTTCTGCGATATCAAAAGGCGTAGAGACCACCAGTGAAATGTCATCATTAAACCAACTGACGCGTTTGTCGGTTGTATACAGTGAATTAGTGCACGAGTTACAGAAAGAGCGTGGAATGACTGCCGGTTTTATCGGCTCACAGGGTACTCAGTTTGTCAGTGAACTACGTTCACAAAGAGCAAGTGCGGATACTCGACGTGACCAGAGAAGCGAATATTGGCAGTCGGCTGATATCGATTTACCGCAAATCACAAAGTTGAATACAGAAATCAGCCGAAGCCTCAATCAGATCACTTCTATTCGTAATCGAGTCGACTCTCAATCTATCCCACTTTCTGAGGCTCTAGGTTACTACACTCAACTTAACGCAAAGTTATTGAGCGTATCGGCATTGATTGCAGAGTTGAGTTCGGATGCCACCATTACTACAGAAACCATCGCTTACTACAACTTCTTGCAAGGCAAAGAGCGTGCTGGTATTGAACGTGCTGTACTCAATAATACCTTCTCTAAAAATGAGTTTGGCCCGGGTATGCTTGTGAGGTTTATCTCTTTAATGACTGAGCAAAATACCTATTTCTCTAACTTTAAAGTGCTGAGCACCCCAAGCAATGTGAGTTTTTTTGAGCAACAATTGAATGATCGATCTGTCGCAGAAGTTGAAAAACTTCGACAGCTTGCACAATCGAAAATGAGTGGTTTTGATGTTGACCCTGTTTACTGGTTTGCACAATCAACGGCGCGTATTGTTCAGTTGAAGAAAACAGAGAACCAGTTAGCTGATTCACTGATCGCACTCACGGAACAAAAAACGACAGAAGCGCAGACTGCCATGATGGCGAGTATCGCGATGTTTGTTGTGATTACTTTGTTTGCAACTTTTGTTAGCTTCAAGGCTATAACCGATCTAACCACACGAGTGAAAGACCTTACTTTAGTGCTTTCAAAAGTTCGTGATGATAATGATTTGACAGTTCGTGCGACTTACGTAGGTAGCAGCGAGCTTGGCCAGATATCTTTATCGCTTAACGAAACTTTAGAGAAGTTCTCGCAGGTGATCGACAACTTGTCTCAATCGAGCTTAACACTCGCTTCGGCAGCAGAAGAGACGGCGCAAACTTGCCAATACAACTCCAATACCTTGGTTGAGCAACAAAACCAAATTGGGCTGATTGCAACGGCAACTGAGGAGCTTTCGGCAACCGTGAATGAAGTCGCGGCTAAAACGCAGCAAACGGCGACTTCGGCGAAAATGGTGGATCAACAGTCACAAGAGGGCTTGAGCACGGTCCAACACTCTTATGAATCGATTGAAATCTTAGCGTCTGAGATTAACGGCTTAGCTGAGAAAATTACTCATCTACACGAAAGCAGTAATAATATTAATAGCGTGATCGATGTGATTAAGTCGGTTGCTGATCAAACAAACTTGTTGGCGCTAAACGCTGCGATCGAAGCGGCTCGTGCTGGTGAACAAGGTCGTGGTTTCGCTGTTGTAGCTGATGAAGTCCGTACATTGGCTCAACGCACTCAAGAGTCGACGTTGGAAATTGAAGGCTTCATTAGTTCGCTACAGTCTGATGTACAAACAGCGTTCAATGTGATTGATAACAGTAAAAAAATGTCATCAAGAGCGGTTGAAGATTCGCGAGACGTAGAACAAACGCTACAAGATATTTCTGGTGCTGTGAGCGAGATATTCAGTATGACAGAGCAGATTGCAACGGCAACAGAAGAGCAAGCGGTAGTGACACAAGACATTGCTCAGAACGTAGTGGCGGTAGAGCAGAAGTCGACAGAATCTACGACGGGCGCGACTCAAATTGCGGCGACAGCGAAAGAACAAGCAGAATTGGCAACATCACTAAAAGAACTCTCGAATACGTTTAAGAGTTAATTTTTCCGAGATCATGGCTAATGGCTTAAAGTTAAGAGTTAAGAGCTATCTTACATAACGAAATGTCCCGCTTAGTGCGGGGCATTTTTTAGGGTTGAAGCGGCTAAGACTGCGCTTTATAAAAACGACAAGTTAAAGCTCAAACAATACGTCAGTACGAATAATGTATTTAGTCCCAGAAAGTATTGGTGCTGAGCCGTGTATACAATGGGCAGGGTGAGTACCGTGAGGAAAACATAGGACACTACCACTAGGTGTTTTAACCGATTCTATATCCGCATTCTCATGCCTTTGACGACGAGCAGGCTTACTCGGGTCGTCACGGTTAACCATGAATTGGGTTTCACCACCGACGAAATCATCACTCAATAGAAGCAAGAAAGTATACATGCTCCAACGGTCGCCAAAAGAGTCATCGATCAGTTCTCCATCGACAACTTGACTACCGGGCCAAGAGCCATCGGTGTGCATTTTAAAGAAATCCCCTTCATCGTAGCGATAAAATCGAAAACGACCGTTGATTCCAAGTGGTTTCACACCAGCAAAATGGTCGTACTTATCAACGAAATGATCTTTGCATCGGTTCCAGATGATTTCGAGTGTTTTAGGATCGGCGATCAGGTTGAGGTTTCGGTTATGGCGTATTTCTCTTGGCAATGAAACTGCGGCATCTTCTGTGAAACCAAGTTGGTTCGCTTCATCAAGTATCCGCTTAACCTCTTCAGGAAGAAGTACATCTCTTAGCTGGAAAGCTCCAGGTACATTGTTTACTTCAATGCGTGATACTGCGCTGACGCTGTTATTAAGTGAAAATGGATTAGCCGATTTTGGTGCCCAGACTGGTAGGTCACTGCACTGAGTGCCTGCTTCTCGTCTAACAACGTAGAATTTCTGTTCGTTATTCATTATGAATCCTTATTTTGAAACTACTTTCACTTGAGCAAATTGACGATGACCATCTACTGAACCGTGGTAGCCAAGGCCACTCTGTTTCGCACCAACCCAGGGAGCGTCACCACTACCGCCCTGACCTTGATTGATGCCAACCATGCCAGCGTCAAGTTCATCAGCAACCTCGTTGGCACCTTGGTTGCCGAATACCACAGCTCCCAATCCATACTCGCTGGCATTAGCACGTTCGATTGCATCATCAATATTGGAGTAGCGAGTGATAGCGACCACTGGTCCAAAAGTCTCTTCTGTTTCTAACTTCATTTCAGGAGTCATTCCAGTGATAACAGTAGGACGGATATAACGATCTGGTTGTTCAATCCCGCCTAGAAGGAAAGTTGCCCCTTTTTGTTGTGCGTCTTTTAATTGTTCAACGATTTTTCCATGCTGCGTGGCATTGATGATCGGTCCTATGTTTACGTTAGGCATATCCCACGGGCCAATCTGGTACATGTTGGCGATCTCGGTGACACGTTGTTCAAATTTTTCAGCGATACGATCATCAACATAGATACGTTCAATCGAAGTACACATTTGTCCTGAGTTCTCAAAGCTGCCTGCGACGGCAAAGCGAGCTGCTTGTTCTAGGTTGGCATCACGCATCACTATCATTGGGTCTTTGCCACCTAGCTCCATGACCAAGCGTTTTACCTTGCTCGCTGCGCGTCGCATGATGTCTTGGCCTGTTGCTTTTGAGCCAGTGAACGCGATCATTTGGATGTCGCCTTCGACTAATGCCTCACCAGTTTCTCGGTCGCCATGCAAAATTGTTAATACGCCTTCGGGTAGGTGTTTTTGCAGCTCACCAAAGAATGCTTCAGCGATGAGAGGCGTTTCTTCTGAAGGTTTTAGAATCACGCTATTGCCCGCGACCAGTGCTGGCACAATGAGGTTGTTTGCCATCATCACAGGGTAGTTCCAAGGAGATATAACTCCGACAACACCTAGTGGGCGGTATTGAAGCTCTGTTGACCCTGACAATTTGCGAGTGTTGAGCGCGCGGTGTGCTTCTTCTGCATAATGCTGCCCCATGTAAATTGCGCCTGTTGCTTCACCAGTGGCGCGTCGGATATCTTTACCCATTTCGCGAGCAAGTAGTTCTGAGAGGGAATCTGCATACTGATCAAGGTGTTGGTAAGCTCTAATAATGGTTCGCACGCGCTCATTTATCGGGAGTTTTTTCCATACCTTTTGTGCTGACTTTGACTGGCGGATCGTTTGAACGACTTCATCTCTAGAGGCGTTATTGACTTCACCAAGCAGTTCTCCATTACTAGGATTAAAAGATTGAATAGACTTGCTCATGTTTACCAACTCCGTTTAATTTTTCGTATATTTTTTCTATTTAATTACATATCTACATAGCTAGATATTGAGAAATTTCGATATCTAATCTTCTAAAAATAGACAAGATTAAAATGGGCGGCGTTATCCACCCAGTCTGTTTTGATTCTGCTTGTTAGAGTGAGTTAGATAACTCTTTTAAAAACTTCTCGATGTATTCGTCATTACGCTTGTAGTACGTCCACGAGCCAATGCGTTTTGAAGTAACCAGCTTTGCACGTTGCAAGTTAGAAAGATAAGACGAGACGGTCGATTGGGATAAGCCACTTTTCTCTTGAATAATGCTGACACATACCCCTTCAACGTCGGTATCAACGAGTTGTTTCTCTAGGTTAAAGTGCTCATGCGGTGACTTTAGCCAGTGTAGAATATCCCTTCGTACTGGGTTGTTGATTGACTTTAAAACTTCATTCATATCTGACATGGCGTTTGGCTGCTGTTTTCGACTAACGTGAAATATACTCTTTAAAGTAAGATATCGCAATATCTCGATATCCTGCTTTCTCTACATTGAGGTAAGAATGGCATTCATGTTTATCGTCGGCGTGTTGATTTCCTTAGTTAAGCTCTATTTCTCGTTCTATGTTCAAGACTTTTTGGTACCGACTGTCGTTTAAATGGCAGTCGGTATGTCATTCGTTTGGGGGCTAACTCATGAACCAAGATATAAAGATCAGAGCACCAAAACCGAATGTTGCGATAAGTGCCGTGTCGCCACCGGCTGCAGTATAGCTGCCTTCAGTTTGAAGGTGAGGGAAATCAGGTCTACGAACCTTAACTACCATCGCGAGAGGGCCCCATATAGCTAAGAACACCAATACCATGCCCGCATAATCCAGCATGCTCACAAACTGGCTCGCGAACAGTTCAGCGAGTGCCAAAGGCAATACAAAGGTCAGAGCGTAAGCTAGCAGTTTGTTATTGGTGACGGCATCTTTGTTTTGGTCGTAAAGTGCCATCGACACACCAAGGAAAGAGGTCACCAATGCCAATGCTGAGAACAAAGCAATCACGACTTTCAGCCAAGCAGACTGTCCGCTAAACGCTGAGATCAGTTCTGAAATATTATGGAATTGGCTGATTGCATCTGTGCCAAGGTTGCCGATAATCGCAAATAACCAAGTTAGGTAGCAGATTAGTGGAATCACCGAGCCCAGCAGAATCATATTGCGGATCTGTTTTTGAGTCGCTTCTCGGTTGTAGATAACCAGGGACGGGATCACCACCATAGAGGCAAAGCTAGTAAAGATAACCGCACTGTATTGCACCACATCGTTAGCCGTGTATTTGCTGGATTGAGTCAGGTAATCAAGGCGAATGTTGCTAAACAAAGAGGCGATAACAATAAATAGCATCACCACCATCATGATGAATAAACTGCGATTTAACTTGTCGATATACGATTTACCCGCTACCACAATCACACCCATTAATAGGCTGAAAACGGTATAAGCAGCCGATGCAGAGATGTCTACGCCCACATCGAGCAATTGCTTATGAATGATATCGCCAACACCCAAGATATAAGCGATCAGCATGCATACCAGCAGCAGGTAAAAGAGTGCATTGATAAAGTGTTTACCTTTGCTGCCCAGAGTTAGGTAAGCAACGCTGCTCATTCCACTGTTGTCTTTAGTTTTAGTGCACGCTTCTGCCAGTAGAAGAGCTGAGTAAGTGGTGCCGATAAAGATAAGTAGCATCAGCGCAGAGCTGATCATGAAGCCAAATTGGGCCAGGACCATGGGAATGGCAAGCATACCAGCCCCTAATGCAGTTCCTGACAGAATCAAAGAACTACCGAATAATTTCATATTCAAGAAAACAACCTCGAGGTACCCAATTAATTTTTAGTTGGATTGTAAATATTTGTTGCCAAGACTATCAAATTACTCACTAAAGTTAGGGGTTAAATACTAATAATTTTTGAATTTTTCTAAAATCATTTCAGAGGAATTTGTGGTGTATATGGTTGGTGATTTTTGGTATTCACCTTGTGATTTATTTTAGCTTTTTGATAACTTTTTCAAATTAATAGCCGTTTAGTAATTCGCTTGATACGGATGTTTAATGGATGCATTAATTTAAGTGAAAGCCAGTCAAACCTCGCTTCTTTTATGGAGTCTTGTCTTATTTCTTTATCTGATGAGAGTTAATTGGTGAGCGTCAAGAAGGAGAGGATCCAGTTGTAGCATTATGGTTTGTCGTAAATGGAAAGATCTGTTGTCGTAGATGCCACTCGGTAGTTTGGCGTTTCGCTCTTATTATCCTCACACCAATTATGTGGGGGTGTTATGTACCGTTTTCTATTTTGTAGTTTTACGCTTGTTCTCTTGTATCCGACGGCTATTGATTTGTATTTAGTTGGGTTGCCTCAAATTGCCGCGGACCTAAATGCGTCTGAGGCTCAGCTTCATGCCGCGTTCTCTATTTATCTCGCAGGAATGGCAACCACCATGTTGTTTGCCGGTAAATTTGCCGACAGTGTAGGAAGAAAACCTGTCGCTATTTTCGGTGCAATTGTCTTTGCTACCTCTTCGATGTTCGGTGGTGTTGTGACCAGTGCAGAACCATTTCTTCTCGTGCGTTTCTTTCAAGGTGTGGGGGCTGGCTCTTGTTATGTGGTGGCGTTCGCTATCTTGCGAGATGTATTGGATGACCAAAAACGCGCTAAGGTGTTGTCGATGATGAATGGCATTACCTGCATCGTTCCAGTGCTTGCGCCTGTTATCGGTCACTTAATCATGACGGTGTACCCTTGGCCGAGTCTGTTCACGACTATGGCGAGTATGGGTGTTATCGTGTGTTTTCTCTCGGTGTTAGTGCTAAAAGAAACCAAGCCGAATGGTCAAGATTCTGAAGTGACCAAAGCTTCTGTGTCTCACTCCACTTCAACCGAAACGTTCAAAGAACCCTTGTTTATCAGCCGAGTGATCATGACCAGCTTGGGCGTGACGGCGATTCTGACTTACGTGAATGTTTCTCCAATGCTGATCATGACCGAGCTTGGCTTCGACCGTGGTCAATACTCCTATACCATGGCTCTCACTGCATTGGTGAGTATGTTGGTGTCGTTCTCGGCGCCAATTGCCTTGAATGTGTTTAAGCAGAAAAGCCTGATGCTGACTTCACAAGTTTGCTTTGTCGTTGCGGCTATCTTGTTGCTCGCATCGATTGATGGTGGGTTAGGGCATTACGTGACGTTGTTGGGCTTTGCTTTTGTGTGCGGCGGCTTCTCGTTAGGTTTTGGTGTTGCAATGAGCCAAGCATTGAGCTGTTATTCACAACGAGCAGGTGTCGCGAGTTCGATATTGGGCGTTTCCCAAGTATGTACTTCAGCACTGTTTATCTGGCTTATGGGCGTTATCGGGCTAAGTGCATTGAATATGTTGGTATTTATATTGGCTGCTGGTGGAGTTATCAGTATTGCTCTAATACTATGGATAAGTCCTTCCCAAGTAAAAAGTGATTATGAAGAAGCCACTAGCCCGTCTTGATCTGAATTTGTTGTTTACTCTGCAATTGCTGTTGCAAGAGCAGAGTGTTTCGAAAGCTGCCAAAAAGCTCAACGTCACGCCGTCAACGGTGAGCAAATCACTTACTAAACTTCGAGACTGGTTCGATGATCCTCTATTTGTAAAGACACCAAGAGGTTTAACGCCAACACCGCTTGCGCTGAGCATGGTGAAAGATCTTCAAGACTGGTTGCAGATCGGTAGCCAAATATTGACGACTCGTGGCGACGATGCGCCTAAAGATCTGCGCTTGAATCTCGAGGCGGAATCTCCTCTGTCGCTAATCATGCTCAATGAGCTGACGCAAAGCGTGTACCAACGCTATCCAGATGCAAAAATCAAAATGCGTAATTGGGATTATGACTCTATAGATTCCATCGTTCGTGGCGAATCTGATATTGGGTTTTCTGGGCGAGAAAGCCACCCGCGTTCGAAAGAATCTCTAGACGCGTTGCCATACTTCATCGACTTCGAGGTTCTGTTCCACGACTTGCCTGTCGTGTATCTAAGAAAAGACCATCCTGCCTTGCAAGAAGAGTGGAACCTTGAGGCTTTCCTCAAATACCCTCACATCAATATTGTGTGGGAGAAAAGTGAAGCATGGGCGTTGGATGAAATTCTCACAGATTTGCAACTCGACCGACATATCGCACTTACGCTAGCGGGTTTTGAGCAGTCTTTGTTTATGGCGGCTCAGTCAAACCACACCATGACTACCGTGGCACCGAATTACTGCCGACGTTACGTTGAACAACTTCATCCTAATCTTACTTGTCTGCCTATTCCTCTAGATGAAGAGAATGCCAAAAAGCTGCTAATCCCGTTCACCATGATTTGGCATAAACGCAATGCTTATAACCCAATCGTTCTATGGCTAAAAGACACGCTTAGAGATCTTTACCAGTTTGAAGGTGAAAATGTCTAACCTTGTGATGAGATTAAATGTGATTAGATCATCTGAGGGCTTGTGCCGTTAATATTGGATCGTTGATTTAAGTAATAATTCAGACTTAGAACAAAACCCATCAGGTGTTACCTGGTGGGTTTTTCATTTTAAATCATGCAGGTAGAGTCAGAACTGTTCAAATGAATATAGTTATTCCATAATTGTTGATTCGATAAATTCAGCCTATTTGAACGAATGTTCAAAATAAAACTTGAACGATCGTTCTTGTTTGTTCTATATTGTTTTCACGCCAACGGAGAACAGTCTCATATCACTCCGATTGTGAACCAAATTAAGATAAAGAATCGAAAGGAATAGAACATGAGCAACTTTAAAATTCATTCAGTAGAATCAGCACCAGAACAAAGCAAACCTATTCTTGAGGGTGCAGTAAAACAAATGGGCCGAGTTCCTGGTCTTTTTGGTGTGATGGCTGAATCACCAAATACTCTGAAAGCTTACACACAGCTTCATCAAGCATTTAATGAGTCATCTTTTGATGCCGATGAGCTGACAGTGGTATGGCAAACTATCAACGTTGAACATGAGTGTCACTACTGCGTTCCTGCACATACGGGTATCGCACATTCAATGAATGTAGACCCAGCGATTACCGAAGCACTGCGTAACCGTGCTGCACTGCCAACTGAAAAACTTCAAGCACTGCATGATTTCACGCTAAGTATGGTACGTAATCGTGGCAATGTGCCAGAAAGTGAAATGGCAGCTTTTTTCGCTGCGGGTTACGGTCAACAACAAGTGCTAGAAGTGATTCTTGGCTTGTCGCAGAAAGTGATCAGTAACTACGTAAACCACGTTGCTCAAACACCAGTAGACAAAGTATTTGAACAGTTTGCTTGGGAAGGTTAATCGCTTAAATATCAACTTGCTTAGAGAGTAGGTTGCTTGAAGGCTACGCTAATTAGCCTTTGGCTATGGATATAGTGAAAGCCCCGCTTGGTTGAGTGGGGCTTTTTTGTTGGTGTCAGTTCTAATTGAGGAAAGTGAACGGTTAATGTGTATGTTTAGCGATGATCATAGCCAGTGTCACTATCCCTTCTTTCCAATCTTTGTTCTCTTCAATGTTCGCGACCGTGAAGCGCAAACAGTGTTTGTATTGGTCGTGTGTGCCAAAGACAGTACCAGGTAAAATACCTAATTTATGTTTTAAGCAATCTTGATAGACGGAATAACTGTCGACCGATTCCGGTAGTGTTATCCAGTTTAAAAATGAGCCTTCAGGTTTTGATAGGTGGTAACGCCCGACAAGGTGAGGGTAGCTATCTAATGCATGGATTAATAGGCTTTGGAACTGCTTTTGATTGGTTTGATAGAGTCGTTTCATTTTAGAAAGATGACTGCGGTATTTGCCTGTAGTGAGAAACTGACCTACTGCGGATTGCATCAGGTTTGAGCTCCCCATGTTGTCACAAAGGAGATATTTTTCGACTTGAGCTTGGTAACGCCCCGAGAGCAACCAACCTATACGTAGGCGTGAGTCTAAGGTTTTAGAGAGCGAATTCACGTAGATAACTCGATCTTGGTCATCAAGCTCTTTTAGGCTGGCAATAGGTGCATCAAACGCCAGGCTACCGAACACATCATCCTCGATAATCGGCAAAGTTCCGGTTATCTCCAACAACGTTTTTCGATTAGATAATGGCATCCGTGAGCCCGTTGGATTGGTAAAGTTTGGTGTTAGCACTAGCGTTTTTACATCCCATTTATCCAGTGCACTTTGTAGAGAAGGGATGTCAATTCCGTGGCTAACACTGCTTGGTATTTCAAGGGCTTTTAAACCTAGCGACTCGAGCAACAACAAATTGCCGAAGTAACACGGTGACTCTACCGCCACGATGTCGCCCGGTTTGGTGAGCGCGCGTAAAGCCAAACTGATCGCCTGTTGTGCGCCATGCGTAATCGCAATCTCTTTCGATCCCGCAGGTACGCCTAGATCGTGGGTGATCTTTAACAATTGTTTTACTAATTGCTCGTCACCAGGAGGCAATTGGTAGTAACCGGGTAACTGAGTTTGCAATCGGCTGTGGCGACCGATCTCAGCGTACAAGCTTCGTATTGCGGGGTTATTGATGTTGGGATGGGCAGAGCCAGCTAGAAGCTTTAAACGACCTTTGGGACGAGAGAGAACTGATTTAGTGACAGATAAGAGGTCAACTTTTTGAGGTTGGCTTGGTGCATCCCAGCTGGTGGTATTGGGCGCTTTCACACGATAGCCTGATTTAGGTACTGAATAAACCCAGCCTGTCGCTTCCAGTTCTTGGTAGGCGCGAATCACGGTATTTTTACTCACACCAAGCTGCTCGCTTAATTGACGAATTGAGGGAAGGCGATCGTCTGGTTGAAAGAGTCCTTTATCGATCTGAGCCTTAATATGTTGTTCGGTAGCAAGGTATTTGTTGCCGCTGAGTTCTGCTTCCACGTTTTTCTCCCTCGTTGCCCACTCTCAATCTGTAACCATTTAAAGTGTTATATCTGTATCTTTATTAGTTATCTGTACCCAACTAAGGTAACAGCATTGATGAAGAGTTGACCAGAGGTTTGTAATGCTGATTAAAATGATTCCGTTTGTGTTTGTAATATTGTGGTCGTCAGGCTTTGTCGGTGCACGTCTTGGTGTGGAATACGCGGAACCCGCAACATTACTTTCACTGAGGATGGTAGCCAACGTGGTGCTGTTCTTGGTTTTGATTGCAATCCTTAAGCGTCGTATCCCTCTTGGTTGCGCATTCTTCCATGCTTGTGTGGTCGGCATCTTGATTCATGGTTTCTACCTTGGTGGCACCTATCTGGCGATTGATATGGGTATGCCTGCCGGGTTGAGTTCTCTACTTGTTGGCTTACAACCGATTCTTACCGCATTGATTATGATCAGCTGTAGTTCGCAGCGTTTTAATTTCGCACAATGGCTAGGATTAGCCCTCGGTTTTGCGGGTATTAGTTTGGTGTTGATGGGCAATATTGAATGGCAATCTGATGACCAAAAGGGCATGGCGACGTTGTTGTGTTTGGTTTCGCTGGTGGGTATCACGGTCGGTACATTGTACCAAAAGCGTTTCTGCAAAGGGACAGACATGGTCGGTGGTGCGATGGTGCAATATCTTGCTGCGGCTTCGCTATTTTTACCTTTCGCCGTGCGTTACGAAACCATGCATGTGAATTGGACTGTTGAATTTACACTAACGTTAGCTTGGTTAGTGATTGTCTTATCTTGCATTGCTATTCTGTTGTTGTTGTACATGGTGGAGCATGGGGCTTCTTCGAGTGTAGCATCGGTGTTTTATTTAGTACCACCAACGACGGCAATTCAAGCTTGGCTTATTTTTGGAGAGTCGTTTGATATCTACGGCGCAATGGGATTCGCGTTGTCAGCGACAGCGGTATATTTGGTCGTGAAAAAGCCAGAGTTACTAAAAGTTCGTAGGCAAGCAGCACTTGATCGATAGATATAAAAAGAGCCTGAATCTTCAGGCTCTTTCCGTTTTAATCATTGGTTAGCGTCTATTGATTAGCGCTGCATCAAGCAAGCGTAAGCCGTTGTAAACGGTGCTTCTTGGTATTGCTTAAGGCCAGTTTCTTTGAACTTCATCATAAGAGGGTTGCGCTTTAGGCTCTCTTTGATGTCAGCAGGTGATACAACCGTTACGTCTAGGCCGTCGATCAGTTGAATTGCTGCTTCTAGTTTGAAGCCAAAGCCACCGCCAGCAAATTTGCCTTTTGTTTGGCGTTGACGAATTACAACTTTATCTACTTGGTAATCTTCCATCAACTTTGCAAAAGAGAATTGAAAGTCTTTCATATTCTGCGTGTCGTTTGCGTCGCTAATCGCAACTTTAGAAACTCGGCAATCAGGGATATTAAATACACCATCTGACAGAGAAAGAAGACAGATGACAGCATCGTTACCTTTGATTTCAACACCACAAATTTTCATGTTCATACCTATTTACTTTTGAGCCGTACATTATGGTGCTATTTCTATGACTTCTCCAGTATTTGAGCATGTCTGTGGTAAATAAGTGCAAAAATGTCTTTGGCTCTACTTTTTAATGTTGACCTTTGGTTGAATAATAGACAGTCGATTCAAGGGTAACGTTTGCTATGCGACTAGGTTCACAAACTTTTAGCTAGCTTTTAAATTGATACTGTATATTATGCGCGCGTCCCTATTTATTGTGTGGTTATAAGCCCCCTTATGAGTATCAACAACCTTTCAATTAAGAGTAAAATTGCGATCCCATTAATGGTTATCGTGATCGTTTTTTCTACTGTTACTGTGCTTAATGTTCTTAAATCTAACGCTCAAGCTGCAATCAACCATGAGTTGAATAATGTGGTTCAGCCAGTGTTAGATAATTTGGAAGATGGCTATCGTGATATTTACCAAGTTATCGCTTCTGCTCAAGGTCTATTATTAGCAAAAGACCAAGCGGCGATTGAGTACCAAAAGTTTGAATTTAAAGACAATGCTTACAAAGCGGTGCCTCGTTTTCAAAGTGTCGAAACCTTATATCAAGCAGGGGTGTTGGATCCATCTTCTCGTGGTGAATTATCAAAGCTTGTTAACGCGATGAGCAAGTGGGTGGCATTGCACGAACCTATGTTTGCCGACCCTGAGAATGCATACCAATACAACATTGATTACTCTCCTGCGTTAGATGCTGAGTTTGCGATTATTCGAGATCAACTTCGTGACATCAGAACCTTGATCGAATTGAAGCAGAAAGAACTTCGTCAACAAGCCGATGAATCTATTGAATCAAGCAAGGTGATCATTGAAGTCGGCATGGGTGTGGCGATCCTGGCTGCTGCTTTCGCGTTATGGTTGTCGAATCGCTTTATCGTTAAACCGATTCAAAATGTTGAAAAAGCGATGGTTGAAATTGCTTCTGGCGATGGTGATCTTTCTCAACGTATGAGCGTTGAGGGGAGTGATGAAATTGCTCGACTTAGCTCTGCTTTCAACCAGTTTGTTGGCAAGATTCATGTGACCATCGAACAGGTTATTACCACTTCTAACGCTGTACGCTCTGAGATGGAAAACATCAAATCACTGACTCAAGGTGTGGCTCAGTTTTCTTCTAATCAACAGAAAGAGAGTGAAGTAGTTGCTGCTGCAGTTCATGAGATGCAAGCAACCAGCGTTGCCGTAAGTGGTAATGCGTTAGAAGCGGCTTCTGCAAGCAATACGGCAAATAGAGAAGTGGAATCTGCAGATAAAACTTTAGGCTTAACGGTGAGTTCGATTGAGCGCTTGGCGCATGATATCGAAAACGCGAGTGGTGTTGTTCATGAACTAGACAGTGATGTTAAGAACATTGCTTCTATTCTTGGTGTAATTAGAGGCATTGCTGAACAAACTAACCTACTTGCATTGAACGCTGCGATTGAAGCGGCACGTGCTGGTGAACAAGGTCGTGGTTTCGCTGTTGTTGCTGATGAAGTTAGAGCCTTGGCAAGTAAAACTCAAGACAGTACGGGTGAAATTCAGTCGATGATTGAACGCTTAGAAGTTGGCGCTAAACAAGCGGTGAGCGTGATGAACGAAAGTAAAGTTAGTGGCGAGAAAACCATTGTTCAAGCGAGTACAGCTGCGTCGTCATTGAGTGAAATTCGTAACTCTATCGGTATGATGAATGAGATGAACACGCAAATCGCAACTGCGGCTTCTCAGCAATCTCAAGTATCGGAAGAAGTGAACCAGAACGTTCAACGTATAGCTGAAAGCACTATGCAAATGGTAGAAATGGCGAACAGTGCAGAAAACGCATGTATGGCTTTGGCGGAGCAATGTGAAGCGCTAGATGGTTTGGTTTCTCAATTCGAAGTCTAAGAGATGCTGTTCAAGAGAGTTACTGGCTAGACGGTCAATCTATAGTGAGTAGCGACAACTAAAAAGATTTATCGAAAATGAATTATTAAAAAATAGCCAAAATGAACACTAAAAAGCCCGCACTCAATGAGTGCGGGCTTTACTTTTATATACGAGCATTCTTTATATAAAGACTTTTTAGATACGGGGTTTTATTTTAGGCACGCAGGTGCTTTGCCGATCTAGTCAGTATTAGCTGCTACGACCGTCTTTATATGTGTAACGGTAGTCAACTTTTACGTTAGCTTGATAATGGGTGTCGCCGCTCATGTTGGTGATTTTTTTCACTTCCATATTCGCATCATCAATCTTGAATGAATTGTACTTAGTTGTTTGTTGGAACTGTGGCAGTTCTCTAGAAAGCTCAAAAGATGTCTTTGTGCTTAGCTCATCCATAAGGTTGGTTCCTGCATCGTATGCTTCCGCTTCAGTAACAAAAGTATCAGATTTTAGCGTTGTTTCTTGAATCGTTGTTTTAGTTGCTGCAAACGCTGTCGTGCTGAGTACAAGAGTTGATGCAAGTATGATTAATTTTTTCATATGAGTACCTTACTTTGTTCTTTGTTGAAGTACCTGTGTTGCGGTACAGAACCAACATATCAATGAAGTGGTAAGACTAGTGTCAGAAGAAATACTAAATTTGTTAGTGTTCAGTGAGAAATATTTAGAAATGTCAGGGCTTGGTTGAGATCGTTTTGAACGATTGCAGATAGCGAAGGTTTATGTACAGAGCATATCAAGCAAGTGACACTGATTTATAACTTCAATACACTGTATGGGTAACCGTTGTTTAGCATAAGGTAAAGGCATGGCTAATTGGGAAGGGGTAAGTGAGTTTGTTGCAGTAGCAGAGCGTGAAAGCTTTACTGGTGCAGCGCAGAAGCTTGCTACATCAGTGGCTCAAATCAGCCGTAGAGTGGCAAACCTCGAAGAACGTTTGGCAGTAAAACTGCTTAATCGAACGACACGTAAGGTTTCCCTAACAGAGGCTGGGCAACTCTATTATCAACAATGTAAGTTGTTGGTCGAAGGTTTAGAAATTGCTGAACTTGCGGTCACGCAGATGCAGTCGACACCTAAAGGGTTGCTTAAAGTGACCGCGCCTGTGACTTATGGTGAGCGCCAACTCGCGCCTCTGTTACATCAATTTTTAAAGCTTCATCCACAGGTAGAACTTGAATTGATGCTGACTAATCAAAAACTTGATCTTATCGATTCTGGTGTTGATGTAGCGATTCGTCTTGGTCGCTTAGAAGATTCAAGCCTGGTGGCAAAGAAGCTCTCTCAACGCCAACTCTATGTATGTGCCAGCCCAGAGTACATTGAACGGTATGGTGAGCCACATACGCTCTCTGAATTGAACAATCATCAATGTTTAGTCGGTGGTTTCGAACATTGGCGTTTTAAAGAAAATGGCCGACCTCGTTCGGTTCGTGTTAATGGGCGCATTAAGTGCAATAGTGGTTTAGCCTTGTTAGATGCAGCCAAGCAGAGCATTGGCTTGGTACAGTTGCCTGAATACTACGTAAGTGAAGATCTAGAATCAGGAGGGTTGGTTGAAGTACTGTCTGACTATCGAGACGATAAAGAGGGGATCTGGGCGCTTTATCCGCAAAATCGCAACCTATCTTCTAAGGTTCGATTGTTAGTAGACTTTCTTTCTGAACAATTGGATTAGTTTATGATCTAAAGCTACCACCGATAAAAAAAACGGGCTTCAGATTAGAGATTCTGAAGCCCGTTTTTATTTAGTGTGAAAAGTCTTAACGTTAAGTTGCGTTTACTTGCTATTTAATAGACCGTAAATGTCCTAGACCGTGAAGCGATCCACCAAGTGGTAAAGCTCATTCGCGCGGCTGTTTAGGTTTTGGCTACCAGTGCGGTTCTGATTCGCCAGCGATGCTGATTGCGAGCTTTGATCTGAGATTACGACGATACGTTGTGAGATCTCTTGGCCTACAATGTTTTGTTGTTCCGTCGCGGTGGCAATCAGTGAATTCATATCCATGATGGTATCAATCGACGCCTGAATTTTCGCCAGTGCTGCAGCAGCGGCATTCGCTTCTTCCACGGTTTGAGCACTTCGATTTTGGCTCGAATCCATGGCTTTTACGGCAGCATCTGAAGCGGCTTTTAGCTGTTGAATCATCTTGTGAATGTCACCTGTACTTTCTTGGGTTCGACTTGCCAACTTACGAACCTCGTCAGCTACCACCGCAAATCCACGTCCTTGTTCACCGGCACGTGCGGCCTCAATTGCAGCATTCAATGCTAATAAGTTAGTTTGTTCCGCAATGTCTTGAATGACTGTCAATGAAGACGAAATGTTTTGTACATCACCCTCTAGTCTTGATACCACAGTGTTCGCTTCTGATACTTCGCTGGCAAGGCCTGCAACCGAGTTTGCAGCCGCATTGACAATCTGTTGAGCTTCTTTAGCGTTGTTTTCTGCTTGTTTCGCGGAATCCGCAGCTTGACTCGCATTACTCGAGATCTCTTGTGCGGTAGTCGTCATCTCGGTCATTGCCGTCGCGACTTGTTCAGTTTCTTCACGTTGGCCACTGGCAATCTCATCAACCTGTGCGGCACGAGAAGACATACTGCTGGTTTCAGCGACAACTTGCTGGCCAACATCACTTACGCTGCGAATGATGGTTTGTAGGCTAGCAACGAAGGCATTGAAATTTTCGCTAAGCTTGGTGAATTCTGGGGCTTTGAATGCTTCCATTCGGGCCGTGAGATCGGCTTCGCCACTGGCAAAAGCACTAATTGAGCGGTCAAACTGCTCAAGTGGCTGCATGATAGTGCGATTCACCGCGACAGCAAATATCGCGACAATAAGGGCAATAAAGCCACAGAAAATCGCGATAGCCGTTAATGAGCTTTGTAGCGCGGCATTTGAGCTTTCTTTCATTTCGGCAATAACAGCGTCGATGTCATCAGTGTAGAAGCCAGTACCCAACATCAAATCCCACTGCGGCACAAATACTGAGTAGCTGAGTTTAGGTAGCGCGACAGATTGGCCCGGCTTCGGGAAATAGTAAGTCGTGAATTCCCCTAATTTAGCATTCTTGATCAGGTCGCGGATTAAGTAGTTGCCTTGCTTGTCTTGAAGGTCATAGTAGTTTTTACCGATGCCATCGTTACTTTGACCAACCACAACTCGGACACCTTTCGAGTCATAACCAAAAATATAACCAGATTCGCCATATTCTAATGTTCTCAATGTTGGTAAAGCTTCTTCTAGCGTTGCGCCTCTGTCCAAAAATGGACTGATCGCAGAGTAGGCCATTTGCAGGTACGCTTTGAGTTCTTTTTCTTTCATCGCCATCATATTGCTACGCGTCGATTCTACTTGTTGTGCGGTTAGCTCGGTGCTCTTCATATAAGTCACGCTCATCATACCAATCGCCATGAGTAACAAAGGTATGAAAGAGAGAATATAGAGGCGGTTTTTGATGGTTAGGGTCATGTCACGGTTCCTGTGCGATTGTCCAATGCAGTTTTCAACAGATTATTAATGTGATTTAAAAATGTAAATGAACTTGTTGTTTAATTGTTATCCCAAATAGCATTTGTTTGGTAAATATGAAGGTGGTTCTGTTTTCTTGCTCACAGGCCTATGTAATCAAGGGCAGTGCACGTCGTTATTTGGTGCGTTTATGTGCTTTTGCATTCGACATTGCTTTGTTAGAATGCGACGCTTTGTAGCACCCTGCTATGTCTATTCGTTAAGTGAGAAGATTCATGAACAAAAGCCATGTGACTATTGGTTTAACTAACCCAAAGAGTCCTACGAATGTTGGCGCTGTTATGCGTGCGGCTGGTTGTTATCAAGTCGACGAAGTTAAATATACAGGGCAACGCTACGAAAAAGCCGCTAAATTCCATACCGACACTAAAAGCGCAGCGCGTACGATCCCGCTTACTGGTGTTGAGTCATTTTTAGACGACCTTGAGCCTGAAACACAAATTGTGTGTGTGGAACTTGCTGAGGGTGCAACACCACTTCCGCGTTTTAAACACCCAGAAAACGCTATCTATATTTTTGGCCCTGAAGACGGTTCTATTTCTCAAGATGTTGCCGATAGAGCGGATCACGTTGTGTATGTGCCAACGGTTGGTTGCATGAATTTAGCGGCAACCGTGAATGTTTTGCTTTATGACCGCCTTGCTAAGTCAGATGAAATAGATGAGAGCAACGATCTCATTAAGAGAAGCCGTGATAATCGCAATCACTTATTGGTTAAAGAAAAGTAACTCTCTGCTTCTAGTGTTATCTATCCCGTCCGCAATCGGATATTATCTTGAGTTCATCATCAGATAATTGAAGGGTTAGATAACACCATGGAAGACAAGCAATTACTTGCCGCACTGCAACAACATCCTGTCCTCGATTTATATCAGTTATTCCAAGAAGTCGGTCAAAACCAATCTCTATATGCTTTGTTAGAGCGATTATCTTCCCTTAAAGAACAGCATCAACTAAGTACTCGTCTTAGCCCTTTCAAGCCTCACATCGAAGGGTTACTTGCTCAGTTTGATAGTACTACACCAGATAGTGAAATCCTCGAATCGATTGCACTTCAATCTGAGATTCAACAGCGAGGCCACAGCATGAGCCGTTACATAATGACATCAGATAATCATCGCCATTTTTCTCCGAATGCAGACTTAGTCGTGTTTGGTGATTCGATCACTGAGTGGGCTCCGTGGGCGGATATTTTCCGTGATGTCTCAATGGTCAATCGTGGCCTTGCGGGCGATACCACAACGGGTATGTTGCGCCGTATTGATACCACGTTGAACGTGAAGCCAAAGCTGGTGTGTTTTATGGCGGGAATTAACGATCTTGCACAAGGTTACAGCGTTGAGCATATCTATCAGAACTATGTTGATATGCTTAAGGTATGGCAAGAAAACGATATTCGAATCTTGGTGCAATCAACGCTTTATGTAGGCTCTAAACTGCAAGGGTTGAATCCTCAAGTTTCAGAACTCATCAAAAGACTACAGGCTTATTGCGAACAACATGATATCGAGTTTTTGGATGTAAACCGTGTGCTAGCACCGAATAAATTACTATCCAATGAATACAGTTGTGATGATTTGCATTTGAATGCTAAGGCTTATCAAGTTTGGGCTGAGATACTTCAACCTAAGATAAAAGAGTTATTAAAATAAACTCACGCAAATAGCAGAATGGATAAATAGCTAGCTAATTAAACAGATAGACAACTTAGCCAATACTAGAAAGCCAAGCCTAAACTGGTTTCGTGAACCATAAGGACATCAATTTGAACCTAAGACAGTTGGAAGTCTTTTACGCCATTATGCAGACTGGAACCGTATCTGGAGCCGCGCGTAGTTTGCATGTGTCTCAGCCTAACGTGACCCGTATTCTGGCGCACACCGAGCAACAACTCGGGTTTGGTTTATTCGAACGTGTTAAAGGGCGACTAGTGCCAACGGTAGAGGCAAAAACCTTGTTGCCCGAAGCTGAAAAAGTGTATCAGCAACTGGGTCAGTTTCGATCTTTGACCAACAAAGTGAAGCAAGGCCATCAGCATTTACGTATTGGTGCGCCGCCGATTTTAGCGACTAAATTACTGACTCCGGTAATCGCCCAAATGTCTCGCGAGCAAAATGGCAGTAAGCAAGATCTCTCTTTTGAGTTGCTGACAGCAAACCGTGATGAACTGTGCGCTGGGCTATTAAAGCATGAGCTTGATATTGCTATTGCGTTTGGGGACGAAGCACCGCCTACCATATTAAATGAAACGCTCTTAACCGAATCCCTCAAGGTTTTGGCTCCTTCTAATACGGTTGATCATTTACCCTTGGAATTAACCCTCGATGATCTGATCAATTATCCTTTGCCAATCATCGGGCTCGATAGCCGTGACCCATTAGGGCTGCTGTTGCATCAAAGCCTTGTGGCGCGAGATGAGCATTATCATTATCCAATATCTGTGCGTGGATATAGCGCGGCTGCTGAACTAGTTAAATACCAAGCCGGGTTTGCGATTGTGGATCCGTGGACGGCAGAGCAGTATCAACATGACGACTCGGTTTGTGTGTTGTCACTACAGCCGGACATACAATTCTCGGTATCGACTCTCTGTGCAGAACATACGCCACAATCTATTGCGACTAAGCAGTTCATTTCCGCACTGCGGGGGGGGGGGGGGATTGTTAGTTAAAAGTTGTTCGTAAAAAGCTGTTATCTAAGAACTGTTCGCTGAGAGCAGTTAGCCGATAGCGTTTAGCTTTGCCTATAATTCCCCCAAGTTTATAACCAAATCTTTCACCCATAACAGCATGTTATAGGCACGCGATAAATAGGTATTCGGCAGCTTCTAAGCTCTTAATTAAAGTAAACCCATACAAGGATTTATTAATTAGGAAAGCTCATGTTTATCGCTCAACCTTATCTTCTTTTTCTTGGGGATGTTACTGACCCGCTCGCCGCAAAAACAGCCCGTGGTATCCACCAATGGCGACCAGAAATCTGCTTAGGCCAACTGCGTTTAACGGGCGATACCGTTTCACTGGGCTTAATGGACATGACCTTGCAAGAGGCGCAAGCGCAGGGGGCGAAAACGCTAGTGATTGGCACCGCAAATCCGGGGGGGCGTCATTCCTGATTCTTGGCAGTCAATCCTTTTGGCTGCTGCAGAAATGGGATTTGAGATTGCATCTGGCATGCATCAACGATTGGGTGAATTTTCACCGCTTGCTGACATGGAGCTAAAAGGATTGACTAAGCTTCATGATGTACGCCATTTTGACGGTGTTCTTAATGTTGGTAACGGTAAACCTCGTCAAGGTAAGCGCTTGCTTACTGTCGGAACAGATTGCTCAGTAGGCAAAATGTTCTCGGCATTAGCGATTGAAAAATCGCTTAAACAAGCGGGAACATCCGCTCAGTTTAAAGCGACAGGACAGACAGGTATTTTGATTGAAGGCAGCGGAATTTCGATTGACGCTGTGGTTGCGGATTTTATTTCCGGTGCGGTTGAAGCGATTAGCCCCGATTTTACCGACCACGAGTGGGACATCATTGAAGGGCAGGGTTCTTTGTTCAACCCTTCGTTTGCAGGCGTGAGTTTGGGGTTATTACATGGCGCACAAGCCGATGCTTTGGTGTTGTGCCATGAAGTCGGGCGACCACATATTCGTAACCTTCCTTATGCTCAATTGCCAAGCATAGAACAGACGATTGAAGCCAACTTACAAGCGGCACGACTGACGAATCCAGATGTGAAATTGGTTGGCATCTGCTTGAACACGTCGGCAATTAGCATTGAAGACGCTGAGACATTATGCCAAGAATGGACCACACTCTATCAAGTGCCCGTGACGGACCCTGTTCGTTTTGGTGTACAACACATTACTGATCATTTGCGACATTCACTTTAACGACTTCATCATTTCTACGTTTCCATTTGTTAAAGCGAACATCAACCGAGTGAAATTATGAAGATTACAGCAGAACCCATTACTATCGCGATGCAAACGGCTTTTCGCATCTCTCGTGGCAGCCGAACTGAGTGTCACGTTGTTCGTGTTTACATTGAACATGATGACAAACAAGCTCAGGGAGAGTGCACACCTTACCCAAGGTATGGCGAGTCATCAGAGTCTGTATTAGCGCAAATCCAACAAGCGTCTAGCGCACTTGAAGCAATGTTTGAACGAGGCATTACCGATCCCGCAGAGCTAAGAGATCACCTCCAGTCTTTATTGACTGGAGGTGCTGCGCGTAATGCGGTTGATTGTGCGCTTTGGGAGCTGGAGGCCAAACAACATAACCAGTTATTTCCGAATAGCCTGTTTGAGTTGCCAACTCAAATCGTGACTGCAATGACTGTCTCAATTGGCACTCCAGAAGCGATGGCGACTCAGACTCGAGACTATGTCGCGAACGGTGCGAAACTTCTGAAAGTGAAGCTTGACGGCGAGCAAGTCGTCGAGCGCGTTCGTGCTGTGCGAGAAGCTGCACCTGATGTTCAGATTGTACTGGATGCGAATGAAGCGTGGACAGGGTTGAACCTCGAAGAACTATTTAATCAACTGACTGAATTTGATATTGCGATGATCGAACAGCCTTTACCGCAGCAACAAGATGCGTCATTGGCACATATAGAGCACCCAATTCCACTGTGTGCCGATGAAAGTTGCCATACCACTTCACAGCTTTCATCTTTGTTGGGTAAGTATGAAATGGTCAACATTAAGCTCGATAAAACGGGTGGTTTGACAGAGGCATTGGCGCTTGCAGAGGAAGCTCAAAAGCTCGGATTCACTTTGATGTCGGGTTGTATGCTTGGCACGTCGTTGGCGATGCGTGCAGCGCTTCCGATTGCGGTTCAATCTGAGATTGTCGATCTGGATGGCCCTGTATTACTGGGGCAAGATGTTTCACCAGCCCTGACATATAGAGATGGGATGATCATTCTCTAAGTTTGTTTGTTCCTATTTATTGAGAGCAACGTTATGAATAAAAATCGCATAGGTGAGAGCTTGTGCGATTTTTTGTTTTTGTGGGGTAGGAGAGTTAGAGTGCTAATTGATTAATAGTATTAGAGTTTTTAAGCGCTTGAGTTGACTTGTTCGTTATTAAAGCTTTTCTATTGTTGGCTTTCTTATTGATAGAGTAATCACGTTTCTGTCGGTGGGGTCACTTTTCATTATCGCAAAACAGACAAACCAAGCTTTATAAAATAATTGTTATGATATCTTATGTGAAATGTTAATGATTACTCTTCGTTTAATAGTTCTACTAAAGCTATCTGATGTGAGGTTGAATAAGGTGTAAGCCTTAACTATTTGAATCATTGACCAATTTCTATTGATTTTTGATGAGAAGAGGGTGGAGCTAGTGAGTCGTCATGTCTCCAAGGTTACAGAAAGTAAGGACAGCTTTGAGCGCCCGTTTTCGATTAAAATCCCACACCGCAAGTGGTTTGGTTGGAAAGGTATTGAGCTTCGCTTAGTGCTGGCATTAGCCATGTTATCAATGACTACCATCTTTCTTTCCGTGGTTTCCAGTTTCACTTTTGACGATTTAAACCAGCGTTTAGTTGAGTTGAAAGAGAGTGAAATCCCAGCCTTAGATAATGCTGCACGCCTTAATGATATGGTAAGAGTGATTATTACAACCTCATCCCAACTCAGTGGTGCGGAATCTAATTTAGAGCGTAAACAGGCAATGCTAAAAATTGAAGGTGCTATTTCAGAAATGAATAGCGTCATGATTCAGTTCCCAGATTATCACTCCTATTTCAAAGATATTATCGCCCAAGTTAATAATAGTCTAAGCCTGTTGTATCAAAGTGAGATTGAGTCAGAACAGCTCAATCAGGAACTTCGCAATTTGCTTGAGGGCTTTTACCCTCTGTTACAACAAGCCAGTGATGAGCTCGACCGCTTACCTGAGTCAGCTAAAGAGCAAATTCAATACACCCAGTTAAAGTCTTTGCTTTATTACCAATTAGGCTTGGTCGAAAAGCTCTATAACGACTCCAGTTTTAATGAACTAGACTACACTAGCTACCGATTAGAGCAGATTGGTGAAGAGTGGTGGAAACTTTGGGTAAGTGGGGACCTGAGAAGTGATTTCCCAAAATTAGATCATCAATTGACCGTTATTTATGACCTTGCTTCTAGTGACAGTAGCTTATATGAACTCAAGAACAAAGCGCTCGATCATCTCTATCAAGAACAGTACTTCCTCCAAAACAGTCGTGAGCACCTGAATCAGCTTACCGTACAGATTGAAAGGAACACCAGCAAAGTGAATGGCAATATTGACGAATCCATTCAACAAGCGCAGCAGTCTTTGCAATCCAACCAACGTCTCTCTCTTTTTCTTTCTTTGTTTAGCGTATTGGCTGCCGCTGCCATTTCATGGTTTTACGTGCGAAAGAGCATTTTAGAAAGGCTGTTACAGTTGAAAGACAACATGTTTGCCATATCTACAGGACATTTAGATACCGAAGTCTCGATTCGTGGAAAAGACGAAGTGACGCAAATGGCCAAGTATCTCAAGGTGTTCCAAACCACTGCCAAAGTTGTAAAACAAACCAACCGTAAACTAGAGGCTGAGGTTGAAGAACGAACTATAGCTGAAGCAAAACTGCGAGTGACTCAAGACGAGTTAATCCAAGCCGGAAAGTTGGCTGCTCTGGGGCAGTTAAGTGTCGGGATTACGCATGAGATCAATCAACCTCTGACGGCGGTGAATAGCCACGTTCGAAGTGCTCAGCTTTGGTTAGGAAAGCAAAGGCCTGATAGGGCAGAAGATAACTTGAAAAAGATCGAGGTCTTGTTAGAAAAAGTGGCTGCGATCACCCGCCATTTGAAGGCTTTCTCGCGTAAGAGCGATGGCAAGATCGATAATGTTGAATTGGAAAATGTGATTGGTGATGCGATTGATCTTTTTGAAACCAGGCAGAGTGCAGTGTCGATTCAGTATTCACCACAAAACAACCTATTTGTGCGAGCCAACAGCATCCGCTTAGAGCAGGTATTGGTTAATTTGATCAGCAATGCTTTGGATGCCGTCGAACATAAAGATCAACCTAAACTCAGAATATCTACACAAGAACTCACACACACAATTCAGATTTCAGTTAATGACAACGGATCAGGCATCTCTGAAGAGGATATACCGCATTTGTTCGACCCCTTTTATAGCCAAAAAACAACAGGCAAAGGGCTTGGGCTCGGCCTGTCTATCGCCTACAACATAATAAAAGACTTTGGTGGTTCGATTCATGTTGAATCAGTGGAATACCAAGGCACAACATTTATCGTCACTTTACCAAAAGGCACAAGATCATGATTTCAGACAAACACATAGTTCTTATCGACGATGAAATCGATGTCGTTGAAGCCGTGAGCGAAATGTTAGAGCTGGAAGGTTTTCGCGTCACCACTTTTACCGACCCCAACCTTGGCCTTAAGTCACTCAAGGCGAACAGCCATTCAGTGGTGTTGTGTGACGTACGTATGCCGAAAGTGGATGGCTTGACGTTATTAAGTTCAATTCAACACCGAGCGGCTGATGTTCCTGTGTTGTTGATGAGTGGCCACGGTGATATTCCGATGGCAATAGAAGCGATGAAGTTAGGTGCTTTCGATTTTTTAGAAAAACCACTAAATGCTAGTGAGCTAGTGGAAAAACTCGATCTCGCGTTGGCACAATGTCAGCACAACAGTCCGAAAATATCCGGTGACGATCAGGAAACAGACTTACCGATTGAGTCGGTGGTCATTGGCCAGTCAAAAGCGATGGAAACCATACGTAACCAAGTGCTTGCCTTATCGCATACCGGTGTCGATACCATTATTAATGGTGAAACCGGAACGGGTAAAGAGGTGATTGCTCGTGCTCTACATCAATTTAGCCGTCGTAAGGCTAGACCGTTTGTTGCGATTAATTGCGGGGGTATGACAGAAAGCATTATTGAGAGTGAGTTGTTTGGCCACGAAGCCGGTTCATTTACCAGTGCTAACAAAAAGCGTATTGGTAAAATAGAGCAAGCCAATGGCGGTACTCTGTTTCTCGATGAAATAGAAAGTATGCCGATTGCGGTGCAGATTAAATTGCTTCGTGTGATTCAAGAGCGAATGATAGAACGCGTTGGCGGCAATGAATTGATCCCTGTCGATATCGTGGTGGTCGCTGCCAGTAAAGCTGATCTGGCAAGCCTCAGTGAATCCGGTGAGTTTAGAGCGGATCTCTTTTATCGTCTTAATATTGCAAGCTTAAACCTCCCTGCGTTACGCCATAGAAAAGAAGATATTCAGGTGCTGTTTCGCCACTTTGTGATTCAGGCAAGCCAAAAATACAAGACGCGCCCTTCAACGATTTATCCGGAGCAGATACAGCAGCTATGTCGACACGAATGGCCTGGAAACGTGCGCGAATTACGTAATGTGGCCGACCGTTTTGTTTTGGGTATTGTAGGCGACGGTTTTGACCTGCAATCGCCGATTTGTGAAGCGCCTGGAGAAGATTTTGCGTTTGAAAAGCAGATGGAACAGTACGAAAGAAACGTGCTGACCGAAGCCCTTATTGAAAGCGCAGGCAATATCAATGAGGTTTCAAATAAGCTGAACCTACCGCGCAAAACTCTTTATCGAAAAATGAAAAAACATCAACTGGATAAAGAAAGTTTCAAGGCTTAACCCGTTCAGTTGATTGTTAAATGGAAAACCAAAGTCAAAAGGAAATGCACGAGACAACAATGACCCATTTGGTTTTTAGTCGCATGGTTAATCGTTTCAAGTGGTTGTAATAAAAGAGCTTTAACATTTGGCACAAAGCGTGCACCCCCCTACATTGTGGCGTCAGCCCACATGAGGTCATTTCAGAGAAAACCTAAATGATCGAATCAAGGAAATTAGAAAAATAATTGCTTGTTGCAAGGAGATACAAACATGAAGCAAATACTGAAGGGTTCTATTGCTCTGATGCTAGGCGTTAGCTCAATGACGGCATGGGCCTCTACTGAGCCTGCAAACTTAGGACCTCGTCCCCTCTTTTTAGTCAACAATATGGATGAGAGCCCTTTGAAAACCAAGCTACTGAGTTGTAGCGAAGGACCTTTTCATCGTAGCGATTTTTCTATTGGGCACCGTGGTGCTGCGATGCAGTTTCCGGAGCACACCAAGGAATCCTACTTAGCCGCGATTCAAATGGGCGCGGGCGTCGTTGAATGTGATGTTACTTTTACTAAAGATAAGGCGCTGGTATGTCGTCATTCCCAAAGTGATCTGCACACCACAACCGATGTTTTAGCGCACCCAGATCTCGCTAATAAGTGTTCAGTGCCATTTACACCTGCTAACCCAGCGACAGGCGAAGATGCTCAAGTTGAGTGTCGTACGTCTGATTTCACGCTGGCTGAGTTTAAGACGTTAAAAGGCAAAATGGATGGGGCGAACCCAAAAGCCACCACGGTGGAAGAGTACATGAACGGCACTCCTGGTTGGAGAACTGATCTTTACAGCCAAAGTGGGACATTGATGACACACGCAGAAAGTGCAGCACTGTTTAAAAAGCATGGAGTGAAGGTCACTCCTGAATTGAAATCAGCAGCGGTTGACATGCCTTTCAATGACTTTAGCCAAGAGATGTATGCGCAGAAGTTGGTGGATGAACTAAAAGAGGCGGGCTTCGAGCCCTCTGAGACCTACCTACAGTCATTCAACTTGGATGATGTGAAGTATTGGATCAAAGAAGCACCGAAGTTTGGCAAACAAGCGGTTTATCTTGATGACCGTGTTTACGAAAAAGCGGACTTTGTCGCGTCTGTTGAGAACATGAAAGAACTGCGCGATGCAGGTGTGAATATCATCGCACCACCTCTGTTCGCTCTGGTTGATTTAGATGAAAACAACGAATTGGTTGCGTCCAACTACGCCAAGCTCGCTAAAGGTGCAGACCTCGACATTATCGCGTGGACACTTGAGCGCTCTGGCCCATTAGCGCAAGACGGTGGTTGGTATTACAAGAGTGTAAAAGACGGCATCAATAATGATGGCGATATGATGAAAATGCTTGATGTACTGGCGCAAGACGTCGGTGTAATGGGCGTATTCAGCGATTGGCCAGCAACCGTAACTTACTACGCGAACTGTATGGACAGCGACGCTTAGGCGGTGACAGGCTAACGATTTCGACTGTTGATGGTTAATCGCTTAGCCCAATAATAAGAGAAAAAGCCGTGAACCAAAGAGCCTTCGGGCTCTTTTTTTACCACTAAAACTATTGGGACAAAAATGACCCAAATTATGAATTTTTAGTTGGACATTAATGACTCAAAATATATTGTCTAGCTTGGGGTTTATTATAACTTATTGAAATTTAATAAATAAAAAATTGGCACAAAGGCTGCAATGGTCAACGTGACTTTCAACAATAAGTAAAAGTAAGGTTTGAATATGAAAATCAGTGTTAAAGGACTGTTAATCGCTAGCTCATTACTGCTTCCTTCAATGGCTATGGCAAGCGACTGCTCTAGCCGTGGTGTGTTAGACGATCGATACTGTGATGAAAACCAAGATTTAGTGGCCGATTCACCAAAGAACCCAGATGAGTGGAACGACCCAAGTACGCTTGTGTTTACTTACACTCCGGTTGAAGACCCAGCATTATACAAAGACGCGTTCGCCGACTTCCAAGCTCACCTAAGTAAAATTACGGGTAAGCGGGTAATTTACTACACGGTGCACTCGAATTCTGCGCAAGTAGAAGCGATGCGTTCTGGTCGACTGCACGTTGCTGGTTTCTCTACGGGCCCGACAGGCTACGCAGTTAACCTAGCGGGTTATGTTCCTATCGCAGTAAAAGGCGATGAGTCTGGCTTCCAAGGCTATAACCTAATCACGATTGTGCGTAAAGATAGCGGCATTAATAAAATGTCTGATCTGAAAGGCAAAAAGGTTGCACACACTTCTGCATCTTCCAACTCTGGCAACCTAGCTCCACGAGCGCTATTCCCAGCGAAAGGTCTAGTGCCAGATGAAGACTACAAAGTGCTTTATTCCGGTAAGCATGACCAATCTATTTTAGGTGTCTTCAATGGAGACTATGATGCGGCACCTGTGGCATCAGATGTGTACGATCGAATGGTGGCAGCTGGTCGTGTCGACGATTCCGAACTGAAGATCATCTACCGCAGCCCACGCTTCCCAACTTCTGCTTTTGGATACGCTTACAATCTAAAACCAGAGCTAGTTGAGAAGATCAACGAAGCGTTCTTTAGCTACCGCTTTACGCCTGAAATGAGTGCATCATTCAAGGGCGCAGATCGTTTCTCGCCGATTAGCTACAAGGAAGAGTGGGGTGTTATTCGTGATATCGCACACGCAACTGGTACGGCTTACACTAAAGCTGGCCTAAAGAAACTGGCAGAGAAAGACGCAGCGAAACGTGCTAAGAAAAAAGCAGCAGAGCTAGCAAAACAAGCCAATAGCCAGTAATTCCCTCCGTTAATTAGTTAACTATTCAGCTTATTCACTGAGTAAGCTTATTTAAAATCTATGCCCTCATGGGTAGGGCATAGATCATTCTAAAATTCGCACAAGGAAATGCAGTATGGCCGTAGCAAGCTATGAAGGAATAAAGATAAATAACCTTTTTCATGAATACGTGGCAGGCAAGCCAATCCTTAAGGGCATTAACATCGATATCGATGAGCCGGGTATCATTGCCATCATTGGCCCGTCGGGTACTGGTAAAAGTACGCTTCTACGTTGTATCAACCGTCTTAACGATCCAAGTCAAGGCGAGATTATTTTTGATGGCGCCGATTTGACTCAATTAAAAGGACAAGCGTTACGTAGGCAGCGCCGTCATATAGGAATGGTTTTCCAAGAATATAACTTAGTTGAGCGTTTAACCGTTATCGAGAACGTGCTGAGTGGTCGTTTAGGTTACATGACAGCTTGGAATGCATGGCGTCGTAATTACTCTGCCCAAGACTTGGCAAAAGCTTTCGAGCTACTCGAGTTTGTTGGCTTACAAGACTTTGCAAACCAACGTGCCGATAGCTTATCGGGCGGGCAAAGACAGCGTGTTGGTATTGCTCGCGCCGTCATGCAAGACCCATATATCTTATTGGCGGATGAACCAACTTCATCACTCGACCCGAAAACCGCGGTTGAGATTATGGAGCTAATGGAAACCTTCGCCGAGCAGAAAAATATTCCTGTGTTGGTGAATATTCATGATGTGAACTTAGCCAAGCGTTATGCCAAGCGCATCATTGGTATGTGTAATGGTAAGGTGCATTACGATGGTAGCCCTGAAGGTATTTCAGAGGACGATCTTAAAATTATCTACGGGGGTGAATCATGGCTGGATTAAACCCAAGCTCATCAACAAGTGCATCTTCGTCAACGAGTTCATTTTCGAAGCATGAAAATCCGTTCAAAACTTCGTGGACGAACCGAGCAATCATCGCTGCAATTGTTGGGTATCTTTTTTATAGTTTCTCGACATTGGGACTGACCTTTGATCGTTTGATCATTGGGTTTGGTGAAAGTGAGCGGTTACTATCAAGAATGTTTCCACCTGATTTTTCGCGTACTAACCTTTTATTGAGCGGCTTAGCAGAAAGCTTACAGATTGCGATCATCTCTAGCTTTTTCGGTATCGTTATTTCACTGTTCCTTGGCTTACTTGCGGCGAGAAATATGATGCCCTCAATTGTCTCAACGCCAATCCGTTGTTTCATCGCACTGTGTCGTTCTTTTCATCCAGTGATTATTGCCATCTTGTTTGTAAAAGCGGTTGGTTTTGGCGCTCTCGCGGGGATTCTGACATTAGTATTCGCATCCATCGGTTTTATCGCCAAGCTTTTTGCAGAAGCGATTGAAGAGATCTCGTTCAAACCGGTTGAAGCAATTAAAGCAACAGGTGCGAGTTTCATTAGTGTCATCTTGTACGCGGTGATGCCTCAAGTATTCACTCGTTTCATTGGCTTTGCGAGTTACCAACTGGACTCAAATTTACGTAATTCAACCATGGTTGGCATCGTGGGGGCTGGAGGCCTAGGCGGTACGCTTTTCTCTGCATTCCAACGCTTTGATTACGACTTCGTCGCTGCTATTTTGATCACCATTATCGCACTGATTCTCGTTGGTGAATTTCTTTCCAATATTGTTAGGAGAATCTTCTAATGACAACTGCATCTATCGATAAAGAGTGGCAACGCTTTACACCAAATGAACGAGTAGCTCGATTTGCCGTTTACCTTAGCCTTGTGTGCGCAATTGTTTGGTCTTGGCAGACGGTTGAAGTGATACCTGAGTTTCTATACGACGCGCCTGCACAGTTTGCCGATATGTTTGAACGAATGGTCCCAATGGATTACGCGTTTTACCCTGAATCAATTCATGCGGCGATGATCGAAACATTACACATCGCGACGTTAGGTACCTTGTTTACCCTAGTGTTTGCGATTCCACTCGCGCTATTGAATGCACCAAACATTACGCCAAATAAAACGCTGAACTGGATTGCTCAGTTCTTTCTCGTGTCTTCACGTTCGGTGAATTCACTGGTGTGGGCATTGCTGTTTATTGCACTGTTTGGGCCTGGTGTCCTCGCAGGTATCATGGCAATTGCTATTCGTAGTATCGGCTTTGTAGGGAAGCTGTTGGCGGAAGCTATTGCTGAAGTGAACATGGGGCCGATTGAAGCTCTACGTGCAACGGGTGCTTCATGGATGAGTATCTTGCTCAAAGGTTATTGGCCACAAGTGATGCCAGCGTTTTACTCAATCGTATTGTTCCGTTGGGACATCAATGTACGTGAATCTGCGGTATTAGGTTTGGTGGGCGCTGGTGGTATAGGTGTGGTGCTAAATGATGCTCAGAACTTGTTTGAATGGCAAAAAGTGTCGATGGTATTAGTGAGTATCTTTGCGGTGGTTATCATCGCTGAAGCCGTGGTAATTCATATCCGTAACAAACTCATTTAACCCGATAGTTTTATGCGGTGCGCTCTGTGTACTGCATCAAAGTTAAGAGCTTATCTAGCATGTTGAAGCTCAAGCGACCCTAGGTACTTCGGTCTACCTAGCGGTCGTTTTTTTGCATCAAAAGATAAATAGGCTAGAGATATGAGTGTGTTTAGAAAACACAATGCTTAGCAAAGTCACCGGCTTCATTGGCTGTCCAGTCACCTTTAGGCTTCTCTTTCATATCAGTACACCAAGCTTCACTGCCGACTTCTGTACACGCCATTAGTTGTGTTGCTAGAAAAAGTATCAATGCGATTTTCTTCATAATTAACATTCCTTTGTTGTCTAAATTAGGGTTAAAGTTCTATTCTATAATTTCTCTTAATACTACTTGTACTTAAATAGCAGCCAATGGCTTAAGCGAGTGAAAACTGTATGAGATCGGGTTAAGTTTGAGGTTAGAACGACAAAGTAGGTCTTGGTCTAAAGATCGAAAAAGCCAGCAAAAGGTGCTGGCTTTGAAATTCTTACTGAGCGTCTATTACTATTAATTAGTACGTTTCAACCACGTGAGTAATTATACCAGTTTCATCTCTTGGATGATGTCTGAAGCAATTTCTGGCTTCGTGCTCGTTGGTTTCTCGTGTAGATCTGCTTTTAATTGTCCCTTACGGTTACTTAGGCCTGCTTCCAGTTTCTTGAGTGCTGAAGCGATTGCTGGGTACATAACGTCATCTGTTGCTTTAGCTGATACACGTACACCTTCGTAGTTGGTGAATACTTCAACCTGATGATGACCGTGTTCTTTTGTAATGATGATGTCACAGCTAATCAGTGATGGGAAATGGCTAGATATCTTCTCGAATTTACTCTCGATGTCTTTACGTGACTCGTCGTTAATTGATACATGATGTGTTTGAACATTTACTTTCATAAATCATACCTTTCCAATGACTGTGTCATTTAAACGTAGCAAACATCGGACAGATTCACCAACTGAGAAAGTACACATGTGTGATTCACTTCAGTGTTATCAAATAATCTCTTGGTCGTCCCTTGAAAGTCAGATTAACTGATCGCATATTATGTTTCGTGTTTTCAATACATGTTCAAAAAAACTCCATCTTTGAATTATTGCTTTACGTCATTCTAGAAAACTAAATTTTATCGCCTTAGCAATCTATCAACTCAAAGACTTATTCTAGCTGGGTATCTATAAATTACTGAATATTTCATAGAGGTTCTCGTGCATTTAGACGTTACCCACACTGAAATAAATAATTGTACTTTGGTTGAATCGAGTACTGAAAAAGGCAACTGAAGTTGCCTTTTTATGGATAGATTGAATTCTATTGTAGGTTAGGATTTATTAAACTCGTAAGACGATGGAACCACGATCACACCTTTTTTTGACATATGAAAGCGCGCAGCATCCGCTCTACTGTCAATACCGATTTGAGTACCATCTGGTACTTTCACATGCTTGTCGATGATACAGTTTTGTATGTGACAGTTTTTCCCGATTTCAACATCTTCAAAAAGAATACTGTCAATCACAATGGCCGCGTTGTTGACTTTTACCTTAGGAAAGAAGATCGAATTCTGCGCTGAACCACCCTCTATCACCACACCATTTGCGATCATTGAGTTAATAAATATACCTTGATTACCTTCTACTGACGCTATGGTTCGCGCGGGCGGCAATTGAGGTTCGTAAGTTCGAATTGCCCAATCAGGTTGATATAAATCGATAGGAGAAACCGGTTTTAGTAAGTCCATATTGGCTTGGTAATAAGAGTCGAGTGTACCGACATCTCTCCAGTATGCATCTTGTGTGACTCTGCCTTCGGTATCTCCAAACTTGTAAGCATAAACGCTTTTCTCACCCACTAATTTAGGTATCACGTCTTTGCCAAAATCGTGGCTGGAGTCTGGATTTTCTGCGTCCGCCAATAGTGCTTGTGTTAACACTTCTTTATCGAAGATATAAATACCCATTGAAGCCATGCTTCGTGTTGGTCTTCCGGGTACACATGCAGGGTAGCGTGGTTTTTCTGTGAAGTTACTTATTTGATGCGCTTCGTTAATTTCCATAACGCCAAACTCTTTGGCTTCGTCTATCGACACTTCCATACAAGCCACGGTTAAGTCGGCTTCATTCTGTTTATGTTGTTTGAGCATTGGCGCGTAGTCCATACGATATATATGGTCGCCTGACAACACCACCACATGCTTCGCTTCACTGCGAGAGAGCAAATACAAGTTTTGATAAATGGCGTCGGCCGTACCGCTGTACCAGCTATCACCTGTTCGCATTTGTGGGGGGACATTGGTGATGTATTCGCCAAGCTCGGGGTTAAGCACCGACCAACCATCTCGTAAATGTTTTTGTAAAGAGTGAGATTTGTATTGAGTCAGCACTAAAATTTGACGAAGCCCCGAGTGCAGGCAGTTCGCTAGAGTGAAATCGATGATTCGATATTTGCCACCAAATGGTACCGCAGGTTTTGCGCGATTATCGGTGAGGGGGGAAAGCCGAGAGCCAACACCGCCGGCCAGAACGATAGTTAGAGTGTCTTGCATGGTCAGAACCTTAATGTATTTATGATTATGTACATACACTTGCAAGCACCAAGCCAGATGTAACTCATTGAATATTAAGTGCGGTGTGAGAAAATAACATATGGTTGCACTAAATTGAGGCGCACGTATGTTGGCTTGCTCTATTTTGATCCAAAAGATCTAAGTAAGGTTGAGACCTTGAATTTAATGGCATGACGCACGGAAAATCTGCATTACAAAATTGTCAATAAAATGAGGAAATAAAGTGATCAGGTCGATATAAATTCACATAAATAGTCACAAGTTTTCACAAATTGATTTCCATCAATAAAGTAGGGTTATTCTGTGCTACCTTGCACGCAAAATAAGAAATGATTACTCATTCACAATTAGAATAAGCCCTCAAAAGGAAATAATAATGAAAAAAACAGTATGTGGTATTGCGGTTATTGCGGCTCTTATGTCAACTAATGTGCTAGCTCATAAAGAAGGTGATTTCATCATCCGTGCAGGTGCTGCAACAGTATCTCCAAATGATAGCAGCGGCGCAGTGCTTAACAATCCAGACCTAGAGTTTTCAGTAGATTCAGATACTCAACTAGGCCTTACTTTCGGCTACATGTTCACTGACAACATCAGTTTTGAAGTGCTAGCGGCGAGCCCTTTCTCTCACAGCATTTCTGTTAATGGCTTAGGTAAAGTTGCTGACACTAAACACCTGCCGCCAACGTTTATGGTGCAGTACTACTTCGGTCAAGCGAACAGTGACTTCCGTCCTTATGTAGGCGCGGGTATCAACTACACGGTATTTTTTGATGAAAGTTTGAATGCCAACGGCAAAAACGCAGGCCTAACGGATGTGTCTTTAGATGACTCTTGGGGCTTGGCGGCAAACATTGGTATTGACTACATGATCAATGAAGACTGGTTCCTGAATGCTTCAGTTTGGTACGCAGATATAGGAACAACAGCAACATACAAGACTGCGACAGATACATTCAAAACTGACGTTGATATCGACCCATGGGTATTCATGATCGGTGGTGGTTACAACTTCTAACCCACCTATTCAGTTTACTAAAGGCGCTCAAGCATCAGCCAGTTTGGGCGTTTTTTTTGTTTATTCGCTAGCTAACTTTATTAATGAAAAATATTCCTCATTCGTAATAGATTGTTAATAAAACAGAAAGCCAACTGTCATATTCGGCTCCTATGATCTCGATTCTAATTATGGAGGATATATGAATCGTAAATTTAATAAGCTGGCTCTATTACTGCCTATCGCGGTAAGTTCTGCTCTGGTTGGGTGTTCTCAGTCAACTTCAACGTTGGTAACACCATCAACGACTGCAACATCATCTCAAACGTCACTTGATACTTTTAGCCTCCAATGCCAATCCATTCAACAACCGAACATGACAGATGCCACTCTTTCTGGAATTAGTTTGGTTGGTCGTGCTATTGCTGACGCCCCGTTTGATACTTCTGCAGCCGAAATCGTCAGCTACGATTCATGTACCGACAAGCTTTATGTGGTTAACGCTCAAGCACAAAAAGTTGATGTGCTATCGATGGACGCTGACAGCGCACCAACTTCTGAGGGCTCTATCGACCTTCAATCAGCCGCTGCGGCTTCTGGTATTAATATCGGTGCTGCGAACAGTGTATCTACTCATCAGGGTTTAGTTGCTGTCGCGATTGAAAACGCCGACAAGCAACAAAATGGCATCATTGCTCTGTATCGCTCAGACACGCTAGAGCTGATCACTACTTATACGGCTGGTGCATTACCGGACATGGTGAGCTTCTCGAAAGATGGTCACTATATTGCCTCTGCAAATGAAGGAGAGCCGAATTCGGATTACAGCATTGATCCTGAAGGCTCAGTGACACTGGTTGATTTAACCAATGGTCCTTTGCAAGCGAAAGTCACGCAGATTGATTTTAAGGCATTTAACCAAGGTCAGCCACGGTATGCAGAACTAACCGACAAGGTTCGAATCTCGGCGCCTAATGCAACCGTTGCTCAAGACCTTGAACCGGAATACCTAACGTTTGCTGATAACGGAAAGCTTTACGTAGCCCTGCAAGAGAACAATGCATTGGCAGCAATTGACGTGGCGAGTGCAGAAGTGGATGCGATTCTGGGATTAGGTGGAAAGCCTTGGGATACTGCTCAGTTGGATGCGTCAAATAAAGATAAAAACATAGGTAACCTACAAAGCTACGCAATGCTAGAAGGCCTTTACATGCCAGACAGCATCACCAGCTACAGTGTTGATGGTAACACCTACATTGTGACTGCAAACGAAGGCGACGGCCGTGAATATGGCATCAAGACGACGCAACAATTGTGTGACGACAAAGGCTTTGAGTGGGATGGTGATGACTATCAAGGCACCGAAAACTACACCACAGAAAAAGACTTTTGTATTGCTTATGTCGATGAAGTGCGTGGTAAGAAGCTAGACGTTGACGCGAACCACCCATTGGCTGGGGCACTCAAAGACAATAAGCAACTTGCTCGTCTTAAAGTGATTAAGCCACAAGAGACACTTGCTGCTGACCAAAAGGTTCAAGCATTCGGTAGCCGTTCTTTCTCTATCTGGGATGAGTCAGGCGAGTTAGTGTTTGATAGCGGTGATGATTTCGCTCGAATCGTTCTTGAGCAAGATCCTGCAAACTTCAACAGCACCAACGATAACAACCAAAGTGGTGACGATCGCAGTGATGATAAAGGGGTTGAGCCTGAAGCGATCGAAGTGGCTGAGATTAACGGCAAGCAGTATGCCTTTATTGGACTTGAGCGCCAAGGTGGCATTATGGTTTACGACGTAACGCAGCCTAAGAACGCAAGTTTCATCAGCTACTTGAACAACCGCGATTTTACTCAACCTGTATGCACAAAGGTTGATGAAGACGGTGATTGCGACAACGAGACTTACAACTCGAAAGCGGGTGACCTAGGCCCAGAGTCAATCAAGTATTTCACTCGCTCTGGTAACCACTTTATTGCGGTTGGCAACGAAGTGAGTGGTAGCACGTCAGTTTATCGCGTTGAGTTTTAATCACGGTTACTGCTTGTAGCTAGACTCAATAAAAACAAAAGCGCCACTACTGAATCAGTAGTGGCGCTTTTTATTTATGCATCACAAATATATGCGTGATAATTAACTTCTATGGTTGTTGCTTAGTTGGTGCTAGAGCAATCTCACGGATACATACGTTCTGTGGTTGTTGGTAAGCGAATGATACAGCGCGAGCGATATCGTCAGCTGCCAATACGCCGCCCATGTCTTCTTTCCAAGAATCGTAACCGTCTTTGATCTCTTGAGATGTTGTGTGAGACAGAAGCTCAGTTTCTACAGCACCCGGTGCGATAGTGGTAACACGAACGTTTGAAGCCGCCACTTCTTCACGTACGTTTTCAGAGATAGCGTGAACCGCGAACTTAGTACCACAGTAAGCAGCGTGGCTTGGGAATGTTTTCTTACCCGCGATAGAGCTGATGTTGATGATAGTACCTGTGTTACGTTCCATCATCGGAGTAAGTACAGATTGCATGCCGTTTAGAAGGCCAATAACGTTCACATCGAACATTGTCTTCCACTCTTGAGCGTCTTGAGTATCGATTTGACCAAGAAGCATTGCACCAGCGTTGTTGATAAGCGCGTCTACAGGGCCAAATTTCTCTTCACCTTGTGCGATTGCTGCATCAAAAGACGCTTTGTCTGTTACGTCTACTTTCACTGATAGTGAGTTTGGTAGGTTCAGCGCTTCAAGGCGGTCAACACGACGAGCTAAAAGTAGCAGAGGGTGACCTTCATCGCTTAGACGACGAGCGATTGCTTCACCAATACCAGAGCTTGCACCTGTAATTACGATTAGTTTTTTCATTTTATTTCCTCTGTACTTTTATTGCGTCGGTTGGCTACGACGTGTTGTTTAAGTGCATTCGAATCAAGTGCTTGTTGCCTTGCTTCGTTGCGATGGAAGTATATTAAGGAAAATAACATTGTTGATATATAGCGCTTTACTTGAAACACTGTTGCTGTGGTGCAACAATAAAGGTGTTCACTTTATAGCTTTATAGCGTCATAACTCTATAGCCTCATCACTTTTAAATTTCACAAGTAAGCTGGCGACCATGCTCAATCAAATTAACCTGTCTGATATTCGTTCTTTCGTGCTTATCGCTCGTTTAGGTAACTTCACTAAAGCGGCGGAGGAGCTTGATGTGTCGCGCTCCCACGTGTCACGCCAAGTGAGTAGCTTAGAAAAACAGATGGGAGTGACCCTGTTTATCCGTACTACTCGAACTTTAAGGCTGACTCACGCAGGGCAAGATCTGTACGCGAGATGTGAACAAGCCTTAGATAATATAGACCAAGCTCTGATTGCTGCTGTGGATGACGTCGAAGAAGTACGTGGTGACATAAAAGTAAACTGTGTCGGTGGTTATCTTGGTGAAGTGATCATTGCGGATCTAGTGAATGAGTTCATGCAACTCTACCCAGACATCAGTATTAGCCTTGATTTCAGCAGTAACCGAGTCGACTTGATTGAAGACGCGTTTGATATCGCTTTTCGCATGGGAAGCTTAGAAGACGCGGGCTTTATCGCAAGAAAGCTTTTGGACATAGAGATGGGAACACTCGCAAGCCCTGAGTATTTCGCTCGCAAAGGGAAGCCTAACCACCCTAAAGATCTGATCCACCATGATTGTTTAACGGGGTCGGTGCGCAAGTGGAGTTTTCAAGCGTTGGATGACACCAAGAAAACGGTCGATGTGCATGTGACGGGCAGACTGCAATGTAAAAATGGGCGAGTGTTGGTACAGGGCGCGAAGTCGGGCAACGGGATTATTCGTGTACCTACCATCTATTGCTTACAAGAGCTCCATGACGGGCAATTGGAACAGGTGTTTGATGAGTGGATAGTACCTAAGGTCGACTTTTCAGCGATCTACCATCGAGACCGCTATCAACCGAGCCGAATTCGAACCTTCATTGATTTTGTAAAAGGTCGCTTCGAGCAAATGCCAGTCAGCTAAATGGCGCGGCCTACCTTCCTCTTTCTTTTAGCAATAGTTGGACAGGCTTGGGCTTACATCTCGTCGATTTCGTTTTGTAGGTTTTCCAGCTGGTCTAGAATCAACAAGAACTTCTCGCCGAACGGCGTCACTTGGTATTCAACTCTTGGTGGCAGTTCGTTGAACATTTGCTTATCTAAAATCCCAAACTCTACATTTCGCTTCAAACATTCATTCAATACCTTGGTCGATAGCCCTTCTACTGAGCGCACCATTTCACCGGGGCGATTAATGCCATTTGCCAGTAATTGGTAAACCGTTAGCGACCATTTACAGCCATAGATGGTTTCCACCATGCGAGCTGAACGCTCTGGTGCTGATTTTCTTGAAAAAAAGTTTTCCTGATTTTTCATAAAGATGTACCAATAAGTACCTACCTAACCGATTTGTACTTACTATTCATAGTGTTAGTTCAAGGCCTAAGATTACCACGTTCACATGACTTAGGAGATAACAAAATGAACTTCACTAAAAATGGTATTGCAGTAGTAATCGGCGGCACGAGTGGCATGGGCTTTGAAACAGCGAAGCAATTAGTCGCTCAAAACATTCATGTGTTGGTTGTCGGCAATAACCCAACTAAGTTAGATAAAGCAGTGTCAGAATTGCAATCGTTAGGTCACGCTTCAGGTTGGCAAGCTAACCTTTATGATGAGGCGAGTGTGTCTCGCCTTATTGAACACCTTGAGTCGTTAGATGAAGGTATTGGTTACCTTGTTAATGCTGCAGGTTATTTCAACCCTAAAGCGTTTATTGAGCACCAAGAATCTGATTACGAGCAATATATGCAGCTGAATAAAGCAACCTTCTTCATCACTCAAGCGATAAGCAAATTGATGATCAAGAACGGCGGTGGCAGTGTGGTTAACGTTGGTTCTATGTGGGGTAAGCAAGCAATCAAAGCGACGCCATCTTCTGCCTATTCAATGGCTAAAGCTGGCCTGCACGCATTAACACAACACATGGCAATGGAACTGGCTGAGCATAACATTCGCGTGAATGCCGTGTCTCCGGCTGTGGTTAAAACGCCAATTTACGAATCATTCATTAAACCAGAAGAAGTGGACCAAGCACTAGAAGGTTTTAATGCGTTCCACCCAATTGGTCGAGTAGGTTTGCCGAAGGACATCGCTAATAGTATCTCTTTCTTACTGTCAGACAGTGCTGATTGGGTAACGGGTGCAGTCTGGGATGTTGATGGCGGTGTGATTGCTGGCCGCAATTAATTAGGATTCTTTTAAGGTGGCTGTCGCGCAGGAAAAATGCAGCGAGATGGCCTCTTTGATGAGTATTCGCGTAGAATAAAAGCTGGAAAGATAATAAGAATAATTATAACGATAACAAGAGTAAGGTCGCCATTATGTTCAACATGGACTTTTCAAAAAAACTGGTTATTGAAACCGAATCATTAGACTGGATTGCAAGCCCTGCTATAGGGGTATGGCGCAAGCCGCTTGAAAGAGAAGAGAAAGAATCAGGTCACACGACCAGTATTGTGAAGTACGATCCTGAATCTTCGTTTTCTGAGCACCCGCATCCGAAAGGCGAAGAAATCTTCGTGTTAGAGGGTGTTTTCTCTGATGAAACTGGAGATTTCCCTGCTGGCACTTATATCCGTAATCCGCCGGGAAGTGCGCATTCTCCATCAAGCAAAAATGGCTGTACGATCTTGGTTAAGCTTAATCAGTTTAATGCGAGAGACTTAACTCAAGTTCGTATCAATACCCTAGAAACGGAATGGCTTGCAGGTATTGGTGGCTTACAAGTTATGCCACTGCATGAGTTTGAGCACGAACATGTCGCTTTAGTGAAGTGGCCTGTCGGCGAACGCTTTCAGCCGCATCGTCATTTTGGTGGTGAAGAGATCTTTGTGTTGTCGGGCACCTTTAAAGATGAACACGGCGAGTACCCGAAACACACATGGATGCGTAGCCCTCACATGAGCGAGCATTTCCCTTATGTGGAAGAAGAGACTGTTATCTTCGTGAAAACGGGGCACTTGCCATTGGATTAGAGGAATGCTCCATATAAAGATGAAAAAGCCGCATTGCTTTGAGCAATCGGCTTTTTCAATTTTCACATATGGGCAGACTAGTAAGCGACACCAATACGTTGACGCGGGAACTTGCCAGCTTCTAGTTCATCAATCATCGCAATAGCGTAATCGCTGACGGATATTTTGCTGTTGCCATCTTCGTCGGTGAGCAGTTGATCACCACCAGTGCGGTAAGTTGATAGCTTATCGCCCGGGAAGATTTCTGCTGCAGGGCTAATGAACGTCCAGTTAACTTCGTTATCAGATTGTCTGAACACTTCAAGCGCTTCGCCCTGTGCTAGCGCTTCGTTTTTGTAATCCGCTGGGAAGTCAGGAACAGTAACTAACGGAATGTTTGGCGCCACTTCTAATGAGCCTGCACCGCCAACCCAAAGTAGGCGCTCGATACCAATGCTCGGTAATGTTTCCAGCAATTTAGTCGCAGTGTTTTTTACGATGTCGTGATTGCCCAAAGCACGTCCGCCAATCGAAGTGATTACTGCATCAACGCCGGATAGTGCGCTTGCTAGATTTGCGACTTCATCTTGTAAATCAAATGAACGAACCTCAACACCTTTGGTTTCTACTTTGCTTGCATCTCTTACTACAGCAACCACGTCGTGACCACGAGATTGAGCTTCTTGAGCAATGTGACTACCAATCCAACCTGATGCGCCTAATACTGCAATTTTCATAATGTCTCTCCAGTTATTCAATTTATTAAGTCGTTTTCTCGACAGCCATTGCAGTCTAATAGTTCACTAAGCTGCGATAAATATCATAAAATGATGTAGATTGTATCTATATGGTTATCTAATTGGCTTGTTAGGTGGCACAACTTGAATCAAACCGGATAATCAGTAAAAAGTTGGGAGTGTGTTATGGATAGGTTGACGGCGATGCGTAGTTTTGTCGAAGTGGCAAATTGTGCCAGCTTTACGCAAGCGGCAGAGCATTTGGATATGAGCCGTTTACAGGTATCGCGCCACGTTCAAGAGATCGAAGCGTGGCTAAAACAAAGACTTTTGCATAGAACAACTCGAAAGGTGAGTTTGACGGCGGCAGGGGAAATCGCATTACAACGCTGTGAAAAAATACTCCATGAGACCGCAGAGCTAGAGGTTACTGCGCTTAATCAAACCGATGATCTTTCCGGGACAATTCGAATCGCAGCGCCTATTGGGCTGACTCAAAACATGTTATTGGATGTGGTCGAGCAGTTCACTGAACGCCACCCTAATATTATGGTCGAACTTTTTGCTTCGGATCGTTTTACTCAGTTGGTGGATGAGCGAATTGATATTGCCCTTCGATATACCGATCAACCTGATGAAAACTTAATTGCCAGAAAGCTGATGGAAATCGACTCGGTTGTGTGTGCATCTGCTGCTTATATAGACAAGCATGGAGAACCTAAAACGATTGAAGAACTTCGACAACATAATTGCTTTCGCCACCTTAGTGTGACTAAATGGGATTTCGTGAAAGATAACCAACATTATTCAGTTGAGGTGTCTGGGACCATTAAAGCCAACGATGTTGAGGTGTTAACCCGAGCCGCACAGCATGGAAAAGGGATCGTACGCCTCCCATGCGATCTAGCGAATCCATTGATTGCTGATGGTAAATTACAAAAGGTGTTAGGGGGTTTTGTTTCACCGAGTAGTATACTTTGGGCGGTGTATCTATCACGCAGCTATCAACTCCCTGTTGTTCGTCAGTTTATTGATTTTGCTGCAGAAGCTTGGTCTAGCGATATTAAATCTGAGGATGTTTGAGGTTATATATCCTAAGTACACAAGGAATAAACATATAAATACAAAAATCCGATATCAAAGGTGATATCGGATTTGAACTCAATAATTCAGAGTTCCAGCACGCTCTCCTCTCACGAAGTCTTTACATGTAATGATGTACGGATAATCGGGTGTCTATCGCCTTTTCGTTGATGTCAGGTAAAGGTCGATACAAGCTTCTGGTTATGTCCGTCAATACTTGGTCGTATACTTTTGAAACGACGGTTGATATATCGCTTGTCAATTCGTACATGGTATCTGCCGGTTGAGTTGCTTCGGTGCTTGATGCGATCTCAGTGAGTGCATGCATCGCACGTGTACAAATCGGTGAGCCGCTACTGATAGGGCAGATCATTGATAATTGATTGAGCTTACGGTGTGTCTGAGATGCATAGAACTTGAATCTCGCATACTCTTCAGGTTTTTCCATATCAGGTATGCACATTCGTAGTTTGGTCAGGATTTCCATGCAATCCAAGATTTGTTGCCAATTCATATGGTATTCACTACTCATGTCTTCTCGTTCAGATTGAATCAGCCATATGATCATGACTTCATCCATCAAGAACATGCTGTGACGAATCGTCTTGCCGTGAATTGATTGGTTACGTACCAAAGTTCGGTTTTGCCAGTCACTGTGCATGGCGATGAGCTTGAGGTGATAGATGCGATACATAGGACGGCTATCGAACGACACATGAGATTGAAGCAGTTCAGATACTTCAAGTATGTTGTCGTAAATCTCATTCACTTTACGAATCGAGTCGCTAGACAACTTATAAGCAAGAGCGTAGTGTGTTGCGGCGCGATGTTTACGTGATAACAACAGTAGCTCTCTGAGTAGAACTAAAGTTTCAAACCTATGTGATAGCGCTGTCTGTCTCTTTTTTGAAAAGTGAAACAGTGCAGCAAGCACTGCAATCGATAAACCCACTGAAATAACTACAAACATATTCAACTCCTAATATTTGCATACCTACTTAGTGGTAGTGCAGACACCGTGCCAAAATAAATAAATCTTATATTTCAATTGCTTATGTTTTATCGGTAATCATGGGTGATCAATATTGGTGCATAAGGTCACCAATTGAGTGAAAACGTTTCAGTTATTGCGGTAATTTTTGAGAGGTTAAACTTATTGATTTGGTGTGTTTTAATACAAGGCTTTGTCATTAATCACACTCAATGCGCAGCATGTTTTAGGGCAAGATACAGAAACGAAAAGGCCTCACTCTTTATATGCTTTTAACTAGAAATAGCAATAAGTAGTGAGGCCTTTCAATATTCATTCTGACGTTTGTATCTATTTTGATGATTGCTGACCGTCAGTATTGAGAGTTAACGATTAAACGTTATGCAAGCTTAAGGTCGAACTCGGTGCGGTACATCACCATATCTTCAATGGTCAGTACTGGCATGTTGTGCATTTTACCGAAAGCAACGATCTCTGGCGCTTTTGCCATCGTGCCGTCTGGATTGGTTACTTCACACAGTACGCCTGCTGATTGAAGACCTGCCATTTGCATAAGATCCACAGTGCCTTCTGTGTGACCGCGGCGTGCAAGTACGCCACCTTTACGCGCACGTAACGGAAATACGTGGCCTGGGCGAGCAAGATCAGTAGGCTTAGCTGTTGGGTTTGCAGCTGTCTTGATCGTTGTTACACGGTCAGCGGCAGAAACACCTGTTGTTACACCCACTTTTGCTTCGATAGTTACGGTAAACGCAGTTTGGTTTGCGCTGTTGTTATCAACAACCATAGGTGGAAGTTCAAGTTGATTTGCTTGCTCGTCGGTTAGACACAGGCACACAATGCCGCTGCATTCGCGGATCATAAGCGCCATTTGAGCATTGGTTAGGTGTTCTACTGAGTAGATGATGTCGCCTTCGTTCTCGCGATCTTCATCATCGAGTAAAAGTACGCCACGACCTTCGCGTAGAGCTTGCAGTGCGTTTTCAACGCGAGTGATTGGTTCGCCAAATTCGGCAAGTAGTGAAGACTGATTCATGGTTAAACTCCTAAAATATCACCAGAATCAGGGCTGTATGAGGGATCTCAACCGAGCACAACAAAGCCAACTCATTACAAGTAGGCTTGTACCAATCGTACTATGATTGGCTTTAGCTCATTATGGTTTTATCCAAAACGAAATGCACCCGCCTAAGTTGGAGGTACGAACCCAATTCACGCGGGTGTGCCTTTCCAACTTAAACGAGTGTGTTTTCATTCTCTCTCATCCGGACTATGACCGTCGGCTCTGGCATCTCACCAGATCTGCTGACCTCGACGAATCGAGCGCTCGCGGGCTTATCTTTAGATTTTGCTAAGGACATACCGCCGGTGGGGAATTTCGCCCCGCCCTGAGAATAAAAATTAATACTCTGTTTTGCTTTTGAAAGCAGACCAGATGGTAATCCTTTCAATACTGGATTTAAAGGACTGACAGCAAAGTTTTTAAGATTCTGGTCGTATAACCCGGTAAGTGTTCACTTTATCAGCAGAACGCGTCAGGCCGTCTTTAGTGGTCTTTGCTGTCTCTATGAACATAAGTGGATGTTGAATGTTATTGGTGTTGGCGTGGCTGTTCACCGAATCAATACTCGATAGGTCTATTAATCGAATATCGTTACACCATGACGGCTGACTGACCGTTTTGACATAAAATTGATATTGGTGATGCTAAGCTGCGATAGCATCCGACCACTTCATCTAAAAGATCTTAGCCATGACTTCTCTGTTCTCTAACAAATCCAAAGGCTTATTGCTGCTCGTTCTAAGTTTGTATTCTCTCATACCTTTTTTGATCTTTGGATCGGACTTTGACCTTGGAAGTGCGGTTTTGCCTTTCTATGGCGCCTTCATGACGTTCGTGACGTACTCAGCAGGTAACCAAGGATTCTTGGTAACGCTAGCTGTTTTGTCTCTGGTATTGCTCGCGATGAAATTTTCCAAAGCTAAGATAGCCAGCCTTTGCCTGCAGCTTGGCCTGTTGTTGGTTCTTAGCTTTGCAGCGAAAACCTTCTTAAAGCATTCAACAGAAAGCCCTCGTCCTTATTCTGAGTATTTGGTGACGCAAGAAGTCGTTGAAATGCCCGAAGTGTTTTATGAACTGCCACTAATGGAAAAGAACGCAGCAATTGCATCTGTGCAAGATGAGGTGAGTGAGTGGCGAACGCGTCACTGGCTGGGTGAAACGGACTACTCTTTCCCATCTGGACACATGATTTTCGTCGGTGTGTGTTTGGCGTTCTTCGGTGGATTGTTTTTAGAAGCGAAGCGTTTTTATTTGGTAGGTGGTTTACTGGTTTGGGCTGGTGGTGTCGCTTACAGCCGAGTTTGGCTTGGCATGCATCGCCCAGAAGACTTAGCCGGATCTATTGCCTTTGCAGGTTTGATCTATTTATTGGTGCCGCTTATCTCAGAGCAAAAAATAGAACGCTATTTACCTGTATTTTTGAAATAGACTTCTTAGGGATTCTGCCTCACTGTAAAAGAAGGGCTCAGATTAGCAATACGAAATAAACGTTATTGATTGAGCCCTAGCTCTGCTTGTTTCTTTTTGGTTAGCCCTAATGAGACAACTCGGTGTGATTCAGTGAGGTAATATCTCAGTTCCTCATCCCTTTCTGATGTGCTTTCAAAAAGCTGAATCCACTTCATTCCGCGCGAAGCAAAGTAGGGCGCGGGTTTATATCCCTGCTCTTCTTTGAGAAAATCGAAATTCTGATCGGATGTCTTGAAGATAAACGCAGGCTCATCTTTCGGTCCCCAACCACCAATCGAAAACACCTTGCCACCCACTTTCCAAACGTGCGAGTTATTCCACTGCATCACATAACTGGTTGCAGGTAGTGACTCGCAGAATGCGTTGAATTCATCGTAAGTCATAGAATGTCCTTTTTATCGCTAAGGGGCTTGATCTGTGTTGATTCTCTAAGAATTTTCTTCTTCCCGTCTTTATCGCCACTCACTAGCTCACTAGTCCCTGCCAGATTGCCGTAAAGCCACTGATAGAACATAGCAGCAATGAACCAATGCGTATCTTCTCTTTAGGGATGCTTTGTGTCGTCATCAATGCCACCTTGTAACCCAACCAAGCTGCTGGCAGTAAAGGGATGGTTATGATCAAATGGTGCATGGTGAAGAAGCCAATCGGGATCTGTACCAGTAACGAGATGATCGAACTGAACACGAAAAACGCAGAAAGGTTACCACGAAGCTGATTGGCATCTTGGTGTTGTAGCAGCAGTGCCATCGGTGGACCACCAATACCCGAACTGGTGCCAAAGAACCCAGAAAAGAACCCCGCAATACCCATCTTAGTTGGGGTTGGTTCGAGTCTAAAGGGCAGTAGGCTAACAATCACGGCAAATACGACCAATAAGCCCAACCATAATGACAACACGCTCGTTGAAACCATCACCAACAAAGCTCCGCCTGCCAGTGAACCCGGAATGCGGCCCAGCAATGCGATTTTTAATCCGCCAATAGAAATATTCGCTCGATGTTTAAAAGCGTTAAATATAGAAATGAATAGGCCAACGAGACAGATAGGCGCAGGTACATAGTCTGGAGAGACCAAAAACAGCAGTGGGGCTGCCACTATAGCCAAACCAAAGCCGATTGCGGTTTGCACAAACGAGCCGACAAAAATGAGTGCCATTGCTATAAGGACAGTCTGATCGATGTATTCCATAAGCCTGCGGATTAGTTTTAAAGGATCGGGTGGGTACTATAAATTAAAACGAAAATAATAGTCTTATTATTCAGTGATGTTTATGTAAATATCGACCGTTTTCATCGTTGATATAACGTGCAACGAAAAAGAGAGTGGATACCTCAAGATGTTATCCTTCAATAATCACTCTCTTTATTGGAATGACTGTTAGTTTTTCGCTGATGGGGGTGTCAGCATAAAACGTTAAGCCATTGCCAATTTCAGTCGTTCAATGGGTTTGTCATTGATGGGTAAATGAATAAGTGCTGCTGCAAACGCCAGTACTACCGTTGACCACCAGATTGGCTCGTAAGAACCGTAGTAATCGTAAATACGACCGCCAACCCAAGCGCCTAGGAAGCTACCTACTTGGTGAGTAAAGAACACCAAACCGTACAACGTCGACAGGTAACGAGCACCGAAGATCTGACGAACTAAGCCAGAAGTTAGCGGAACCGTACCCAACCAACAAAAACCAATCGCCGCACCGAAGATAGCCGCGGTTGACTCAGTAACAGGCAAAGTGACAAACGCTCCGATAACCACGGTACGCACTAAGTACAGTGCCGACATTACATGACGCTTGCTGAACTTATCGCCCATTACACCCCAGAAGTAAGACCCGAAGATGTTGAAGATGCCAACGTAAGCCAGTGCCATTGCTGCGCTGCTCGCCGGTAGGTCTTTGTCTGCTAAGTAGCTAGGTAAGTGCGTTGCTATAAACATTACATGGAAACCACACACGAAGAAGCCTGCGTGAATTAACCAGTAACCTTTATGAGCAAATGCTTCAGACATTGCTTTTTTCAGAGTTTGGTTCTCTTCTGCTTGCGCTTGTTTGTTTGAGGCTACTTTAGGCGCTCGCATAAACAGGGCAAAAGAGATCATGAAACAACACAGCACGCCAAACACTTGCATTGCACTCTGCCAATCAAATTCGTTCAGCATGTATTGCGCGCCCGGAATCACCGCGAACATACCAAATGAACCAGCAGCAGTGGTTAAGCCAAACGCTTTAGCCGAATGCTCTGCAGGTACTACTTTGGCTACCGCGCCTAACACGATTACATAACTTGTCGCACTTAACCCAAGGCCAACCAGTGCACCCAGTGAAACGTAAAGCATGCTCGATTCGGTAGAAATTGAGGTAAGAAGTAAACCCAAACCGTAAGCACATGCGCCTGCAATAATGATGCGTCTTGCTCCCCATTTGTCAGCGGCCATACCAACAAAAGGCTGGAACACGCCGAACAAAAGGTTTTGTAGAGCAACCGCGAAGCTGAAAAACTCTCGACCCGTGCCGAAATGCTCTGAAATTGGCATCATGAAAATGCCGAATGATTGTCTGACCCCTAGACTGATAATAAGTGTGCCTATCCCAAGCCATACCAGTAAAGGAAAACGGAAAATGCTCATTCTAATACTCTTAAATTAATGGTGGTGTGAGTGGTCTTGCTCTGACATGGGTTGTTCAGTCATATCATGGTGATGTTCGTGCCCGGAGTGCTCATGCGCTGACTGCTGGTGGCAGCCACTGCTCACGGCATGCTGAGCCAAAAGATCAATCAATGGCTGACTGTGATGCACAATAACCAAACTAATGACGAGAAATAGCATCATCCTGGCCAATTGGGCAAAAAGAGATTGTGAAAACATAAGGTGTTTACATTAGCTCACTGTTGTAAGAGGCCGCGCATCATAATGACGAGTGGTTAATGTATCAAATGACTATTTGTGATTTATTTTATGCGTTTTATGCATAGATTTATTCGTCGTGAGTATTCGAGCGAAATATGACCAGTAAATAGAAAAAATGGATGTTCGCTGGTTAATCTATAAAATCCTGAGATTCAGAATAAAAGATCAAAATCGAGAGTTTAAGTTATTGCTTTATATTGGTTTTCACAAAGCTGTAAAAACTAATATACAAACTAATCACTAACCAACATCGTTCGTTCACTCGACTTATTTGTTAAACATCGTAAATTTGGGCGTAAATCGTTTCAAAACTACTGAAACGCGATGTTAAAAGATTCAGGGAGAGTCATTCACATGGATAAAGATCATAACTTTCGCGAAAACTTACTGGCACTGATCTTAGGTAGCGCACTGGTTTCACTCGGCGTTATCTTTTTCAATCAGGTCGGTTTGCTCACTGGAGGCACGGCTGGTTTAGCAATTTTCATTACCAAAGTAACTGACTTAAGCTTTGGCCAAGTGTTCTTTGCACTCAACTTACCTTTCTATATTTTGTCGGTTGCTCGTATGGGCTGGCGTTTCACCGTCAATACCTTTATTGCCGTTTCGATTGTTTCGTTCGCTGTGGATCACTTGTATCACGTGATTCAAATTGCCGAAATTCATGCATTGTATGCTGCGTTATTGGGTGGTGGCCTAATTGGTACAGGTATGCTGGTGATTTTCCGTCATAAGATGAGTTTAGGTGGCTTCAACATTTTGGCGTTATTCTTACAAGAACGTTTTGGTATTCGAGCGGGCAAAGTTCAGATGGCGTTAGACTGTACGATTGTAGTGCTTTCACTGTTTATTGTTGACGTGTCACTGGTTCTATTGTCTGTGCTTGGTGCGATAGTCACCAACTTGATTCTAGCGATGAACCATAAGCCTGGGCGCTATCAACCGGTCGTCAAAGCGGAAGCAGCGTAGTAAGTGGAAGCAGAGTAGTTAGGTTCGCTCAAGCACTAGGTTAGCTTAAGCAAAGTGATTTGCAGATTATAAAAACAACAAAGCCAGCATCAATTGCTGGCTTTGTTCTATTTCAATGCAACGATTAACAGTTGTTGCAATCGTTGTCTGGCTTGAGTTCGCAATCAATCACATTGCCTTGTTGATCAAGTGACAGGTTACAGCACTCTTCAAACAGGTTCTTAAGATCCCAACGACTTTTCTGAACGCGAGACTTAACCGTTGAGTAGCTGACGTTTTGCGCCTCTGCGATCTCTTTCTGGCTTTGGCCTTTGATGTCGACAGCAAGCAGTAACGATGAGCTTTGTTCTGGCAGTACCTGAATAAAAGGTTCAATACACAATGAGAGCTTTTGTTTGAACTCAGAGTCGTGGTCTAAATCGGTAAACCACAGATCTTCAGCATCAATTTGGCTATCACGTTGTTGGCGTGCATGCTTACGGTAGAAGTCGATAATCGTGTGATTGGCTAATTGGAATAGCCACGACTTTACGTTGCTCGCATCTTGTACCTTATCTAAGTTCTGATAAGTCTTAATCAAGATATCTTGAAGCAAGTCGTCTACATCCGCAGAGTTGTTGACCTTGGAATACAGGAATGACTTTAACGCTTGCTGATATTCAGCCCAAACCTGTTCTAAGTCCAAAGATGCCCTATTCAAAGGTGCCTTAGTTGCACTGTTCATTTACGCAACACTCGTCTTGTAAGAAATCAATCACGCCTTCTAGACATTCATACTCCGCCACGCAGAATAACGTTCTTCCTTCTCGTCTTTGGCTGATTAAACCCGCAGACGCCAAGCTTGATATGTGATGAGACAAGGTAGAACCGGGAATGCCTAGTTCTTCTTGTAGGCCGCCAACTGCAATGCCTTGGTAGCCAGCTTTAACAACACTTTTATAAATGGTTAGGCGAACAGGGTGGCCCAACTCTTTAAGTGCTTTCGCAACGACTTCTAAGTTCATATTAACCCCTCAAGTTTTAATTTCGATGTTAGTCGAAATATAAGAACAATTCAAATTTAAAAACTGTGGCTATGTAAGTCATTGGAAAATAGTGTTTTCCAAAATTTATTTCGATATTTATCGAAATAAACCTTGAACTGTAGCTGTTTATTTCTATAATTCGAGAATATTCGAAATTAAGGGTTAGTTACTTTCCTCATAGAGTCCCGCCTTAAATCCAGTTTGGAGTTATTATGAGCAATGAAATGTTAACAATGCTAAAAGACGCACTTGATATGTTCGCTTTCTTAGCAGTAGAGCTAATCATCCTTTTTTTGGCGATCAGCTACATTGTTGGGATTCTGCAAGAGTTTCTTACGCCAGAAAAGATTCAATCTATCTTGAGCTCACGTAACGGTAAGGGCTATGTGGTTGCTGCACTATTGGGTGCGATTACGCCTTTCTGTTCATGTTCGACGATTCCTTTCCTAAAAGGATTGCTGCGTGCAAGAGCAGGTTTTGGTCCAATGATGGTGTTCCTATTCGGTAGCCCACTCTTGAACCCGGTGATCATTGGCTTGTTCGTGATTACGTTCGGCTGGCAAGTGGCTGTGTTCTACTTCTTAGTAGCAATGACGGTATCGGTAGTCGCAGGTTACGCACTTGAGAAGCTTGGCTTTGAGCGTTACGTAAAACCTGAAGCGTATGAATCGTCAGGTTCAGCTTCAAGCTGTGGGACTAGCTGTGATGACTCTGCCCCTAAGAAAGCAGTACCTGTTAAAGCGGAATCTTCATGTGGTACAAGTGCATGTGGTGAGCCTGCGCCTGTAATGGCAAAAGAGACATCTTGCTGCGATTCGAAAAAAGAAGAACCACAAGTGACTGTGTCAGGCTGCTCAACGGATGGAAGCGCGACGGCTGAAATCGTAGAGAAGAAAGAACCTAGCCGTTGGATGAGAATTTGGTTCTCAACTTGGAAAGACTTCAAACAAGTATTCCCTTATCTAATGATGGGTATCGCGATTGGTTCATTCATCTACGGCCTCATTCCTACAGACCTCATTGCACAGTACGCTGGTGAAGGTATGTGGTATGCGATTCCAGTAGCAGCCGTGATTGGTATTCCACTGTACATTCGTGCTGAAGCGGTAATCCCACTAAGTGCAGCTTTAGTACAGAAAGGTATGGCGTTGGGTTCAGTAATGGCATTGATCATTGGTAGTGCAGGCGCAAGTTTAACGGAAGTTATCCTGCTTAAATCAATCTTTAAGAATCAAATGATTGCAGCATTCCTATTCGTTATCCTAAGCATGGCGATGGGTGCAGGCTTCCTATACAGCTTCATCTTTGGTTAATCAGGCCTGATTTCGAGATAACACCATCGATACTGAGAGGTAAATAAGCAAAAGAGCTCAACTAAGTGAGCTCTTTTTTTGTTTAGATAATTAGCTAGGAGGTTAGAAACCGCGAATATCAAGCTCATTGTTGATCAACACAACACACTGAGAAGCAAACAACATGTTTGGACCTAAGCTGATTTTCTCTGTCCCTAAACGCTTCAAGCTGTTGTAGCTTTTCTTTGGCATAGGGATATGGTCAGTTAGAAGGAAACATGGGTTTTCCGCAATCTCTGCGTCACGGATAAAGTCGCCTTTCTTATCCATCATGTACAGCTGGTGGTCTTCTGCCAGTTCTTTAACCAACTTTTCAAAGCTCATAGTACGAACAGTGATGCCCGGTTCAACCTGACGTGTCTGTTCTTTTGTCATACCTTGAGAAGCGTCAACCGCTCTTACTACCGCAGATAACAATGCAGACTCATGGAAGCCACCAATGTTAGTGATTTCGTTTGAATCGAATGTAATGGTACGTGAAAAGTCTTTAGTACTTTCTAACACAAGGTGCACGGTGACATTCTCACGGTGAGATTGAGCAACGAAGATCGTGTTCATCAGAGTATGAGCCAGAATCTCAGTATGAGCATCTTGCCCAACACCTTCTAAGATAAGTTTGCTCTCTGTAGGGGCTGCGCGAGCGCGTAATACAAATGAACGCATGGAATGTACCTTGTCAGTATGTGATAAAGCTAAACGGACTTTATCAACATGAATTTATGAATAACCAAAATTGTGGCGGTATGTAACTCTTTTCTATTAATGAAGTCAAATAGAGTTGCTTATAGCGCCAACCAGAAGAACTCTGCGTATTAAATAGAGAATGACCACATTACAAGATGGTAAGGGTTGAAGCGACCCAATGTTTATGTAGATAGTATGCGCAAATTATTAGGTGACTTACTTAAGGAAGTAGTCGATGAAGTTACAGAAAATCAATAAAGAAGAATATAGAAAGAAGATGAACCTGCTGTTGGTTTCGTTAGTTGGGTCACTCGCCTTGTTTGCTATCGTATTCGGTAGCGTTCTGATTGAACTTTTTGGTTTAGCTGGATCTATTAGTGGGGAAGCGACAGGCAATTTCCATTTGAATGTACTCGGGGTGATTTTATCAGTCGTACTGAATGCCTTTATCGCGAGTCGTGTGAAAGGGCATAATTACTTTAAAGAGGCGCTTTATGTGTGGAACCTTAAACAAACTCACAATCAAATCTATCGTAAGCTCAAGCGTATTCAACCGAAAGCTGAGCAAGGTGATCGAGAAGCATTAACTATCCTTTACTTCTATTACACTACGCAAAAACAGGTATACGACCTAGACAACAACACATTGACGATAAAAACAGTTCAGCAATCGCTAGATAACATCCAAGAACTGAGTGAGAAATGGAGCATTGAGCTAGATATAGAGGCTTTTTCGAAAGATTTAATCGCAAAATTTTAAGTGATATGCCCACTATTGTATGAGCTTTGAGCTACGAAAGAGCCTTTTGACGTAAAAGTAGCCACTTAAGCAAGTTTTTTGAATTTTTATCAAAAAAGGGGTTGCCATGTTTTCGATGATCTCTATAATGCCGCCTCACTGACACGGTAGACGCCACAAGGCTTCAGCAGTAATCAGTAAGACGGAAAGTTCGAAAGAAATTAATTTTAAAAAGTGTTTGACACTTAAGATTAAATCGCTAGAATTCACGTCCGCTTTCAAGGGTTTCTTTGTAAAAAGAAAGTTTCGATAAGCAAAGCTCTTTAACAATTTAAACCTATCAATCTGTGTGGGCACTCGTTGATGAATATCAAAACGTTTTATCTTCCCTTTTTATTAAGAGAAGTAAAACAGATTCCTCGGAATCAACTTTGGTTTCAATGAACTGAGTGACCAATACGAATAACTACTTTCTCTTGTGGAAAGAAAGTATTTGGCACAGTCAATTCATTACCATTCTGTTCCTATTTATTTAAGAAGAGAGGGGTAATAGCTTTAGAATTACATGTTCATTTTCGAATGAATATTAGTTTTGAAGTCAGTATTCGTTGAGTCACAAAATCTTAAATTGAAGAGTTTGATCATGGCTCAGATTGAACGCTGGCGGCAGGCCTAACACATGCAAGTCGAGCGGAAACGACACTAACAATCCTTCGGGTGCGTTAATGGGCGTCGAGCGGCGGACGGGTGAGTAATGCCTAGGAAATTGCCTTGATGTGGGGGATAACCATTGGAAACGATGGCTAATACCGCATGATGCCTACGGGCCAAAGAGGGGGACCTTCGGGCCTCTCGCGTCAAGATATGCCTAGGTGGGATTAGCTAGTTGGTGAGGTAATGGCTCACCAAGGCGACGATCCCTAGCTGGTCTGAGAGGATGATCAGCCACACTGGAACTGAGACACGGTCCAGACTCCTACGGGAGGCAGCAGTGGGGAATATTGCACAATGGGCGAAAGCCTGATGCAGCCATGCCGCGTGTATGAAGAAGGCCTTCGGGTTGTAAAGTACTTTCAGTTGTGAGGAAGGGTGTGTAGTTAATAGCTGCGCATCTTGACGTTAGCAACAGAAGAAGCACCGGCTAACTCCGTGCCAGCAGCCGCGGTAATACGGAGGGTGCGAGCGTTAATCGGAATTACTGGGCGTAAAGCGCATGCAGGTGGTTCATTAAGTCAGATGTGAAAGCCCGGGGCTCAACCTCGGAACTGCATTTGAAACTGGTGAACTAGAGTACTGTAGAGGGGGGTAGAATTTCAGGTGTAGCGGTGAAATGCGTAGAGATCTGAAGGAATACCAGTGGCGAAGGCGGCCCCCTGGACAGATACTGACACTCAGATGCGAAAGCGTGGGGAGCAAACAGGATTAGATACCCTGGTAGTCCACGCCGTAAACGATGTCTACTTGGAGGTTGTGGCCTTGAGCCGTGGCTTTCGGAGCTAACGCGTTAAGTAGACCGCCTGGGGAGTACGGTCGCAAGATTAAAACTCAAATGAATTGACGGGGGCCCGCACAAGCGGTGGAGCATGTGGTTTAATTCGATGCAACGCGAAGAACCTTACCTACTCTTGACATCCAGAGAAGCCAGCGGAGACGCAGGTGTGCCTTCGGGAGCTCTGAGACAGGTGCTGCATGGCTGTCGTCAGCTCGTGTTGTGAAATGTTGGGTTAAGTCCCGCAACGAGCGCAACCCTTATCCTTGTTTGCCAGCGAGTCATGTCGGGAACTCCAGGGAGACTGCCGGTGATAAACCGGAGGAAGGTGGGGACGACGTCAAGTCATCATGGCCCTTACGAGTAGGGCTACACACGTGCTACAATGGCGCATACAGAGGGCAGCAAGCTAGCGATAGTGAGCGAATCCCAAAAAGTGCGTCGTAGTCCGGATTGGAGTCTGCAACTCGACTCCATGAAGTCGGAATCGCTAGTAATCGTGAATCAGAATGTCACGGTGAATACGTTCCCGGGCCTTGTACACACCGCCCGTCACACCATGGGAGTGGGCTGCAAAAGAAGTGGGTAGTTTAACCTTTCGGGGAGGACGCTCACCACTTTGTGGTTCATGACTGGGGTGAAGTCGTAACAAGGTAGCCCTAGGGGAACCTGGGGCTGGATCACCTCCTTATACGAAGATACTTACGATGAGTGTCCACACAGATTGATTAGGTTTAGAAAAGCAAAGAGATGAAGAACTCCCAAGTTCTTCAAGGTTTGTTTCTACTTTTTAAAGTAGAGATAAATTAGCAGTGTCCCGTTCGTCTAGAGGCCTAGGACACCGCCCTTTCACGGCGGTAACAGGGGTTCGACTCCCCTACGGGATACCACTTCCTTCAAGAAGTAAAAAGGGTCGTTAGCTCAGTTGGTAGAGCAGTTGACTTTTAATCAATTGGTCGCAGGTTCGAATCCTGCACGACCCACCATTTCCTCCCAAGGAAATAAAATTTGGGGCGATTAGCTCAGTTGGGAGAGCACCTGCCTTACAAGCAGGGGGTCACTGGTTCGAGCCCGGTATCGCCCACCATTTCCTCCCAAGGAAATAAAAATATGGGGCTATAGCTCAGCTGGGAGAGCGCCTGCCTTGCACGCAGGAGGTCTGCGGTTCGATCCCGCATAGCTCCACCATTCCTTCCATAAGGAATTAAAACTTTTATGGGCGATTAGCTCAGTTGGGAGAGCACCTGCCTTACAAGCAGGGGGTCACTGGTTCGAGCCCGGTATCGCCCACCATCTTTAAACATTCTTTGATGACAACAGTCTGAAGAGAGTTTTTAAAAATGGTTTTGAAAGTTTAAAACTTGAAAAACTCTTGCTCTTTAACAATTTGGAAAGCTGACTGATTTGATTACTTACGAGTAATTCAAGTCAAATTTAAAAGTTCTCAATGTTTATCTGCTCTTATTTAATAAGAACGGTATAAACACAACAAACACATTCAAGTGTCTTGTATTCGAATGATCAGAAATGATTGTTCATTTTTTGATTCTACTTTTTATTAAAAAGTGGAAACAAAAAGTAAATTGAGTCCGGCAAACAGTCATTGAGAATTAACCCTTCTTGATGACAACCAAAAACCTTGGTTAGTTGCCATACGCTTATTTGTCTTCACTTTTTAAAGTGAAAGCAAATAGAAACCCTTTCGGGTTGTATGGTTAAGTGACTAAGCGTACACGGTGGATGCCTTGGCAGTCAGAGGCGATGAAAGGCGTAATAACTTGCGATAAGCCCAGATTAGGTAGTAATAACCTTTTGAGTCTGGGATTCCTGAATGGGGAAACCCACTTGCATAAGCAAGTATCCTGTTGTGAATACATAGCAACAGGAGGCAAACCGGGGGAACTGAAACATCTAAGTACCCCGAGGAAGAGAAATCAACCGAGATTCCGAAAGTAGCGGCGAGCGAAATTGGATTAGCCCTTAAGCTTTTAATGATGCAGGTGAAGAGTCTGGAAAGTCTCGCAACAAAGGGTGATAGCCCCGTAACCGACACATCATAATCAGTGAAAACGAGTAGGGCGGGACACGTGATATCCTGTCTGAATATGGGGGGACCATCCTCCAAGGCTAAATACTACTGACTGACCGATAGTGAACCAGTACCGTGAGGGAAAGGCGAAAAGAACCCCTGTGAGGGGAGTGAAATAGAACCTGAAACCGTGTACGTACAAGCAGTAGGAGCACCTTCGTGGTGTGACTGCGTACCTTTTGTATAATGGGTCAGCGACTTAATTTTAGTAGCAAGGTTAACCGTTTAGGGGAGCCGTAGGGAAACCGAGTCTTAACTGGGCGTACAGTTGCTAGGATTAGACCCGAAACCAGGTGATCTAGCCATGGGCAGGTTGAAGGTTGAGTAACATCAACTGGAGGACCGAACCGACTAATGTTGAAAAATTAGCGGATGACTTGTGGCTAGGGGTGAAAGGCCAATCAAACCTGGAGATAGCTGGTTCTCCCCGAAAGCTATTTAGGTAGCGCCTCGGACGAATACTACTGGGGGTAGAGCACTGTTAAGGCTAGGGGGTCATCCCGACTTACCAACCCTTTGCAAACTCCGAATACCAGTAAGTACTATCCGGGAGACACACGGCGGGTGCTAACGTCCGTCGTGGAGAGGGAAACAACCCAGACCGCCAGCTAAGGTCCCAAAGTATAGCTAAGTGGGAAACGATGTGGGAAGGCTCAGACAGCCAGGATGTTGGCTTAGAAGCAGCCATCATTTAAAGAAAGCGTAATAGCTCACTGGTCGAGTCGGCCTGCGCGGAAGATGTAACGGGGCTAAGCTATACACCGAAGCTGCGGCTACGTACCTTAGGGTATGTGGGGTAGGGGAGCGTTCTGTAAGCCGTTGAAGGTGGTCTGTAAGGGCTGCTGGAGGTATCAGAAGTGCGAATGCTGACATGAGTAACGATAAAGGGAGTGAAAAACTCCCTCGCCGGAAGACCAAGGGTTCCTGTCCAACGTTAATCGGGGCAGGGTAAGTCGACTCCTAAGGCGAGGCCGAAAGGCGTAGTCGATGGGAAACGGGTTAATATTCCCGTACTTCTTACAATTGCGATGGGGGGACGGAGAAGGCTAGGTGGGCCTGGCGACGGTTGTCCAGGTTCAAGTATGTAGGCGGGTGGTTTAGGTAAATCCGGACCGCTACTAACGCTGAGATACGATGTCGAGCTACTACGGTAGTGAAGTCATTGATGCCATGCTTCCAGGAAAAGCCTCTAAGCTTCAGATTGTAAGGAATCGTACCCCAAACCGACACAGGTGGTCGGGTAGAGAATACCAAGGCGCTTGAGAGAACTCGGGTGAAGGAACTAGGCAAAATGGTACCGTAACTTCGGGAGAAGGTACGCTCTTATCAGTGAAGTCCCTTGCGGATGGAGCAGACGAGAGTCGCAGATACCAGGTGGCTGCAACTGTTTATTAAAAACACAGCACTGTGCAAAATCGTAAGATGACGTATACGGTGTGACGCCTGCCCGGTGCCGGAAGGTTAATTGATGGGGTTAGACTTCGGTCGAAGCTCTTGATCGAAGCCCCGGTAAACGGCGGCCGTAACTATAACGGTCCTAAGGTAGCGAAATTCCTTGTCGGGTAAGTTCCGACCTGCACGAATGGCGTAATGATGGCCACGCTGTCTCCACCCGAGACTCAGTGAAATTGAAATCGCTGTGAAGATGCAGTGTACCCGCGGCTAGACGGAAAGACCCCGTGAACCTTTACTACAGCTTGGCACTGAACATTGAACCTACATGTGTAGGATAGGTGGGAGACTATGAAATTGCGTCGCTAGATGTGATGGAGTCGTCCTTGAAATACCACCCTTGTAGTTTTGATGTTCTAACGTTGGTCCCTGAATCGGGATTACGGACAGTGCCTGGTGGGTAGTTTGACTGGGGCGGTCTCCTCCCAAAGAGTAACGGAGGAGCACGAAGGTGGGCTAAACACGGTTGGACATCGTGTGGTTAGTGCAATGGCATAAGCCCGCTTGACTGCGAGAATGACAATTCGAGCAGGTGCGAAAGCAGGTCATAGTGATCCGGTGGTTCTGAATGGAAGGGCCATCGCTCAACGGATAAAAGGTACTCCGGGGATAACAGGCTGATACCGCCCAAGAGTTCATATCGACGGCGGTGTTTGGCACCTCGATGTCGGCTCATCACATCCTGGGGCTGAAGTCGGTCCCAAGGGTATGGCTGTTCGCCATTTAAAGTGGTACGCGAGCTGGGTTTAGAACGTCGTGAGACAGTTCGGTCCCTATCTGCCGTGGGCGTTGGAAAATTGAAAGGGGCTGCTCCTAGTACGAGAGGACCGGAGTGGACGAACCTCTGGTGTTCGGGTTGTCATGCCAATGGCATTGCCCGGTAGCTAAGTTCGGAATCGATAACCGCTGAAAGCATCTAAGCGGGAAGCGAGCCTTGAGATGAGTTTTCCCTGGCACTATAAGTGTCCTAAAGGGTTGTCGTAGACTACGACGTTGATAGGCAGGGTGTGTAAGTGCTGCGAGGCATTGAGCTAACCTGTACTAATTGCCCGTGAGGCTTAACCATACAACACCCAAGGGGTTTTGTGGACTCAATAGAAAGACAGACCTTGAATGCGTTTGATGAGACATAACTTTTAAATACAGTTTTCCGAATTTTAAAATTTGCTTGGCGACCATAGCATTGTGGACCCACCTGATTCCATGCCGAACTCAGAAGTGAAACACAATAGCGCCGATGGTAGTGTGGGGCTTCCCCATGTGAGAGTAGGACATCACCAGGCTTTAAATTTATTTTCACTTTTTTAAAAGTGAAGACAAAAGGTATCGCTATTTGCGTATGCAATTAGCAACATCATTAGTGTACTAATCTATTGATGACAATTTGTTGGAGGGATGGCTGAGTGGTCGAAAGCACCGGTCTTGAAAACCGGCAACCGTTAATAGCGGTTCTAGGGTTCAAATCCCTATCCCTCCACCACCATTGAAAAGCCCGCTGAGAAATCAGCGGGTTTTTTTTGTCTGAAAATCATATGAAAACAAGTGTTTATCTTTCAATGCATGTATTAGCATAGGGAATTCGGGTATTTAAAATAACTTCCTTTTAAAATGGTCCCGAATGAAACTGAAGTACTGCAGTTTTAGGCTGGCGAAGTACTTTGACACAATGGAATGATTAACTCATTTATGTTGATGCAGGGCCTGAACTGCTTGATTGTTTTCGTTGGCAACCGCTGCTTAAGGCGTACCGCCATACTCGATTGCGTTTGGCAACTACGTCCTCGGTTTGATGCTCCTAGCTATGCCGAGCGATTAGAAAGCTTTGAATGGTGGCATTGGGATGATGAAACACTAGCAGAAATATTGCCACCATTCCAAAAAGATTGCGGTGAGTTTTTGGCTTACTTTGAGCAAGTCTAACCCAATATATTTTAAGTCTGAAACTAAAAAAGCAGCCTAAGTGGCTGCTTTTTCGTTTAATAGCTTTATAGCTTTATAGCTTTATAGCTTTATAGCTTTATAGCTTTATAGCTTTATAGCTTTATAGCTTTATAGCTTTATAGCTTTATAGCTTTATAGCGGTTTAGCTGGCAAGCCGTTTAGTTCGCTAACTGATTAATTAGAAAGCTTAGCCTCGACTTGCCCAAGTGCGCGTTGGTACATAAACCAAGCACATGTACCGGCAAGCACATTACCCACCATGGCACCCCAGAACAGGCCTTCAATACCAGCAAGCTGCGAACCAACCCACAAGCAAGGCAAGAAGAAGGCGAACAGGCGCAGCGCTGAAATCGTCAAGGCGGTGTAAGACTTGCCTAGAGCGTTAGACACAGAAACCATCAGCATACAGATTCCCAATGGCCCTAAGCTAATAGGCACGATCAGTAGGTGATAGTTCAAAATCGTTGATACTTCGCTTTCACTGGTCATTAGGTTGGCCAGTCCGCTCGAAAATAACCAAGTCACTAATGCTATCACCAGCTGGAAACCCAATACGAACATGACTGCAATCTTAACGAGCTTACGTATGTTTATCAGGTTGTTCTCTCCTAACATGCGTCCAATCATTGGTGGCATCGACATCGTTAGTGCAAGCACGGCGACAATCGAGAAGAATTCAAAACGTGAACCCAACGCCCAAGCAGCAACGGCAGCGGTGCCATAGCTAGCAAGTAGCTTAGTGGCAAACATTGATGAAACGGGTGGCAGCAGCTGACTGATCATCGCTGGTCCCATGATGTTGCCAATGGAGCGAACACTCTTACCAATGTTGAGATCGTGCCAGTCAAATGTCATCCAATGTTTCTTAGTTACCTTAGGAGCAACGATAAAGATGCCCGCACCGAACGCTAAAATGGTCGCAATGGCTGCTCCATTGATGCCCATGTCGAAAGTAAAGATGAAAATCGGATCCAATATCAAGTTGATGATACTGGTCGCGATCATCATTGAACCGGGCAGCATGGTATTACCGTTGGCACGACAAACACTGTAAAAGAAGTAGAGTAGGGCTCCTGTCCAAGAGCTGGCTAGCCAATAGATCCAATAAGAATCAATGATCGGTAATACCGTCGGTGGCGCATCCAACAATTGTAAAATTGGCCCACGAAGCAGATAGATGATGACAGAGAAAAGCGCGACACTCACGCTGCCCATCGCAATCACTAATCCACCAAGCTGCTTAGCGTAGCGCGTTTCATTCGCGCCAATGGCTCTTGCAATTACCGCGGTCGTTGCGATTCCTAGCCCGACCTGTATACCAATGATGATCATCTGTATCGGAAGTGTAAAACCTTGAACAGCGAGCGGTAGCACGCCCAGTTGGCCAATGAAAGCACTGTCTACAAGTTGGAAGCTCATCAGGGAAAGTACCCCAAATAGCATTGGCCATGTCATTGTATAGAGTTGTCGGCCAAGAGAAGGCGAGGGAGTTGCGGTAGTAGAATTCATAACACTCTTATCGGTCTTGAAGTTAGGCTTGTTGTGGTGACAAACCTCTCAATGAAGAATTGCGTAAAGGATAACGTAAGGTCAGCTCGATACCAATAATTGTTATTAGATCTATCGATATTACCTTTGCACAGTTTCATCGGTATATGAGCATTGTGCGATGCAACTTTATGCGTTCGCTTATTGAAATTTACGGTGTCGTATCTTGTTTCTGAGTTTTATATTGGCGGATTGGGTCTAAAGGTTTTTAAGTCGACTATTTCTAATGCTTCGCTTTGTGCCGATAACTTGGTGCTGTGATACCAACCCAACCTTTGAAAGCACGGTTAAAGTTGCTCAAATCACTGTAACCAACTTGCCAACTGATCTCTTGAACTGAAAGGTCGGTCTCTTCGAGTAGCCGTTTTGCCTTGGTTTCACGAACTTGTTCTTTGGCTTCTTTAAAAAGAATGCCTTTACTCTTTAGATTTCTCTGTAGTGTTCGTTTTGTCATGCCGAGCATGGTCGCAAACCACTCAATATTGAACCAAGGTAAAGTCGAGTAAGTGTTTATCAGTGTCTTTACTGCTTGATCCCAATCTTGGGTACTATTTTGTTCTGAGATAGCGCGATAGTCGTCGGGCAGTGGGATCGCAATCGCACCATATTGTTGCTCAAACTGAATATCAGAATTAAAAAAGTGTTTAGGTAACTGACGCGCACCGTTGTTGGTAGAGACAAGTTTAGCGCGTGATGGTTGCCACTGGTCGTCTATAAACTTACGGCATAGGGTAATCACTGTAAGAGATCTAAACCATTCGGATTGTTCAAATCCAGAGGTTGATGGATGATAGCAACTGCGATGACATAACCACCACAAGCCATCTTTTTTCTCGGTCCATATCGTGACGTGGTTGTTCAAACTAGGCATTTCAGCGATCAAACAGCGAATGGCTTGTTCTAACGATATGCATTTCTCTATCTCATGGTGTAGCTGTGGTGAAAGTTGTTCGAGAGAGGTTTTTCGCCCAACTTCAATACCAATCGAATAACCAAACTTACGCTCAAGTCGATGAATAAAAAGAATTAAATCTTGGGTAGGGAGCCATTGGTTAGACTGTGTTAGCTCAATTGGTAAACCGCACTCGATAGCGACACTGCGCCAGTCAAGCGATCTCTTGTCACAATATGCAATGTACGGGGCAATATTACTGGTAGAGCTCAATAGTATGTTAGTTATGTTCGATGATGCTTTCATTATTGTTAGTATTACCTATAAATGTCACCAAATGACCTAATTAAGTGTAGCGCAACTTCATATACTTCTTCTAACCCAAAGAGGAGAAGAACATGAAACTTACACCTATTGCCCTAATTCTTTCATCACTCACGATTTCATCGCTTGCTGTGTCATCGACTGTATTTGCAGAAAACCCAGTAGAAGCTGCGCTTAAGATTGAAGGCGCGCAGGTTACTCTACCTGTAAAAGATGCTCACCAATCTTTTACTCCTGGTTTCGTTGATTCAGCTCGTGAAAATTTCAATAACTTCCATTGGCAAATGGGTGGTGATCACAGTGTCTACTACAACATGCACATGAGTGAATTCTTGCCGACGGCTCTTGCTGCTCCTAATGCTGAATATAAGCCATTGGTTAAAAATATCGATTCACGCCTTGCTAAATTAACCGTAAACACCGAAACCAAAGGTGAACTGACGATGGAGCAATATCTAGCGGATGAACAGTTCAGAACTCAAGGCTTCATGTTAATTCACAAGGGTGAAATTGTTTATCAGGCTTACCCTGGCATGAGCCCAACAGACACCCACGTTTGGGCGTCAACAGCGAAAACGACAGTAGGCGCAGTAGTCGCAATGTTGGTTGAAGAGGGAAAAGTCGATCCAGAACAAGACATTACTTATTACATTCCCGAGTTAAAAGGGAGTAATTGGGAAGAAATCACTGTCCATCAAGTGCTCAACATGTCGACTGCGTTAGACAATGAAGAAACGCTCGAATCAATATTGAATCCTGATTCTGACGTAGTGCGTTTCTTCGCCGCATCATTCAATTCACCAAGAGCTAAAACCGGTGAGATGGAAACTTGGATGAATGTTGCGAAAGGAGCACAAAAACTAGAGGGTGAGAAAGCTGGTGATCATTTCCGCTATGCCTCAATCAATACCATGGTTTTGACCAAACTAGTCGAAAACATTGAAAACAAGACTTGGACTGAGGTATTTGAAGACCGTGTTTGGTCTAAGGTACATGCTCGTCAGCCTATGCAGATCAACCTAACACCTGATGGAATGGGTATCGCGGTAGGTTTGGTTTCGACGACCTTAGAAGATATGGCACGTTGGGGAACGTTATTTACACCCAGCTGGAAAGCCGTTGCTGATGAGCCTGTGATCTCACAAGCGGTGATTGACCGCATTCATAATGGTGGCGATCCGAAAACCTTCGAAGGCACCAGCAAAGATAGTAGTTCAGTGCATGCTTTTAACGAAAAGGCCGACTACAACGCTTATCAATTCGATTATATCTTCAATGACGGTGCGATGTCGAAAAGTGGCAACCTTGGCCAGTTTATCTATATCGACCCAGAGCGTAATTTTGTAGGCGTGATGTTTTCAACCAACCCATACCACTCAGGTTTTGGTGAGAATAAAGGCCCGGCACTGATGCGCTCTGCAGCGAAACTACTTGCCGACAAATAATCTACTTATAACCCAACAGGATGTTCCAGGCTTCAAGGAGGAAGCAAACGACTTTCGAGATATATAATGAAAAAGTTTGCTCTATTGATCCCTTTGAGTTTAGGTTTAGCGCTGCCTGCACATGCAGAGTCCGAACGTGTTATCGACCCGGCTGATGTCACCAAAGTTTATACTCAAGCTGCATTGATGTTGAACGGTAGCTCAGATATCCAATTTCAGGGACAAGTTTCTGGCGGTTTAGAAAACGGTCAACAGTTTGCCCTACTTGCTGAAGCGACGTTTGTCGATGAAAGTAACACAGCGCTTCGCGATCCAGACAAGTTTGGCACTGAGTACAGTAACTCTAGAGTCCAGTATTTCCATGTATTTGAGACGGGTACTAAGGCGACACCTAAAGTGGGTCTGTCATTAGATTACATTAATACGCGTACTAACATCAAAAACGATTTGTTGTCGGTTGGCGGGGTTGTTGCGATTAATCCTGCTTATACCGGTGGATTTCTTGTATTTCCAAGAGCAGGGTTGATGACAGGTAGCATGGAGATCCCTGGTGTTACTTCATCTAAAGATGATTTAACGGGATACTCTCTTGGTTTGATTACCGCGAAGCATCTCGGTGACTTTGGCGCCTATGTGTCTTTAGTACCAGAGTGGCAGGATCTTTCTGGCGATGACATCGATATGCAGAACTTCTCTTTCAAAACATCATTAAATGTACCGATGAACAGTGCAAGAACTTGGTGGTTGAATACGCGTTATGACATTACCAAAGCAGATGTTGATGTGAAAGGTGTGTCAATGCCGAATGATTGGCAAACCGAGGCTTGGATTGGTGTGAGATACTACTTCTAACCCCTAGTTTGCTAACATGCAAAGAACCTAGAAAAGCCAGTCATCGTGACTGGCTTTTGTCGTTTAGGTCTCGCGCTAAGCGTTATTTATTTGCTACGTTACCAAGCTTCAACCATGTATCGATAACCGTGTCTGGGTTTAGGGATACAGAGCTGATGCCTTGTTCCATTAACCACTCCGCTAGGTCATCATGGTCAGATGGGCCTTGACCACAAATGCCCACGTATTTACCCGCTTTGGTTGCCGCGTCGATAGCCATTTTCAGCATCGCTTTTACAGCAGGGTTACGCTCATCGAATAGGTGTGCAACATCGCCAGAGTCACGGTCAAGACCAAGCGTCAGCTGTGTCATGTCGTTTGAACCGATAGAGAAGCCATCGAAGTACTTCAAGAACTCTTCAGCCAAAATTGCATTCGATGGTAGTTCACACATCATGATGACTTTCAGACCTTGGTCGCCACGGCGAAGGTCGAACTTAGCCAGAATGTCGATAACCGATGCTGCTTCGCTTGGAGTACGAACGAATGGAATCATGATTTCAACGTTTTTCAGACCCATTTCGTTGCGAACACGCTTGATCGCTTGAGTCTCTAGCTCGAAACAGTCTTCGAATACTGGTGAGATATAACGAGATGCGCCACGGAAGCCCAGCATTGGGTTCTCTTCATGTGGTTCAAACGTTTTACCACCGACTAGGTTGCTGTACTCGTTCGACTTAAAGTCAGACATACGTACTATTACACGCTTAGGCCAGAATGCAGATGCGATAGTCGCGATGCCTTCTGTCAGCTTGCTTACGTAGAAATCGATTGGATCTTTGTAGCCGCGAATACGCTCACTGATTTCTGCTTTTAGCTCGTCAGTTTGAGCATCGAAGTTCAATAGAGCTTTCGGGTGAATGCCGATCATCTTGTTGATGATGAACTCTAAACGAGCAAGGCCAACACCTTCGTTTGGAATCTGTGCAAAGTCGAATGCGCGATCTGGGTTACCTACGTTCATCATGACTTTGGTTGGCAGCATTGGCAGCTCATCAACTTCAGAACGTTTGATTTCAAAGTCGAGTTCGCCGTTGTAAACGTAGCCGGTTTCGCCTTCTGAACATGACACTGTTACTGTGTCGCCGTCATTCAGGCTGCTTGTCGCTGTACCACAACCAACAATTGCAGGAATACCTAGCTCACGAGCTATGATTGCTGCGTGACAAGTACGGCCACCACGGTTAGTCACAATCGCGGACGCTTTCTTCATCACAGGTTCCCAGTCTGGGTCTGTCATGTCTGTTACCAGTACGTCGCCTTCTTGAACCAATGACATTTGGTCTAGAGAATCAACTAAGCGAACAGGGCCTGAACCGATGCGTTGACCGATAGCACGGCCTTCAACCAAGACATCCGCCTTGTTGTTTAGTTCGTAACGCTCGATAACGTTTTGGTCACTTTGAGAACATACGGTTTCAGGACGAGCTTGGACGATGTAAAGCTTACCGTCGATGCCATCTTTTGCCCACTCAATGTCCATCGGACGTTGGTAGTGCTTCTCGATGATCATCGCTTGTTTCGCTAGTTCTTTGATCTCTTCATCGTTCAGTGAGAACTCGTTACGCTCTTGTGTATCGGTGTCGATGATATCAACTTGCTTGCCGATCTCTTGGTTGGTTGAGTAGATCATCTTGATCAACTTAGAACCAAATGTCTTTTTAACGATTGGATAGTGACCCGCTTCTAACATTGGCTTATGAACGTAGAACTCATCTGGGTTCACCGCGCCTTGTACAACCATTTCACCTAGACCCCAAGAAGAGGTAATGAACACCACTTGGTCGAAGCCAGACTCAGTATCAAGCGTAAACATTACACCTGAAGAGGCTTTGTCTGAGCGAACCATACGCTGGATACCTGCAGACAATGAAATTCCACGGTGATCAAAGCCTTGGTGTACACGGTAAGAGATGGCACGGTCGTTAAACAGTGAAGCATAAACGTGCTTGGTTGCTTCGAGTACCGCATCGATACCTTTCACGTTAAGGAAGGTTTCTTGTTGGCCGGCGAAAGAAGCATCTGGAAGGTCTTCTGCGGTTGCAGATGAACGAACCGCAACAGACAATTCTTCGTTGTCTTCGATCAGCTCGCGGTAGTTATCGCGGATGTCTTGCTCTAGTGATTCAGGAAAGGGGGCATCTAGAACCCATTGTCGAATCGTTGCACCTGTCTTACGCAGTGCGTCAACGTCTTCAACATCAAGTTCATCAAGTAGTTGGTGAATGCGCTCATCAAGACCTTTGTAGTCAAGAAAGTCGTTAAACGCATACGAAGTGGTAGCAAAACCATTAGGTACAGAAACACCAGCATTGGATAGGTTAGAAACCATCTCGCCCAGTGAGGCGTTCTTACCGCCGACTTTGTCGACATCTTCCATGGATAGGCCATTGAACCATAGGGTATTATTTTGCATTTATTTCTCCAGAAACATAGCAAGCATTGTAGGGATTTAAAGGCAAACGATTACGTATCAGTTTAAAAAAATGTAAATTATTTTCTAAAGCTGTGGGGGACGTAATAGTCAGCAGGGTTTTATTATCTATATTATGGTTACCATCCTACTCAAAATAATTTTAAACATTAAATAAAAAATGCAAATTGATATTCAAAGTCGTGATGTATTCTATGTTTCTGATGGAACGGCCATAACATGTGAGACTTTAGGGCATGTTGTTCTAGGTCAATTCCCATTCAAAGCCAATGAAAAAACCTTTCCGTTTGTGGAAAGTGAGGACAAACTTTCTGATTTATTAAAAGAGATTGATATTTCGTATCGTGATACCGGGTTAGAGCCGTTAGTGTTCTTTTCTATTGTGATCCCAGATATCAAAGCGAAATTACTTACAGCGCAAGCTCACTGTTATGACGTATTGGAAAGTATTGTTCAAAAGGTTCAGGATGATATTCAAATGGCACCGGTTCCTAAATTACAGCGCTCACGCAGTGTAAATAAGGATTCGGTTAAGTATTTCGACCGTATTGCAGCAATTGAATATACGCTCGCGCATGATGACGGCATTACTTTAAAAGGCCTGGAAGAGGCGGACATCATCTTACTGGGTGTTTCTCGAAGCGGTAAGACACCGACAAGCTTATACATGGCAATGCAATTTGGTTTGCGCGTTGCGAACTACCCATTTATCCATGACGATTTAGCGCGTTTGAAGCTTTTGCCAGAGTTTGAGATTTACCGACATAAGCTGTTTGGTTTGACCATAGATGCAGAACGATTGACTGAAATCCGTGAGAACCGATTGGCAGGCAGTGAGTATGCCAGTGATTCGCAATGTTTGTATGAGTTACAGACTGTAGAGGCGATGTTCCGCCGAGAAGCGATACCTTATATCAACACTTCTTCGCTATCAGTTGAAGAAATTTCTACACGGATCTTGGAGCGTACAGGGTTGAGAAGACGCTTGCTCTAATTAGGGGTATAGGGTGTTTAAAAAGAGAAGTTCATCGGTGATCTTCTCTTTTTGTTTTTAACGAGTTAACGAAGCAGCGAAAGCTTAAGTGTTTGGCTCTGGTGTTCTAACCAACGCTCAAGTGCTGGTGGCCACGTGATGCTTGGCTCAACGCAGAAACCGCGCAACATAGAAAAATACACAGCTTGGTCAATAAGCGGCAGCGACGACTGACCATTTTCTAGGTTCAGTAGAAGCTCAGTATCTTTTAATAACGGGTTAATCTGATCAACAAACTGTGGTGTTTGCTCAATCAGCTTATCGAAGTTGAGTTCTTCGGTTTCTTTGGCTGCACGCCATGCTTCTTTGCTTGCTGGTGATTGGTATTCGGCAAGGTCCAGTTTCCACCAACGTGGCAAACCAATACGCTGACTCAACGGGAATGCGCGGCTTTGAAACAGAATCACCTGCTCTGAAGGTTCTCGCTGTTCATCGCTTGATTTCAAATTCATAAAGTAAGCGATGATATCTAAGCTCTCCGCCATGATAGAACCGTCATCTTTTTGTAAGACCGGTACCATTTTTTTACCGATCAAATCGATAAGGGTTTGAGCATCGTCATAATCCACAGAGACAAGCTCGATGTTCAATTCTAGAGATTGAGCGATGTAGGCAACTCTTGCACAGAAAGGGCAGTGGTCGTAAATGTAAAGCTTCATAGCTTCCCTTAGTTCATAGTCAATACAAGTATCAGATGACGCTAATGTAACAGAAGTCTAGGCGGACAATAAGTGTTTGGTTTAAATGGCTACCGTCTAACTGTATGGCCCAAGTTTAGCCTGAGGCTTCTACTCTATGTATAAGATAATCAGTAGATTGAGGGAATTGCAGGCATAAAAAAGGCTCTGATTGTCCACTCTAATGCAGAAGAGTGAAGTCAACCAAAGCCTCAATATTGTTATCTTTAGAAGAGTGACTACTAAAGGAACACAGCAATCAAACTATGCTTTTTTAAGATCTTGCATTGGGTAAGTAAGCGGCAGTGCGCTTTCTACAGTTTTAACGTGAACGTAGTAACCACCAGCACTTAGGCCTGTAACTACCATCTCACCAAGCTCAACACCTTTTGTTGCAACAACGCGATCATCAACTGAAAACACTTTACACACCTTCAATAAATTAAATTAATACGATAGATATCGAACGCGGATTTAAACAGATGGTACGTTAATCGACTAATCCGGTTATTTGTCGTAAAGATTAAATTTGATTATGTATAAATTAAGAGATCTTAAAAATCATATTGTTAACTGACTAAGCGAGTTTATTTGTCCGCAGGATAAACGACACCAACTTGCTGACGCATCTCTGTAATTAACTTAGCAACTGTTAAAGCGCGTTTTTCCGCTTCAGCTTGTGTTGTTTTATCCCCACCGATACAGTTTGCAAAAGCTTGCGCTTCGTAACTCATTGAGTTCTCGCTCTGTGTTTGAGTGAGATTTTCAATGCGGCCATCTCGGTATCGGATCTTAACATCGGTACATTCGGCGATGTGATCGATGATGATCGCGCCGCACTCACCTTGGATCTCACTTGGTGCGTAAGAGTCACTGACTTTGGAGTGCGCAAGGGTTACGTCAAACTCTGGGTATTGGAAGACCGCACAGCCATGCGCATCAACGCCAGAATCAAGCAGTTTTGCTGAAGCATGTGCACTTTCTGGCTTGCCAAACAGAGCAACTGTTGCGGCTACGCAGTAAAAGCCGATATCGACCAAAGAGCCGTTAGAGAAGGCTGGATTGAAGGTATTAGGATTATCTCCGTTTAGATATTTCTGATAACGCGATGAATATTGGCAGTAATTGATGTGTGCCTTATGTACCTTGCCGATTTTTTCTAATCCGAGTTGCACTTGTTTAAAGTTTGGCAGAAATTGAGATTTATACGCTTCAAAAAGCACCACACCGTTTTGCTCTGCGACTTCAAACATTTGAGTTGCTTCATCGATATTGGATGCGACAGGCTTTTCACATATGACATGCTTGCCATGTTTCATCATTAAGATGGATTGTGTGCAGTGCAATGAATTTGGTGAAGCAATGTAGACCGCTTCGATAGTGCTATCACTCGCCAAAGCATCAAGCGAGTCGTAGGTTGTATTAACATTGAACTCTTGAGCGAATTGAGAGGCGCTCTCTATGTTTCTTGAATAAACTGCAGCAAGTTTCATCGATTGAGTTTCGTGGGCAGCTTGAACAAACTTCTGAGTGATCCAATTGGTTCCAATTACAGCAAACTTAATCATATAGGTATCCAGTCGTTAGTGTGTTGATTCTGCAGAGATAGTAGCATTCCACGTCATCGAATGTGTCTGAGAATTGAGGAACAATTAGTTCCCAAATGTTGCCTTATATCAAAAATACGGAATCATGGGACACGTTGGGATTCAGTTACAACGGTGCATAACGAAGGCATTTTTGCTAAAGTATTATGGAATTTAAATAAGGTAATGATATGCAAGTTCGGACAGCCAAGGTAACTGATATTCGCTCGATCTTAGAGCTTTCTGACCAGATAAATCGCCAACATCATCATGGCGCTCCAATGGTGTTTGCTCCCGTGTCTCAATCTTTTTCAGATAGTGAAGAGTACTGGTTGGGGCTGATGCTCGATCCCATTGGTGCTTTCTTAGTCGCTGTTAAGGGTGGTCAAGTTATAGGATTTTTGGCTGGGAAAGTTACGCAGAATCGCGGGGTGAGTTTTATCCAACCTCACAAGATCGCGAGAGTGAATACGATTGTAGTTAACGATGAAGTTCAGAGCCAAGGTGTTGGTAAGTCATTAATGAAGTCATTTAATCAGTGGGCTCAAGCGAGAGGAGCCATTGAACTCCGTTTGGAAGTGATGGAATTCAACCAACAAGCTCAGAGTTTTTATGAATCCTTGGGTATGGAGACGCAATCACGAACCATGTCTATGCGATTTGAGGAGATTTAAGCGTGCGTCTGTTTGCTCCTTTATTCGCTTATTTAGTTGTGTCGATGCAGATTGTTTATGCTGAAACATCTCCAATCGTGGATGTCCCCGTCTATGGTAACAAGTTAGTCGTAGAAAAAATCGTTTCAGATGCAACAGCTATTGAAACTATTGTGTTTGAGTCCGCACCTTCTCAATCTAGTCGCACTCCAACGTCATCAGTATCAGTGCCTCCAAAGCCTATCCTTAACCAAGACTCGCATAAAAATGGCGTTATTCAAAATACTAATAGCGAGCAGTTCGCCCAACTATCTCAATGGACATCCCGCCGAATTTACACAAAACAAAATACCGATTCTTCAATCGATCCGTTGTTACAAGTTGTGACTTTGGTGAAGGTTGATAAATCTAAACGTCGAATGTATCTGCTGAAAGGGAATGAGGTCATTCAGGAGTTTCGAATAGCGTTGGGCAAGGAACCAAAAGGGCATAAACGTTTTGAAGGGGATAACCGCACGCCAGAAGGTCAGTATCAACTGGATTACATCATGGAAGACTCTGATTTCTATCGTTCGGTGCACATTAATTACCCGCGTTCTTCCGATAAGCAATGGGCCAAAAAAAACAAGGTCGACCCAGGTGGCAATATCAAAGTCCACGGTATTAAAAATGGTGAATGGCGTTCACCTAGTTTTATCCAAAGCTTCGATTGGACTGATGGCTGTATTGCATTGACCAATCAAGATATGGATCAGTTTATCGAATTAGTTGGAATGGGTACCCCTATCCATATTGAATGGTAGGATATCGGCACCCAATTTCCCTGAACAACTCTCAAAACAACTCTCAAAAACAATTGCCGAAATCAGCGCTAGAGCCAGTTACAGTAAGACTCGACCTGCACTGAAGATAGCAATTACAATGAGCAGTGCAATCGTGACGGGCTTGAATTTCTCTCCGCCAAATCTCTCAAACAACTTAGAACCCACATAGCCACCCAACATACTGCTTGGTAAAAGAACTGCGGTATGCCAGATCACATCTCGGTTTACTAAGCCTGCTATCGAAGCAGAAACAAATGCACTCGAATCGGCCAAAACAAAGAAAGCGATTAAGCCCGCTCTTGCAATGTGAGGCTCTACTGGGCTAGCTAATGCATGTGTACCAACAGGAGGCCCTGACATTGATGCTGCACCATTCATTACGCCAGCAAGGCTTCCCAGAAGATAAGGAGCAAATCTAGGCTCACTTTGATACTGGAACCCTTTGTAGATCATAAGTGCAGAGGCGAAGATAAATGCACTTATGATCAAGATTATCGCATCTTGGTTCACGGATTTGAGCAGGATTAAGCCGACAGGGGTGAAGGCTAAGCAAGGAATAAACACCTTCGAAACCCAGCGCCAATTTACGTGATGTTTAACCTTCGGTAATAATTGGATATTGCCTAACAGGTCGATCAGCATGAAAACGGGAACGAGTTCGATAACAGGCACGAATAACGCACTTAATGGCAATGCCACTAGGGTGAAACCGAAACCTGAGAAGCCACGAACTATGGCAGCGAAAATGAAGATTGCACCCAAAATTGGGAAAGTTGGACTAAAAATGAGATCCATAAATGAAGTAACCAATGAAGCTGCTTAAGAAAAGCGAGCTAATGAAACCAAGTGAGTAGCGGAATGTACTCCTACTCACTTGTGTTTACTACTTAATTTGCAGGTTTCTCGGGGTTAATTTCAAAGACGTTAAAGGTTATTTTCTGGTATTTACCAGGTCAATTTATAGCGCTGAATTTATCTGGAAAATCAGTGAATACCGCGTCCACTTTTGAAAGGAATTTGAAGCGAGAGGGGTCATTCACGGTATAGCACCATGTTTGAATTTTTGCTTCGTTAAGCGTATCAAGATCGCTCTGATTCACGTGTTCATAATTCATATGGCAGCTGAACGCTTTGACCTTATCAATGAGCATCAGATCGGCTTGAGTCAGTTGTTCGGTAATCACGCCAACGCGGTATCTCGGTAAATGGTGAGCGATTTCAACGATCACTTGATGACTGAAGCTAGATAATAAAATCCTATCTGTATCCAGATTTGAACGGATCAATTCTGAGTGCAACAGATCAACCACATGCGGGGCTTGATGTCTGCTATCGACCTTGATCTCTAGGTTAACGCTAAGACCGTGTTGTTCAACTAGGCCAAGTAGCTCTGAGAGCGTCAGTATTTTTTCTCCAGAGAACTCTTCAGATTTCCAGTTTCCGAAATCAAGTTGGCGCAGCTCTGCGAGCGTGTGCTCATCGACACGCCCTTTACCATCACTACAACGTTCTAGTGTGTGATCGTGACAAACCACAAGTTGATCATCCTGTGTAGGTTGAATATCAACTTCCACCCATTTCAAACCGAGTTTTGCGGCTTGTTCAATGCTTGCTTTGGTATTTTCTGGGTGAGTACCTGCTACACCTCGATGACCTACGATGATAGACGACATAATTAATCCTTCTTAAAGACGCACCGTAAAAACGCATTAATTATCAGTGTACTCGATTAAGCTAGAGCCGTCGTTAAGCTTGTCGTATCTTCGTGTGACTCCTGTGATGTGAAGTTATTTGGGTGAATGCGTTTGCCATGATTGTCAAAAATATGCAGGTTGGATTTATCGATGCTTAGTCCGAGAGGGACGGCTTGGCACAGCGCCGTTTCGGGTGTCACAGCGATAAAGGGTTGTTCGTTCACAAGGCCATGAACCAATTGATTTGGCCCTAAAGGCTCAACCACGCTGATGCGTAATTCAAGCGGCAGCGCGTTCATGACTAAATCGGCACAAACCTCAGAGTGTTCTGGCCGAATACCAAGTGTGATGGATGTGTTTTTTACGTGGGCGTATTCGGGCAAGTACATTTGCTGGTCGCCAATTTCAAGGTAGCCGTCGTCGAGTGTTGCTGGTAAGAAATTCATCGCAGGGCTGCCAATGAAGCTTGCCACAAAGGTACTGGCTGGCTGGTGGTAGACCTCTCTTGGTGTACCGACTTGCTCTATTTGACCGTTGTTGAGTACCACAATTCTGTCAGCTAGTGTCATGGCTTCAACTTGATCATGAGTGACGTAAACACTGGTCACGCCAAGCTCGCGTTGCAGCTTTTTGATTTCTAACCTCATGTGAGCACGCAGTGAGGCATCTAGGTTAGATAAAGGTTCATCAAACAAGAACAGTTGAGGGTCGCGTACGATCGCTCGTCCCATGGCAACACGTTGACGTTGACCGCCTGACAATTTAGCGGGTTTACGATTGAGATATTCTTCGATTTTGAGTGTCTTGGCGACTTTCTCAATTTTCTCTTCAATTGTGTGTTGGCTGACACCTCGGTTTTTTAACCCATAAGCCAGATTTTTATACACTGTCATGTGTGGGTAGAGCGCATAATTCTGAAAAACCATTGCGATATCGCGCTTTGCTGGCTTCTCGGTATCGACTCGACGACCGGCTAAATGAATCTCACCGCCAGAGATGCTTTCTAACCCAGCAATGGAGCGCAAAATAGAAGATTTCCCACAGCCTGAAGGGCCAACTAACACGAGAAATTCACCTTTTTCGATATCAAGAGATACTCCTTTAACGGCACGGTGACCATTTTCGTAAGTCTTGACCAAGTTCTTGATACTCAACATGATTGGTGTCTTACGCGTCTGTCCGTTGTTTGTTTGGTGGTGACCAAGTATTTGATGACGAGTCGTCATTTGCGAGTCCTCTGTATTTTTGTGGATAGTTTGTTGAGAAGCTTTGTACTCATCTAGCGATTGAATATGGTTATCTTTCATTTGAGTTGTGTCGTTATTATTTTTCACTTTCTACTAGCCCTTTTACAAACCAACGCTGAAATACAACCACCACTAAAACGGGCGGTAACATGGCTAAAATGACCATGGCGAAAACATAGTCGTAGCGTGGTAAACTGGTTTCATTGATGTTGTTGAGTACTTGTTTGATACCCATCACGATGGTGTTGTAGCCTTCGTCGGTGGTCATCATGATTGGCCACAGATATTGGTTCCAACCCACCACAAACATGATGATGAAGATTGCGGCGATCATGGTTTTAGACAGTGGCAGTAAGATGTCGATCAAAAACCTAAATGGACCTGCGTTATCTAATTGTGCGGCTTCTAGCAATTCGTCGGGGATGGTTTTGAAGAACTGCCTAAAAAAGAACGTCGCGGTGGCTGACGCGATCAAAGGCAGAATTAAACCTGTGTAGCTATTAAGAAGCCCGAGCCCTGCAACAACTTCATAGGAAGGGATAATACGAACCTCTAATGGCAGTAACAGCGTCACGAAGATCAGCCAAAACCACGCCGTGGCGTAAGGGAGTCTAAAGTAGACCAAAGCAAACGCGGCCATCATCGAAATTAAGATCTTACCGATCGCAAAACCGAGCCCCATGATCATCGAGTTGGCGATCATTTTACTGGCGGTGACTTCGCCACTAAAGCCCATACTCTTGTTCCAAGCTTCGCTATAAATGGCGGTAAAGTTATCGCCTGGGAGCCATTGCAGGCCATCGCTGACAATGGTGTTTGGGTTATGCGTCGAACTGGCGAAGATTAGCCAGATAGGGACCAACATAAACAGCATCCCAGCAATTAAAATTAGGTGGTCAGAGACCTTATTACTTTTCATAAATAACTCCTGTCGCGTAATTCATTGCACGCTTGGCTTTCACTGGTGGTTGCTCTCTATTGCCGATAAGTAGCGCGATTGAAGGGTTAATAGTGAACACGCTTTTCTACAACGCGGAACTGGATAAAAGTCAGAGTGAGTACCAGTACTAAAAGCACTACAGATTGCGCTGAACTACCGCCCAAATCGGCACCAACAAAGCCGTCTCGATACACCTTGTAAACTAACGAAGTTGTACCGCCACCAGGACCGCCATTGGTCATGGTGTCGATCACGCCAAAGGTTTCAAAGAAGGAGTAGGTGAGGTTGATGACCAACAGAAAGAAGCCAGTAGGGGCCAGTAGTGGGAAAGTGATGGTCCAGAAACGTTTCGAGTCACTGGTACAATCCAGCATCGCTGCTTCTTTTACCGCGTAAGAGATCGATTGAAGTCCCGCCAGAAAGTAGATGAAATTCACCGAAACCTGTTTCCAAACCGACACTAAAATCAGAGCAAACGTGGCATCTATAGGATCGGTCTGAAAGCTAAAGTCCCAACCAATAACTGCAAATAACTCGGTAAACACGCCAATGTGTGGGTTAAACAAGAAAGCACCGATTACGCCTGCGATCGCAGGAGCAACGGCGTACACCCAAGTGAGAGTGACCTTGTAAGCCCCTTGTCCGTGAATGATATTGTCGGCTTTTGCGGCGAGCAGCAAAGCCAAGGCAAGCGATAGGAAAGAAACCACAATCGCGAACATCAGGGTAAAGCCAATTGAGCTGAGATACTCGCTCGATTCGAATAGCATTTGATAGTTTTCGAACCAAACGAATAGAGAAGATGTGCCCCAAGGATCTTCCAGCATAAAGGAGAGATAAACTGCCTTTGCCGCTGGGTAGATAAAGAAAACCGCAATGATGAGTATCTGAGGTGCTAAAAATAGGTAAGGCAGCGGAGAGTGAAAGAATTGTTGACGTCGTTCCACAGGGTAATCCCAAAAAGTTATTAAAAGTTGACCACTAGCTAGTGACAGTTATCACTAGCGCGATATCAAGGAATGCATCCAGTTGAGTTATCGTTGTTGGAGCAAGAAATGGCGCTAATGAATAATCTCCTCGCGCCTCGTCATGACTCTATTTATTCGAGGGTGCTGACAAGACGTGAGGAGTAATTTACTGCTTTGGTTAGTTAAGCTTCTAAACAGAAACTTCTGAGTTAATAAAGCAGCTTTAGCTAACGAGCCGACCTAATTCATCGTGCGAGCGAAGCGTTTTAGTAGCTTGCTGCTTTCATCTTCGACTTTGTCTAGGCTGTTCTCAACGCTAGAGCGGTCAGCGAAGATATTGTCGAACTCACGGTGCATCACTTCACGGATCTGCGGGTAATAACCTAAGCGGTAGCCCTTAGTCCATTCGCCCGATTTAAGGCTTAGCTGCTTAACACCCACTTCTGCGTCTGGTTGTTCTTTGTAGTAACCAGACTCTTTCGCTAGTTCATATGCAGCGGTTGTTACAGGTACATAGCCCGTGGTTTTGTGCCAGTAAACCTGTGTTTCAGGCTTAGTCAGGTAGTCAAAGAATGCAGCCACACCTTTGTCTTGTTGTTGGTCATGACCATTGAGTGCAAACAGAGCGGCACCACCAATGAAGGTTAAGCCAGCATCCGGGTTAACCGATTTCCAGTATGGAAGGTAAGTTGTGCCTAACTCGAAAGGTACGCGGTTACGTAAACCACCGAATGAACCTGAAGAGCCCATCCACATTGCCACTTCTTGGCGCTCGAAAGGCGTTTGGTTTGCATCCCAATCGCTGCCGTAATACTTGTAATAACCTAGATCTGACCACTCTTTCATCTTGCTAACGTGCATCATCATGTCTTTGGTGTTGAACATGATCTTAGTGGATAGGCCGTCGTAGCCGTTGTTCTGGTCAGAGACTGGCAGGTTATGGCGAGACTTGAAGTTCTCGAACATGATCCATGGCGTTAGAGATTGAGAAAACGCGATGTGTCCGTCTTCCTTCAGCTTTTTAGCAACAACTTCTAGTTCTTCATAAGTTTTAGGTGCCTCTGCACCGACTTCCGCAAGAAGGTCTTTGTTGTAGTAAAGAACTGGGGTCGAACTGTTGAAAGGCATACCAATCATCTTGCCTTGGCTGTCTGCATAGAAGTTACGAACGCCCGCTAGGTAGTCGTTCGAATTAAAGTTGTAGCCAGACTCAACCAGAATATCTTGTACGGGTTTGGCGACACCTTTAGCGTTCATGATGGTTGCAGCACCGGCATCGAATACTTGTAGAATGTTAGGAGCTTCGCCTGCTCGATATGCCGCGATACCCGCTGTTAAGGTCTCTGTGTATGAACCTTTATAGATTGGCGTGATCTTGTAATCATCTTGTGACGCATTAAAGTCAGTCGCAATCTTATTGACGGTTTCTCCAAGTTGGCCGCCCATTGCGTGCCACCAAGTGACTTGAGTCGTTGCGAACGCTGGCATTGCCGCTGTTGCGGAAAGAACGCCTGCCAAAATTAGCTTATTCATCTTCTTTTCCTTTTGGATGAAATCGATGTAGAGGTATTGAATTAGAGTATTAACGAGACGGTAGGGGTGTCGTTTGAAGCTATCTTGAACAGGCCATATTTCACTTACGTGGCTAAACCGTTTCAGTGATATGAAAGATTCGTTTCGATTTTATTTAAGAGTAAAGTTATTGATGGTTTTGATGTTGAACATGTTCGGTTTTTAAGACGTTTTATTGAACAACTGTTGTTCAATAAAAAATCCTCTCGATGGAGAGGCTTAGAAGAAGGTTCGATGTGGATACAGTTTTAGTGCGCGATGTCCAATTGGTTGTCTTTCACGCCGTTAATACGGAACCAACCAGCGATACTGAATCGCTCTGTGTTAGTAGGCAGAACCTCGTGTGGGAATTGTTCAGACAAGAATACCAATAGTCGACCACCCTTTGGTGGAATGGTCGCGATGTGGTTGTCTTTTAGATCGTAAACCACGAGCTCACCAGCGTCTTCTTCTGTCCACTCATCATTCATGTAGAACACAGTAGTCAGGCGGCGGTTTTCATTGCCCTTGAAACAATCTAAGTGCTTCTGGTAGAAGTCGCCTTTTTCGTATTTAGCAAAGTGCGCTTCGTACTCGAACAGACCCAAAAAGAACGCTTGGTTTGCCGCTAAACGAATTTGTTCCATCTTGTCTAAAAACAGAGATGCTGGCTGACCCATATCACGGCGTACCCACTGAATTTTGTCACTACGAATCGTTGCTTCTCGTGCTACATCATCGTTACGGCCGATCCTAGCCTTTTTCCAGTTCTCTGGAATGCAATCCCTCAATGCCACCACTTCTTCGTGAGTTAAGAAGTCGTCCCAAACGAAATAACCTTGGGTAGAAAGAGCATCGATCAATTGGTTCATGTATAGCACTCAGACAATAAATTAGAGGCGCATATATAGTCCGAATAACTCGGGCTAACAAATCACATGTTTTGTTGTCACGACAAATAGATTCATAAGCTTTATCTGAAAGGTTGATAGAGCAAGGTTTCCGATAATGTGAGCATTCAATAATGATGAAAAACATCGGATTAAATTGATGATCATCTTTGAAATTTGGTCCCATTGCACTGAGTTGAATTGGATTTGAGTAATTTAGTGGTTACCAGTGGAAATCTTGATGCGAGCTATCTATCCGGTTTTAGATTATTGTTTTTAACAAAATGATCACAATTAAAGTTGGATTTGCTAATATATAGGTCTGACCAGTTGTTTTATCACAAGGAGTGGGTTTGCAGCTGCATACCATTAAAGGCTATATCCAAGACATGTATCTCGTAGAGTACCCTGACAGGTTGCTCTTGCTTGATGGTGCGTGTCGAGCCGACATCCCGCATTTGAAGGATTTCATCGAAACTGAGCTTGTGCGTGATTTTGCTGATTTGCATACGGTTGTGGTTACGCACATGCATCCAGACCACGCAGGAGCAGCGCACAAGCTCAGAAAGCTGACCAATTGTCATTTGGTTGCAGCAAACCGAGACAAGGATTGGTATTACGGCATTGATGGCATTTTGATGCATCTGACCGATCTGGCATTGGCACGATGGATGGCGAACCGATTGGGCAAGCCAAAAGCAAATTTGTGGTATTCAAGAAAGTTAAAGCCCGACTTCAAGTTGTCGGATGGTGATAGCATTCCGGGGTTTGATGACTGGTTAGTTCTAGAAACACCGGGTCACACTGACAGAGATCTTTCCGTCTATTGCCCATCACACAGTATTGCCTATGTGGCGGACTTAATGGTCGAGGTCAAAAAGAAGCTGATTCCGCCTTTCCCAATTTTTCATCCCAATAAGTATCGAGAGTCGGTATCCCGTATTTATGACATGCAGCTCGACACCTTGCTGGTGGCGCATGGGGGACAAGTGAATTTGAGTGAGCAAGCGTTTGAACATCTGCTGATGAGTGCGCCAAGAAGGCCAGTGACACATTGGCGAGTGACTAAAATCAAACTCAAAGGTTTGGTTAAATCTGTTTGGCGGTTTGGGTTTAAAGAGAAAAAAAATCGCCATAAATAAAAAAGGCCAGTCTCAAAGACTGGCCTTTATTAGTGTGTGTTGTTGACTCACTATTTGAGCTGTGGAGCAGTTCAATTAGTGAGAAATTAGAAACTCACCAGCTGGGTCAACAATCACTTTGTCACTCATGCCTTGACGACCAAGCAGCATCATATAAGTCATATCCTGACGGTTGCTTAGCGTGATATCGATAGGCCATTCTTGACCCCCAATTTTTAGCATGGTTTCAATCACACAGCGGTGTTCAACTTCGCCGTTCGATGATTTGATTCTTTTACTCGTTTTCAGCTTCGCCTTGCAGCGCACAGTCTCTTCTAGGTGGTAAACGTCTGGGTGAAGATCGAATTCAACGAAGTTTTCACCGTCTGTTTTTACACATAGTAGATTGTCTACGTGTAGAGAAGAGGTTTGAGCCCCTGTATCAACACGCGTATGTAGTCCAGTTATCCCTAACTCTGGTAAGCAAAGTGCTTCTGTATTCCCTATGATCATTTTATTGTTCATGTTTTTTCCAATCATGAGTAAACGGCGTTTAATCAGCCTTTGCCACGAGTACGGTTAGCGTTTGGTTTTGCATTTTTCTCGATGAATCCGAAAATCATATCTGCTACATCTTTGCCTGTCGCTTTCTCGATACCTTCTAAGCCTGGAGAAGAGTTCACTTCCATTACAACAGGGCCATTCTTAGATTGTAGAATATCGACACCACATAGGTTTAACCCCATGATTTTAGCTGCATTGATCGCTGTTGCGCGCTCTTCTTTGGTTAGTTTAACCAGTTGAGCTGTACCGCCACGGTGCAGGTTAGAGCGGAATTCACCCTCACCAGCTTGGCGCTTCATTGCTGCAATAACCTTGTTACCCACAACAAAACAACGGATGTCTGCGCCATTAGCTTCTTCAATGAACTCTTGAACCAATATGTTCGCTTTTAGGCCCATGAATGCTTCGATAACGCTTTCAGCTGCTTTGTTTGTTTCTGCTAGAACCACACCGATACCTTGAGTACCTTCAAGAAGCTTGATAACCAGTGGCGCGCCACCTACGTTTTTGATCAAGTCTTGAATCTTGTCTGGGCGGCTAGCGAAACCTGTTTTTGGTAAGCCAATACCTTTGCGAGACAACAATTGTAGTGAGCGCAGTTTGTCGCGAGAACGACTGATTGCTACTGACTCATTGATACAAAAAGTGCCCATCATTTCGAATTGGCGAACAACCGCAGTCCCGTAAAAGGTAATGGAAGCGCCAATACGTGGAATAACAGCATCGTATTGAGGTAGCTCTTCACCCATGTAGCGAATCTTCGGATTGTTACTCGCGATATCTATATCACAGTGCAGCGTGTCGATAACATCGACCTGGTGACCACGTGCTTCTCCAGCCGCTTTTAAGCGAGAAGTAGAGTATAGATTTTCGTTGCGAGAAAGAATTGCGATACGCATGGCGTTTCCTTAGTTAATACCTGATTGGTAACTGCAAATAAATGAGTTGTTAGCTGAGCTTTCAGTTTTTTCTGAGGCTCCTTGCTTGCTTCGGGGCGAACCTTAAGGCTTTTCGTTTAACTAAGAAAACGAATTAAATTTGTCGAGTCGACAACAGAAATTTATCGAATGTGTGAGCTATTGGTACAGCAGGCTTGAGAGGGGATTTGGAATGGAAAAGCGAGTTGAGACCTAACTCATATTGGGGGTAGGAGCCTATTAGGTTGTGCTCAACTCGCGTTAACTCGGTGCTAAAAAGTGTACTAATAACGCCAGTTACATAGCTCTATAAGTGTTCGTAGCGCTTCTCTTTCGAGCTTGCTACAGGTGCTTTTTAACTTATTAAGATAGTATTTTCTCATGGTCATTACTCTCTCTAGTTAGGCTTTATTTACAACCTATGGTTTGTTGCTGACCCGTTCATTATGGTTAATTAAGAGGAACTAGAAAACAGATGGTATTTTTATTGGTTGTTCCTGTTTTTGCCATATCACACTACTTTTTTACGATTGTGTTTTATAATGGGCTTAATTAGGAAGAGTTAGGTTTAAAAGGTTCATTATTTGTCTGATCTAAACATGATGCGTTACTACATGCGGCTAGAGTCGTTCGAGCCAAATATTTCTCACTCCGTGACCTTAACGGAAGTGGCAGACAAGCTGTTTACCAGTTTGCGTCACGCTCGAACCTTGTTAGGTAAGATGCATCAAGCTGAATGGGTAGTGTGGGAACCAAAAGTTGGCAGGAATCAACGATCTAACCTGACCTTACGCTTTAGCAACCAAGAGCTGACGCAACATGTTGCTGGCAAATTGATAGAGCAGGGCAAATACGAAAAAGCCCTCTCGATTCTAGACAATGACCGCGCAATATTTGGTTCTCTCCTCCAAGAAACCTCGGGCGCGACAATGCGTGAAGGGCTGCTGCATGTCCAATTAACCTATAAACGTAAGTTTGAAGACCTGTTTCCGCACCATATTCACCGCAGTAGCGAACGATTTTTGATCAGGCAAGTATTCAGTTGCCTCGTCACTTGTAGTGGTAAAGGCGAGTTGAAGTCTGAGTTGGCGCACCATTGGGAATATGATTCTGATAAGTTAGTTTGGACTTTCTATTTGCGCCCAGGGCTTACTTTCCACGATGGACAGCCAGTTGATGCTAAACAGTTAGTCTCGCTGTTTTCAGCCTTACAAACCTTGCCTTTCTATCAAACAGAGTTAGCTCATGTTGCTTCGGTTTACAGTGAGCAGCCGTTAAGGATCAGCTTTCAACTCACCAAAGCAGATACCGGCTTTGCTGGTTTACTTGCTGGCGTTAAATATTCGATTCAACCCGCAGCGCAAGTGGCCCGTGAACCGTCACCATTAAGTTCTGTGTCCCATGCTGTTATTGGAACCGGCCCATTTAAAGTGATTGAGACCAACAATGAACGAATCAAGCTCGCCGCATTTGAGCACTATTATGGTTGCCGCTCTTTAACCGATGAGGTGACTATCTGGCAGTTTGAGGAATCAATGACGGGCACTGCTCGCTTCGATGAAAGCCAAATGCACGTATCGCCTTATGAAGATTCTTCTTGCTTTCATCAGTTAGGGAAAAGCGATGCGGAACTTGTTTCTGCAGACACAGACGGCCTTCGTAGCCGAGTCGAGGATGGGTGTCTGTTTATTCTATTCAATCAGAACTCAGCGGCTATTCCACTAAATAATGAGCAGCGCAAATTCCTTTCAGAACTGACTAACCCACAAGCGATCTTGTCTCAGTTGGAACATAACAAAGGTCTGTTTAGTGTCTCTTTAGCTCAAAATATACTGCCAAGTTGGCAGAAATTGTATCGAACGCCTTCGAAAGAGGCACAACTGCCGAAAAAGATGAGTATTGCGGTTTACGACTATTATGCGTTGTATCGATGTGCGATTTGTGTATCCGACATACTCAAACGGTATGGTGTGGACGTTGAGGTGAACACCTACAGTTTTCGAGAGTTGGCGCAGCTCTCTCAGAGTGGCGAGCTAAAGGAGGACTTGGTGCTGTGTAACTTAAACCTCGATGACAATGCCCCGTCTTCGCTGTTTTCGTGGATGATGAACGATCCTGTTTTGCACTCTGCTTTAGGAGAGATGAACAGCGACTGGCTCAAGCAGCGTTTAGACCATCACAAAGCGTCGGTTGAACTGCCGAATTACTTGGCAGAGTTGGAGCCCGTTGCATCGACGCTGATCTCGGATTATTGGTTAGTGCCTATGTTCCATCACCTACAAACCGTGCGTTTCCAAGGTATTCTGAAGAATGTAGCCATCACGAACTGGGGTTGGCCAGATTTCAAGAATGTATGGTCTGCGGATTAATATTTCTAACTAAATAGATTCACTATTCTTTTCTAGCCGATCTCGGCAGGTACACATATAGCCAAAATATAAGTTACACTAGCCGGTTTACTTTTTAGTTTTACTATGTAAACTAATCAGTGTAGTTTTGCGTTGGGATAGACCCAATGATTAAAGAGATACCAATGAAAAAATATCTATTACCGATTTTAGGAGTACTTGCCGTGGTCGCTATCGTAAGCACAGGTTCACAATCAAACGACAATCTAGATAAGCTTCCGAAGAAGTTTGTTAACAGTGAGTTGGAATACAAATCGGGTATGTCTGATATTTTTTCAATCTTGAAAGCTTACGTGACTGTGGAAAGAAATGAGCCGGTGCCACGAGCTGCATTGCCTCTGATACCGATGACAGCCGAGCAACTGATCGAAGAACAAGACGACGTTGCTTACCGCTTGGGTCACTCTAGCGTGATGATGAAACTGGATGGAAAACTAGTGATGACTGATCCTGTGTTTAGTGATCGCGCATCGCCAGTGCAATGGATGGGGCCAAAGCGCTTCCACCCAACACCAATCTCATTACAAGAACTGCCTGATATTGATGTGGTAGTGATCAGCCACGATCATTACGACCATTTAGACAAAGGTGCCGTAAAGGTATTAGCAGACAAAGTAGGGACATTTTTGGTGCCACTCAGAGTCGGTGCTCTACTAGAAAAGTGGGGCGTGGATAAAGCAAAGATCATTGAGTTGAACTGGTGGGAGTCAGCAACCGTTGCTGATATCGAGTTCACTTTGACGCCGACACAACATTTTTCTGGGCGTGGCTTACTTGATCGTGACCAAACATTGTGGGGGAGTTGGGTCATTAACGCTTCAGATAAGAAAGTCTTCTTTAGTGGTGACTCTGGTTACTTCAACGGCTTTAAAGAGATTGGTGAGCGTTTCGGACCGTTTGATTTAACCATGGTTGAAACGGGCGCGTATAATTCACTCTGGGCGGATATTCATATGTTCCCAGAGCAAAGCGTTCAAGCGCACATTGACCTTAAAGGTAAGGTGATGATGCCAATCCACAACAGCACGTTTGACCTTTCTATGCACGATTGGCAAGACCCAATGGAGCAAGCACTGACGATAAGCAAAGAGCGAGACGTGCAAATGGTGAGCCCTGTGATGGGTGAACGCCTGGTGATCGCAGAGCCAGTACCTGTTCAAGCATGGTGGAAACTAGCATCGAATTAGAGCTGTTACCTAATTAGAACTGGCATCTAATTAAAACGGTCATCTAAGTTAGAGGTAGCCATACCGCTAATCTATATCAAATCAGCTCATACAAAAAACGCCACCGATCGTACGATTCGGTGGCGTTTTTTTCATCTTTCTAAAGATCGGCTTTGTTTCAAAGAGCCGATCTATTTCTAATCACTCATTCTCTAGATCAGTTTTCTAGATTGTGAGCCATCTTGCTCGCGATTTTTCGAAACTGTTCTAACTCATCGTCGGCCATGCCTTTGGTCATTCTCTTCAGCATTTCACGATCAATATTCGCGACCTTATTCATGATCTCTTGACCCTTATCGGTCAGAACCAATAACTGGCTGCGCTTGTCTTCGGGATTAGGCGATTTCTTCACAAGTTCCTGACTGATCAACGCGTTAACGAGCCTAGTGACTTGCGCCTTATCGCGGTTTAGGAAGTGTGCAATATCAATAGAAGTACATGGAGACTTCTTGGTAATGATCTTCATTACACGAATATTCATTGGCGCGATGTCAGAGTCCAAACTCTCAATCTGTTCACTCATTTGACGTTTCAAAGAGTGTACCAAACGAAAGATGGATTCTAGCGATGTGTTATCAGACATAAACGATCCTTAGAAATCTAGTTGACAATATCAACCATTTTATTTATGGTTGACATTATCAACTTAATTGTTCGTAAATTCAAGACAGGAATATAGATATGACGATTCAAGCAACATTAACGCCAACTTTTCCTGAGCAAAAAGCCACGCCTGTATTGCACAAAGCTTTGGTCATTATGAGTTTAATGCTGACGATTGGCGGCAGTTTAACAGCGGTTATGACTTACATGAATGTCGGGTTTGGTGAGGAATTCATCAGCAATTGGCTATCATCGTTAGCGCTTGCTGTCGTGATTATGATGCCAATCGGCATGGTGATGATGACTTTGGTGACTAAAGTCACTGCTAAGGCGTTGCCCAGTTACGGCGAGAAAGCTCGCAACCTAATCGTGGGATTGATTATGGCTTTTATCATGGAGTCCATCATGGCATTTGTAACAGCGGCAAATAATATTGGATTTTCGGATACATCGGCGTTTACCAGTGGATGGTTTAATGGATTTATTGCTGCGCTTCCTATTGGCCTTACGATCATGGTCGTGATGTCGATGACGGTTAAACCTAAGCTCGAGCGATTCATGAAGAGCTAGCCAAAACACTTTTTAAGCATTGTAGGAGATCCACATGACAGCATTCACAGGCAAACACAATAACTACCGTATCACTATCGAAGAAGTGAACATCAAAGAAGATCGTGAACTGCAAACCATGCAGTTTGAAATTGAAGACAGAGAAAACATGTTCGCGATTGTTGAGAAGATCAAACAAGACAGCGGCTTAGACGAGCAATCAGCAACGCGACTAGGGGTGAGCATTCGATTACTCGGCCCAATGATGATGCAAGATAGAAAGCACCCTCTGTTTGTTGATTTCATGCCTCATTTCAGAAACTTCATGCAGAATCTGAAGAAGACGTTGAAAGGGCAGTAAAGCCTAATCATCAGTAATACATCGAAAAGCCAGTAACCAACTTACTGGCTTTTATGGTATTTAAATCAAAATGATTTCAGTTGTTTGCGTCTAGAATATGGGAAAATTGATGGCTGAATTTGCGGTGTTGCTTCGTTGTTTAATTGTCTATTCAAGCTTCAAGAAATCCGATATTATACTAGTCATAAAACTAAAGGTGGTATTATATGACAAATGTATTTAAGCAAGCAGCTGAAGAACTGCTGAGTCGCCGCGTCGCGGGAACTAAAGCCCCAAGATTGGACGAACAGTATCGTCCGAATAACTTGGAAGATGCGTTGAAAATTCAAGCATCAATGATTGACCTTCAGAGCGATAAAGTAGGTGGGTGGAAGTGTTTACTGCCTCTTGCTGAAGAGAAGTTTATTGTTGCGCCTATCTTTTCGGGCAGTATTCAACAAGGTGAGGTTTGTGAACTGTTTGCAGACAACAACGTTGTTCGTGTAGAACCTGAAATTGCCTTTACGCTTGCAAAGAGCCTGCCTGCAACCCCAGAAGGTTACAGTGAAGAGCAAATCAATGAAGCGATTGGTTCTTGCCATATGGCTCTTGAGTTAATGCAATCTCGCTTTGCTGATGACAGCGGTGCCGAGTTCTATGAAAGACTTGCTGACGGCCTAGTAAACCAAGGCTTGTTCATCGGCCCTGAGATTGATCGCGAAAAAGCGTTCACCTCTGCTGAGATCAGTATTGAAGTAACTCAAGGCGAGCACGTTCAAGCATTTGACGGTAAGCACCCGAATACACTGCCACCAAGCCCAATTTACTGGCTGATTAACTACATGACGCGTCGTGGTGTTGATTTCCAAGCGGGTGAAGCAATCATCACGGGTTCTTACTGCGGTATCGTAGAAATGGAATTCGATAAGCTAACGACATTCCATTACCAAGATATTGGCGAATACCAAGTAACGTTTAAGCAGAAACGCTAATTACGTTTACCTGCTAAGTTTACAAAAACGCTAGCTTCTATTGGCGCACTATCTGTTATCGAAAGGCTATTTACTGACTAGTAAATAGCCTTTTTTATTAAGTGATATTCAATAGGGTTCTTATTACTTTGCATTTAATTGGGCGTTTAGACGTCTAGACGTTGACAAGTTCTAAGTGTGACATTAGTCTCTCTTCTCCCTGTTCTATTGCGTTGTCGTTCCATGTCTAATTCGAAAAATTCTAATGCTGTAATTGCACCTTCTGCAGTTGCACTTATCCCTCTGATTGTTTTCCTTTCGCTGTTTATTGGCGTAGGTACGTACTTGTCGTTGCAAGGCGTCGACTTTGCGTTCTATCAGCTTCCAGCTCCGATTGCGGCTTTGCCTGCGGTGATGTTGGCGCTGTTACTAAGCAAAGATAAATTGAACCGTGCTATCGAGCAATTCCTGAGTGGAGTCGGTCACAAAGACATTATTGCAATGTGTATGATCTACCTGTTGGCGGGTGCTTTTGCGGCTGTTGCTAAAGCGTCTGGTGGCGTTGACGCGACCGTAAATCTAGGGTTATCGGCGATTCCAACAAGCATGATCCTACCGGGTATCTTCCTAATTTCAGCTTTCATCGCGACAGCAATGGGCACCTCAATGGGCACTATCGCTGCGGTTGCCCCTGTGGCACTAGGCATTGCAGATTCAGCAGGCATGAGCATTCCACTGACGGCTGGTGTTGTTTTAAGTGGCGCGATGTTTGGTGACAACCTTTCTATCATCTCTGATACCACGATTGCCGCGACACGCTCGCAAGGCTGTGAGATGAGAGACAAGTTTAAAGAGAACATCCGCATTGCACTGCCTGCTGCTCTTATCGCGATTGTTATCTTTGCTTTCAACAGCACGGCAACTCAAGTGCCTGAAACGGGCCCAATCGAGTGGCTGAAAGTCCTTCCGTACATCACTATTTTGATTCTTGCTGTATCGGGTATGAATGTATTCGTTGTGCTGACGATTGGTATCTTGCTGGCGGGTGGCGTGAGCCTAGGTTCTGTTGAGAACTACGGTATGACGGATTACGCTCAAGATATCTACGCAGGCTTCGGCAACATGCAGGAGATCTTCTTACTGTCGATGCTGATTGGTGGTTTGAGTGAGCTAATGCGTCGCCAAGGTGGATTGGCGTTCCTGACTAGCTTGGTAAGTGGTGTGATTCGTGCGTTTGGCTCTTCACACTCTAAGCAAGCGAATGGCCGTGCGAGTGAGTTGGGTATTGCGGGCTTGGTATCAATGGTGAACCTATGTACGGCAAACAATACGGTAGCGATTATTGTATCTGGCAGCGTGGCTCGCCAATTAGCTGAAGAAAATAACGTTTCTCCACGTCGCTCTGCCAGCTTATTGGATATCTTCTCTTGTGTGATTCAAGGTGTACTGCCTTATGGTGCGCAGGTGTTGCTATTAGGTTCAGTATTTAACTTGTCTCCCTTGGATATTGTGGCTAACTCTTACTACTGTTTTGCTCTTGCGATCGTGGCTGTGTTTGCCGTGTTTATCAAGCATCCAGCGCGCCAAGTGGCTAACGCTTAGTAGTAATTGACCAAACTCAGTCGTAACTGGCTTTGATAAGAAGGCTCCTTAATAGGCTGTCTCTTATACACAAATCCCTAAGCTATGCTTAGGGATTTTTTTTGAACTATTTTGAGGTTCTATGATCTGATCATCTAAGCAATGACAAGGATGATTATCATGACCTATATAGAGCCAACCCTTTGGGCACAAAAACAGTTCGGTCAAGCCCACCTTAATGACCCAAGACGTACTCAAAGACTCGTTGCTCTCGCAGCTTCACTGGCCGAGCAACCTGGCGTACCTGTCTCGAAACTCATTATCTCACCGGCTGAAATGGAAGGGGCTTATCGCTTCATCCGTAATGAGAAAATCAAAGCAGAAGATATCGCAGAGGCAGGGTTTTATGTCACTGCGCAAGAAGCGTTAAAGCAACAAACACTTCTTGCCTTAGAAGACACGACTTCTCTGAGTTACGCCCATCGCAGTATTCGAGATGAACTCGGACACTCCAATCAAGGCAATCGACATCGAGCGATGTTCGTACACTCTACCTTACTTTTTGCGCCCGACACTCAATCTGTGATTGGTTTAATTGAACAACAGCGCTGGACTCGTGATATAGAAAAGCGAGGTCAAAGACACCAGCATGCGACTCGACCATACAAAGAGAAAGAAAGTTATAAGTGGGAACAAGCCTCTCGCTATGTCGCTGAGCGACTTGGCGATAAAATGTCGGATGTCATTTCGGTGTGCGATAGAGAAGCCGACCTCTTTGAATACCTCACTTACAAGCGAGAGCAACAACAAAGATTCCTCGTTCGTTCCATGCAAAGCCGCTGTATTGAAGAGCATGATAATCGTCTTTATAGCTATGCATCTACTCTGTCATCAGCCGGGGAGAAAGTGCTCGAAATACCGCAAAAAGGCGGTCGCAAAGCTCGCAAGGCTCATTTAGATATTAAATATGCCCCCGTGACACTCAAGTCTCCTGCAAACAAGAAAGAGTTCGATAACATTCCGCTTTACTACGTGGGATGTATAGAACAAGGAGAGAATAACGATAAGCTAGCCTGGCACTTACTGACTTCGGAGCCGATAACGAGCAAAGAAGAGGCCCTCAAAATGGTCAGTTATTATGAGCGACGCTGGCTAATAGAAGATTTTCATAAAGTCTGGAAAAGTGAAGGGACTGAAGTTGAGCAACTGAGAATGCAGAGTAAAGATAACTTAGAAAGGCTCAGCGTCATTTTAGCTTTTATCGCGACTCGCTTACTCCAGTTGAGGTTCATGAATGAGTCCGATGAGTTATCTAAGACCAGTTGTGAGCAGGTATTAAAAGGCAAAGCATGGAAGTTAATGTGGCTAAAGCTGGAGAAAAAGCAGCTGCCGAAGGAAGCGCCCAATATATCATGGGCTTACAATGGTATTGCTCGGTTAGGTGGCTGGAAGAATACCAAGCGAACGGGTCGCGCTTCCATAAAGACGTTATGGCAAGGATGGTTCAGGTTACAAACCATCCTTGAAGGGTATGAACTCGCTAAGTCTCTTGATTAACCAGACTTGTGATCAAGAGACAGCCTTAATAGGAGCCTTTTTTGTGCCTGAAAGAGTTGTTTGGAAGCTAATGTTGATTTGAGCAGAGACAAAACCGCCCATGTGGGCGGTTTCTAAGTTCTATAAGTAGTTTTCAAGTTAACTGTATGTAGTGTGAGTGACAACTAAGCTTGAGACCTTTAGACGAGCTTCGTAGTCACATACTCTTTGTTTCTGACCATCAGCCACATCAGGCCGCCTAGAGTACCGACGGATAATTGAATAAAGCCTAGATTTTCAATCAGGGACTCTGGGCGTATTGAAACCAACACCATGCCAAGTGAACCACAAATCATGCTGAAGAACTGAATCAGTGCAACGGCAGAACCCGTGTCATGATCTTGTTGATTCAACATCAAGTTGGTACCCGGTACTCGCATGATGATCGCCATTAATGTCGCTGGTGCCGCGATGAACATGAAGAACCAAGGGGATAGGTCGCCAATGGTTAGAGTGAAGATTCCCGCAAGCGCTAATAAAGCAAAACATCCTGAGATGACCTTTTGAACCAGCATTCGGTAGGACAACTTCATGTAAATTGTTGGACCAAATGAGGCGCACAATGCATTGAATGCGAACGCGTAACTAAACTGTTGTTCGGTCAATCCAAAGTGATCGATGTAGATATAAGAACCCGCCGCAAGAAAGCCCATCAACGCCATCGGTATGATAGAGAAAATGACCAGCAGCTTGACGAACGAGCGGTTTTTCATGACCACGCCCATTCTTCCCCATGAGCGGAATATGGAACCTTGGTATTTGTTTTCGAGTGTTTCTTGGTAGCAGCAAGCTAATACTGACGCAAATGCACCAAAAATGGCGAGCGTGACAAACATCATTCGCCAAGAAGCAATTTTCAGTAAAAAGGCTCCAAACACAGGCGCAACCATTGGTGCGATGATCACCAGTGACATGATAGTCGCCATGATCTTTTCACGTTCTCGGCCGTCATAAAGATCTTTTACAGTGGCAGTCGCGATAACGGTGATGGCACTGCCCGCAAAGGCTTGGAATACACGAGCACCAATCAACTGTTCGATGCTATTGGTCATCGCGCACAATATGCTCGCGACCATATAGCCCGCTAATCCAATCAATAGGATCGGCTTACGGCCAAATTTTTCGCTGAGCGGCCCCCAGAACAAAAGACCGATGGCGTAAGTAACGAAGTAGCTGCTCAGGGTTAGGTTGACCATGGATCGATCAGTATTAAACACCTCGACCATCTGCGGAAGCGCAGGTAAGTAAAGGTCGATAGTCAATGGAGGGAAAGCACTTATTATGACGAGAAAAAATAGCATACCGGTCTTTCCCAGTACTGGTTGTGGTCTCTTCAAGGTGGCTCTCCGTTGTCCAAGGTAGGTTTCTAATTGATGTGATATTGATATACAGAAGGCTAAGGCACGTCAGACAAGAAGGATAGAGTCGTTCAAGAATATGGTGAAAGTATCGATGAACTTATTTCTATGAGTTCGAATCTACGAAGTCGGTCTGCGAACTGAATTGTATTACAAAACATTATTACTTTGATAGCTAACGAGTTCAATCAGTTAGTAGCAGGGTGGCTTGTGATCGCCAACGACACATTGTAATGATTATCGACTTGGCTTGTTATCTTTCCTTTGGGCGTTTTTCGACTAAACCGTTACGCTCTAAACCACGTCGAACGCTGCTGCAAAGCTTACCAAAGCGGCGCAGTTCCTCGAAGTTGGGGCCTTGGCCAATGGAAATACTGTGCTCCCAATACATTAACTCACTGTCGACCATCTCTAGTAGTTTCTTAGAGCAACCCGAGCAGTTTCCTTTTGGCCCACAGATAAACGTCTCCGATTCGTAAAGTGGGAGTTCGTTTTTAACTTCTTCAATTAAGCTTAGCATTGCCAAATTTAGATTAGGCTTTTTGGTTGCTAGTGGTTTCAAGCTTGGTGCTTGCGCAGTTATCAAAGAAGAAGTTTGTGTGTTGTGGTGCAAATTCAAAGCAGCTGATGACATATCAAAGGCCTCAAGGAGAGAAGACGGTGGGCATGCTACTCTTCACAACAAAGTGAATCTTGATGTAGTGCAATAAGCGTCGAGATATACCCAAAAGAGGTAGGAGCCACAAGCGGTGTGACTCCTTTTTTAAAGCTCGGTACTAATGAGAGGTTTAAAACTCAGCGTCGAACTGGAACTCCATCCACTCTTTGGTGACTGGGTGGTGTAGCGCAAGTCTTTCTGCGTGTAGGTGCAGTCGGTCAGCTTTATTGCCATATAGGCCATCACCCACGATAGGCATGTTAAGCCCTTCTTGGTGTGAACAGTGAACACGTAATTGGTGTGTGCGGCCAGTTTTCGGGTGCAAATAAACCTTAGTGGTGTCTTGGTTTCGCTCAATCACTTCCCACTTAGTTTCAGCTGGCTTGCCGTGTTCGAAGCATACAATCTGACGAGGACGGTCATACAAGTCACCACGCAATGGCAGTCGAATATAGCCTTCATCTTGGCCTAGCACACCTTCAATCATTGCGACATATCGCTTCTCAACTTCACGAGTAATGAACTGCTTCTGTAAGCTTTTGTTCGCACGTCGTGTTAAAGCAAATATCAGAATGCCAGAGGTCGCCATGTCCAAGCGGTGGATAACAAATGGCCCTTCAACATCGGGATGCATTTCTTGAACGCGTGTGTAGGCGGAATCTTTAATGTTTTTACCCGGTACGGACAGAAAACCTGCTGGTTTGTGTACTACAACGATGTGTTCATCTTGGAACAGGATATCGAGGTCTTTTCCTTCTGCTGGGTTATCTAGCAATGGGTTGGGGTCGACTTCCAGACCTTTCATCATGTGGCCTAAAATCGGTACACATTTGCTTTGGCAAGAGGCGTAGTATTTCTTGTGTTTGCGAATTTCAGATTTCGGTGAACGGCCCCACCAAAACTCAGCCAGTGCCAGCGGTGTATATCCGTTCAAGTACGCATATTGCAGAAGTTTTGGCGCCGCGCATTCACCAGAACCGGCTGGTGGAATCTTGTTTGGTGTATTTTCAAAGATCTGGTTAAGGTCTTCGACATTGCCTTCCGCATTTTGGAAAGCGTATTGTGAAAACAACTTGTGTTGGAGCTGATGAGAGATGCGTGCTCTTTGCTCTTTGAGTTCCGCTATTTGAGTCGTAAATACGTCAACTTTACCTTGAAGCTCATTCAGAGTTTGTTCCCAGTTGAGTTTAAGGTACTTCTGCTGATTCTTGTCGGCAACACTGGCTTTGTTTAGTTCGTCATTTAGCTCTTCGAAAGCTTGCTCATCAAGGTTTTCTTTGCCTTTTTCACGTTGTTCTTTACGTATTTTTCGGCCTTCTATAATCAATAGACGCTGGGCTTCAATCTCTTGCTCTGCCTTTGCTTTCTGTTGTGCTAATTGTTCACACAGTTCAACGTAATCAGCGTTTGCTTGCAGCGCTTTAAATTTCGCATTAACAGCCATCATGTCGGCCGTGTCTTGATGGAAAAAACTGTCGCTGCTGAGCATGTCGAAGACTGGCGGTACAAAGTGAGGTAATAAGTTTTGATCAGCGATTTTACCAGAGAAAGCAGAGAAGTAACCCAATTCACCTTCTGGACTTCTTACTAACAACACACCAAACATTTTGCCGCGACCAGCGTCAGAATCCAGTCCGAAGTCATGCTGCCAGTCGGTTTGAGTTTCTAGATATTGTTGAAGCTGATGAGAAGCGATTTCACACAGTGCGTGTGGTTCATAATAGAACGGGAAGGTGAAACGCTCAGGCAACGAATATGACTCGATCGGCTGTTGAAAGCGAGTGAAGCAATGCTCAGGTGTGTGGCTGTTTTCTGAGTCGTGCGTTGGTTTGGATGAGTGCATATTGTCGTCTTACTACTTATATCTTGGTGATAAATGGTTGTGAGTCTACTGTGTATGTTTAAAGGCTTTAAACACAGTACAAGGCGGCGATTCTACTCTTTATCGAAAAGCGCCTCAAATAAGAAATGGTTCTATTACTGGATAGCTAAGCGAGATGGTTAACATTGAACCCATGAGCTATGGCTTGAACTTCATTAATTGATGAGTAACTTCTCGTTTTTAATCATAGAAAACAATTTAACAAACGAAGGGTGGTAGCCTTGCCGCCTTCTTGCTCAACCTAAGGTAACGTTATGATTCCACTCAATACTTCGATTGTATCTGGTGTCGCTATTTCAGAGATCGACGGACAAATGAAAATGCTACTTATGAAGCGTGTGAAGGGCGAGTTTTGGTGCCATGTCGCAGGCTCGATTGAAGCAGGTGAAACAGGCTGGCAGGCTATCGTGCGCGAGTTTGAAGAAGAGACCCAAATTAAAGTGGAAGCCTTGTATAACGCGCAGTTTCTGGAGCAGTTTTACGAGGCTCACGTTAATGTGATTCAGCTCATCCCTGTGTTTGCGGTGCTATGCCCACCCAACCAAGCGATTGAACTGAATGACGAGCATACGGAGTACCGTTGGTGCAATTTAGAAGAGGCAAAAGCGTTAGCGCCATTCCCCAACCAACATGCTGTCTACGATCATATCTGGTCGTATTTTGTCGATAAGCCAGTCAACCCGCTTTACCGAGTGAAATTGAACTAATACTGGTTGTTTAAGATCTAGGACCTACCAAGGTAAGGGGATAAAAAGGCGCTCACTTGTGTTTGGCATAACCCCACATCCACCTTCACGCCGTGCGATTCAAGGATCGCAACACCACGACCATTATTACGAGGGTCTGGGTCTAGCATCGCCACCACTACGTGTTTCACACCGGCTTTAACTAATGTATTGGCGCAAGCGGGAGTTCTGCCGACAAATGAACATGGCTCTAAAGTTACGTAAGCGGTAACGCCTTCCATTGCTCCGTCCGTTTCGCTGTCATAGCCATTCAGTGCTTCAACCTCGGCGTGGTTTCCACCGACTTTTTGCGTATATCCAACAGACACCACTTTATCGTTCCTAACCAAAACACAGCCTACAGGCGGGTTTGGTTGGCAATCAGGTAAGGCTTGGCGCGAAGCTTCGAGTGCTTGCTGCATGTATTGTTGGTTCATGGTCGTTACTCAGTATGACGAGAGAGCGTAGCAGCTAGTCGCCACGCGCGGTTGATGATTTGGTTAGTTACTAACTTACTCAGCTAGCAAGCTAACAAGTGGGGCATGTTCGATCTGATTCGGTTTTTAGTCAATGGTTTTAGCGTTTGAATTCGAAAGTTAGTTCACTGTGACTAGTCGTTAACTTCGACCAATGAGTTAACCAGTTTTTAGATTGTACTCTTTGATCAAAGATATCTCGGTTACGCTTTGGGTTAGGTGTGATTTGCAAATCAAACAAACTCTCTAAACCAAAAGACGAAATACACTCGATGTCTCCAGTTAGGCTCTGTTTTAAGGCGACTGCGGTCTCTTTCTCTGGCCAGTAACTCATCGCATCTAATGAGCTTTGGTAAGGTTCATCCCCATTTCTGGTGTGCATGCAGGCTTGATTGCGAACTTGCCAATTCAGTTCAGGTAACCGTTGCTTAAGCAGAGCCTCGTATCGAAGATCCGATTCGTATGAGGTATCAATGGTATCAAAGTAGATCACATCAATATCATTGAGTGGAGTCGGGGAGGCATGACCATGTAGGTGATCCCAAACGAGGTTTCTCACAAAGCCCGCAGCAACATAGCACTGCGGTAAACCCAGCTGAGCGACACAGTCTAAAATCTGCATTCGTAAGGGATCTTGTTTGATCAACGTGACGATACTGTTGGCTAGCGGGTCAATCATTATGATGTCGGAACATCGGTGATTTGGTAGTGACGTGTCACGTTCTTGGATATGTCACCCCATTGAGAAGCTTTTACTCGCTGTTGGTGCGCTTCAAATGCTTCTCGATTCGTAAACTCTTCATAAACTTCAAAGCGATTAGGTTGAAGGGTACTTTGACTAATTCGAAACACGATACAACCAGGTTCTGCCAACGTGAGTTCTTTGTGTACAACCAAGGCTTGGATGACTATTTCGAGATCGTTGTCTGGCACTAGAATATGCCCTTGTAGAATTGTTTTACTCATTATTACGTCCATTTAATTTTGTCAATTACGGCTTTTTTCTATCAAAAGCTCTATCCGTTGCAAACATAATCCCATTTTGAGTTTGTAACGTATAGGCTAATGTGAATAAAAACGTGTAACCCAAACTTACTGCAAGTTACGCTGTCACTTTAGGCGGTGACGGTAAGAAAATCTTGGGAACTAAATTCGTGTTAGTCCGGTCTACTTAATACGTATCATTGAACTGTATTGATACTGAAATGAATTTGTCATCTGCGAGAACTAACCTTAATTTCGAACAGCAGCTCATTAGATTAAATTGAGTCATAGTTGATATCTAGGTCATACTTTGATGTAAATGGTACTCAGAACTCTATATGTTTTGTGATTTGTATCATTGAACTAGGCGTCAAACACCGTTAGATTCGAATAGTTGGTAATAAAAATAGCTCATGAAGAGCAGTTATAGAAAAGGAAATATCTCTTATGAAAAAAATGAGAAGAGCACAGCTTCATCGCGTTCGTATCCAATACTGGAAAGACACGTCAAAAGAAGCATCAAAGAAATAAGCTTTAAATCGTAAAGCTTTAAAAACTTAAAAACTGAAACAAATGTAAAACGCAACAAACTGATTTCACTAGCACTCTCAAGGACCTTCATCTGGTCGGCGACTAAAGAAATCATCCCCCAAAGAGCTGACAGGCATCAAAAATGCAATCCAATGTCAGCTCATTAATACCTATATTCGTTTATCCTCCTCCGTAAAACCTGTTACCCCAAACTAAAACTTGTTTATCTCTTGGTTCTGTCTACCGGGTCGCATCCCTGTACTTGTTAAAGCCCTGATAATAAAAGCTCCCGATTTCTCAGAAGCTTTGGTTTGGATATCTTATGTGACTGCCTGATAAAAGTTCGCGCTTGGGATATGACGCTAGCTAGCGTTGGAATAGCGTCTTCAAGCTAACATCGTCGGTTCTATTCAATTTAAGGCTCAGAAGATAGCCACCTACACCAATCAGTACGTAAATACTTAAAGATAAAACAGGTGCTTCTGCAAGCACGCTGAATGGGTTACTTGCTATGAGCACATTCATTGGCAGTGATGCGATGAGAGATAGGAAGTCGTTGATGCCGTAGAAGCCAAATACAGCGACAGAGAGGAACTTAATCGCATAGCTTGAGATAAAAATGACAAGCAATGGAGAGTTTACCAGTTGTGAAATTGCCAGAGTTACTGTTGCCAATGGCAATAAAACCAGTGCAACTAACATCATTCGTCCAAAGAACACAATCCAGTTGCTCATCACATAAAACAGAGATTGCTGCTCAACCAATAGCGCCAGTTGTTGCTCACTTGAGACGTTCAATATCCAGAATAGAAAATCTGCGAACAGCACTAACAATGCACAGATAGCCGGAATAACCACTAAACCGAAGCCTAGCTTCACGCTGTGAGTCATTGCATTGGATACCGGCATACTTCTCCAAAACATTGAACTGCCTTCTTGGCGTTCTTTACGCAGTGTTTTAGGGATATATAGCGTCGACAGGATCAGTGAAATAAGGCCCGCGCCAAAGTAGATCACTGAATTGAGATCTTGTGCGAACTCTCTGTGGATGTCGCTCACGTCACCATTCACTTGCATTTCAAAGAAAAACTCGTGTTGCGCTGCGCCATTAAAGAACAGACCAACGAACAGTAAGAAACCACATAACGCGACAAACAGAGGCAATCGAGTGTTAACTTTGTGCTCGATGAGTTCTTTTTCTAGCATGTAAAAACTTGGATGCATTACGCCTTCTCCATCTGTGTTGCAAGGAATAGATCTGCGAGACCAACGTTATAGGTGTTACCCAGTGACTCAACCTGCGCTTTGTATTGACCTTCCAATAACCACTTAGTAGTGCCTAGCCCTGATTGTGAGGTCAGTGGGTTGAATCTCTGAATCTCGCTTGAATAGTTGTTTGCGACTTCAATAATGAAATAATCGTTTTCAATGTCTTCCATGCTTTTCTGCAAAACACAGTGACCTTGTTTCAGAATCAACACATCAGTTAATAGGTGTTCGATCTCTGAAACCTCGTGGCTTGCAATGATCATGGCGCGTTCACCATCATAAAACCACTCTAATAAATGACGATAAAAAGTATCGCGGTACAGCAAATCTAAGCCCAGCGTTGGCTCATCTAAGATCAGCACTTGAGTGTCGGTCGCGATGATGACCGCAAGGTGAAGTTGTACCTTCATTCCCTTAGAAAGCTGCTTGATAGTAGAGGATAGATTTATGTTGGTGCTACTTAATACCTGCTCTGCTTTTTGCCTGTTGAAGCTAGGATGCACACCTTGGGTATATCTAAGAAGTTGTTTCACTGTCATCCATTCTGGCAACACGTTCACATCTGAAATATACGATAAGTGCTGCATGAGCGCTGCGTGCTGGTGGATAGGGTGGTAGCCATTCACCTCTATTTCGCCTTGATAGTTGTGACCACCAAGCAGTGATTTGATCAGAGTCGATTTACCCGCGCCATTGTGGCCCAGCAGACCAAGAACTTGACCTGGCTTTAGCTCAAAGCTGATGTTTTCGACACCCACTTGATTTGAATAGGTTTTGGTTACGTTTTTCACGGAAAGTAAAGTACTCATGACTTGTCCTTTATATGTTGTGCTAGCTGTTTCACGAGTTCTTCGACACTCATATCAATGATGCCTAGCGTCTCAGCGATGGCTGGGATCTGTGTGTTGATGAATGACTGGTGTGCAGACTCTTTCAATTTTTGAAGTGCCCCTTCGGCCACATACATGCCTTGGCCGCGTTTTTTCTCTACCAAGTCTTCATCCACCAGTAACTGATAGCTTTTCATGACAGTAAGGTGGTTGATCTTGAGATCGGCAGCAACCGCACGCACAGAGGGTAATGCTTGTTGCTCTAACCAAACACCTTGAAGAATTTGGTCACTGATCTTTGCGGCAAGTTGCCTAAAGATCGGTTGGTCGTCTTTCCATTCGGTCATAATTAAAACTGCATGGTGATATACATATGTATAACACTAAACTATTTATTAGAATTGGCAAGCTCTTTATTGGTATGAGAGGGAAACGAATAGAAGTGCTAACGGTAAAATACAGAACGCGGGAAAGATGTTGAAGTCGCGGTCATTTCGCTTCGGTTTATCTTTGGATGTTAATTTGGTAGCTGTTGGTGGTTCGATGAAAGGTTATGTAATACTTTTCCTGTGAGCTCTGAAATAGTTATCGTTTTATGACTAATTTCAGTTGCCTTAATTGAGCTCACAGGTGGTTAAGATCGATAAAGCGATCAGTAGATTGTACTTTGAGGTCTGCTGTATAAGTAACCTTGATGCAAGTTGTAGCCAAGTTGACACAAGATGTATTGTTGTCTGCGAGTTTCGACACCTTCGTAAATCATGGTGATGTTTGATAGGCGCCCAATTTCTGAGATGTTGAGCAACACGCCTTGATGGTGATCCCCAGACTCAATGTCTTTGACAAAACAACGGTCCAGTTTCAAGTAGGTTGGGTCAATAGTGCTAATGATTTCGATGTTATTGTTTCCTGTACCAAAATCATCTAATGCGATCGTAATTCCCAACTTTTTGATCTCTTTGATGTTATCTATAACTTCACATCCGTAGCCGATATTGGAGTATTCGGTTATTTCGACAACAAATTCGTTCGCTTCCATCGCCATGAAGTGCTCTTTAATCTTTGTAAAGTTGGCACCGACTAAAGAGCTAGGGCAGACATTAACGCCATAAATTTCGTGGCTATTGTGTAACTTGGCATTTCTGACCGTTTCAATGATCAAAATAGTATGGAAAGTGAGTAAATTGGTACGTCTCATTGTGTCGATGAAGCTTAAGACCCCAACGTTACGGACTCGAGTCAACAGCTCATAATATAAAACGCTGTTGTCTTCAGTGTTAATGATGGGTTCCTCTTCACAGGAGATATGCCTCCAACGAAGCAGGTATACGACGAAGCCAATAATATAAGAGTGATATAGAAGTGCTGCTAGCAGCAGTGATAGTATGATCCACAATGCGACGATGTCATCGCTGTAGAACGTAATGGATGCACCTGTAGGCAAAGAGGCTTGATAAATCGACTGACTATTTCCACCTAGATTCAAAATATAGTAACCATCCTTTTCGATAGTTACTGAATCAATAAGCAGTGGGATTAACGAATTTCTGTAGCGTGCTTCGATAGCGCGCTTAGCAATACGAGCGGTGAGATCAATATTTTGCTCAGGGAGCACGAATCGTGAATAAGCGAAGTCCAAGCTATTGTAAAATTCGTCAATTTTATCGAGCTCCACTCTTTTTGAGCGTGTGGTGGAGATGTAGCATGAGCCAGAGGGGGTCGTCATCACAATCGAATCAAGATTGAGAGAATGTCTCATCGCGTGTACAGAACCATCGCTTCCGCAGCCATAATTCATGATCTCTTCTACTATAAGCTTAGTGTTTTCACTGTATTCGTCTGCAATCTTTGTCGTGTAAAGGATTTGGAAAAGGTAAACAACGAACAAGAAAAATGCAGAAACTGTGAATACAACGACCAGAGCTCTGATGAAATCTCGGTGGTAAGTGTTGAACATCAGCTTTAACATTTTGATGTGGTTTGGCTTAAATTTGTTGATATTGTACTTTGGGGTTATGCGGTCTGCTGAGCTTTTATCGAGATCAATAAAGTAACCCACTTTATAAAGATTAGAGATAAGTTCATTGTCGTTATTCACTTTTGCTTTCTTGCAGAGATTACGATACTTCTTTCTTATTGAAGCGATAATGTTTTTTAATGCGTATAGGCTGAACTCTTCATCAAAATGTGCTTTAAAAGATTCTTCAACATCTCTCGCGGATTGCGGGTTTGATATTGATGAGTTTTCAATTAAGTATTTAAATACGAAACTCTCTTTACTATTTAGACTTTCCTCTGATATCTTATTACTGTTTCTTTTTATATAGATCTTTTCTTCATTATAAATAAGTTGCAAGCTCTCATTATTGTTGTTTATATTGAAAGAACAGTGCATAGCTCAACTCCTAGGCGATCGTTGTTATATTTTCGTGATTGATGTGTAGTGACTGGGATTTTCATTCAACCCAAGAGTCCTTTCTAAATAACATAACTAAAATGTCACCATTCTCTCTCAAGATGTTGATATTAATCGCAGAATTCTGATTTTAATGAAAGGTTATGGAGATGTTCATCCAAAACCTGAATTTATAAATAAAAGCCGATGATTTACAAGGGATAAAGAGGATTTATCCATTTGTTTTAGCATTTATCCATTTCTCGCGTTACATTTTGCCGCTTTCATGTCGATATTTAGGGTTTGCTAATTTAGATGTTGTTTCTATTATCAAGGTTTATTGTTATGTGAGATTTATCAGAAATTTTCAGGATAAAATTAATTTATTAATATTTACATTACTAATTAGGATGTATAAAATTTAAGCTAATACTTTAAACATACTAGTTTTACGGTATTGATTTAAATATAAATATAAATATAAATATATTTTGTGTGGGTAATTTATAAAAATGGATTTGAAGGGGTTTTATTGGTTGGAGAGTATTGTGCTGATCTTAAGGGTAGATAATTTTAAATTTAACGTAGAATACGTATTGGCTGTATTTTGCTAGCACGTGCATTGCCTTGGATATTTAATAACTTCACCATCGAAGCGGCGGAAATCAACCCTAGAATTAATAAACAGGTGATAATTTACAATAAAGTGAAGCCACGTTGTTTTCTCATTTTCTTTAATTTCTTCTTAATATACAATTATAGGCAAAGGGTAATCTAAAAACTTATATCATTACAGTTAGTAGGTATAATGTTTGAGCTGTTTTCTTATCGTTTTTTTAACTATATTAAACAGTTGCTTATGAAACATTGTAATCTTGTATTTACTTATGCAAGCCTTTGTAAGCGTGACTTATGTGTGTAACAAGTGGTCACTAAGAAAGCGATTTTCTACTTCACTAGATGGTATAGGCTTGCTAAACAAGAATCCTTGCAAGTACTGATAACCACACTCTACTAAGAAAGCCTTCTGTGTTTCTGTCTCGACTCCTTCTGCAATCACTTTGAGCCCTAACTTTTCACATATAGCATAGGTCGCTTGAACAATAGCCTTACTTCCTTTGTGTGACCCGTGGACAAAGCTTTTGTCTAGTTTAACGGTACTAATGGGTAAGTCATGGAGCATTGAGAGCGATGAGTATCCGGTGCCAAAGTCGTCTAGATGAAGTTCTACTCCTAGCTTAGAAATGTCGCTTAATGCTTGTCTAACTTCACCATGTTTAAAAATCATTGACGATTCAGTGATCTCAAGTGCGATATTCTGAGGTTGTATGTTGTAGAAGTTGAGCATCGCAGATAGTTGTTGGGCGAAACTTGCGTGCATCTGGATACTAGAGATATTGATGCTCATCATTAACTGATTATCAAACTCTCTATGCCACATCGAAAGCTGTTTTAGCGCAGAATTAAGAACCCACCTCCCAAGCGGTACAATTTGCCCAGTTTCTTCCGCTAAGGTAATGAATTCATCAGGGCCAATGTCACCTAAGTCTTTGTCAGACCATCGGAGTAGAGCTTCAAACCCTTTCACTTTATTACTGTTAGTGTTCATGATGGCTTGGTAGTGCAAGTTGAGCTCATCATTTTCTAAGGCTTGGGCCAAGCGATGACGGATTTCAGCTTTGCGGTGAAGAGTTTGTGCTAAGTCGGGAGTGAATGTCTGAAAGCGATTTCGACCATTCGCTTTGGCTATGTGCATCGCCATTCCCGCTTGCTTCAACAGTGATTCTTGATCAACGGCGTTATCTGGAAAATGTGCGGTACCAATACTGCATCCTACTGACAGCGTTCCAATACCACTGATATGAAAGCTCCGGTTTAATGCATCAATAATGCGAGAACAGAGTAGTGGGATATTATGATTACGGCAGTTATGAGCGATTACAATGAATTCATCGCCTCCAAATCGGCCGATCATGCAGGTTTCATCTACCAGTTGTTTAAGACGCTCACCAACTTGTTTGAGCAATTGGTCACCGGCACTGTGTCCATACGTATCATTGACTAATTTGAAGCCATCAAGATCGACGAACATTAGTTCAAATGGCGCACGGTAGGCGATGCTGGTTTCCAATAAATTAGTAATGCCCCGCCGATTATACAGTTCGGTTAGACAATCGTGTTCAGCGTTGTACTTAGCCTTTATCAGGCGCTCTTTTTGCTTTGTTGTGCATGTCAGGTTTAGCAGTAATTCACTTTTATCGAATAGCCATTTGCCTTGAACATCAAAGTGATGAGTCTTTTCATCAATTTTACAACTGACTTCTTCTAAAATCTCTCCCCCCTTACGAGCGTAAAACAACCATTGTGCAGCGATCTCTTCGCTTGAAACGAAATCAGAGAGGGTAGTAAATGGGCTACCATAGTTTTGGTAAAATGCTGAGTTAGCGCTCACTACTTTTCCTGACTTATCAAATAGGAGGGATAGGTTCGCACCGTCAGAGCATGCTAGATCATGTTTGAGGCTGCCTTCTTCAGCTATGACTTGAACTAACATACCGGTACGGTCATCGGGCAGTGGAATCCCAGAAAACAAACATAATGCCCGTTTAGAAATGTATCTAGGTGTGAAATTCCACCATGTCTTGATGCTTTCATTGCGCAGAAATTGCCTTTGGTATTCTTCCAGTGTTGCCTCTATCGCTTTTGACATCTCTACACTAAAATCGCGAGATGTTAGCTCAAATAAAGACTCCGATTCCCACAAAGGGAGGGCACTGGTATTTGCCCAAGTTATTCTTTTATTATCAATGTCATAGATCCAGATTGGACATTTGAGATGTTCGAAAGGTTGATAACTGGTCATCATGTTGAGCTCTACATACTGATTTTTTGGTCGCACGATGCCTACCGAACTCATTCATTCAGTTGGTCGCGTATTCAATTGGATTCTGGCGTTTAATAGCCAATGCGAAACCGTGTGTTAATGAAAGAATCTATGAAAGGAAAAGCAATATTTTCAATGAGAACACGTGTTAAAGGTTTAGAGATCGGATGATCTTGGTGACTTTACCGTTTGGATTGGTTTCGATGGCATAGCCTTTCTTATCATCAAAAATTTCACCATCGATGAAGTGCCACCCGTTAGAGACCTCTAAGGTTTCTTTAGTGAAATTATCGTCGAACATAGAATGGTTTGGGTATACCGTTTCAATGGCTTCGAACAACAGTTGAGCTTCATCTCTATTGGTAGCCGTAAAGTCTTCTTTTAGGCACATTGTTAACTCCGGTAGAGGCTGAGTGGTAAAGGGTTCTGTCATTGACCCCAACACACCGTTATACGAGTAAAAGCGGTAGGATCCCGAATTACTTTCACTGCCGTCCGGTGATTTGATGTAAGGCGTTGCATTATAAAAGTCACAGGTGAAGACCATCTTTTGAATAATGCTGCTTTGTGAGATGACTTGAATGTCTATCCAAGACTTAACTTGATCTTGAATCTTACTGACCATTTCTTGCGAATGGGTATCAGCAGCGAGTGGTGTTGATACGAAAGTAGCAGTAGTCAGTAGTAATGACAGTGATTTAATCATTTGAAAAGTGGCCCTGTGAGGAAAGTCATTATTGCAAAATATTGTCTCTATTTGTTATTTGATTGGATGTTACTTGAAGAATATATGTCTTAACAGACGGCGCCTTCTTTCTAACAATCTAAAATACTGCAATGGAAATGACGCAACCGTTTTTATTGCGTTTTTGGTATTCTTGATAAGATTTATAATCTTTTAATTTCATATTTTATGGTGATATTAACTAGTATATAGGTGGTGTATGGATGGTTGATTTGAACGGTTGTTGTAAAGATCTGAAATGTAAGTGTGAGTAAGAAAATAAAGCAAATGTAAGGGCTGTAAAGTTACTTAAAAACTCGAGGAGGTATCCGCTCTAAACTACGGAATTTACGTAAATTAGAGTGAACTGATAGCTCATTGCTATGCTTTGTAAATGTATATTTACAAAAATGATTATTATGTTTTGCGTACGGTAAAATCGATACTCTAATAACAATATTGATGATATATGATCTGTATATATACTGCCTTTGCTTTTAATTAATACGGGTGATATGAATGTTGAAAACCAAAGTGCTCATTGTCGAAGATGACCAAGAGATAGCTCGTTTAACTACACTTTATCTTGAAGCTGAAGGCTACAATGTTAGCGTTGTTCATGAGGGTAATTTTGCTCTTGATGCAATCCGAAATATCGAACCAGATTTGGTCTTATTAGATTTAATGCTTCCAGGTATGAATGGTGCACAGATTTGTCGCCAAGCTCGTGAGTTTTACAATGGGATGATCTTGGTCTTGACGGCTTCTGCTGATGAAATGAGCGAAGTAAGCTTATTCAAATTTGGTGCAGATGATTATGTTGCGAAACCGATTCGTGGTCATGCGTTATTGGCGCGAATTGAAGCGTTATTACGCAGAGCTTCTCCTGTTACTGCTTCTATAGAATCTGCCCCTGAAAAGCAGTGTGATATCGTGATCAACACGACCGCCCAAAGTGCTACTCTGTATGGACAAAACCTCAAACTTACTTCTGCTGAGTTTGAAATCTTAAACCTTCTGGTTAATAACATCAGTCAAGTCGTTACTCGAGATCAATGTTGTCAGTTGTTTAGAGGGATTGATTACGCCTTCAATGACCGTTCGATTGATATGCGAGTCTCTGGTTTACGACGAAAGTTACGTATTCATGCAAAAGATAAGCAGTTGATCCGTACGGTTCGTAATAAGGGATACATGTTAGTTGCGTAAATTCATAGCGGCGAAACTTCGCTCTGTTTCAATGTTTGCCCGCTTGTATCTTGGGATTGTTGTGGGCATGTCGGCAACGATCTTTTTGTTTGTGAACCTAGGCGAAGGCCACATGCGAAGAACTGAGATCGAAACCTTCCTGAATGATGGTATTTACTTCGTTGAGCAGTATACCCGTCAACATAATCAAGAAAACTCTCTGTATAAAGAACTCGACAGAACAGGCTACCAACAATTTTATATTTTCAATTTACGTCTGTTAGATAATTGGTCGGGAGAGGCTCCTTGCCAACGATGCGAGTTATTTACTACTTTAAACGGTGTGCCAATATACCTTAGTGATAACAATCTGTATTCGGCGGTATTCCAACTTCCAAATTCTAAATTTAGTTTCGCATTTAGTGAGGTAGGGGATTTCTTCTCTCCTGAAATTGAATGGTATGAAGATTCAGAAAGGAATTTTTTGCTTGGGCTTTTGTTGGCCGTGATTGTCTCAATTGGGGCGAGTGTCTACTTACCTGTGAGGCGTTTTCAAGAAAGAATAGAATTGTTGGTTGAGAAGCAGAAACAGTTTGGCAAGGGGAAGCTCAGTACTCGCTCTGACCTCGACGACATTCATCCTGTGTCTGATTTAGCCTGCAGCTTTAACTTTATGGCGGAAGAGATCGAGAGCAAGGTGAAACAAAGCCACATCTTTGCTCAAGCTATCCCACATGAAGTGCGAACTCCGCTGAGTCGTATTCAATTGGCAACTGATATTTTGAGAAGAGGCGCGCCTGATCATCATCAAGCGCTTTTCGATGATATTGATACTTACATTGAAGATATCAACGATCTCACTTCAGAAATCATCATGCTGTCAAAATTGAATGTCATGGACAACTCATTCTTTGAACTGGTTAAAGTGACCTCTGATCTTCATGAGTACTGTCTCGATCGGACTCGTTATTCGCAGTTAGATGACGTGACCTTTGATTCCAAAGTAGGTCAAGATTGCAAGATTAAGTGTGACTGCTCGATGGCACGTTTGGTTTTCGATAATATTCTAAAAAACGCTGGTAATTACACACACGATAAAGTGTGGATGACACTGGATGAGAATTCAGAAAATTGGTTGGTGGTTATTGAAGATAATGGTTCAGGAATCCCAGAGGACAGGCGTGATGATGTGTTTCTTCCGTTTGCGCGCCTAGATTCAAGCAGAGCTTCTACAACAGGTGGCTTGGGGTTAGGGCTTGCTATTGCCATGTCGGCGGCTAAAAAACTCACTTGGGATATCAAAGTCAACGATAGTAGATATGGTGGCGCTAAATTTAGTATTGTGATTCCTAAGTGCATATAACGGGTTGATTTAAGAGCTACTTTGGTTCATAAAATAACAAAGTCACGGTTCAATATTGTGGCTTTGTTATTTTTAATCGACATGTGTTTATCGCTTTGAACGATGTAGGCCATAAATAGCATGGTCTATGATTCGGCCATTCAAGTTCTCATTACGAGTGATGATACCTTCTAACGTGAATTGTAAGCGCTCACAAACTTTACGGCTGCTCATGTTCTCAGTCGCGGCTGATATTTCAATCTTTTCCATATCTAACTCTTCGAAAGCAATCTCAATCAGTTTTTGAACTACACGAGTGACAATACCTTTGCCTTGTTTAGTCTCTGATAACCAATAGCCAACCGTTACCTTCTTTGTACTGTGGTCAATTGTATTGAAGCTGCAGTTTCCGACGACGTTGCCTTTATAAATAATCGCACATGTCATGCTTTTACCTTCAGCATAATCGTGTAACGAACGTTGAATGAAGATTCTAAAGTCTTGCGCTGTTTTACAGTGTGGTGGCCACGCAAGCCATTGGCTTAGGTACTCGTTTTGGCTCTGTGAGATTTCCGCGTAATGAGAGGCGAAATTCTCTTCAACCAATGCGATGGATAGTTCGTTATCTATTATAGTCTTAAACATGTCTTTCCCTTTTTGGCTGTTTTGCTCAGTGAATATTTGCCAGCAGAATATAATGTCGGATGATTTTCAATATGCAACCAATTGTGGCACGAATTTTTCGTGATACGTTAGGTCAATCACGAAACTCATTAATCCTCACAATAATTGTGTATATAATCATTAACTATGCATTAGTATTAGCAACCTAAATATATAAAAACTATAAAAATTCTAGGCTTAATTAATGAATCTACATTGCCAAAATGTAACCGTAGACCTAAGGAAGGCTCTATTTGGTATAGCGAAGGCGCTTGATAACGTCGGTTTTGAAAGCAAAAACCATGGACAAAGAGTGGGCTATATCGCCTATCGGTGTGCTTTGAGTGTAGGGTGGGAAGAAGAGCAGGCGCAACTCGCGTTTTCTCTAGGCTTAATTCACGATTGCGGTGTGTCACAAATTGACGAACAACTCAGTTTGACCTCAGTGTTTATTCCAGACTCAAGCTACCACCATTGTCAAAAGGGCTATCAGATTCTAAAAGAGTGCCCCGTCCTTTCAATCTTCTCTAAACCTGTACTTTATCACCATACTCCTTGGATTGAGTTAAAGACAATGCCAATCAGCGAGCTGGAAAAAGAGTTGGCTGCAATTGTGATGCTAGCCGATAGAGTAGATTATCTTTACGGTGTCACTTCTTCAGATCGTTACGGAAACCTGACACCAGATGGCAAGGCGAGCATTATTGAACGTTTGACTGAACAAGCCGATGAGATGTTTGAAACTAACCTCGTTCAACACATGTGTGAGTTAGTTGATTTAGATGATTTCTGGTTTTCGATGGAGATCCCTTACATCGAAAATATGAGGGATAATTTTGAGCCAGTCCCCTTCTTTTCTCAACAAATGTCATTGGATGAGACGGTTGCCTTTGCTGAATTTATTGCTAATGTTGTGGATACCAAAAGTTCGTTTACTTTTAAGCACTCCTTGAAGGTTGGGCAACTTTCAGAATATTTAGCCAAACAGCTTGGTTACTCCTACACCACTCAACGCAAACTCTATTTAGCAGGGTTAGTTCACGACATTGGTAAATTGCAAACGCCAGGTGATATTCTCCATAAGCCTGACTTACTGACTGATGAAGAGTATTGCTGTATTAAGAGGCACGCCACGGACACTCGATTCGCGTTGCAGGAACTGTTTAGCTCACCTCAGGTTTGTCAGTGGGCATCGAATCATCATGAAAGGTTAGATGGATCAGGCTACCCTATGGGAAAAACCGCTGAAGAGTTGGACCAACCGAGTCGAATTGTTGCTGTGGTGGATGTTTTCCAAGCATTAACGCAATCTCGACCTTATCGTAAGGGAATGACACTACAAGAGGCTCTCGCTATCTTAAGAGCTTATGTTGATAGCTATAAGTTGGATCGAGAAGTGTTTGAGTGCCTTGAAAAACACGCACAATATTGCTTTGAATTATCGACTGATAAAAGAATGTATGCGTTTTGATGTTAGTGGATGCTGAAAGCAGTAAAGCATTTGTAAGTCATGTTCGAAGATAAATGACTAGACAATAAAAACAGAAAAGCGATGGCCGAGGCTATCGCTTTTTAATGGGGGCTGTTAGGAGATAAAGATTAAGATCTATAGAGCAAATTAGTATCGTTTTAAGATCTCGATGATCTCTTGCTCTGTTTCCGCTGCAATGATGGCATCAATGTCATCATCATTCTGGAACAACTCTGATAGCGCCATAATGGTGTGGATATGGCTATCTGAATCCATTGCAGCCAGAGTAATTGAAAGGTAAACGTCACCGTTGTCTTCCGACTCTAAATCAACCCCTTTCTTGAACACGGTCACTTGCAGTGATGCCTCGTTCACACCATCTTCAGGGCGAGCATGAGGCATCGCAATCTTTGGTGCTAGCACATAGTACGCGCCAATGTCTTTATGCTTTTGTTTAATAGCATCAACATAGCCTGCCTCGATTTTGTTGTGTGCTAGCAGTCTTGAACAGGTCACATCAAGCGCAGCGTCAACGGTTAGGTTCTCGTCAGAGTTGATGATAACGCCTTGGTTACCAATTAAATCAAACAGGCTCATGAAACAATCCATCCTAGAATCAGACCAACAACGCCGAAGTCGAAGTCAGCAAATGTTGTTGCTTCAAGACCAAGGCCACCCAGTACTGGAAGTAGCAGCATCGGTAGGAAAGAGATACATAGACCTTGCGTGAATGAACCTAGAATTGCACCACGTAGACCGCCAGTAGCGTTACCGTAAACACCAGCTGCGCCACCAACGAAGAAGTGAGGAACCACGCCTGCTACAATGATGGTCCAGCCAAGCGCGCCTTGAACAGCCATTGCTAGTAGGCCAGCTGCGAAAGAACAAAGGAAACCGATAAGTACCGCGTTTGGCGCTACAGGGAATACCATAGGGCAATCAAGAGCAGGTTTTGCACCCGGTACTAGTTTGTCCGAAATACCTTTAAATGCAGGAACGATTTCAGCAATTAGCATCTTCACACCTTGCAGTACGATGTAAACACCACCCGCAAAGATGAGAGATTGCATGAAGGTGAAGACAACCCAGTTCTGACCACTTGATACCGTTTCTACAAACTCACCGCCAGCAATAATAGACGCAAGCATGAAGAATATAGCCATGGTTGTTGCAACAGCAACAGGCGTATCACGTAGGAACATCAGGCTTTTAGGAACTTGAATATCTTCCGTTGTTTTCGATGTGTCACCAAACTTGCTACCAATGAAACCAGACACGATGTAAGAAAGGGTAGAGAAGTGACCGATAGCCAGTTGATCAGTACCCATCACTTTCTCTGTGTACTTTTGGCCTAGTGCTGGCATCACAACCATCAGTGTGCCCACAATGAGCGAGCCGATTGCGACTAGAGCAGTGCCTTCAATGTTTGCTGTAGACAAAATTACGGCTACTAGCATAGACATGAACATTGTGTGGTGACCCGTTAAGAAAATATATTTTAAAGGAGTAATACGAGCCAATAAAATATTCACAACGAATGCGAAGAACATAATTAGAGCCATTTCATAACCGAATGCTTCTTGTGCTAATGCAACAATTGCTTCGTTATTTGGAATAACACCACTTACGCCAAAAGCTTCAGTAAATACAACCGAAAAATTATTTAGTGCGCCAACAAGAGCGCCAGCACCAAAACCTAAAATTAGGAAACCCATCACGGTTTTAATTGTGCCTTTTAAAATGGTGGAAATATCTGCTTTTTGTGCAACAAGGCCAATGAAAGCAATTAAACCTACCATGATTGCTGGCTCTTTTAATAAGCCAAGCATGAACTCGAAAAAGTTTTGCATAAATTTGACCTTACATGAAAGTTTTTAATTGTTCTTCGATGGATGCTTTGTCAAAAATATTTTTAAGGCTGATGATATTCTCTTTTCCGCCTTCTTTTAACTGGTTTGCAACATCTGTTGCTGCTACCCAAATATCAGCATTACTTGAAGCCGCAGATGATAGATCTTCATGATCGACTTCTGCTTCAAAACCCATTTTTTTAGCGACTTCTTTTACTGCCATTTCCATCATAAGTGAAGTACCAAGGCCATTACCGCAAACTACAAGGATCTTTTTCATAATATTTGTCTCAATTGGATTTTAAAGGTTGAGAAGCTTCGTTCTCTTATTGTGTGAGAGCATAGTAATGGAAATATTACGAATTCAATAAGATCTCCATCACAAAGTCAAAATGAGATTGTGATGGGGGTCTCGTTAATTTTCAGCAAAGATACAGAGTGAGACTTTGATCAAATTTAACTTTTTTATTCGAATATGCAATGTATTTTATTCAAAGAGATTGGCTTATTTATTTGAGGCGTGCGGGTGTGAACATCGAGCGGCTTTATTGAGGAAAATAGACAATTAATCGTATCGACCGTAATCGGTAAGCATTTTCTTGAGCATGCTATTAACGTCTTTGGTCTTTTTGCTTCTTTTTGTTAATTGGCTAAGTGAGGTTGGTTTTGGATTTTCAATTTTTTCATTATCTATATCTTCAAGCTTGTCTTTCATTTTTTGTACTGCGGGTAAGAGCATGCGAATTTCTTCATTATTCGCATTAGTCAGCACAACAATATTTTCAGATTCGACTTGGGTGATAGTAAGAATACCGTGTTTTACAGATTCAACTTGTTCACCAATCATAATTGACTCAGGAGCTACTGAACGATCGGTAAGTTGACCTGTACGTAATTTCGCCGCACTAATAGCGCGAATATTTCCAGTATTTTCAAACGCAACAATAACAGTATGTGTATTGTAATATTCAACTACTGTCACATAGCCGTGTCTATTTGTTTTGAATCTAGCTCCATTGTTCATGTCGTGCGGAGCTTCCATTTTCTTCACGTGTGTCCTCTCTTCGTTTTGATGGCTGTTATATCTAATCAGCTCTAATTTTTATAGATAATGAATGGGTGAGTTAATACAAAGTATATACGCATCTAAACTTAAGATGAATCTTGAAGTGGCGGTAAATGAGGCACAACACAGAAAAGGGGTAATAATTACACAGAATTAACTGCACAATTACTCTGCTCACTACAAGGCATAAACATCTCGCGCTCATTTCATAAAGCTTGTTTACAAGTGACTGTTAGGTAGCTTTTTATTAGGTAATTGGTCAATAAATACAGGTAAATATGTGATGAAATCTGCATTGATAGTAGTTTTGTAAATTATTGATTTAATGAATGTTTACTGATTGCGTCTGTTTTTGTTAGAACATCCTATTCAAAACAATAAGATAGGTAAATATAATGAAAAAACTCGTCAGTTTACTGCTCGTTGCAGTATCGCTTGGGCTTTCTGGCTGTGCAACTGTATTAACTGCGGAACAAAGTGCTCCGCAATTGAGTGTGGTCCCACAAGAAAAAGCGCTGACTATTGCTGTCATTGATAAACGTCCATACGTTCTAGACCAAGATAAAGAACCAAAGTTTGAGGGCATTATTCGCAGTTCATTTGGGATACCTTATTCATATAATACGGCGACTCAGCAACCAATGTCTCAGTTTTTGACTGATAGGCTCGTTGCAGGCTTAAAGAAGCAGCAAGTGACGGTGGACTCAGTCGAGACGACACCAAACGAAGACATCACAAAAGTCGTTGAGCAGATGAAAGCGTTCGACAATAAATCTATGATGTTCGTCTTGAATGAATGGAAGTATGATTTCCACGCGTTCACAGATAACTCTTGGTACAACGTTAATGTGATTATTTATGATGAAGCCGGTAAGAAGTTACTGAGTAAAAACTTCCAAGGTGAGAATGATGTTCCGGATGGCGGCGCGATTATCAATGAGATGCAGCTTATCTATAAACAGCGTTTTGAAGAAATCTTTCAAGATGTTGAAGTAAAAAGTGCTTTGCTAAACTAGTTACTGGTATTTTCTTTTATATTCTAGAAAAGCCACGTCCTGTGGCTTTTTATTTTAACAATAGATCTAGTTAACTTATATCTGACTGCTCCGGTCGATCTCACCGATAAACACTCCGTTTTGCGCAATCCTTAACCGCGCGATCGTTTGCGTCAAAATATGTGATGAAAGTCTCATTTAACTGTCTATACTTCTCTTCCGGTTTTAAGCCGGTGCTTAGCCAATACAAGCCGTCACATGGATATGTGAATGACCCCACGGACCGGACCAGCTACGTTCCACTGCTTGTATAAGGTGATCTTTACATGAACAACTCGTTGTTACATTCGCTAACTTTGTTAGCTCCTTCATCGCGTAGCGTTTTGCTTGCGGTTCTTTGTCCTATTCCTTTGATGTCATTTATTTGGCTCATGTTCACTCTTTAAGGGCTACTAGGACACATTATGAATATTCTATTTGGTCTTGTCGGTGTGATTGCACTGATTGCTTGTGCGTGCTTGTTATCTGAAAGTCGTTCTGCGATTAACTGGAAAACGGTCTCTCGTGCACTATTACTTCAAATCGGTTTCGCAGCCCTAGTGTTGTATTTTCCATGGGGACAATTGGCACTAACGAGCATGAGCAACGGTGTTTCTAGCCTGCTTGGTTTTGCGGACGCTGGTATCGCTTTTCTTTTCGGTGATCTAGCCACTGATGGTTTTATTTTCGCAGTTCGCGTACTTCCAATTATCATCTTCTTCAGTGCTTTGATCTCCGCGCTTTACTACTTAGGCGTAATGCAAAAAGTGATTCAAATTCTTGGTGGTGCCGTGCAGAAACTGCTTGGTACCAGTAAAGCAGAATCTTTGGTCGCTACGGGCAACATCTTCCTTTCTCAGGGGGAGTCTCCTCTTCTTATTCGACCGTTTTTAAAATCTATGACTCGTTCTGAACTGTTTGCCGTCATGGCTGGTGGTATGGCATCGGTTGCGGGTAGCGTGCTAGGTGGTTATGCCGGATTAGGTGTTGAGCTTAAATACCTTATCGCAGCAAGCTTCATGGCGGCTCCTGGTAGCCTTTTAATGGCGAAGATCATTGTTCCTGAGCGCAGTACGCCAAGTGATTACGAGCACATTGAGCTAGATAAAGCAGACCAAAGCAATGTGATCGATGCACTGGCAAGTGGTGCAATGAACGGTATGAAAGTGGCAGTCGCTGTCGGTACTATGTTGATAGCCTTCGTGAGTGTGATTGCGATGGTAAACACAGGATTAGAAAGCTTGGGTGAAACGTTTGGTTTTGCGGGTATTACGCTGCAAGCTATCTTCGGTTACCTGTTCTCGCCTTTAGCATGGCTCATTGGTATCCCGAGTGATGAAGTTTTGATGGCGGGTTCATACATCGGTCAGAAGATTGTAATGAACGAGTTTGTTGCTTTCATCGATTTCGTTGAGAACAAAGCGCTGTTATCTGAACACAGCCAAGTCATCGTGACGTTTGCTCTATGTGGCTTTGCTAACATTGGCTCTATCGCAATTCAGCTGGGTTCAATCGGTGTAATGGCACCAGAGCGTCGTGCTGAAGTGGCAAACTTAGGCTTGAAAGCAGTAGCTGCTGGTACGCTTGCAAACCTAATGAGTGCGTGTTTAGCGGGTATCTTCATCCTGCTTTAAGCGAGATTCAGTTGAAGCGAATATCTTTCTTGCGGATTCAACGTGAGAAGGGTGTCCGCTTTTTTGTGCCTGCTCGTTAAGTTGATTCAGATTCAAGCTAACACTTTCATAGCTCTGCAGTGTACAAGGTTCACTCGGAAGAGTAATAGAGCAAGTCTCTCTTATCCTATATACTTGAATATCATTAGGTTGCGATTAATGTCATTCTGTTTCGATTAATAGCATTCGGTTTCGATTAAGCACATCCGTTTTCGACGAAGGATAATGGCAACCAAGTCCAATAAATCAAAGGTCTCCCCATGAACATGCGCGTTCTCATTGGTATTATCACTGCTTTTATCGGCTTGTTTGCGATGGTTTATCTTATTGCCGGTGGCACTCAGTTTCCCATCTACCAGTGGCCGCAAGAAGCGTATCTCGGTTTGGTGTTTAGCGTAGTATGGGGCGCTGGCGTCGCAGCATCGGTGGCTTATGTCTTCTCAGCTTTGGTGTTTGTGACTGTCGCGGTGGTTTGCTATGCGATCGGTTATAAAATCGGTGGGCTCTTTTCAAGCAAGCCGGAAGCTTAAACCATAAGTTCAAACAGACGACTCTTTGCACGTTCTTTTGGGGTTAACACTCGCCTTAACCCTCTCTTAACCCCCAACTCATTATCTTGTCTCCATTCTTACAGGAGACAAGAAGATGAAATTGAATCTTCCTTTAAAACATTCCCTTATTTCACTTGCTCTAATTGGTTTGATCGGTTGCACGACAACCAGTCAGACTGACTATGTTTCGCTAGCTGAGCAAAGCACTAATCAGACACAACAAAGCTTACTCGCAGAGCTGATTCAACTGGCTTCTAGTGATCAAGCGTCTACTCAACAAGATCTAGACGCTAAGAACCTACAACTCACCGATTTAGTGAACGCACCGGAGCTCGATCTCTATATCGAACGCGCTCTGAAGAACAGCCCAAGCCTCCAACAAAACATCACAGCACTCAAAATAGCCTATGCGCAGCAAGGTGTAACTTCAGGTGATCGCTTACCAACCGTCGATGCGAGCTTTTCTGGTCAAGCTGACGAGGGCACTAACGGTTCAAGCACCACTGAAACTTATACCACGGATGTCACCGTTGGTTGGGAGTTGGACCTATGGCAGAAATTAGCAGACACAAACAATGCAGCTTTAAAAGACATTGCGACGTCTCAGGCTAACCTTCAGGGCGCTCAAGATCTTTTGGTCGCGAGTGTGATGAGAGGTTGGCTTGATATCAGTTTGAAGCAACAGCTGGTCGATATTGAAACGCAGCGCTTGGTGATTCTAGAAAACAACGAAGAGCTAGTTTTAGAACGTTACCGCGCAGGGCTGGGTAGCCTTGAAGATTTAGATAACGCGAAAACGAGCAGCGCATCGACTCAGGCAACCTTGGCCGATTACCAAGAGCAACTTGCACAAAGTCGACGTGGGTTGGTTTTGTTAACGGGGCTGTGGAGTGGGGGGTCTGATGAAGCGTCTCTCACTGATCTCGGTTCATTTCCAACCATAATTAATCCATTAGATAACATTCCGACGCAAGATCTGGCAGGTCGTCCCGATCTGCAAGCGGCTTTCTTTAATATCGAAGCGGAAACTCTGCGTGCTGATGCTGCATATAAAGCAATGCTGCCGTCTATTAGCTTATCTGCAAGCCTAACCGATATGGCGGAGTCACCGAGTGAAGCGTTGCTTACCGGGCCTTTGTGGAGTGCGCTTGGCCAAGTATCCGCACCATTGTTTCAAGGTGGAAAGCTCAAAGCCCAAGCTGAGATTGCAGACCTGACTACAGAAACAAGCTACTGGGCTTACCAAGAAACACTGTTAAATGCGGTGAATGAAGTGGAAAACGCAATGGGGCAAGAATCTTCACTGACACTTCAACAGCAGCACCTAGCAAACGCATTAGTAAGCGCACAACGTAGCTTTGCCAGTTATGAAGAGAAATACCGTCAAGGTTTGGTCGATATTTTTGATCTACTTTCTGTTCAGCAACAAACCTACGACCTTGAAGCACAGCTAGCACAAACCATTTATAACCGTCTCGTAAACCGAATTTATTTAGGCCTAGCTCTGGGCTTGGGAGTATCCTCATGAAACTAAATACCATCACTATTGCAATTACTCTAGTTGCTGGTTCAAGCATCTTTGCAGCCCTTGCTTACAATGGTTCTCAAGTGCAACCTTCGCCTCAGAATACGAATGAACTGACAGTTTCAGATCCTCAAACTGAGTCTGTTACCACTAAGTCTATTGGAAGTAAGTCTATTGCAGTAAAGACTTTACCTGTTTCACAACAGCAACAGGTGTCGGTTGTTGCTGCAACTTTAGGCGATTATTTAGCGGAAGTTGTGGGCTATGGAGAAGCGAAGTCACGTTATGAACTGATGTTCTCAACAGAGGTGAGTGGTCGAGTCGAGGCGATCAGTTCACAGTTTGAAACTGGACAAGTAATCGGCAAAGGTGAGGTGATCGCCAATATTGATTCGACTAGCTATCAGCAAGCTGTGACAGAAGCAAAAGCGAATGTTGCTCAAGCTCAACTGGATTTATTAGAAGAACAAAGGGAAGGTGAACAAGCCAAATCTGAATGGAAACGTTCTGGTTTATCTGGCGAGCCTGATTCACCTTTGGTATTGCGTGAACCGCAATTAGCACAAGTCACCGCAGCTCTAGAGAACGCCAAACTCGAGCTAGCTAAGGCTGAACAAGACCTCGAAAAAACAACTTTGGTTGTCCCTTTTGATTCGTTGGTCGTGAGCCGTGATGTTCAACCCGGAAGCTATGCACAAACGGGTACTCAGATCGCTACGCTCTATAGCATTGATGAGGTTGAGGTATCAGTGCCGCTTTCTGAAAGCCAATGGTTGAGCTTACCAAACAGCGATAATTCGCAACTGAAACAGCAACCATGGCCAGTGACTCTGTCAAGTTCTGATGGCCAGTTCCAATGGCAAGGTTATGTCGAGCGAGTTGAGCAGCATTTACAGCAAGACACACGTCAACGTTCTTTGATCGTGAAAGTCGATAATCCTTTGGAACAACAGAAAGATCTTTACCCGGGCACATTTGTAAAAGCAACGATCTCTGGTAAACGACTCACTCAATTGTGGCAGCTTCCCGCTTCCGCAATTTCTCAGCAGGGCGACTTGTGGTTTGTCGATGCAAATGGCCAGCTTTCGAAATCAAACGCGAATGTGGAGTTTGAAAAAGGTGGTTTGATTTATGTCGATCCAACTAAGTTGAATAACCCAAACGTATCAAATAGTGACAGTGTACAAGTGGTAAAACGTCCATTAAGTAGCTTCAAAGTAGGTATGATCGTTCTGGCTAAGGCGGAGGGTTAAATCATGTCGAACGATAACCAAGCACGCGCTAACCAGACGTCGAGCAAGCCACATGCGGGTGCGATTGCCTGGTTTGCCAATAATTCTGTGGCGGCGAATTTACTGTTAATGGGTGTGATCATTACTGGTCTGCTATCGCTTAACACGTTGCGTAAAGAAGCGTTCCCAAGTCTTGAGCCTGATGTCGTGTCGGTATCGGTCACCTATGACAGTGGCGACCCTATTCAAGCGGAAGAAGGCCTTGCGATTAAGATTGAAGACGCGCTAGAAACCGTGCCGGGCATTAAACGTATAACGTCAACTTCTGACGCGAACGGTAGCTATGTTTCTATTGAAAAAAACAGCACTTATGATCTTGATACTTTGTTGACTGACGTGAAGACTAAGGTTGATGCGATTAACAACCTGCCTGCCGACGCTGATAACCCAGTGATTGATAAAGCTCGAATGCAAGATCACGCCTTGTGGGTACAGATTTATGGTGATGCAGACAGAGCAACGCTGCAGAGTTTAGCTGAACAGTTGAAGTCAGACTTATTGAGCCAGTCTGCAATCAGTGATTTGGAAATCAAGGCTAAGGCTGACCCTATGATCTCGGTTGAGGTTGATGAAAACAAGCTTCAAGCTTATGGGTTAACACTGACCGACGTGTCAGAAGCAATCAATGCGGAATCTTCTGCAGCTATCTCGACCAGCCTTCGCAATGGTGAAAAAACCGTTCGTTTGAAGGTGTCTGAACAAGCGTATGAATTACAAGATTTTGATGCGATTCCTGTACTGACGACTACCGATGGCACTCAAATTACCTTGGGTGACATCGCCCATGTTGAAGACATGTTTGCTGATGATACTTTTGTGCTTTCTCGTTATAACCAACAGAATGCGATGGCTATTGAGATTGTGATGGATGAATACGGAGACGTAGTCAGCATTGTTGAACAGGCTCAACAAGTGGTAGAGCGCTGGGAAAACAGCAACATGCTGCCTAGTGATGTTGAAATCGAAACTTGGTACGACAAAAGTACCATGATCAAAGATCGCTTGAGTCTATTGGTAAAGAATGCGTTAACGGGTATTGCTCTGGTATTCATCGTACTAGCGGTATTCTTAAACGTGCGTGTCGCTTTCTGGGTAGCTGCGGGCTTACCGTTTGTCTTTTTTGGCACCATGTTCTTCATGACAGATAGTTTCATGGGGTTAACCATTAATGAGATGACCACCTTTGGCTTTATTATGGCGCTCGGAATTGTGGTTGATGATGCCGTGGTGGTCGGAGAAAGTATTTACTCGACACGTAAAGAAGACGGGGACTCAATAGACAGTACTATTCGCGGTACGATGAAGGTGGCATCTCCAACCATATTTGGTGTTTTGACGACAGTCGTTGCTTTTCTCGCGCTTGCTAGCGTTGAAGGCAAAATGGGGCAGATTTATGCTCAATTTGGCACTGTCGTGACGATCTGTTTACTGCTGTCTTTGGTTGAGTCTAAGTTCATTCTGCCTTCGCACCTTGCACACATTAATACTAAGCGAAGTGAAAAGAAGGGGATGTGGGCTCGTGTTCAACATACTGCCGATACTGGGCTAGGTTGGTTTAACAAGCGCATCTATTGCCCTGTGATTGAATGGGCGCTAAAGCTGCGTTATGCAGTGGTGATGGTTTTCTTATCACTGCTTATCTTGGTGTCCGGGTTGCCTATGACGGGCGCGGTTCGTGTGGCGTTCTTCCCAGATATGCCGGGTGACACAGTGACAGCCGATATGTCGATGCAAAACGATGCCAGCTTTGGTCAAACACAGCAGAACTTGTTGGTGCTTGAAGCGGCAGCAAAACAAACCGATGAAACACTGAGATCTCAATACGGTGCTCAAGGTGAACCATCTGAATTGCTTAGCCTTCAGGTTATCGCCGATGCTGATGATTCGGGTCAGGTAAGAATTGAGCTCGACAGCGACAGTGTTTACACATCCAATGAATTTGCAGATTCGTGGGAAGAAACAGTTGGCCAAATGGAAGGCGTTAAGAAGCTGAAAGTCTTGTCTAAAATGGAGATGGTCGACAACTTTAAAGTTGAACTGAAAGCGTGGAATGAAGAATCAGTAACGGCTGCGGGCAATGAGTTCTTAGCCAAACTGCAAACCATCGACGGTGTGAGTGGCATTGACCACAACTTGGACCTTGGTGAACCTCAGTATCGCTTTGAATTAACACAACAAGGCCGAGCATTAGGGTTTGATACTGCAAGTCTTTCACAACAAGTGTTACAAGCGTTTGGTGGCGACATCGTTCAGCAGTTCCAACGTGGTAAAGATGAGGTGAAAGTTCGAGTTCGTTACCCAGAATCCGATCGTCAAACCATTGCTGATATTAAGCAGTCTAGTGTCAGAACCAACGATGGTACTGTGGTGCCTTTAAGTTCGGTTGCTGAAGTGCATTCAGATTACCAAGTTTCAGAGATTACACGTATTGATAGTCAGCGAGCGGTTTATATTAGTGCTGTATTGGATAAAGATGTAGTTGCACCTGCAGAATTGGTTCATCAGTTGCAAGATACTTTGGTACCCAATTTAGAAGCGCAATACCCGGGGCTAACGGTGGACTTTGCTGGCGAAACCGAAGAGCAAGAAGAGACGGCCAGTTCCATGATGAGTATGTTTGTGCTCGCGATGATCGCTATTTATACCTTACTTGCTATCCCGTTGCGTTCATACATACAGCCAATGATCATCATGACCGCGATTCCATTTGGTATTGTCGGTGCAATCTTAGGACACTGGTGGAATGACTTAACAATCAGTATCCTATCGTTAAATGGTATTTTAGCGTTAAGCGGTGTGGTGGTGAATGATAGCCTGCTATTGGTGTCTCGTTTTAACGAGTTAATCAAAGAAAAAGGCAAGTCAGTTCACGATGCGATTGTGGAAGCGTGTTCTAGTCGTCTAAGAGCGGTGTTACTTACATCTGTCACCACGTTCGCAGGTTTGACTCCACTATTAAGTGAAACGTCTTTACAGGCTCAGTTCCTTATTCCTGCGGCCGCTGCGCTAGGTTACGGTATTTTGTTTGCTACGTTCATTACGCTGATTTTGACGCCAGCGCTATTACTGATTCAATGCGAAATTAAATCGCTGATACTTAAAGCAACTCACCGAGTTAAAGGCGTCGAGCAAACGGCTTAATAAAGGCTAAGCTAATGATGATATCTAGGCTGATGGCTGCCGAGTTAGTCTCAGAAATATCGGTCTAGATTCGTTACAGATCAAAATATTAAATCGCCGCATAACAAGCCACACTACAAACAATAATAGAGGTCGTCACGATGGCAGAATCCGTCACCAATAAACTCACAGATAAGCTCCAATTGCTTTTGGTTGAAGATGACCTCGATTTGGCTACTGCGGTTATTGATTACTTAGATTTGGAAGATATTCAATGCGACCACGCGGCGAATGGATTAGCTGGGCTCAATCTCATCGAAACAAACCGCTATGATGCGGTGATCCTCGATCTTAACCTGCCTAAAATGAACGGATTGCAAGTCTGTGAAAACCTGAGAACGCAAGGTATTGATACGCCTGTATTGATGCTCACAGCGCGGGATACCCTAGACGACAAGCTGATCGGCTTTTCCAAAGGGGCCGATGATTATTTAGTGAAGCCATTTGCGATGGAAGAGCTGATTGTTCGAGCGCAAGTCTTGGCCAAACGACGCAGTGGGCAGGTAAGTCGTTTATCCGTTTGCGACTTAGAAATTGACCTTAAACAACATCAAGCTTATCGTGCCAATTCTCCTTTAAAGCTTTCACCGACCGCATTGAAAATATTAGAGATCTTGATGCGCTCTAGTCCTACCCCAGTTTCACGAGAGACGATAATGCAAGGGGTGTGGGGGGACGAACAACCGGACAGCAACAGCTTAAAAGTACATATCTTTAATCTGCGCAAACAAGTGGATAGCGAGCAAGAGAATAAATTACTGCATACTATTGCTGGCAAAGGGTTTGCGATTAAGGAGTTACCTGAAAGATGAAGATTAGGCCAAGTTTAAGAATCTACGTCCTGCTGGCGATTTTGGTTACTGGAGTGACGACCATTCTGGTGCTATCGGCGTTGAGCATCAATTACTTTATTTCTGGGATGGATGTGGCTATGCGTGGCTCTATGATTGCTCAAGCTCAGCAAGAGGCAGTTAAGCCAGGTGAGCCAATGACCAATCAAGAGTTTACGGTTGCTACGCGCTGGAGCGATTTACCGCAAGGTATTCGAACTCATATTGAGCAGAGTAACGTTGAGTTAAACGTCATCTCGAAAAAGATTCTTGGCAAGTCGATATTTGCACCGCCAAAAGAAGGTTACTTTGTCATGAAGGTGATGAAGGGAGACCAAGTGCGTTACGTTTCGGCTGTGTTTGACCAAAGACAAGACCACTTTTTAGAAGACAAAGCATTGCCTCATTTTGTGACGATTTTTCTGACGGCGTTAGCCGCGATTATTCTGTTTTTTGCCATTTTAGTTTTGATACTACGAAAGGTAGCATCGCCCGTTGAACAACTAAAAAATTGGGCTAAATTGTTAGATAAAGATAACCTCTGCGAACCTACACCAGATTTTCATTTTAGTGAGTTGAATACTTTGGCAAATATCATTCGCGACAGCTTAAGTTCAGTTCAGAGTGGTTTAGAACGAGAGCAGAAGTTTTTAGGCTATGCCAGCCACGAGCTGCGCACGCCGATTGCAGTCACAAGAACCAATAGCGAACTGCTAGAGAAGTTGATTAAAAAGGGCAAGAGCCAAGAAAAGCAGCTTGAAGTGATAGACCGAATCAAGCGTGCAGGCTTTACCATGACAGATTTAACTGAAACCTTGTTGTGGCTAACCCGACAGCAAAATAAAGACCTACCAGTTGAGCACATACATCTTGGCGAATTGCTGCGACAGATAAACCACGACTTAACCTATCTATTAAATGGAAAAGCTGTGGTTGTAAACCTTGAAAGTGACGACACGCACTGCCAGTTACCTGTTGGGCTTACTCGCATTGTGCTGACTAACTTAATCCGAAATGCATTCCAACACACTGGCAGCGGTACTGTGCGTATTGTTCAATCAGGCTCAAAAGTCACCATCGTTAACCACAATACCGATGGCACAATCGAAGATAATCATTTGGGCTTTGGCCTAGGTCTGGAGTTAACTGAAAAGCTTCTGGCACAATATCAATGGCAATACCACAACCAAGAACAGGCTGGTGGACGTGAAGTGTGGGTGGATTTCTCATAATGCATTGGCTTGATCGTTTTAAAGTGTTTCGTTATCACCGAAAACAGACCCATCGTTGGAAAGGTAACAAGGCAAAGTCTTTGGGATGGACCAGCGAAGAGAGCCAACTGTGTCGCTTTGAAGTTATTGCGCGTTCGGCAGACTTTGAGAAAAAGAGTGTTTTAGATTTAGGTTGTGGCTATGGAGAGTTGTTTGAACTGCTTGATAGCATCTATCGAATTCGCTCATACACAGGCGTTGATCAACATACCGATTTTTTAAATAAGGCCAAGCAAAATTACACAGAACAACGCTGCGAGTTTTTATCGGGTGACATGAGCAAGATGAACCTCGAGCCACACGATATGGTTATCGCCAGTGGCTCATTGAACTACATCTCTCGTGATACAGCTTACCTAACCAATATGATCACTCGTATGTTTGGATTAGCGAATCAGACTGTGATTTTTAACCTTCTCAATTCAAGTCAATATCCATCTCGCAATACCTTGATGAGTTACCACCCTGATGGCGTATATCGTTTCTGTAAAACGCTTTGTGATGATGTCTCGTTAATAGAGGGATACGCAGAAGGGGATTTCACGATAGTGATGAACAAAAGCGTATGATGACCTTAATATGAGCCAAAGCAACCACCTGAAATAGACAAAAGCCGCAAACCTAAAGAAGGGTGCGGCTTTTTGGGCTATTTAGACCAACTTATCTGTTACCGTTAACTTAACGAATGTTATTTAGCAAACGTAAATTCATCAACAGTCGTTATTGACTCAGTGGTTTGTTTTCTACGAGCCCATAAGGGATATTACTAAACACCTTAGGGTTGCCTTTTAGGGTTGGCGCTTCGTTTACTTGCTGCCAGTCGAGTAACATGATCGCCAGCACGTTGCGGTGTTCACCGTATTCAAGATCAAAATCACCAGTGATCGAAGGGATCATGCCGCGTTGCTTGTCGATAGCGGATTGTATTGCGAGACGTGTTTTCTCAACAACGGGATCATTTTCTAAGCCTGCCAATAAGAAAGTTAACCCAACCTCAGCAATCACATCTTCTTTAGCACGTAGCAAAATCGTATCAATGTTCTCTTTGAAGTAATCGTAGATCCATTGATGTTCTTGTTCACTCACTTGGTGTTGATAGTACTCTGAGTCACCAAAGATCACGTGTGTCATGCCATAGAGTTTATTGCCGTACTGCTGGGTCGAAAGCTTCTTATCTTGCTCATCTGGGTAGGCCTTTTTGAAGGTATCGATGAACTGCTCGACAACATCTTGCTCTCCTAGTTGGCGTAGCCAATAGACCTGATTAGCTAATTGGGCAGCCCACGCTTTAATCATGTCTTCATTGGTCACGTATCGTGAGAAGTCATAACGACGAATGATTTCACGCAGTTCGGCATCATTGTTGTGTTCTAAACCGTATTCATTGGCTCGCGCCATAGAGCCTAGAAGGTCAACGCCAAGATAAAGGTATTCTGGCATGTGTTTGGTGATGTTGTAGCGTCGAACACTGCGCTCATCGTTATCGCCAACATAAGAAGCAACGCGCTTCTCTGAGTAGAGTACGATTTGCTCCATGGTATGAACGTCGTTCGATAGGGTGCTGAGTTTACTCGCTACACGTGCCATATCACTCCACACCGCAGCCGAATATTTATCGTCTAATGTTTGGCGATACATGCGCAGCCCGTAGTGACCTTCTTTGAAGGCGGGCAGGGTGTAAAGTTGAGTTTCGTATGTAGTGCGAATGAGGTCAGCTGATTGCTTAAAAGATTCTTTCTGAGATTGGAGATCATCAGCTTGGTATTGAGTCTCTGTTGCGCTTGGTTCCTGAAGCGTTTCCTGTGCGTGAACCGCAATTGCAAAGGAGGCTGATAACAAAGTGCATAGGGTTATGGTTTTTAACTTCATGTCGTAAGGTACCAAGCTGATTAATAGTACAAGTAAAATAACATTGATGAATCCTTTAATGTAAGGTTTGGGTCAATACAATGTAAGCTTTATAAGGTTCATTGAGGATTTTTGATTTAACAACCGGAGTGACTAATTGGCTTATCAGTGATGAATGACTCAATAATTAGTGGAGACCGGACGCTAAATGTGGATTTTTAACGACTTGACGGCATACTTGAAGAGTAAGCCAGAAATGAGCCAGTTAAAGGCAGTAAACAGAACAAAAGTGTTAGAGGTTCGTGAATGCCAAGTCGTTCTAGCAAGCAGTGGCCTGCCAAATTATTATCTTTGTTGTTTTTCTTGTTGGTTGTGAGCGCCATAGAGTTCTTTCACACCAAACAGTTAGTCTTCCTACAAAATGAATCCTATTCCGAGGCAAAGAGACAGCTCTCTATTATCCGATCTCGCATAGAAGCGACGATCGTTTCCGATATGTATATTCTCAATAGCTTATCAACCCTTGTATCCGTAAACCCTAATAGCGACCAAAAAGACTGGGAGCAAATTGCGCAAAATATTATTCGAGATGGTTTCCATATTCGATTGATAGCTTTAGCTGAAGATGATGTTCTAAATTTCGTTTATCCAATGGAAGGCAATGAACAAATCCTTGGCATTGACTATCGCGACCACCCAACCCAATGGGAATCGGTTGAAATTGCTCGTAACATCGGCAATACATTTATTGCTGGCCCATTTGAGTTGTTTCAAGGCGGCCAAGCCTTGATCACACGCACGTCTATCTTTAGAGATCCCCCTTTTAATCAAGACTATTGGGGAGTTTTGAGTGCCGTGATCGATTTAGATTCACTGCTCGAGGATGTTGGGGTCGATGGAATAGAAAATAAATATGAGTTTGCGATTTGTGGTGCAAATAGTATGGGCCAAGAGGGCGCTGTTTTCTATGGCAAAGAAGATGTGTTCAATAATGCCTTTACGACCGAGCAAGTAAATTTTCCATACGGTGGATGGTACCTTGCTTTATCTGGGAATGAGCATGTGCTTATGGATGTGCCTTGGTATCGTATCCATGGTGTTAGGCTTGTAGGCTACACTCTGATGCTTATTCTTGCGATTGCTTATATTATGATTTACCGGCTTTATCGTGTTGCGGATAGCCGATCAATGCATGATGAATTGACAATGTTGCCGAATCGACGCTATTTCATGTATAGCCTAAAGCAAGCATTTAAAACGGTTCAAAAACAGAGAACACAGACCTTTGCTGTGGTTAATATTGACCTCGATGGCTTTAAAGCGATTAACGATACTTATGGTCATGCAGCGGGCGACAAAGTTTTAATTGAATGTGCTAAACGGATAAAAAGTAAACTGCGCACCTCTGATATTGTTGCAAGAATAGGTGGGGATGAGTTCTTAGTGTTGTTGCCACGTATTATCGATGATCAACACGTGGCATCGATTACAAGTAAGCTACAAAGTGCGATTTGTGAAACTCCAGTCGTTTACGACGGGCACTCGATTTATCTCAGTATCAGTGTTGGTTGGGTAAGTTATAATGACAACTTCAATGATATAGATGGTCTATTGAAAGCTGCTGACGAAAAAATGTACCAACAGAAGCGCCAAGTCACCTAAGTTGAATCTGGTCTATGATTAGAATTTAGTTGCTGAAAGTGGGGAAAAGCCTCAGAATACCGCGCTTTGCTTCGTATCAATGATTTGATAAGCAAAAGCTGAAGCAACGCATTTTTATCGTGTTGCTCATACTAAATGTTATTCAACTGAGAAAATAATCTATGAGTTTTACCTCCCTTGGCCTTTCTGAACCGATCCTTAAAGCTATTGAAGCACAAGGTTACGATAAGCCATCACCAATCCAAGAGAAAGCCGTGCCTGCTGTCCTAACGGGCAAAGATGTTATGGCCGCTGCTCAAACAGGTACAGGTAAAGCTGCAGGCTTCACGCTACCTATTCTTGAAATGTTATCAAAAGGCCCTCGCGTACGTCAGAACCAAGTTCGTGCGCTAGTGCTAACACCAACACGTGAGCTTGCTGCGCAAGTGAACGGCAGCGTAGTTAAATACGGTATTAATTTACCGCTTACTTCTACCGTTGTGTTTGGTGGCGTGAAAATTAACCCTCAGATGCAAAAATTGCGTAAAGGTAGTGATGTGCTGGTGGCAACACCAGGTCGTCTACTTGACCTATATAACCAAAATGCTGTGCGTTTTGACCAACTTGAAATTCTAGTGCTAGATGAAGCTGACCGTATGCTAGACATGGGCTTCATTCGTGATATCCGTAAAATCTTAGCATTTTTGCCTAAGAAGCGTCAGAACTTACTGTTCTCAGCGACTTTCTCTGATGATATCCGTAGCCTAGCAAAAGGCTTGGTGAACAATCCTGTTGAGATCTCGGTAAGCCCTGCAAACTCGACAGCGAAAACGGTTGAGCAAAGCATCTACCCAGTAGACAAAAAGAAAAAGAGCGCCATGCTAGCTAAGCTGATCAAAGATAACGATTGGCGACAAGTGTTGGTATTCAGCAAAACAAAACACGGTGCAAACAAGCTTGCTCGTTTCCTTGAAGAGCAAGACATCACAGCCGCTCCTATTCATGGTAACAAGAGCCAAGGTGCGCGTACTAAAGCCTTAGAGAACTTTAAAACAGGTAAAGTGCGAGTGCTTGTTGCGACCGATATAGCTGCTCGTGGTATCGATATCCCACAGCTACCTCAAGTGGTTAACTTCGATCTTCCGCATGTATCAGAAGATTATGTACACCGTATTGGTCGTACTGGCCGTGCTGGTGAAGTCGGTAAAGCAATTTCATTGGTGTGTGCTGATGAAGTGGGTGAGCTGTTCGGTATTGAACGCCTGATTCAACAGGTGCTAGAGCGTCGTGAACTTGAAGGTTTCTCCCCAGTAAATAAGTTACCTGAGTCTCGACTCGATTCTCGTCCAATTAAGCCTAAAAAACCGAAGAAGCCTCGTGAACATTCTGATGGCCAACGTTCAGGTGAGAACGCTCGCGGACATAAACCAGCAGGTAAAAACAAGCGTCATGTCTCTGGTTCAGGTTCTGCTCCTAAGCGTAAGCCAAATTCAGCTAAGAAGGCGACTGATGGCAATTCAGCCGTTGCAACGGATGATCAGTCAGTAAGAAATAATGGCAGTAACTATAAACGCGGTAATGCGGCTAACAAGCCTTCTGTGAATAACTCAGGTTCTCAAAGTACATTGGGTAAACCTAATGCTTCTGGTAAACCGAACAACTCTGGCAAGCCAGCAGGCGCAGGGAAACCTAAGAAGACAGGTTACGGTGGTAGCTATGGTTCAAATAAGCCTTCGGCGAATAAGCCAGCAGCGAATAAACCATCTAGAAGCCGTGCTAAGCCAGCACCTCAGAAATAGTTTTTCTTTGGTAAGTCGATAAGCAGATAGGTTAATAAGATAAGTGTTGTAGAGGTTCTGTAACAAGAATTGCTTTTTAGGATAATTCTTGTTCATTAGTCACTTTCTGCTACTTAACTCAAATAAACGCGAATATTGAATTTCAATGTTCGCGTTTTTTTATGGGTGTTGTTTAACAAACTAGCAGGGATTTATTTGTGTTTAAAGTCATTGAATCTAAGGGAAATAAGGTATGTAGAGGAAGGTTAATAAATCTTTAATGGTTCATTAATAACAACATAATCACTAGCGTTTTTGTTGGTTTTTGCAATTTGCAATTTCAGTTTGCAAAACAAACAAGGATTTACGTCTAATACGTGTCCAGATGCGTAGAAAATACGGGTTTTTAAAGTTGGCACGCATAGTGCATTAGTATTAGTGACCCTTCTTAAGCCGAGGGTCACCTAGCCAACTGACGTTGTTAGTGAACCCTTATTGTTCACACAAAATATATGACCAATCACCCTTTTGTGATTGGTTTTTTTTTGCCTGAATTTTAGGTCCCATTTTTTGTTATTACTTTTTACTCCCCGCACTTCGAGTAACAGCTTGGTTGGCGCGGGCATTCTCCTCCTCTTGAGCAGATAAGCCTCGCCTCTGTCTCTATCCCACGTTCAATCCAATTTATATTTAGAATCTTGGCTATTGTCGTGAGATCTTTCTTGATGTTACGTGGGATAACCACAGAACCGCCGTTATTAACGCATGACGCTTTAAGTTGCTCTGCTATGTCTCTTGAATTACCGCCTTGAGCATCAATCGCAGGGTTGAGATCTATACCAGCACATAACACGCGATTGTTGCCGGCAGGATCCGTCATATTGATAGATTCACAGCAGTAGATCCTTGGCTCATCGCCCACATTCAAAATGGAGATTTGAGCCGAGCTTCCCGCTCGAGGTTCTGATAATCGACGGAATACAGCCCAATGTTGACATGGATCAGCCACCGTTCTCATATTTCCCCAAGGTAGCGGAATCCCGTTCCCGCGGTAAACTGCCTTGAGTTTCCCCGGCCCATAAGCATCAAAGTAGTGCCAGTGAGGGTAGGGCGATACTACCGTCATTCGACGCATCGCAACAGAGGGGGAAACCCCTGCTCTTTTGTGAACGTCGATTTCGTAACCAGTACGGTCGAGTAACTGCCTAAACGGGACTTTTGGGCACAACAATGCCCCAGCAAAGAAGCTGGATTCAAAATCTCGCCATGCTTGTAGAATATCTTGAGAGTTGAGCTGTGAAGATCCTGATACCTGGTTGTCGTCCCATGTGTTGTTGTTACCGACCGACAACACACTCTTTAGGCCTTCTTTGCTGTGCAGAATGCAATGGCCGATATAAACCGAGAGGTCGTATTTCAGACGGGTAGGGTACTCTTTAAGAATCTCGTTCAAGAAGATCGTACCGGGAGGCTCAAAAAACGAGGTGACTAACTGCTTGGCATTAATCCCTAGCTCATCAACAACGTCTTGTGGTGTACGAGTTACCCAGCGGATGTTGATTCCTAGGTTTCTAGCGATGTCTATAAGGTCTTCTACGCTGAGGTTAAGGCGTTTTAAGCCCACTTCCTCTGCGGCGCGCTCAAGGTCGGGGAAGTGGTTCTGGTTGCTCTCTTGGTGTGCCCTAATCAAGAGATGCGCAAACTGACGGCCCGAGATTCCCGTTTGTGACAGCATTTCAGGAATAGCAATTTGTAGGATGTCGTTGGAGAAAAGGAAACTAGGCTCAAGTGCCATGCCACTTATCCCACCACGATTCCCTTTATCAGGGGCAATGGCTTGTTGTTCAGATTCATCGTCGAGGAACCAGGTTGGGTTCTTCTGAAAGACCTGTGCTACCACCTCCAGCATATCAATGCTTGGAACCCGCTTTCCACGTTCAATCATTGAGAGGTAAGAAACGGAAGGTGCGTATTCTGGGTTGATTCTAATACAACGCGCAGACAGATCTTCCATCGTTAAATGGTTACGTTTTCTTAGGTTTCGTATTTTCGTACCCAGGAAGTGTGACTGACGAACTAAACTTTTTGACAAGGCCATATTTGTAAAATTCACATTGTAAAATTTTTGTTGTGAAATTGTATGTAAAAAAGCGCTAATCTACAAACTAAGCAATTCACAAAATGACAAATAAATTAAACGTTAGTTTGGAATAATTGCTCTAGGACACATTTTTGCTGTAGAAATCGGTGGTTACCACCGGACTTGTCAAGAGGGAAAGACTATGAATATGCTGACATTCGATAAAACAGAAATCCAAAAACAATCAAAGCCATTTATCGCTGAAGCTGTCTTTGCCGTGGAGACAATCAGTGCCAACCAGCAAACTGAGAAGCAAGTGAAAGCGAAGCAACTGCTTGATAGACTTTTTCCGTTAGAGAACGGCTCACATCAAGATGTGACTAGCTACGTAGTCGATTACCGCCATATCATGGCTTACTTTAAAGATGGCCAGCACAGTGGCTTAAAGCACCCTAAACAGTTTGTAGCGTACATGGGTGAGAAGAATGACCCAGACTCTATCTTGTTCCGCGATAGTAGCGGAAGCCACTTAGAGGTGATGATTGGTTGCCATAAAGGAACGGGTTGTATTGAACTGGTTGAGATTAATGGTATTCAACTTGAGTCTTGCACAACCTTTGGCCAGTCGCCAATGGAAGCTACGACCACAATGCGTGAAGAGACTATCGCAGCAATGCGCCACTGGATAAGTTTGATTCAAGGTGATGCGAAGGGTAAACCAAAGGCATGCAGTGAAGACAAAGAGTTCAGAGCAAAAAGTGGTGAAGATTACTGTCTAAATTATTGTTACCAAATCTAGTTACATGAAATAGGGTTGAGATAACTATAAAGTTAAAGCCAGTAGATAATCAATCGATACGTCTACTAACGAGAAAAGCCCCAAAGATTAACGCAGTAGTTAGTCTTTGGGGCTTTTTGATGCTCTTCTCAACGTATATTGATTAATGCTTCACTGGCTCTAGTTGAGATTTACTAGTGATAACCTTAAAGAGGCATGACTCGGTTACGGCCAAGTGATTTCGCTTCATAAAGTAATTTATCCGCGCGTTCAACTAATGACTGGGCTGATTCGCCTGGTTCAAGTTCAGCAACACCAAACGAAGCGGTAATATTACCAACCTGTTTTCCACTACGGCGATCTTTAATCGACAGCTTTTCTAGAGAACGTCGGTTGGTATCAGCAAGTTGGCGAGCTATGCGTAGTGATTTGTTTGGAACGATAAGAGCGAACTCTTCACCACCAAATCGGTATGCTGAAATACCTTCTCGGCAACTTAATTTCAATTTACGAGCAATTCCTTTAAGAACCATGTCACCAAACAAGTGGCCATACGTGTCATTGAAGTTTTTAAAATGATCGATGTCGAGCAGAATTAAACACAGAGATTGTTTCGCTTCACACAAGGTTTCTATATCACGGTCGAAAGACCGACGATTATAGAGCGTCGTTGTGCTGTCAAAAAGCGCATCTTTCTGTACTTCTACCAATTGGGTCTTCAGCTTGGTGATCTCTGACGTTGCAGAATTCAACTGAGAATTGAGAAATTGGGTCGAGTGACGGATATTCCGAGATTCTGAAACAAGTTGGCGAACCAAAGACATGACTTCATCGATAGACAAACTATCATTGTCAACACGAGCTAGATCCTCGAAGCTTTTATCGATCATATCGGAGAAAGCGGAGGTGTCAGTGAGCGTATCGTTCATCGAGTTCGAGACTTCAGAAACCAACAATTCTAAGTTTGCGCGAAGATCGTTGATGTTGGTTTCGGATTTGCTAGCAACATAATTGTTGTAAAGTTGCTCACCAATAGCTGGTGGGCAAATGCCGTAGCTTTCCAAAATACCATCCATGTCTTGAGTCAGCTGCGGGATAGCATTATCGACATAGGTGTACCAAAGTGCATAATTTGCAGGTGTGGTGGACACTCTGTTCTTCATCATAAGAGGTACCGCTTTTTTTAGATTAGCGGTGGATTTCTGAAATTCGTCTTTTTTCATTATTTTTACTGCAGATACCAAACTAACTCAAGCCACTTTCGGACAAGATTAGCGGATTTCGAAGGTCTTTGCTTCAAAAATTATATGATTAATGGATGAGGGTTGGATAAATTACTTATTTTTATTATGAATATCGATTGCGCATTGATTAATGGCAGGTAATGGATTGTTCTTTAAACATATTTTGGGTTGATTTTTTTGAACGAAGATTGGGTTTTTATAAAATTACAAGTGAATATGAGTGTTGTAATACTTCAATGATTCTCACTAAGTGACGTTTAGAAGCTATGTCCGAATAGTAGACGCCTAATACTAATCAAACTAAATAATGGGTCATCCTAGCTTGTTAAAACACTCGATAACATCGCTAGAAATTTTGATTGATGAAGTTTGACTCGTTAGGTATATACCGATTTAAACTTACATCGAAGGAAGGACAAAGATAGGGGAGATTTATAAGCAGACATAAAAAAGCGCCGATAAAAATCAGCGCTTTAAAATTCTTTTTAGCTAAAAGCTAATTATTGAGCAACAACGTTTGCTGCTTGTAGGCCTTTTTGACCGTTTTCAACTTCGAAAGAAACCTTTTGGCCTTCTTTCAGAGTTTTGAAGCCTTCTGAAGCGATTGCACGGAAGTGTACGAATACGTCAGCACCGCCGTTGTCTTGAGAAATGAAACCGAAACCTTTCTCTTCGTTAAACCATTTTACAGTGCCAGTATTTGTGTTAGACATAATTTGTCCCTTATTCATAAATTTTCTAAATTGTTGATTGCATTACTGCAATGCGCTGATAATTGAATTATTTAATATTGCTAAGAAATAAGGAAAAACTACTTACAAAAACGGGTAACGATTTTACATGTCATTTTTTACTATTCATCTAACTTAAATAACTCCGGCTAACAGAGCGAGTGCATGTTAACACAGTCTTTCCGATTGTACACTCATTGATTGATAAATCATCGAGTTTTTTTGTCATGTTGTGCCAACCGACATAAACTACCCTCAATAGCTGATAGTTTTATAGGGTTTTGCTGCAGTGACAAAGTAAAAAGGAAGCCTGTAGCTTCCTTTTCATCATTAGTATAGACGATCTTAACGTTTGAAGTTGATATCTTCGATTTGATCTAAGTTAATTTTTGTTTTTGCAGGTTGCGTTTCAGCAATTACCTTGCCGTGTCGAACTGAGTATTGAACTGGTACTTGGCGACGAACAGCATCAAAGCCATTGTCAGCAGGCAAGATCAGAAGGCTACCTGGTTTACCTTGTTCAATACCGTAGTTGTTTTGAATGTTTAGAGTACGAGCTGAGTTCTTGCTGATCAAATCAAGTGAGGTATTGATTTGGTCATAGCCCATAACTTGTGTTACGTGCAGCCCCATATGCAAAACTTGAAGCATATTTGCTGTGCCAAGCGGGTACCATGGGTCAAACACATCATCGTGGCCAAAACAAACGTTGATGTTTGCTGCTAGCATCTCTTTCACACGAGTCACGCCACGGCGTTTTGGGTAATCGTCGAAACGGCCTTGTAAGTGAATGTTCACTAACGGGTTTGCTACGAAATTGATACCAGACATCTTCAATAGACGGAACAGACGAGACGCGTAAGCACCGTTGTAAGAACCCATCGCCGTTGTGTGGCTTGCTGTTACCTTTTCACCCATCTCAAATTTATGAGCAAGGGCTGCCAGTGTTTCAACAAAACGAGATTGTTCGTCGTCGATTTCGTCACAGTGAACGTCGATCAGACAGTCGTACTTGCGTGCAAGCTCGAACACGTAATGCAGAGATTCAACACCGTATTCACGAGTGAATTCGAAGTGAGGGATAGCGCCAATAACGTCAGCGCCGATCTTCACTGCTTCTTCAAGCAACTCTTTGCCGTTAGGGTATGAAAGAATGCCTTCCTGAGGGAATGCAACGATCTGAATGTCGACCCACTCTTTCATCTCTTCACGAACTTCAACCATCGCTCTTAACGCAACTAACGTTGGGTCAGATACGTCAACGTGAGTACGCACGTGTTGAACACCGTTAGCGATCTGCCATTTCAGTGTTTGCTTCGCACGAGATTTAACGTCTTCAATTGATAGCAGTTCTTTGCGCTCAGCCCAACGCTCAATACCTTCAAACAAAGTGCCAGAGATGTTCCAGTTAGGCTCACCAGCGGTTTGAGTGGTATCTAGGTGGATGTGCGGTTCACAGAACGGTGTAACTGCAATGCCACCTTCAGCATCAAGAATGTCACCTTGATGATTAATTTGTGCGTCATTATCGAGAATGCGAGAAAATTGACCATTTTCAATCAGAATCTGTTTCAAGCCCTCTTGGTCTTGAAGTTTCGCGTTCTTGATTAATAAGGTTGTCATAGTGTGTCCTTAAGCGGCCTGAGATTTCAGAGCTTTTTTGTTCAATAGAGGATTAAGCACGAGGTAACTGATTGCACCACCTAACACTGCGTTCAAAGGAACAACGCCAGGAAGGAAATGACCAGCGGCTACGCCTGTTGCTACCGCGATAATGCCAGCCCAATTAACGGTTTGGAACTCTGCATTTGCAAAATCTTTGTAACGTTTACGATTCGCAAAGAAGTCGGCGATGATTACGCCACCAATTGGTGGAATCGCCAACGATAGGAAGGTTAGCCAACCTACGAAGTTGTTGTACAACCAAAGCGCGAAAATCGTACCGATGATGCCGTTAATGATAGACATTGTAGTACTTGAGCGACCAGTGATGTTAGATAAACCAAGGCCAGATGCATAAAGAGCGTTTTCATTGGTTGTCCAGATGTTCAAGCCAAGCACGATGATCGCTGGAAGCAGCAGCCCTTGTGCGATCATTACATCTGAAATGTCTGATTGGCCTGTTGCTGCTGCACCGGCTGCACCGAAGATAAACATCAGTGAGTTACCGATGAAGAATGCAACCATTGTGATTAATACTGCGCTCACTGGCTTTTTACCAAAGCGAACAAAATCGGCCGTTAGCGTACCTGCACTAACAAATGAACCTACAACCATTGCTAAGGCCATTGAGAAGTCCATTGGAGTTTCTGGTTTAATCAGTTGTAGCTGTTCTAGTCCGCCAACGCTGTCTACCGCAGTCAACACTGAGTAACCACCTAGAATTGCAATCGCTGGAACAGCAATCGCTGAAAGCACCATTAGCGCTTTAATACCGAAGTACACCGTACCTGTCATCAAAAGGCCTGACACAATAATCAAAGTGTTGGTATCAATGCCCGTCGCTTTCTGTACTGGAATTGCGAACATCGCTACACCTACGCCAAACCAACCGACTTGTGTACCACCAAGTAGAGCAGAAGGAAGCCATGAGCCTTTTGTACCGAAAGAGAAACGAGCTAGGAGGTGAGTAGAGAGGCCAGTAGATGAGCCGATGTAGCCAAGAAAAGAAGTGTAAATACCAAGAATTAGGTTACCGATGAGAACGGCGAGGAAAAAATCGTTGAATGAGAGGCCTGTCCCGAGTGAACCACCTGTCCACATACTTGCAGAGAAGAAAGTGAGTCCAAGCATTACCATGGTGAGTGAAGCAACTCCTTTCCTAGCCGATGCTGGAACCGGCCCAAGACTGTAGTTATTATCCGCAGCCATCTTTTACCTCCGCAATTGATCAAAATTAAAAATAACGGTTGCCGTATTGCAGGCAAACGAGCGCATTATGGTGGTATAAATCACATAGTCAATGCTATTTTTGTCAATAGTTGTACATCTGAGTAGGTTAACGAATTAATTATCTTATATAACATGGGGTTATTTTTTTTATTGTGCCATATAAATAAATAGAAAACGTTTTCTATAACGCATTACTTGTCTAATGTCGGGTGTTGGATGTTAATGTTGGTTATTATTATTTTGAATGGGTGTCTGTATATTTAGGAGGGGGGTTAATCAAACGACAGGCAAAAAAATAGCCAATCGCAATAACCGCAATTGGCTTATATATTTTGTGAACAAGAAAGGTTCACTAACAACGTCAGTTGGCTAGGTGACCCTCGGCTTAAGAAGGGTCAATATATACATTGCAGGTAGTGTGCCAACTTTTAAAACAGCATGAAACGGTTGTTTTATAGCAATTTGGTGCGTATTTGAGCGTTTTGTTCGCTTTTTTGGAATTCGATATCGCATTTTGCAATTGCAATTTGCAAGTGCTGGTCGTTTGGTCGCCAATAAGAGTAAACGGTAGAGGCGCTGAGGTTTCTGCATTTTTAAGTTCTTTTAGACCTTTATTAGATAGAATTTGTAGCCGAAAAAATAGAAAAAACTGAAAGTTAAAAAAACAGAAAGCCCGTAATATCTGAGAACGTACGGGCTTTCTTTTTTTGACTAATGAGGCGTGTTAGATGGAGTAAAAGAAGTATAGTTGAGACTTCATTCGAATGATGATTCCACGAATCACATCTAGGAAACCCATAAAGCTAATTGGCTTTTCACCGCTTACCCATGCTAGTCCAACAGAACCTACTGGTATATCGTAACCTTCCGCTTCATCAATTTTTAGACGGACAAAGTGATGCTTGTTCTGAAGGTTTCGACCTGTCGTTACACGAACTTGCTCATCGAGGCCTAGTAAGTTAGCTTGTGCTTCGCCTGTCGCTTCTACAATACCTTCTACGGTCGCAGAGAATATTTTCCCCGGGTATACGGCGGTAGAAAACTCTGCGGGTTGGCCAACCTTTACGTTACGAATCGCTTGGTGATTCACTCGCATCAATACATACTTTTCTTCGGTATACATTTGGATACGAGGCATCATTGAAACTCGCTGTCCTTCACGAAGGATAAAGTTTGTCACAAAGCCGTCGGTTGGAGCGGTTACCTTGGTGCTGTTCAGATCCCATTGTGCTTGTGCCAACGTAGCCTTTGCTGAATCGACTTCAGTTTGCTTTTTACTCACATTGGTTTCTGCTTTGTGGATGTTTAGTTTCGCATTTTCGGCATCGACTTCTTTTTTACTGAGCTGAGACTCTAGGGTTGTGACATTATGAGTTGCTAAGTCTACCTTTGCCGTTTGTTGGTCGATGTCAGTTTCAGTAATCGTATGTTCTACGACACTGTTTTGCTTCTGGTAACGATCAAGCGTTTTTGATTGCAGTACTAAGTCTGTTTTTGCTGATTCTATTTGTGCAATCGAAGCCTTGATGTCTTCAAGCGCTGATTGGTAACTGATTTTAGCAATACTAACTTCTTGATGAGCTGTGTCTAAAGCGACTTCCGTTGATTCAAGTTGAACACTTGCTTTGTCTCTTGCGATTACATATTTAGTGTCATCAATCTCATAAAGAAGCTGCCCTTCAATGACATCTTGGTTTGGACTGATGTGAACTTTAGTCGTTTTCCCTGTTACCGCTGTTGAGTCCGGACGTAACTGAATATGTGGAGACTGAACAACTGAACCACCCGACAGATCCATCGGAGTGTAGTTGATCAATCCAACCCACACGAACATCAACCATGACGTACCACCGAGATAAGCGAACGCCTTAGTGCCTTTGTTCCACGGCATGCCCACTAGTCTCAGTAAATAAATGAACAGTGCCCAAATAGCTAAACCTTCTAACATACTGGGTTCTCCTCATTTTTATCGTTTTGTTCTGGTTGAACGTCAGGTTTAGCTGGCGCTTTCCATGTGTCCCTCAGGTTAATAATGGCTTTTTCCATATCAACAAAGGCCAATATGACGGCAAGTACCCATACCCAATGCCAAATAAAACCAATCCATGTTAATGCGGTGATTAAGCCGAGTTGTTGATGCTCTTTACTGTGAGCTTTATTGATTGGTAATTCATGAACACGCCAGAATCCGTAACATGCAGCCGCGATAGTTGCGACTAATACAACGCCTGCTACGACGTGCAATGCGGTATCGGCACCGGTTCCGACAAATGGGACACTTAATAAACTCATTGATAAATCCTAAGCTAAATGATGCGCCGAGTGTGATGGACGTCGGATTTATAGGTTGTAAATTTACCAATTATTTCGATAATAGTGTTTATATGATTTGATCTATCATTAAACTTCTAGGGGGCAGCGACGAATGAACCATTGTAACTTCTTAAGAGCGTTAGGAATTTTGGGTATTTATCAGCATGCAGTGACGAATCCCATGGTTAATGTGGAGCGTTTAGGTATTCCTAAGTCGGTATTTAGTAACTCGATGAACCTCATTCCGGTGAATGAAGTTGATAAATGGTATGACTTGCTTGAACAGCAAACTAATGATCCGGATATCATATTGAAATTGGCCGATCGTGTCGATATTGAAAGATTAGGCCCGTTAACGAATTGGTTTTTTTCTGGTCACGATCTTGCGTCGACGATTCGTAGAGTCAACATCGGACTGCACTGTTTACAGTCGGGTGCTTTCTTATACGGTGCTCAAGTCGGGACCATGATTAAATGGTGCTACGACAATCCCGCTTACACGGAAACGGGCAAAGTACACGACTCAATAAGAGTGGCAATTTTCATTATGAAGATTTTGCGCCGTTATTTAGGGGATGATTTTAAACCTGTGGCGGTATCAATTGCCGGCCATCGAGATAACGTTGATCTTTACCATGAGTATTTCGGTTGCACGGTTCAATGGGGGCAGCCGCGTACAGAGGTTTGGATACGGAGTGAGTCTAGGTTATCCATTAATCAATCACCATCGAACAGTAAAACGAATCTGGCGATGAATTTTCATGACTTAGACAATTATCTCAATATGCCGGATGCTGGTGATGAACATAAGGTGACTTATGAGATGATCAATTATAGTCGTCATTTTGGTTTGCCTACCTTACATAAAGTTTCCAGTTTACTCGGTCTATCTGAACAGCAGTTCCAGCGACGATTACACAAATTGGGTGTTAACTTTTCTACCATAATGGGATACGCGTTAAGCAACGTGGCCGTGGAACTGTTGTTGTATTCAGTGCCGATAGAAGAAGTTGCAACGAGATTAGGTTATACCAATGTCGCGAGCTTTAATAGGATGTTCAAAAAACACCGAGGACTAACACCTAAGCAGTATATTGAACGTTTTGATAGTGAATGCTGATCATTACTTTTATTAGCCTTTGACTCGCTTTTGAAAGTGAGTGGTTAAATAAACGATAACCCAAGTACTAAGGATAAAAGGAGCCGTCAGCGGCAGTAGTGACAATTCATGAAAACCGAGTGTGATGAGGCTGCTCAAAAGAATGCCTAATAGGATTAACGGCCATGGGATTCGTGTATAAAGCACAAGCGCAAGAGTCGAAAGAATGGCATTGTACCCATAAAGACCTTGCTCAATTAGCGCGCCAGAAGCGCCAATTATATGGCTAAAAGCTGTGCTGAGAACGACCGAAGCAACGACCCACAGAGCATGTTTTAGGTTGTTAAGTGCGATGGCGATTAAGATAACTAGCCCCGACAATGCATTTTCGATAAAGCTGACTTGGCTGATCCCTTTTAAGAGCGGGATCACCACTGCTGACAAATTAAACCATGAACCTTGCTCAATACTGATTATTGGAACGAATACAGAGGTGGGGGTAGCAAAGGCCGATAGATCTAAGGTCGATTGGATAACATAAATTAGCCAAGATGTGAGGACAAAAGCGCTGGTGTAAGCGCGATACTTCTTAAAGCTGAATACAATGTTGGCTATGGGAACGGTGAGCAACGCGCCGAACACAGTGACTAGGACCAATAATGGTGTGACACCAAAAAAGTTACCGATAAACAAACCAATTAAAGCGCCATTTAATGCGTACATGCCGCTACTAATGTTGTCAACTGACTTGTTTGTGTTGCTGAAGGTAAATATATAAAAGACCAATGCATAACTGCAACTTGCACCAAGCAGGGTTAGGCAAGCCAGTGCCAGTGATTCAATAGAAATAGCAAGCAACAGCAGAAGTGACGTCATGACGGACGGTGTGAAATAGACTTGCCCAATACCATTGAGCAAGCCTTTAAGTGGGAGAGTGTCCTTATTCATCGTCATCATCTGATTACATTATTGAGCCATGTTAATTTTCTGTAAGTCAGATTGTATATAACTCCGTTCCGTTGACCATATTGGTGTGTTAATTTTGATACCAACGTTCGCCATAGGCTGCTTGATAATCTGGTTTTTCGATGAGGCCTTTCTGCTCGGGAACCGTTTCCAGTGGCCCTACAACGGTGCGATAAGGCAACACACCCGCCCAGACGGGAATATCCATATCAGTTTTATCATCATTTACACCATGTTTACCAATCTTCACGGATGCTTCCGTTAAAGGTATCGCCAATAACTCGGTCGCCTTGAGCTCTTTCTCATTACTGAGCCTGACTTCGCTGGTTCTTCCCGGTGCGATTTGCTCGATAAAGATATTCAACAAGCGATCCTTTTCTTGATTGTCATCGATGACTGAGAATGACCCCAATACAACAGCAGAACGATAATGCGCGCTGTGATGAAATGCAGAGCGTGCTAGCACCCATCCATCAAACAAAGTGAACGTTAGGCAGGTTGGTTCTCCCTTTTTTAAGCCTTTTAATAATCGACTGTTTTTAGCGCCATGAATGTAGACCATGTCATCTACTCGCCATGCGAGCATCGGAATTATCATCGGACCTTGATCACCCTGTAATGCGATATGTGCGATTAAGCTCTCGTCGATGATTTGATGCAGTTTTTCTGTGTTAAATACGGCCTTGTGAGCCCCTTTCTTAATCGTTGTTCTTTTCGTGTTAGATAACATAATCGCTCCTTAATCATTGCCTTTTGATCAATGTATCGATTAACTGGTCTATTAAATAGAGCCACTTTTAAACACTATTTGGATCCAGTTATGCAGCCTATTGATGTCGGTGACCTACAGTTAAACGATCAACATGAAACTCGTCAAACCGCCTTGTTTCATGCAATCAGAGAGAAGATCGTTCAAAATTTATGGAGCAGAGGCTATAAGTTACCTTCAACGCGTAAATTGGCTATTGAGTTGTCTGTGAGCCGAAATACGGTGATTTACGCGTATGAACAGCTGGTCACAGAAGGCTATATCGAGAGCAAGAAAGGTTCAGGCTTTTATGTGTCGGTTGAGCAGCCAGAGTATTTCTTGAGTTTATCTCAATCGAACGGTATTCAGAGTTCACATGATGTGAGTGCAGAGGTTGATATGCCAAGTAGCGCGCGAGTGACACCCAATGATATCAACCGAAGTTTTGCACCGGGAGTTCCTGACTTGAATGCTTTCCCTTTTACTAAGTGGCAAAGACTGTTACAACGCCACTCTGAGCGTCAGAGCATCGCGGGGAATCAAGACGTCCAGGGAAGTTTGGCATTGAGAGAAGCGTTGAGCGGTTACCTTGCAAGTAGCCGTTCAGTTCGCTGTCATGCCGATAGAATTATTATTACGGCAGGTGCGCAGCAAGCGATTTCAATAGGTTTAATGGCGACGTTGGAGGTGGGCGATAAGATTCTTATGGAAGAGCCTGGCTATCGACAAGTACATAAAATTGTTGATCTATTCAAGCTTGAATTGGATGGTGTGAGTGTCCGAGAAAAAGTTGGCCTTGATATTGAAAAAATACTCGCCAGCGATGCTAAGGCCTTGTATGTCACCCCCAGTAATCAATACCCGATGGGTACAACACTTAACACAGATCAGCGTTTAAAACTTATCGATTGGGCCAACAAACATGAGTCTTGGATCATTGAGGACGACTACGACAGTGAGTTTCAGTTTGCTCATCGCCCTTATACCAGTATGCAAGGCTTGGCAGGGAAACTGGGGTTTGATGATCGAATCATTTATGTTGGCTCGATGAGTAAGGTGATGTTCAATGGCCTTCGCTTAGGTTACTTGGTGGTACCAGAACAATTAGTTACTAAGTGTTTGGAGATTAAAGACGCGCTCAGTGGAGACACGGCCTCACATACGCAAGCAGCATTAGCTGATTTTGTTCGTGAAGGTGACTTATTAAGACATATCAGAAAGATGCGTCGTTTATACAAACTCAAATATGAAGCGATGATCGAGGCCATTGATAGCGAATTTAATGGTGATCTTGAGGTGGTCAGTCAAGCGGCAGGGCTACATGTTATGGTTAAATGGTTAAATGGGATATCAGAGCAAGAGTGGAGCCGTAAAGCAGAGCAAGAAAATATTGTGATTCGACCGTTTGATTTTTACGAATATGGATCGAGTGCTGGGCGTGATTGGAGCGCGGTGGTATTGGGTTTTGGCAACATCTCGTTAGATGATGTGAAGCCGAAGATCAAAGAGATCGCTCGGCTTTTTTATCAATAGTGCTCTGATTTTGACATTATTGCTGTGAATTTGATAGGCGGCTTCTAAGCTTTATCAAGAATGGTTGCGAACGTTACCTTACAATTTGTCGATAGAAACCGTTGGTTTACCTAGCCACTTGCGCCAAGGGAGTGACAGTGTCACAAAGGTGATAACCGCGTAGAGCATTGACCAACCTAAGCAGATAAAAACCAAGGTACAAATAACGAGAGCAACCATAGCTGTGTATCTCGATGTTCCAGTTAACAAGCGACAAGCCGCTAACATTGCGAGCAGATAAACCAGAACAAAAATACCATTAGCAAGCTTGAGAAAGAATTCAAGATCCAAATCAGATAGTTCACCAATTACGCACGATATAAGCGCAATAAAGCCAATCGCTAGGGTTGGGTAAAGCGGCACGCCATGGCTGTTAAGTTTTGCCATTCGGCTTTCTGGTCTGTGTTGGCGTGCCTGAGCCCAGATCATTCTAGATAAGCTTTGAGTATAAAGGTTTAAGCTCGCAAAACATGCGAAGAATCCTAGAACGCTTATCACCGTTTTAAATCCATTACCAAACAGTTGTTCCGTAACCCATGGGATTGAAGTCGCATCAAACTCAGGCGAACCGTAAGCACCCACTTTGATGATGACCACCGAGCAAGCCCAATAGACGATGCCCGCGACAAAGCACCCAGCGATGATCGCGATTGGAAAATCACGTTGTGGGTTTTTAAACTCTTCACCCATGTGAGCAAAAGCTTCTATGCCAACAAAACACCAAAACATCACCGCAAGCGCTGCACCAATTGACCATATTGAATCTGATGTAATTGCAGGAATAACAACATCAGTAGCCCCGATATCAGCTTTCCAGACAAAAGCGCTGACTAAAGCAAATATTGAAAGTGCAATAATCGTTTGCAGTCGGCCAGACGACTTGCTGCCCATGAGGTTAACCACAATAAGCAGTGCAACGGTAATGAATTGCGCTCCAAGAGGCGTATCTAGTGGCGCAGGTAATAGCTGTTGAGCAAAACCTCCGGCTAATGCAATGGCGGCAGGTATACCCACAGGAACGACACTTACGAATAACCATGCAACACTTGTTTCTAAACGTTCGCTGAATGCCTGACGGACAAAATAAGCTGTGCCACCCGCATTCGGGTAGCGTTTCCCTAACGCTGCAAAGGTAAGCGCAATTGGACAGATTGCGATAAATAATATCAACCAAGCTAACAGTGATAATTGTCCTGCGATTCCTGCGGCGATGGCTGGAATCATAAATAACCCAGTACCTAGTAAAGTGGTTGAGAGTTGTCCGATTCCTGAGATCAAGGTGATCTCTTGTTTGAGTTGCGTCATTCGCTGTCCTTGCTGATGGTGCGGTGTTGTTTTCAGTTAGAATTGAGGTGCAGAGTGCATATTCTGCATTGTGATTGAAAGCATACATTGTCGCTATCAATAATGCAGCTAGCGAAACGTCTTAAGAGGCGGTCATTTTAACGGTATTGATTCAATTCAACGTGAAAGTGTCGGCTGTTCTATCGAGGAAAACTGTGTCAAATTAGTCCCTATAAATAGAACAATAATGGAAGTCATCGCAATCATGGATAAATTTGATCGGCAAATTTTAGATATCCTCAAAATTAATGCTCGATGCTCAGTGAGCGATATTGCTAGAGACGTGAGCCTTTCTCGCTCTGCAGTCAATGCTAGAATCAAGAAATTAGAAAACGATAAGGTGATTACAGGGTATTGCGCGCAGATAGCGGAACCTGATCAACCTAAGAATGTGTGCGCTTATATTACATTGAAGTTTGATCTAGCGAGTAGTAACCACAGTTGTGAGTCTTACGCGAAACGTATCCAGAGTATTGACGGGGTTCAATGGTGCCATTCGATCAGCGGTGAGACTGATATGATGTTGTACATCGAAGTGGAAAGCATGAAGCACTTGAATCAAGTCCGCGATCAATTGCAAAGTTACCCAGATCTTCGCCACCTAATGACGCATACGGTTTTGACCGAGTTTTTTAACAAACAGAATTCGTTAGGCCGTTCATGTTAGGAGTGATCGACTGCGCTAAGAGCGTCAACATGGTTAGGAGCTTCAATCTTGCTAGGAGCCTAAATTTTGCTAAGTAATGTAAATTTAAACTTGCTGCGCTCGCTGCATGTGCTCCTTGAAGAGTGCCATGTAAGCCGTGCAGCTCAGCGCCTGCACATAACGCAATCGGCGGTGAGTCGCCAATTGGCTCAACTTAGAGACTTGTGTGGTGACCCTCTCCTTGTTCGTGATGGCAACAAGCTGGTTCCTACCAATCGAGCTCTGCTTCTCAAGGGAAAACTGGATGATTTGTTGGGTGAGTTCGACCATTTATTGGATGATAAACCCTTTGAACCACAAGACTGGCAGGGTGAATTGGTGTTATCGTCCAGCGATTATGTTGCTCAGTATATTCTTCCTGTCATTGTCTCTGAAGTCTCTGCAGAAGCCCCAAATATTAATTTGGCTTACCGTTTATGGCAGCCCAATTATCTTGAAGCGCTAAACGAGTCGGGTATTCATTTAGCTTCCAGCATGTTTCCCAAAAAACCAGAGCAAGTATCGAGCATTAAGCTTGGTGAAGATAAATCGGTGTGTTTGATGCGTAAGTCTCATCCGCTCGCTCAGCAATTAGCCTTGAGTGCGAAGGATATCGTTAATTACTCACATATTAAAGTGACGGGTGGCGGAGACAAAGACAGTTACGCGGATATTGCATTAAAGAAACAAAATCTTAAACGTAGAGTTGCTTTACAGGTTCCGTTTTTCTCGTCGGCAGGTACGGTGTTGATGCAAGAGGATTATCTAATGATTGTGCCTGAACATATCGCTCATAACTTAGGACGACACCTAGAGACTACTTATTTTTCTTTGCCGTTTGATACTGAAATGCATACCTATTGGCTGATGTGGCACCCTAAGTATGACAACGACTCTGCACACAAATGGGCACGAGAGAAGGCATTCCAGGCTATGCAAAAATCGAGTTACAATATAAGTATGATTTCAAATCATAACTATGATGATGATCTTTGATTTCAAAGAATACTTTCTGCGAATTATTGTAAATAGCAAGTACAAGGCGTTCAGTCAGAGCGTATGTTTTTACTAGGAATGGAATGATGACAGTAACAATTTGGTTTTCTTTATTGGCGATTTGTTTATTGGGCGCGATGTCTCCAGGCCCAAGCTTAGCGATGATCGCTAAGCATAGTTTGGCTGGTGGCCGTATGAATGGGCTTGTTGCTGCTTGGTCACACGCCGCTGGCATTGGTATTTATGCGTTCGCAACGATTGTTGGTTTGGCGGTGTTACTTGAACAATCACCAATGTTATTTAAAGGTATCAGTATAGCGGGCGCTGCGTATCTGCTATATCTTGGTGTGAATGCGTTGCGTTCGAAAGGTGGCGTAGCTGCGAAATTGGAAGCGGGTGAGCAGATGAGCTACATGCAATCTGCGCGTGAGGCTTTCTTGATCTCTATTCTGAGCCCAAAGATCGCGCTGTTCTTCATCGCCCTGTTTAGCCAATTTGTTGCACTAGGTAATGAGCTAACTAATAAAGTAATTATTGTTTCAACCCCGTTGATTGTTGATGGCCTTTGGTACACCTTCATCACATTGGTGTTGTCTAGCCCATTGATTGTTGAGCGTATTCGCTCGAAAGCTCAATTGATCGATCGACTGTCTGGTGTAGTTTTGATTTTGTTGGCTGTTCGTGTGGTGTGGACGATTTAGAAGTAAGTCATTTCTCGCGATAACAGGTTTCTATTAAAAAGGCTCACTAGACGTTGTCCAGTGAGCCTTTACTTTTCAAATCAATGGATGTACTAGCCTTCCGAGTTCAGCACTGCATCAAGCTTCGTCATTGAGTCCGAAAAGTAAGGGTTGTAGGTTAGGCGTGCATGGTTTTTCCCATCCTCAATATAACCCCACGCTGAGTACCAAACTTCACTATTATCGATACATTGCTCTTCATAACCTTCTGCTTGTCCGTTAGAACAAATTCTCTTACTACCATTGACTCCGTAGTACGGGTTGTTGGGTGAGAACAGTAAGCCCATGTGAGAACCATTAGAAATGCGCTGATCTGGAATCTTCATACTGTATTGAATAGCGCGAGGATCTTCGAGTGTCGCTTCCCCTAGCCAAATCAACACATTGTTTGGGTTTGGCATCGATCGACTAAACGCTTGCTGGACAAATTTGGTGTCAATGACACTATCGCCTTCGCTCATCATAATAAAAACAGGTTTGTTGAAGTGTTTATCTTGTAGATCTTCACGAACCACTTCTGATGTTTCATAGTAAACCGAAGCGCCATTCATTGGCAGCGAGTTATAGCGCAGTATATTGTCTTCAGGATCTTGGTCAGCCCAAGTAATAAAATAACTTGCTAGACCTGCGTATTGCACGGCTGATGAGCTTGGTTGAAATGCAGGGGAGAATAGCAATAGCCCTGAGATCTTTGGGTCGTTCATCGCCTGTGAAGTCACTAGATTTGCACCTGTTGAATAACCGCCAAGCCACACAGAATCATATTCCTGCTCAAGTAACTGAGTATGGTGAGCTACGACACCTTGCCAATCTTCCAAGCTTGGTTGCATTAAGTCGCCCACACGACTGCCGTGACCGGGAAGTAATACCGTTCTCACAAGGTAACCTTGTTCTGCTAGATGCGTGGCGATGTCTTTAAATGAGTAGGGTGAGTCGCCTAATCCATGGACTAACAATACGGCTTTCCCGTTAGGAGAAACGGGTTGATATTCTGCCGGAGAATTAAGTTGAATCTCTAACTGCTTATTTTCGGTCATGAACACGCGATTTCTCAGCAACCAATCTTGAGTGTCACTGATGTATGCGTCAAAAGTATCTTGTTGATATTCAGGCAAGTTTGGGGAGGTTTCGTAAGCGGGTTCAATGGTCTCGCTGGAGCAACCAACGAGACCTAAAGTCGTTAAGGCAATGAGCGTAATAATGGTCTTTCTGGTCATTATTTAATGTTGTCTCTATCGTGTTTTATTTTGAAGCAAAAGCTTAGACTATTTTTTGTTTGAAAGGTCTTCGTATTCGCCTTCAATAACACCAGCATCACTGGTTGATGACTGACGAGTGTTCATATGAGCTGAGAAACCTTGTTTCTTCATTTGATTCTGAATGCGCTTGCCAGTAATTAAAGCTGCAATAGCTAAAGGAATAGCAAGGAGCAAGCTAGTGAATAACGCCAATAGGCCAGTAAACAGCGCAACAATCGTAACTAATATATTTTTCATATTCATTCCTCTTTTCTCTATGTTGTTACTATATCGCTTCTATTCTGAACGAAACATGAACATCGTTAATTAATCTCATAGAGTCACTATGACACAGGTGTGTTTGAATTGAGGGTTTATATGTAGTCATAATCACGCACTAAAAATATGGGATTTACTTTAGCTGTTTAAAATCAGCCACTTAAAAGTTGGCACGCTTGATGCTCTATAGGGTTTGGAATAAGTCACTGTAAGCAAAGTACTTACAGCTAATAAAAATTACTGGGAGCCCTATATGTTCTGTATTCAATGTGAACAAACCATTCAAACCCCAACCTTAAAAGGCTGTTCTTTCGCACAAGGTATGTGTGGAAAAACGTCTGAAGTATCCGATCTTCAAGATGTGTTGGTGCATTCTCTTCAAGGTGTTTCTTTTTGGGCAAATTTAGGTCGCGCTTGCGATGTTATTGATACTGAAATTGATGAGTGGGCGCCAAAAGCATTCTTCGCAACACTGACTAACGTTAACTTCGACCCTGCGCGTATTATCGAGTTTGCACAACAATCTCACGAGTTTAAGCAGCGTCTAGAGCAACAGGTACGTGCGGCTGCTACATTGATCGGCTTTGAAATCCCAACACTTTCGGCTGCTGCGCAATTCGATCTTCCAACAGATTCTTCAGAGCTATTGGCACTTGCACCTCAAGCTGCGGTAAACCGTGGTCACGACTCTCAACATGAAGATGTGATCGGTCTTCGCCTTCTTTGCCTATACGGTCTAAAAGGTGCGGCAGCATACATGGAGCACGCGCGTGTTCTTGGTCAAACTGACAATGCTATTTTTGCTGAATACCACGAAATCATGGCTTTCTTAGGTACTGATCCATCTGACCTAAAACAACTGCTAGATACATCTATGCAGATTGGCTTGATGAACTACAAAGTAATGGAAATGCTGGATAAAGGTGAGACAGATACATTTGGTCACCCTCAACCAACAACCGTGAACGTGAAGACTAAGAAAGGTCACTGTATTCTTGTTTCTGGCCACGACTTGCATGATCTAGAAAAGATCCTTCAACAAACGGAAGGCAAGGGTATCAATGTTTACACTAACGGTGAGATGTTACCTGCACACGGCTACCCTGAACTGAACAAGTACCCACACCTTGCGGGTAACTACGGCAGCGCTTGGCAGAACCAGCAAAAAGAGTTTGCGAACTTCCCTGGTGCCATCGTAATGACATCTAACTGCCTACTTAACCCAGATGTAGGTTCTTACGCAGACCGTCTGTTTACGCGTAGCATCGTAGGCTGGCCGGGTGTTGCACACCTTGAAGGCGACGATTTCAGCGCAGTAATCGACTGTGCACTGGCGCAAGAAGGTTTTAAACACGACGAGATCGAGCAAATGATCACTGTCGGTTTTGGTCGTAACGCATTGATGGAAGCGGCACCTGCGGTTGTTGAGCAAGTGAAAGAAGGCAACATCAAACATTTCTTCCTAGTCGGTGGTTGTGACGGTGACAAATCTGAACGTAGCTACTACACAGACTTCACAGCTCAAGCGCCAGAAGATTCAGTCATCTTAACGCTTGCGTGTGGTAAATTCCGCTTCAACAAAAATCAATTCGGTGACATTAACGGTATCCCACGTCTGCTCGATGTAGGTCAATGTAACGATGCTTACTCAGCTATTCAGCTTGCTCTAGCACTGTCTAAAGAGTTTGATTGTGGCATTAACGAACTTCCGTTAACGCTGGTTTTGTCTTGGTTCGAGCAAAAAGCGATTGTTATCCTGCTTACTCTGTTCGCTCTTGGTGTGAAAGGTATTTACACGGGCCCAACAGCGCCAGTTTTCCTAACAGAAAATCTACTAAAGATTATTCAAGACGAGTTCGATATGCGTTCTATCTCAACGCCAGAACAAGATCTTAAAACAATCTTAGCGGCTTAATTTAGGCCAACTCAAAGCCCCGTTGTTGTGACGTTTTTCTAAAACAGACAACGGCGGGGTTTTTTAGATTTAAATCTTTAGTCATTTAATCATTAGCAAGGTACACGAACTATGTATGCATGGTCGGATAGCGATTCAATCAATTTAGTGTGTTTAAAGAAATGGCACGAGACGCCAGATACGGTCAGCTTTGAGCTTGGCCGCATTCCACAAGACTTACATTTCAACTTTAAGCCAGGGCAGTTCATTACCTTGGGTTTGGATATGCCGACGAAAACCGATTACCGTGCCTATTCTGTAGCATCTTGTCCTGAAGATAACCGCCTGAAGCTGACGGTAAAGCGTGTGGAAGGTGGTTTGGTTTCGAACTTTATTGTTGATGAACTTGATGAAGGTGATGAGGTTTCTGTATTGAAGCCAGCAGGTACGTTTAACTGTATTGATTGCATGCCAACGGCAACACAGAAAGTAACGCTAGTGAGTGCAGGTTGTGGTATCACACCTGTGATGGCGATGGCAAAGTATTGGTTGGCTCAAGGTAGTGATATTGAAATCGATTTTGTTCACATGGCACGTAATCGACGCGAGACCATCTACTTTGAAGAGCTTAACCAACTTGATGAGACACATGCGAACTTCAATTTAAGATTACTGCTGAAAGACAGTGAAGGAACAAAGGCTCCTCAAGGCCGATTAGATAAGAATTGGTTAGTGAAACTGAGCCCAGATATCTTAGATAGAACGGTTTATCTGTGTGGGCCTGTAGGCTTCATGCAAGACATAGAAAACTACCTGAAAGAACTTGAGTTCAACATGGATAACTTTTATCAAGAAAGTTTTACTCCAGCGACTCAAACTAATGATTCACTAGCCAATAGCAATACTGCTTCAGAAGAATCACAAGCGGAAGCGTCTGCAGATTCAAATGGTGCCGTTAAGGTGTTTGTTCCTGCCTTTGGCGCAGAAGTAGAAGCGGAGGCGGGCACACCACTCGCTGATTCATTAGAGAAAGCAGGCGTTCCGATTATTATTGCTTGTCGCAGTGGGATTTGTGGTTCGTGTAAGTGTAAAGTAACCAAAGGTTCGGTGGAGTCAAGCAGCCAAGAGACTTTGACGCCAGAACAGATTGAGCAAGGTTATGTACTCGCGTGTTCGAGCTCGATTCAGTCAGATGTTGAGATTGAGTTGTAACAGACGTGAAGTGAAGCTTTCCAAGAGTGATGAGGATAAAGTTCTTGTAATAGCGATAAAAGTTAGCTTGCCAGATGTAAAAAGGCCACTTAGATCAGATAGAGAGAGCAGATCTAAGTGGCAACCTTCCTATTTATACGGGGGAGTAAAACAAGAAGGGTTGCAAAGCCCGTTACAGACCCTGCAGATATAATTATTATGTTGTGGAGCTGGTTACCTAAAACTGTTTATAGAATCTAAGGAAGTCATAGAATCTAAGCAATTTACAGGTTCTAAGCAGTTTTTATACTTCAGGGTAAGTCTTGTAGCGCACACCCATCATTTGTTCCATACAGTGAACAACCTGACAGCTGTAGCCAAACTCGTTGTCGTACCAAATATACAACACGGCGCGGTTGTCTTGTGCGATAGTCGCAACACCGTCAACCACACCAGGGTGGCGAGAGCCAACCAAGTCCGTCGATACAATCTCAGTCGAGTCTGTGTAATCGATTTGTGCAGACAAAGCAGAAGACAGCGCCATTTCACGCAGGTACTCGTTCAACTCTTCTTTGTTTGTGCCTTTCTCAAGGTTTAGGTTCGCAACTGCCATTGAAACGTTTGGCGTAGGTACGCGAATCGCATTACCTGTTAGCTTACCTTCCATTTCCGGCATCGCTTTTGATACTGCTTTAGCAGCGCCAGTCGATGTCAAAACCATGTTCAGTGACGCAGCACGACCACGACGATCACCCGAGTGGAAGTTATCGATTAGGTTTTGATCATTGGTGAATGAGTGCACCGTTTCGATGTGACCAGACAGCACGCCAAACTTGTCGTGAACCGCTTTCAATACTGGAGTGATTGCGTTAGTAGTACAGCTTGCTGCAGAGATGATGGTGTCTTCTGGCTGAATAACATTTTCATTCACACCAAATACCACGTTCTTGATATCGCCTTTACCTGGCGCAGTCAGTAGAACTTTCTTCGCACCATTACACGCAACGTGTTGGCTTAGGCCTTCCGCATCACGCCATACGCCTGTGTTATCAACCACAAGTGCGTTTTCAATACCGTAAGCCGTGTAATCCACGTCTTCTGGTTTGTTTGCGTAGATAACTTGGATGAAGTTACCGTTAACGATGATCGCTTTGCGTTCTTGGTCTACAACAATGCTGCCGTTGAATTGGCCGTGTACAGAGTCACGACGAAGCAGGCTAGCACGTTTTTCTAGGTCGCCATCTTTGCCGCCACGTACAACGATTGCACGCAAACGCAGTGGATAACCCGGGCCACTTTTCTCGATCAACAGACGAGTGAGCAGTCGGCCAATACGACCAAAACCGTATAATACAACGTCACGAGGTTCTGTCATCGCATCGCCTTTAAGCGATTCAATGAGTGCAGTTTGTAGGAAATCATCCAACCCGTTTGTGTCTTCGCGATCTTGCCAGAATGCATGAGCAAGACGACCAACATCGATGCGACATGGAGATAGATCCATAGAGATAAGGTGTTGAATGATTGGTTGAGTCTGTTCTGCTGTAAGAGGAGAACCAGTGTAACGTTTTGCGATACGGTGAGCTTTGATGATGTCGATAGTTGTCGCGTTAACCAGGGTCTTACCGAAGAGGATAACCTCTACGCCTTTTTGACGGTATAACTGACCTAAAGTTGGGGCGATGGATTCAGCAATAGTTTGACTAGTTTGCCAGTCTAGGAGGTGCTTTTCGGGACTCATCTTTACTCGGGACCTTTCACGTTAAGTTTCTGCATTCATGGCGGTTGTAGGGAAGCCAATCAGCATAGGGGATTTGAGGCATCAGGCTGTGGTCTTTATTGCCACTTAAATGTGCTTGATATGCCTTGTGTGCAACTTGTAATTTTTATGTGGCAGGATTGTAAGGTACGACGGGTTATTCTGCTAGGAAAAATAAATGCAGATAAATTATCTATAAAATTCCGATAGAGTAGCCAGAAATCAACATTTTAGTGTTAATAAAGGCTATTGACTTTAACAATCTGTAGTACTTATTTTTCGACAAAAAATACTTATCTCAAAATATGATATGAAAACCTGGCCATGGTGAACACTAAAGGTGTGATCATGAACACGAGTTACACGTAAAAAGTAAACGACAAATAAGGCAATCAACGAGTTTTCCTATTCGACCTTTGAACAAGCTGAAGTTGAGTGCGGAAAGTACGTAACGCAAGCGTTTAGGTGTCACAAATTTAACCCAACTAACGGCTTGGTTAATATGTAGAATTATTATTGACTGCTGAATCAAACCAATGAGCTTTCCGGTCCACGCGTTCTATGAGTGATAATAACTCGATAATGCGTCGTTTCTTTAAGCTTCAATTGTTTAAAGCTCAGTTATATACACTCTTCATGCTGATACCTCATTTGTTTTTGGGAGTCGTTCTCCCTTTACCCTCTGATATGGATACCAGCGGCGGCTAATTTGTCATTCTGGGCTCGGAGTATCGTTTGTTCATATCCAATTTGATCAATAACTCCGGTTAATGTCCTATTCTTAACTTAGGCTAGAAAAAATCACTTACGGGAAGGGAGTCGTTATAAAAATGATAAACATGTCAATTAGATGGCGTCTTATTTTTCTTTCCACCGTTTCTGTATTCATCATGCTTGGATTTACAGTCAATGAAGTGTTGAAGAACGATAAAAAAATGAGTCACCTTGAGACAACCCGCATTAAGGTTGAAGCGCTTCAATCTTTTAATACTATTTCAAGTGATGCGTATCGATGGTTGGTTCTGTCTAATGATTCCCCCGAAAAAAGCCAATTACTATCAAGACTGCAAACTGAACTTGATAGGCTATCTCAGTTCGAGAGAAGACTTCAATCGCTCGACATTACTTGGACCGTCGAACCACAATTGTTAGAACTGAAGCGTGTGTTAGTTAGCCTAGGTGGAGCTGTAAAAAGTACAGGCGCAATTCCAAACAATGACAATACACAGCTAACAGAGCGCGCTTTCGATTTGCTAAAAGATGTATTAATGGAGTTGTCCGAATATCACATTAATTTAGTCGATGAAAAAATCAGTCAAACCGATGCGGTGTTTATCAATCTCACTAATTACGTATTTTGGACACAGAGAGAAGCGTGGTTAAGTTACCGCTTATATCGTTCTCCAGAACTGAAAGATCAATATCTGTTGAGTTATGTGGGTGCTTTAGAAAGGCAGCAACAGCTGCTAGCGACGTTTTTTCGCTCGGGTAGTCGCTCGCCTGAAATTAGAACACTATTAAAGACGTTTTCCAAAGACGAATTTCAAGACAGTTTTACTGCACGAATTCTGAAAGGAGATTTCTCGTCACCTGAAATATATGAGCATGTTGAAGGTTTAGAACGAAAGAAGCAGGCCATTTCAGAAGCGGTGAGTGCTTACACTCAACAACTTCAATCTGATTTGACTAGAAATATTGCGTTGCAGAAAAGACAAACTTTGATTATGACATTATTGATTCTTGTCGTTTCAGGTGTTTTGCTATGGTTGGGTATCGCGACTTCTTTACGTTTAAACCGAAACTTATCACTCATTTTAAAAGGGGTTTCTGAATGTGCGGATAGTTACGGTAAGCCTACGGTTATTGAAGTGAAAGGTAACGATGAGCTAGCCGAGTTTACTCAAACCCTGAATCGAGTAATGGAGCGTAATCATCAACACAATAAAGAGCTAATTGAAGCAAAAGAGGATGCGATTTCGGCAAACAAAGCGAAAAGTGCGTTCTTAGCTAATATGTCTCATGAGATACGAACGCCGCTCAATGGCATTATCGGTATGGCCGAGATCTTATCCCAGAGCCAACTGAGTGCTAACCAACAAGAGGTACTCGAAGATATAGAATCGTCTTCACATTCGTTGTTGGTGCTGCTCAATGATATTCTCGATCTTTCTAAGATAGAGTCTGGCAACCTAATGCTGTCGCCACATAATGCCGATTTGCGAGAAGCGGTTTATGACTCAGTGAGTGTGATTTTGTCGAAAGCGATAAGTAAAGATATTGAACTCGATATCAATATTGACGCTCAAACCCCACGACAACTGTTTTTCGATGAATACCGCGTTCGACAAGTGCTGACAAACCTGTTGTCTAATGCCATCAAATTTACGTCTAAGGGAATCATTACAACGGATATTGCTTATACACCGATGTCTATGGGCAGAGGTAAGCTCGAGTGTAGTGTATCTGATACCGGGATTGGAATTGAGCCTGAGAAGTTAGAATCCATTTTCGAACCCTTCACCCAAGAAGATGGTAGCATTACACGCCAATTTGGCGGCACAGGGTTAGGGCTTGCGATTTGTCGTCAACTTGTGGATTTGATGGGCGGTTATATTACCGCGCGTTCGCTGAAAGGAGAGGGCTCGACGTTTACTTTTTGTCTGTATGTCGATGTCGTTGAAACTCATGTCCAAACTTTCGAGACTTTAAGTTATGCGACTATTATCTCGAACTCTTTTAATTATCTCGATCAACTGGTTAAAGAGTGTGGTCGCTTGAACATCAAACCTAACGTTGTTTCATCTATATCGGCACTTGATGAGAGCTTAAAAGAAAGTGACTTGGTTTTTTATTGTCACACGCTACATCACTCTATGAGGAAAGATCTTGCAGCGTTAAAGGAGTTATATCCACTGACACGCGTCATTGTGTGTCAGCATCATTTATTTAAAACCAATCTCATACCAGAATCGGTCCACTCGACCCATACATTACCTTTTTTAGGAAGACGATTCCTAAACAGCCTGCAGTCTCTTGATATAGGTGAAGAGCAAGCACCACAGGTGGTATCAAAGGATGAAGAAGTTCGTGCCTTGAATCGACGTATTTTAATTGTTGAAGATAACCTGATGAATCAGAAAATAGCCAGTTTCTTCTTGGAGCAAGCGGGCTATGAATATTTGATTGCCAGTAATGGGCAAGAAGCGGTCGATGTGATAACCCAAGGAGCTCAGTTTGATGCAATCTTAATGGATTGTATGATGCCGGTTATGGACGGTATAACGGCAACTCGAGCGATCCGACAGTGGGAACTCGATCAGCAAGCTATACCACTGCCTATTATTGCGTTAACCGCTAGTGTATTAGAAGAAGACATCAAAGATTGCTTTGAAGCAGGAATGAACGCTTATTTACCGAAACCTTATAAGTCTCATCAGCTTTATGATCTCTTTAGTAGTCTTGATATCGTCTAGTCGTTTTGTTGCCGAGCTCAGTTTTCATTGAGTGATGTTATTGTGAAGCGCCTTTAACGTTCTCTATAGCGCCATAGAGCTTCATTATTAAATGAAGAATAGGGTTATCTCCAAACGACTGCTAAGTATCTAGCGAACTTCCAAGCCAAGGTTGTACTGGGCAAGGCAACGACCTACGTAACTTATTTTTAGTAATGCAGCTACCAATATGGTACTGATGTGTGCGACGATCTGGATGGACAAAGAGAAATGGTCGGCCAAAGGATAGGCAATGATAATGCTCAGTAGCATGAGCAAGGCAGTAATCGCTAAACTGAAGTTTGATACAGAAAGTAGAGTTTGAAAGCGTTGAGTCATTGTCTTCATATTGAATTCCTAATTGCCAATAATAATTATGATACTTGTTATCAATAGCAATTAGCGTTCCAGTTGTTCTAAATTAATATTATCAATGCTTTATATTGAATTTAAATACCAATAGGGTCAAATTGACTCTGGTGGGTTTGCGGTCAATGTGACTCGATCGTGTGCTTAATTACCATTGTCTAAACCCGCAAGTATCGATATGGAATCGAACTCCAGAATATAGCCCCAATCCAACGTTGTTTTTTTGCCCGAATTCAGCATGAATCTTTTTAAGTTTAACGTGCAGATCGCTTCGAGAAATGCCGTTGGCAGGAACGAGATCTAAGGCACAGAATTCCAAATGTTTGCTTTGCAGAGCCCCTCCAGCCTGCTGGTTGTAAATCTTAGAACGTTCGCCTGAAACAGGGATAACAATACCAATTTCAGGCTCGATGTATTGTTGTATGTATTTCAAGGTATTGATCATGTTAGGCACGTTTTTCTTATTGGGAAGGGTAAACAAAGTGGTGTTACTCATTGCCCAGTCTGTTCCTTGAAGTAGCACTAAATGCAATGGCATACTTTTGGTCACACCAGCATCTTTGAGCTGTTGCCCAACTTCCTTTACTTTATCTTCTGCATGATTAAGAAGCATCCAACCTCGAAATGCCGATCGAGTCGGAACCTTGTACCCATGAACATCGACAACGAGATCGTCATAAGTAATTTCTGTCTCTTCGGTATACAGTCGTTCAAATTCTTCAGGGTAGGGCTGTGCGGTTGATAAAGCTAAGGTAATCAGAATACTTGCGTACATAAGGTCTCTCCATCGCTGATGTTCACCTAGTTATTTTTGTTCCTACGGTTGCTCTGTTTTCTTTAGTTTTTCAGTGTTCTGTAGTTGTTCAGTTTCATGCGGTTACTTAGGTATGCTTAAGTATAGACGTTAGAATCTAGGTACAAAAAAACCCACTACAAAGAGTGGGTTATGAGGGCGTGTTGACCTTTCGAGCTGGTTTTTGCAGCGAGTTGCTGGGTATTTATACAAGACAGAGGCGTCGATGTGTAGACAGCCTACATGAGAAGCCGATAACGCAGTAGAAATGACCAGCAAACGCTGCCCGAAGGGTTCGGCTAAAAGCGCTTTACTCTTTGTTGAGGGAGATTTGCTTAGAATGACTAGGCTACTTCTCCCTTGCCGCGATTAAAACGCTTTTATCTCGAACAAAATTTAACCTCGAAAGGTCAACACGCCCTAACATTATTGCAAGTAAATTCGCTAGGTTAGATTACTTCTTACCTTGGGTTTGCTTGTCTTCTTCTGTTAGTTCACGAATACGACGGCTGATATCGCGACGCGCTTTAGAAATCTCTGCGCTCTTAATGATGTGGTCATCAACACGGTCTTCGTAGTCTGCTTTCATGTTTTTGATAATGCCTAAGATTTCGTCATGAGTCATTTCTGGCTTGATGTAATCAAGTAGGTTATCAAGGAGGTCGACACGCTTGCGGTTGTCGCGAACTTTCTTTTCGTTGTCTAAAAGTTCACGCTTAAGTTTGTTCTTACGTCGTGCTTGGTTAACAATTTCAAATACGCTGCTCATAGATTCCTTTTCCTATTCGTCAAATACGTTGTCTGGTTCTGATTAAAGCACATCAATTGATGATGTAACAGTCTTTAGATCAAAGCGAAAGTAAGCTTGTATAATTATTCGGCAGTCTCGCTGATACGTGATTGTTTTTATCTAAGTGTTCACGTTAGTATCCAGTATAGATACTGCATTGATACGAAATGTTAAATGAAAGAACAACAATTGGAAATAGTAGATTCGGTGGAGCATGCGACTGAATCTTCAGTAGAGAAAAACAAGCTTCGTGAAGCATATGTCCAAGAGCGTACTTATTTGGAAGTCGTGGAAATAGAGCTTAATCGTTCTAAGATCATATTGATTGATGAGCAAGGTAGAAAGAAACGAGTACCAATTTTGTCTGAGCACTAGCTATTACTGGCTGAATTGTTAAGTGTTGAGGTGGAATTATCAAAAATAATAAAAAGGAAAAACGATGAACACAGTACTTTCCCCAATTGAAGCGAGAATCATTGGTTGTTTGATCGAGAAAGAAGTGACTACTCCCGATCATTACCCACTGACACTGAATAGCTTAACAACGGCTTGTAATCAAAAGAGCAATCGTGACCCAGTTCTTTCTCTGTCAGAGTCAGATGTTTTAGATGCGGTTGATGGTTTGATTGCGCGTCGCATGGTGAGTGATGAAAGCAGCTTCAACAGCCGTGTTAATAAGTATCAACATCGTTTCTGCAATACTGAATTTGGTGATCTGCAGTTTACCGAGCAAGAGCGTGCGATTATTTGCTGTATGTTACTTCGCGGTGCGCAAACACCCGGTGAACTTCGAACTCGAACGGGCCGCCTAGCGAATTTCAATGATGTGAAAGAAGTGGAAGCTACGTTAGAGAAATTAGCTGCAAGAGAAGCTGGTGCATTAGTGGTCAAACTTCCTCGCGAAGCGGGTAAACGTGAATCTCGTTACCAACACTTGTTGAGTGGAGAAGTTGATGTTGAAGCGTTTGAGACGGCATCTGTTGGCGCGGCTACGCCATCTGCGACGAGCGAAAAGTTTGAAGAACTTGAATCTGAAATCGCAAGCCTAAGAGCAGAAGTGGCGGAGTTGAAAGAGTTGGTTGAATCACTGCTTTAAATGACGACGTCTAATAAAGATGCGGATTGGGTCGTGTATCTGATCCGCAATAAAAACAACGCGCTCTATTGTGGAGTAACTAACAATTTAGAGCGTCGTTTTGAACAACATCAGCAAGGTAAAGGTGCAAAGGCCTTAAAAGGTAAAGGTCCACTTAAGCTAGTTTGGAGTTTTAGTGTCGGGTCTAAAAGTGAGGCATTGAAAACCGAATACGCGATCAAACAATTGCCCAAATCTCGTAAAGAAAAATTGGTATCACTCAAATTAATCATTGAGTGGCAAGAAGATAAAATTCAATATACCGAAGTCTCATAAATCATAGCTAAAATATTCACTATTGAACTAATTATTAAGAATGAAGAATTGTACGATACTTTTTAAGTTATTGATTTTTAATAAATATAAACCGTTTTGTTGTCTTTTTGATACTTGCATTAGGGCCATCAGTTTTTATATCAATATCAGATTGACTAATTACTAATTTGGAATGTCGTTCTAATTAGTTTTAGACGCTATCATTTATCGTCGTTGTCCTACATAATATATTTCAGCCATACAAAGAGATGGTGTCATGCTAGGTTAAAAAATGAGCCAAAGTAGCTCATATAAAACGAGAAAAATATGAAACGTTTATTGATGTTGTTTGGACTTGCCGTATTTTCTGCGTCCGCTCTCTCCCACGGTACCCGTGTCCTCAATGGGTATTGGGAATACCAGGATTATCTTGCTAAATTTCCAGAACAAAAAGCGCTGACGGATAAGATGGTCGAAGCTGTACAAAACCACCCCGTGCCATTAAAGCGAGCTCAAGATAGACCGATCACAATTTCTGTTGTTTACCCTGGCCAACAGATCTCCGATTATTGGGTCCGAAATATCCAAGCCTTTGAGAAACGTCTCGACAGGTTAAGAATTAATTACCAAATAAACCAAGTGTTTACTCGTGTCAATGCGGATATATCTCAGCAGAGTATTTCTTTGCAAGAGGCGATTGAAAACAAGACGGATTACTTAATTTTTACGCTAGATACAACTCGACACCGTAAATTTATTGAGCATGTATTGAGCTCTACGGATACCAAGTTGATCCTGCAAAACATCACCACTCCAGTACGTGCGTGGGCAGACAGGCAGCCATTTATGTATGTGGGTTTTGACCATGCAACAGGCAGCTTGAAGTTGGCGGACTATTTTAAACAAGTGACACCTCCTAACAGTAAGTACTCGGTTCTATATCGTTCAGAGGGCTACATTAGTGATGCTCGTGGCGATACCTTTATCCATGATGTAAACACAGATACTAATTTTGATCTCAAGTCTTCTTTCTACACTAAATCAGATAAGGAAAGTGGTTACCAGGCAGCTAAAATCAGCATTGCGAACAATAAGGATCTAGACTTTATCTATGCATGTGCAACTGATGTCGCTCTAGGTGCTGTAGAAGCGATTCGTGAGTCGCGTAAAGATATCTTAATTAATGGCTGGGGAGGCGGTTCTGCTGAACTTGAAGCGATTGAGAGAGGTGACTTAGATGTTACTGTCATGCGAATGAATGACGATACGGGTATTGCGATGGCAGAAGCTATCAAATGGGACCTTGCTGGGTTGGAAGTTCCTACCGTTTATTCTGGTGAGTTCGAAGTTGTCACCAAAGAAGACTCTCCAGAACGTATTTCAGAACTTAAGAAGCGTGCATTTAGGTACTCAGGCCAATAATGAAGAAAAGCTACGCCAATACACCAAGAAACACTTTAGCCAAATTAATTACCCGTATTATTATTTTAGTGATAGGGGTGATGGCGCTTGGCGTGCTTATTCATAATTATGAGACCAGTAGTAATATTGTGAAACAAGAGACCAATCGAACCGTTCAGCAAACATCAAGCCTGATCCAAAACATGTTCGACTACCGTTTGTCTGTTCTTCAAATTCACCAAGATAGTAGTTCACACAGTCAAACTTTAAGAGGGTATTTTGATACTCATAATGAAGAGGCGTTGAGCTATTTTTTCTTTGGTGTTGATCAGCGGGAGCCTGCTCACGCGCCAGATTTACGCTTTATTTCTACTCATAATGGTCTAGTTTGGGACGATGGAAATGGTCAGTTTTATGGTTTAGACAATACGTCATTAGAGAGTATCTCTAATGAAGTATCGTTCAGTAGTAATTGGCATTTTTTGAAGCTAGCCACCGATATTGGCGACCGCCATTTATTGGCACGAAGAACACCCATTATTGATAACGCGACCGGTGAGGTTCTTGGTCAGTTATATATTGCCATTGTGCTAGACAATAACTTCTCTCTTGCAGAATCTATCCAACAAGGAAGTAATTGCGAAAATATTGTCATCGAGGCTAATGGAGCGCCAGTTACTTCAACGTTCAGTGGTGACGAAAGCTATACGATAACGGATATTCTTGCTTACGAAGTCCATGATGAATTACCTCTCCACTTCGTCACTATCACGACGATTCAGATAAACGCCGTTGATACACCACTCACTATTCGAGCGGTGCAAAAAAACACCAATTTTATTGAGTTAGAAGAGAATTATGAGCGCGCCATTATTGTCGTGATCGTTGTGATCGTCTTTATGTCCTTCTTTACGCGAGCTTGGATTCAAAGAAGAGTCGCGGCTGAGCTCGATAAACTGATGAACTTTACCCGTTCCGCAAGTGACAATGATGAATACAACAAGTTTGATGGTTCCAATATTTTCGAGTTCCATCATATTGGTTGCACGCTAGAAGATACCTTTGAACGTTTATCTGAACAGAACCAAAAGTTCCAAGATCTGTTCAATTTTGCTCATTCACCCATTTTGGTCTGGTCTGAAAAAGGCGATTTGATTCAGATGAACCCGGCAGCTCGCATGGCTTTATTTGATGACGATGACAACTATGGTGCGATGGCTCAAGAGTTTGAGAGTCGTATGTTGCCGAACATTCAAATGGTCGTTCAAGGCGCGAAACTGACGGGGATTAATGTGCCAATCGGTGAAAAGGTGTTCCGTTGGAACATGTCTGCGATTCGCGTTGAACACGGTATTACAGGAGTGGTGGTTCAAGGGCAAGATATCACTAAGCTGATAGAAGCAGAGAGACAGGCTGATCGAGCAAGAGAAGAAGCTGAGCATCTTGCGAATGTACGAGCCGACTTTTTAGCTAAGATGAGCCATGAGATTCGTACGCCGCTAAACGGTATTCTAGGTGTTTCCCAGCTGCTTAAACGTTCTTTACAGGGAGAAGATAATCGGGGCCAAGTCGATGTACTTTGCAACAGTGCTGAACACTTACTGGCGGTACTTAATGACATCTTGGACTTCTCTAAAATCGAACAGGGTCAATTTAATATACAGAAAAAAGACTTTCGCTTAACGGAGTTGGTTAATACGTTGGATAGTATTTATCGACCGTTATGCGAGGATAAATCAGTTGTCTTTAGTATTGTGAATCATTTAGTTGATGACGTTGAGATATACACTGATCAAGTTCGACTTAACCAAATTATGTTTAACCTATTGAGTAATGCATTGAAGTTTACTCATCAAGGCAGCATTTCAGTCAACTTTGAGCTAGAAAGTATTTTTAACTCCGACAAAGCCAGCTTAATTGTGCGAGTCAAAGACAGTGGTATTGGTATTGATGAAAACAAGATCGATGCAGTTTTTGAACCGTTTGTACAAGCAGAGGAGACCACAACTCGCGAGTATGGCGGCACTGGTCTCGGATTAACGATTGTAAAAAACCTAGTCGATATGCTTGAGGGAGATATTCAAGTTCGCAGTGTCATGGGTCAAGGCTCTGAGTTTATTGTTGAATTACCGGTTGAATTGCATTCAAAGTCGTTGTTAGGTTACAAACCACAAGCAGAGATTGATCCTGAAACGCTTTTTAGTCGACCTTTAGAAGTATTGTTGGTAGAAGACAATCACACGAATGCATTTATCGCACAAGCTTTCTGTAAAAAATATGGAATGATCGTGACTTGGGCTAAAGACGGTTTAGAAGCAATAGAAATGGCAAAGGCGAATACGTTTGACCTCATTCTAATGGACAACCAACTGCCTAATTTAGGAGGGGTCGAAACCACTCAGAAATTGAGAGATGAGATTGTTTTGTCAACACCTATCTATGCCTGTACCGCTGACGCTCAGAAGTCGACTAGAAACAGCTTCCTAGCCGCCGGGGCAAATTACGTGATTGTAAAACCGATCAAGGAAGAGTCTCTACACCAAGCTTTTGTACATTTTAAAAACTCTTACTGGGAGCAACAGGACTAATCTTTAGCAAAAGCAAAAGCAAAAGCAAATAGTCGTATGGGATTCCTTTATGAAATTGTGGTGAAATATCGTTTTTATTCCTAAAATTTTATAATCACAACATCCCAATAATAAAATGCTACAAAGAACTTGCGATAAAGGCTTGTTCCAACAGTAGTGTTTTTAGCTCATCACTCATGCTTAAGTGTTCGGGAAATTGGATACCAAAAATCCAGCCTTGACCTTGCTTTTTCTTACTCACCACTTTGTAGACCAACTCACTTTCTAAATGCTCGCTCAGTACTGAATTGACTTTGATCTTCCAACCTATATCGATATCAGATTGCTGTGTAATGTAAACACCACAGCCAGAGACAGAAAAATCCACTAACGTTGCGTCAAGTGACAGCGTATCAAAGGTCACTTCACACCCTAGGTGCACTTTGTATCTTTCGTGTTCGCGGATTGGTTTAGTCGCAAAATTAGACGGCGGGCGAAGAAAAATAAGATGCGCTGGCGAAGTGATATGAGCCAGTACATTGGTTTTAAATGCAATGATATGTCCAAGCTCAGTATCGGTAATAGCACGGACAATCATATCAACATTAGTGAGCTTTCTGAGAGTGAGTGCCTCGGTTGCTTTTTGGGAGAGCTCTAAGATCAGGTACTGATCTTCCTTATAGCCAATATACAGGGTGCTTATTTGGACTGAGTCGTCTGGGCCGAATTCCAACACACCTGCTGTTTTTGTACCGGGTTTAAGGTATCTGAACAGTTCTATGTTTTTATCTTTATGCATATTCGTTATTGAACAATGTTAACCATCTGATGAAATAATATAACGTCCTGATAATACTATGTCATTAGTTTCATTAAGGTAATTGCAGGTGTCGAGTAAAAAGGTGAGGTGTTTTCAACAGGAAACAACAGCTTACTCTTGCCGTAAAACAAGATAGACTATTGTTAGTTGTGTACTTAATGGAGAATGAGTAAATGGAACTGGAAACTTTCTTAGAAAACCTGAAACAAGCACCGGAAAGCGTTCAATTTGAAGATACAATGCAAGTGATAGAAGCTAGCTATGATTTTTCTGAGAGTGAATTTCGTAATGGCGATGTGGTTAATGCGGCAGGGCAGAACAATGGTTCGTGTAAGATTTTTGCCTTTGGTTTAGCGTTAGGCCTCTCAGTAGATCAAACGTTGGCTTGTTTTGGTCAGTTTTACCGAAATGACGTACTAGATTTTCCTGAGAATACCGACCATCAAAATATTCGAAACTTCATGATACATGGTTGGGGGGGAGTCGAGTTCTCTCAGCCGGCATTGGTTGCAAAAGCTAAGTAATCACTCATTTAGTTAATCGTGTCTTGAAGCGAGATAATGGTATCTCGCTTCTTTTTGCGTTCTAGTGCAAGTTCATAGGCACAAAAACTACTGAACAGGTAAGGCTGATAGGCACTTACGACACAGACAAACACCTGCTTTTGGAATATTGTCGGTGTCTCGCTTCTCTAATTCAAAGCACCAACACGTCTCTTTTCCCGCACTGATATCACATTGTGCAGGCTCATTGCATTCTGGGCATTGATGAGTTGAGCTAATGCCACTCAGATTATTCATCACTGATTCTCTTTCGTTTTCAGATAACCCTTTCCAGCCGATAATCTCATCCATTGTTCGATGGCATCCACTGCATATGCCGCCATTATTTTTACAAGCCGCTCGGCAAGGTGTTTTCATTTATCTGACCCATGATTCATTTGTGCTGAAATGTAGCATATTTGTTTTCCTTTGCAGAGCCCTGTTAACCAAGAATTGACTCAGTAAAATTAACAAAGCAACTCGTAATTTTAAGGTTTTTCATGTAGCATCTCGCCCCTTTTGTCGAGTGGGGGATATTATGTTTATTGGATTTGATTATGGAACGGCAAACTGTTCTGTTGCAGCAATGGTTAATGGAGAACCAAGCCTATTACCGTTGGAAGGTAACAACCACTATATTCCCTCAACTGTGTTTGCTCCGACTCGTGAAAGCGTTTCTGAGCATCTATTTCGCCATTTGAATATCAAACCGAGCGATGTGGTTGGCGAGCAGGTGTTACGACGTGCGATTGCGTTGAACCGAGAAGAGAGTATTGATTTAGTGCCTGAAGATATGGCATTTGGTCAGGCAGCGTTGGATCTTTACTTAGAAGACCCTCGTGACGTTTACTATGTGAAATCGCCGAAATCTTTCCTTGGTGCGAGTGGGCTACATGATGTTCAGGTGAGTTTTTTTGAAGATTTAGTCTGTGCAATGATGGCGAATATTAAACACCAAGCCGAACTGACGACTCAAGAACAGATTAAACAAGCCGTTATTGGTCGTCCGATTAACTTTCATGGTCGAGGTGGTGAAGAAGCAAACCGACAAGCCGAACATATTCTTTCTCGTGCAGCTAAGCGTGCAGGCTTTACTGATATTGCTTTTCAATTTGAACCTGTTGCGGCGGGGCTTGATTACGAAAGTACCCTAACTGAAAACCAAACGGTATTGGTGGTGGATATTGGTGGTGGTACGACCGATTGCTCATTGTTAGAAATGGGACCAACTTGGTCGGGTAAGGCGGATCGTACTCAAAGTTTATTAGCCCACAGCGGGCAAAGGGTAGGAGGGAATGACCTTGATATCTACCTTGCTTTTAAACAACTGATGTCACCTTTCGGTATGGGTAGTAAAGGCATTTCAGGTATCGATATGCCGCTGACTCAATTCTGGAATCCAATTGCGATCAATAATGTTGAAGCGCAAAAGAACTTCTATTCTCGCGAAAACCTAGCGGCCTTGAAGTTACTTCGTAAAGAAGCTTCAGATCCTCAAAAGTTAGATCGCTTGATGAGGGTTTATCACGATACTCTAGGCTACAGCATTGTGCGTCGAGCTGAAGAAACCAAAATTGCTTTAGCTGAATGTGCTCAATACCGAACGGCGATTAATGTCGCTTCTGAGTTAGTGGAAGTTGATATCTCTGTTGAACAGATGATCGAAGCTATTGAAACACCAAAGTCTAAGATGATTGAGTTAGTAAAAGAAGCCATTCAACAAGGTCAGAAAAAGCCAGATGTTATCTACATGACCGGTGGTTCGGCTCGATCTCCAATCCTTCGCCAAGCAGTAGAAGAAGCTGTACCGAATGTACCGATTGTGAGTGGTAACTATTTCGGCTCAGTAACAGCAGGTCTGGCTCGTTGGGCTGAGGTTTGCTTTAAATAAGAACGAAAGCTATGAGTTATTGAAGGCAACCCATCACTGATTGGTTGCTTTTTTTGTATCTGGCTTCGATGAATTTCCGCTGAGTTACTTTTTCTTCTCTAAAGCAGTGGAAATTATTTTACCGGGTTAAATGTTTCAAATGCATTCTAGATGTTACAAGGTGTTTCAAGGTTAAAAGTTTGTCATATAATGGTCTGATGAGTAATTTTAAATTTTGATTTTTAATGTTTATTTGGTGATTAGAAAACCAAAAATTTTGATGTTTTTATCTCAAAAAGTAACAGTTCGCATTTGTGTTTTTAGTTTAATTTATTGTTTAAAAAGGTTTTTTTGTTTTTTATAGTGCGAATTTTTTTATTTTACATATTTTAATGCAACTTTTTGTCATTCGTATATTAGTGTTTGTCCACTTGTTAAATGCAGGTAACAACTTCTCCGTAAGCACGAGGTTGTTAGTGAATAACTCACCCAGTTACATAATGGATATGACAATGAATAAGAAACTTTTAGCGCTAGCAATTTCTGGTGCAGTATTTGGTACACAGGCAGTTGCAGTAGAGCTTTACAACGAAGACGGCACAACATTCTCAGTTGGCGGTCACGTTTCAGTCGCAGTTGGTGATGTAAACAGCGATGACCGTCTTAACAGCGATGATATCGGTGTAGAATCTGTTTCTCCACGTATCAACTTCGGTGCAACTCACGATCTTGGTAACGGCTTTACTGCTGATGCTAAAGGTGAATGGGCGCTAAACATGCTTGACGGTGGTGAAGAGTCATTCACAACTCGTCTTGGTTACGTTGGTCTTTCTCATGACGATTACGGTCGTGCAGCAGTAGGTACTCAATGGGCACCTTACTACAACGTTGCTGGTGTAGCAGATATGTCAATCGCATTCGCGAATGACTTCATCTACGAAGATCACGGTAACCTAGGTACTGGTCGTGGCGAAGAAATGGTTAGCTACGGCAACGCTATCGACTTCGGCAACGCTGGCTCTCTAAACGCAGCTGTTGCATGGCAAGGTCGCAAAGCTGATGGTGCGAACGAATACGGCAACCGTGCTCAAATTGCTTTGAATTACGCGATTGCTGACGTTACTGCGAACTACGCATACAACACCGGTGATGTTAACTACTTTGGTGTAGTGGGTTCAAAAACTGCTGATTCTCACGTATTAAGTGCAACTTACGGTTCATACGGCGCTGAAGGTCTTTACCTTGCTGGTGTATACGCAATGAACAACTACATGAACTCAGGTAACGGCCAGATTCTTGAAGAGTCAGTTGCAATTGAATTACTAGCTTCTTACGCTCTTTCTAACAGCCTTAACCTAAGCGTTAACTACGAAGCGGTAGAAGACGACAAGCTAAGCGATACAGTATTTGCTACTACTGCTCTACAAGCTGAATACAACTTCACGTCTCAGTTCGTAGGCTTTGCTGGTTACCAGTTCGACCTACAAGGTTCTGGCGTTTACAAAGAAAAAGCTGACGACCAGTGGCTACTTGGTGCTCGTTACTACCTATAAGTCGCAGACTAATTTAGCATAGTGTTTACTCCTTAAGTTTACCTTTTAGGATACTGTCCTAGACACCATGCTAAGCCCTCTCTGATCTCTTGATTAGAGAGGGCTTCTTTCGTTCTATACGCATCTGTTTTAGTTTTTCCTTCATGTTACCTAGCCATTCATTTCATCTACGTAGCTATGCTCTTGTCATCAGTTCTTATATGTCGCGATCTTCGGATAAAAGTATTTAAATCATTAAATTGAGCTAAAGATCAGAATTTAGATGTTGATAACCATCTTGTCGAAGATTCTCTCTTTATGTTGCGGTAAACTTTGCACTCCAAAAAATAGTTCAGGGACAAACTATGAGCAGCGTTGTAGATCAGGAACAATTGATGAATTCGAAACGAACAGCAACTCCAACTAAGGTGCTGTGTGTTGGGCGTAACTATGTCGATCACATCGAAGAACTCAATAACGCAATTCCAGACTCAATGGTGGTTTTCAATAAACCGAGCACCAGTGTTACGTCATCTCTGTCTTCTTTTCATCAAGAAGCGCTGCACTACGAGTCAGAAATCTGTTTTATCGTTGAAAATGGTCAGTACTCCGCTGTGGGTTTAGGGCTAGATCTCACTAAACGTGAATTGCAAAGTAGCTTAAAAGCGAAAGGTTTACCTTGGGAGCGCGCCAAAGCATTTGATGGTTCAGCCGTATTTAGTCGCTTTGTTCCAACTGATAACTTAGACCTCGCGGACTTGAATATAGAACTGTTTATCAACTGTGTCCGCGTTCAAAAAGGACACGTTGAACAGATGCTCTATTCCCCGAAAACTATCCTCGAAGAGTTGTCTTCTTACACGACATTACTCGACGGTGATGTCGTGATGACGGGTACCCCTAAAGGCGTTGGAGAAGTACACCGCGGCGATATATTCCTTGGTCGCCTTAAGTGTGGAGAAACGACATTGATTGAGATTGAATGGGTAGCGAGTTAACCACATTGGTTTTTTTAGTTAATAAGTTGGTTTTACTGGCTGTTGGTGGTTGTTAATTCGAATAATTAACCATCAAGCAACGGGTTGCATCTAGAATGGCGTTTGTAATTGATATAAAATCCGGCTCCGTTTTTATCAATACTGAAGCTCATGATCGACTTAGCCATTTTACCTGTTTACCTGACAGCCGTTGTTGCACTTCTCCTTTTACCTGGTCCTGATATGTTACTGATCGCGAGCTCAAGTATGAGCTATGGTCGTAAGGTCGGTGTGTTTGCGAGCCTAGGTAACGCGACTTCTGGAATTATTCTGACAGTGCTGGCGGCGATGGGTGTGTCGGCATTGATCGCTATGAGCCCTATTGCTTTGAAAGCGCTGCATTTATTAGGTGGTGCATACTTACTTAAAATGGGATGGGACTGCCTTCGAACCGATCAGGGAGAAGCGGCCGGACTCAGTGACAATGCTGCCGCTAAGTCGTATTACCAAAGAGCGTTAATTAGTAATCTGCTTAATCCAAAGGCGTTGGTTTTTTTTGTGATGTTTTTGCCTCAATTCGTTTCTACAAATATTGAAGCGACCTCTGGTGAACAGATGCTGTTTTTGGGCCTATTATTGAACGTTCTTGGTTTGACGTTTAATTTTCTTCTTGTGGCTTTGGTGGGTACTATTGGTAAGCCTCTCGTAGAAAACGCAAAGTTTCGTACTTATCAGCAGAAAGTGATGGGCGGCGTGTTTATTGTGTTAGCGGTTTGGATGCTTTCTTCTTTCTTTACTGCTTCAATTACCTAAGTAAAGCACATGATAACGGCTCATTGCCGATAAAAAATGGACGCTTAATGCGTCCATTTTTGGTTCTGCTAAGTACGAATTGTCTTATTCGAATATCGAGTAAACTCTCGCTTCACCGACTAAGAATTCAGCTCTTTTTGGTGCTGTTCAATTAGTTTCTCCATGAACTTTTCACCACGTAAACGAGTGTCTTCATACGTCTCTGTTTCTTCAAACTTTGTCACTGTTTCATAGTAGACTTTCACTTTTGGCTCTGTGCCAGAAGGGCGGACGATAATACGTGAGCCATCTTCAAGGTGATAAATCAGCACGTCACTTGTTGGTAAGTTAATGGTTTCAGTATCGCCACCAACGATGTATCGCGAAGAGGATTGCAGATCTTCAATCACAGAGATAGCGACCTCGTTTATAGCTTTAGGTTGAGCAGCTCTGAGTTTAGAACCAATAGATGGCGAGTCAGGGTCAAGCGCAATACTTCTCTGAGCGTTAGTATGGACGCCATGCTCACGCGAAATTTGAGCGAGGAGATCCCAGATGGTTTGACCTTGAGATTTCAACTCTTCAACTAATTGAGCGAAGACAACGATAGCCGATAGGCCATCTTTATCTCGTACCTGAGTGCCGATTGTGTAGCCAAGGGCTTCTTCATAGGCGAACAAGAACTCATTCTGCTCATCCTCCAACTGCATCCCAATATTCGCCAACCATTTAAAGCCCGTTAGCGTTTGGAAGTAAGTCGCGCCGTGGGATTGAGCCACTTTTTCAAGCAAGGTTGAAGATACAATACTGTTACCAACTAATTGGTTTTTGGTGTGCGGCTTCGATAATAAATAGTGAGCGAATAACACACCTACTTGATCCCCAGTCAGCATCTTGTAAGAAGCATCATCGGTTCTAATTGTATCATCGATTCTAACTGCAACGGCAAATCGGTCTGCATCTGGGTCATTAGCGCAAGCGATGTCGGCATCAACACTTTTGGCGAGGTTAATAACGAGATCCATTGCCCCTTTTTCTTCGGGGTTCGGGAAGTTAACGGTCGGGAAGTGACCATCGGGCTCTCTTTGTTCCGGTACACTGAATACTTTGTGGAATCCAGAATCATGGAGAAGATCTTCAGCCATTTGTGCACCTACACCATGCATGGCGGTATAGGTAATGGTTGTTTTAGCGGCTTCGGTACTGTTGTTTACATGCGGGCTCTGATTAATCGCAGCTCGATAGGTTTGATAATATCCCTCGGTGAGCCACACTAATTTGCCTTGCTGTTCTGCATCACTCAAGTTCATTAAAGGAATAGGTTTGGCTGCAGCAGTGTCGATTTCAGCTGCAATGCCTGCATCGTGAGGGGGAATAATTTGCGCGCCATTTTCCCAGTACACCTTGAAGCCATTATATTCTGGTGGGTTGTGGCTAGCCGTTACGACAACAGCAGCCGCCGCATTAAAATGCTCAATACCGAAAGCCACAATAGGTGTTGCTGCCACGTTAGAGGTTAGGTAAACCTTGATCCCCAAAGCCGTAAGCACGGAAGCTGTATCAATGGCGAACTGCTTTGAATCTAAGCGCCCGTCATAGCCAACAACGACACCGCGAATGGTGGCATTAGCGACATGCTCGATTAAATAGTGGCCAAGTCCGGTTGCTGTTTCCTGTATTACTAACCGGTTCATTCGATTTGGACCGCATCCAACTTTGCCTCGTAGACCTGCTGTACCAAATTCTAACCGTTGAATAAAGCGATCTTCTAATTCGTCGTTCATCCCCTCATCGATGAGGTACTGTAGCTCTTCACGAGTTCTTGGATCTGGGTCTCTCGCTAACCAGTTCATTGCATCTTGCATAATCACTAAACCTTTTCATATCGGGATATCTTTCTGTTGATTTAATTTAAGTGATATTGATTATCATTTCCATGAAAGCAATCGTAAAACTCGATTTAAAATAAATTCCAACAGCAAGGGAAGGGCATATGGATAAAGCTACTTCAATAATTGTCTGTTTAGTAAGCACACTTACCTTGAACAATTGGATATCACTAACTAGCCTTTTACATAAATATAACAAAGTTTGACAAGTTCGCCGTTTTTGAATCTTTCGTAGAAACTTCCAATGTCTCTTAATCGGAAAGTACATAGGTTGTTTATGGGTCAGTGGTCACTGAGACTGTATCACTTTAGTCGTCGCGTGAGTTGTAGATTGAGATTCAGCCTTTTCATATGTAATCGGAATAACAATGTATGTTGCCCTGCTAGTAATGACTTATAGCCCGCAACAACATTTAAGTCGCAATTATCCAATTAGGAAGGATGAGGAGAGATCTTTTGAAAAGATTATTGGTCAGTCTAGCGTGGCTTTTGAATATTTTTGTTGCGGCCTTAATATCGCCTTTAGTGCATGCAAGTACTGAATACAACATGACACAAGGTGTTACTGAGATTAGCGGTAAAGTGTATGAACTCCATATGCTGATCTTCTATATCTGTTGTGCGATCGCTTTCGTCGTCTTCGGTGTGATGTTTTACTCTATTGTGAGACACCGAAAGTCGAAGGGTGCAGTAGCGGCTCATTTCCATGAAAGTACTAAAGTTGAAATTCTTTGGACGATCATCCCAATCATTATTCTCATCGCTATGGCCATCCCAGCCACCAAGACCTTGATAGCGATGGAAGACACCTCTCAATCAGAACTCACTGTCAAAATTACAGGCTCGCAATGGAAATGGCATTACAGCTATTTTGGCGAAGATGTTGAGTTTTTTAGTCTTTTGGCGACAAGTGATAAAGAGATTGAAGGAATCGAAGTTAAAGGGGCACATTACTTGTTAGAAGTGGATAATCCGCTCGTACTGCCTATCGATCGTAAAGTCCGTTTCTTGATGACTTCTGATGATGTTATTCACTCATGGTGGGTACCAGCTTTTGCGGTAAAAAAAGATACCATTCCCGGTTTCATCAACGAAGCGTGGACAAAGATCGATGAGCCCGGTGTTTATCGAGGGCAGTGTGCAGAGTTGTGTGGTCGTGCTCATGGTTTCATGCCGATAGTGGTGCATGCAATGGAGGAGGATGACTTTGATGGATGGCTTGCGGAACAGAAAGAATTGGCGATAGCCGCAAAGCAAGCGGCTCAAGATGCACTAGATGCGTCACTTTCCTTAGATGAATTGAACGTCATCGGTGAAGAAGTTTACAAAACCCGTTGCGCAGTTTGTCACCAAGCCAATGGGGAAGGTATTCCCGGCGCATTTCCTGCCATTAAAGGAAGTCCTATTGCACTTGGTGATGTGGGTGTTCATATCGATACCATTGTTTATGGTCGCGGAGGTACCGCAATGCAGGCGTTCGATAATCAGTTAACCGAAAAAGAGATTGCTGCGGTAGTGACTTATCAAAGAAATGCTTGGGGTAATGACACTGGCGATGTGGTTCAGGCTTCAGATGTGAACGCTTATAAGGCGAAGCAAGAAGGTGGGTCTGACAACGAACAAAGTGAAACGAACAGTGAACAAGGCCCAACGGATGAGGCACAAAACGATGCTAAGGAGCAGTTATGAGTTCGCCAATCAATAAGCCGGTGAAATCGGCTCCCGCAGAAGGTCAAGCACTGAGTCATTCAGCTGAAGGTTCATTGGACAGCCATGATTTAACTCATGATGATCACGACTCACATGCTGCTCCCAAAGGTTGGGCGCGTTGGCTTTACTCAACCAACCACAAAGACATCGGTACACTTTACCTTTGGTTTAGCTTTGCCATGTTCTTAACAGGCGGCGCCATGGCGATGGTGATCCGTGCGGAGTTATTCCAACCGGGGTTACAGCTCGTTGAGCCAGACTTCTTTAATCAGATGACTACCGTTCACGGTTTAATCATGGTGTTTGGTGCCGTGATGCCTGCATTCACAGGTTTGGCTAACTGGATGATCCCAATGATGATTGGCGCTCCAGACATGGCGCTGCCGAGAATGAATAATCTCAGTTTCTGGATTCTACCTTTTGCTTTCTTGATCTTAATTGGTTCTTTGTTTACTGAGGGAGGCGGCCCGAGCTTTGGTTGGACATTTTATGCGCCGCTCTCGACAACTTATGGTCCTGATAGTACGGCGTTGTTTGTATTTTCTGTCCATATTATGGGGATCAGTTCGATCATGGGGGCGATCAACGTCATCGTAACCATAGTGAACATGCGCGCACCGGGTATGACTTGGTTCAAGTTACCAATGTTCGTATGGACATGGTTAATTACCGCTTTCTTGCTGATAGCCGTGATGCTCGTTCTCGCGGGTGCGGTGACTATGGTACTGACTGACAAATACTTTGGAACAAGCTTCTTTGATGCCGCTGGTGGTGGGGACCCGGTGATGTTCCAGCACATATTCTGGTTCTTTGGGCACCCCGAAGTGTACATCATGATCTTGCCGTCGTTTGGTATCGTCTCGGCTATCATCCCAGCCTTTAGTGGCAAGCGCTTGTTTGGTTACCATTCGATGGTGTACGCGACCTGTAGTATCGCCATTTTGTCTTTTTTAGTGTGGGCACACCACATGTTCACAACGGGTATGCCAGTATTTGCCGAACTGTTCTTCATGTATTGCACCATGTTGATAGCGGTGCCGACCGGTGTGAAAGTCTTCAACTGGGTGGCGACTATGTGGCGGGGGGCTTTGACCTTTGAAACACCAATGTTGTTTGCGATTGCCTTCATTGTTCTGTTTACGATTGGTGGGTTATCTGGATTGATGTTGGCAATAGTGCCTGCTGATTTCCAATACCACGATACCTATTTTGTGGTGGCTCACTTTCATTATGTTCTGGTAACAGGTGCTGTGTTCTCGATTATGGCTGCCGCCTATTATTGGCTGCCTAAGTGGACAGGGCATATGTACGACCACAAGCTCAGTCTGTGGCATTTCTGGACGTCGGTAATCTCAGTGAATGTGCTGTTCTTCCCGATGCACTTTTTAGGGTTAGCGGGCATGCCACGTCGTATTCCAGATTACGCTATTCAATTTGCTGACGTTAACCAAGTGGTGTCGATTGGTGGTTTTGCCTTTGGGTTGTCTCAGCTGATCTTCTTATGGTTGGTTATTAAGTGCGTAAGAGGCGGAGAGCCCGCACCAAGCAAGCCTTGGGATAGAGCTGAAGGGCTAGAATGGACAGTTCCAAGCCCTGCGCCTCATCATACCTTTACTCATCCACCTAAAGTGGATTAGAGGGCAGAGCCATGAGTGATAAGCAAAGCGATCAAGATAAAAACCAACCTAAACGTTCATCCAAAAAGCTGACGGGTTATTTGGTGTTGAGTGTGGTTGCGATGTTTGGTTTCGGTTTTGCTTTGGTGCCGCTCTACGATGTGATGTGTGACGCCCTAGGGATCAACGGCAAAACCAATACGGTTTCTGCCGTTCAACCTCAGGGAATGCAGCCCGACTATTCTCGTACGGTACGCGTTGAATTCATGTCCCACATCAAGCCAGATATGCCGTGGCAGTTCTCGCCCGAAGTTCAAGTGTTAGAGGTTCACCCTGGTAAGGTGATTCAGACTAACTACATCGCTAAAAACCTATCCGGTGCCTCATTGGTTGGCCAAGCCGTACCATCGGTTTCTCCAGGCATGGGAGCCACTTACTTTAACAAAATGGAATGTTTTTGTTTCAATCAGCAACCATTAGAGGGGCACAAGAGTGCCGAAATGGGATTAATATTTTACATTGATCCTGACATTCCTGAATCAATACATACGCTTACACTCTCTTATACGCTGTTTAACATCACGAGTCAGGTGAGTGGAGAGGCAAGTAAGCCTGAGCCTAACGTGCTCGCAAGTAACTAGGGATTTACAGAACCAGTATCAACATAAGGAGTTGAGCGATGAGTTCTAAAAAGGAAGTTTATTTCGTTCCACATCAAAGCCACTGGCCATTGGTGGGTGCTGTAGCACTGTTTTTGGTCGCGGTTGGTGCTGGCTTGACGGTGCAAAATATGGGCACCGACGCAGCCGGTGGTGTATTTGGAAAAGCGGTGTTGTTAGTCGGGTTTGCTGTGCTGCTTTACATGCTCGCAGGTTGGTTTAGCAATGTGATCACGGAATCATTGAGTGGTCTTTATTCTGAGCAGATTTCTCGATCTTTTCGACAAGGTATGAGCTGGTTCATTTTCTCTGAAATCATGTTTTTCGGTGCTTTCTTTGGCGCTCTTTTTTACGCTCGTATGATTTCAGTGCCGTGGATTGGTGGCGCAGGCAACAATGCGATGACCCATGAAGTGTTGTGGCCGATGTTTCAGTCGATATGGCCATTAACGACGACGCCTGATGGTGTGACGACACAAGCCATGCCTTGGCAAGGTATCCCGCTTAAAAACACTATTATACTGCTGCTTTCATCTGTGACGCTGCACATGGCACATATCAGTCTTGAACAGAATAAACGTATGGCTTTAATCGTGTGGTTGGAAATAACCATTGTTCTGGCTGGCTTCTTCCTGTTCTTCCAAGTTGAAGAGTACCTTCACGCTTATCAGGAGATGGGACTGACACTTCAGTCTGGTATCTACGGTAACACCTTCTTTTTGCTGACTGGATTTCACGGCTTGCATGTTTGTTTAGGAACGATTTTTTTGGTTGTATTACTGGCAAGAGTTGCGAAAGACCATTTTTCTCCAAAAGATCATTTTGCGTTTCAAGCGGGCAGTTGGTATTGGCATTTTGTTGATGTGGTTTGGTTAGGTTTGTTTGTGTTTGTGTATGTGCTCTAACGAAATATGCTGGTTTAGCTGCTGGATTTGTATGGGCTTAATAAGGGCGAGGGTTGGGCGTTATCATTCCTGAACCTAAAGCCAGTAATAACAGTAGTACGACAACGACTGACCACATCACTCGACGACCCAAAAAGTGACTGAGCCTTTTTCCATTGTGTTTGCCCGAGGCGATTTGGATTAGACCTTTCATCAAATTGAAAGCGATAAAAAACAGCAAAGCGACCAGTACAATTTTAAATAACAACACAAAGGTAGATAACGCCATAGTGATAACTCCAAACCGATTGATTGATGATGAACACAAGTTCCGCAGTAAAGGTTTTTGGATAGCGGTTGTTTTAACTGTGGTTTCAGTCGGCATTTTAATCAAGTTGGGTTTGTGGCAGTTAGATCGAGGTAACGAGAAATTGCGTTATGAACAGCAATTGACAGAGAGAGCACAGCTATCGCCACAACCTTTAGATGTCGTTATTTCTGAGTTGCGAGAGCAGGGTTTATCTGGCCAAGAGTCATTAAATCCTCAAACCCTAAGCGGGTTAAAGGCTGATGTTGATTTGGTAAATACGAGTGGCTTGATGTTCTTGTTAGACAACCAGATAAACCAAGGAACGGTAGGGTATGTGATTTACATGTTGGGAAAGGTTCGTCTTGAAGATGAAAACAACTCATTAGTGGCTGAAAAACAGTTGTTGATCGATCTTGGGTTTGTTGCGGCAAGTAATGACAGAAGAGAACTACCGCAATTAGGAAGCATTACTGTACCAAGCAAAATGTCAGGGCGCTTGTATACACGCTCAGTGAATCCTTTAAGTCATGAATTGGGTTTAGAAAATACGACACCGAATAGAATCCAAAACCTAAACATAGCAGCGTTATCACAATACACCGGGCAAGAAGTGCTGCCCTTTGTCTTCCAACCTCAGAGCTTAGGTTCCTGGCCTTATGAGTTGTTATGGCGACCGACGGCAATGAAATCTGAGAAGCACTTCGGTTACTCATTTCAATGGTTTGTAATGGCAGCGGTACTTTTGTTTTTGATGTTGTTAATTGGCTATCGGTACTTAAAAGCGACACCTATCACGGAGAACGACGATGGATAAATCTCAAGCACAAGTGAACAGTGAAAGTACGGAGGCAAACATGGCTGAGCTTAGAAGCCGTCGTACTAAGGGACGTTTGGTATTAATCGGACTCGTTCTAATTTTCACTTTGCCTGCGATTATCGCCAAAACTGTGTTGGACCAGAATTGGTATACCTCAGGTGTCACTAACTCAGGCGAATTGGTAGAACCAAGAGTCACGCTAGCGGATTTTGGCGTAACGGTACCCATGGCTGGAGAGGGTTGGTTAGTGGGTTATATCGCACCGATGGAGTGCGAAAGCTTGTGTGAACAACAGCTTCATTATTTGAATCAAAGCTACTTAGCGTTAGGAAAAAACAAAGAACGCGTGACCGCCGTTGTTTTCGTCTCAGAAGGTAATTCGTTATCGGGTTCTCTTGATAAGCCTGATCTATCTTTGTTAGCTGGTGGTGATCAGTTAAGTTCCGAGTTTGCGTCAGCTTCCATTGTGATAATTGACCCACTCGGGCAATTGGTTATGGAATACAAAAGCGTTTCTGATCCTTCGCAGTTAGTCAGCCAATCTAAAGGCATGATTCATGATTTACGAAAATTACTCAAGTTGTCGAGAGTGGGGTAAAGGCCAGTAATTAGTCGGCGTTGATGATTCTAGATAGGGAGATAAGCAATGCAAAAAGGAGCTCCAAAGTTACTCATGTTGATTATGAGAGTGACTATATTCCTAACTTTGACTGTGATTGTACTCGGTGCTTACACTCGTTTGTCTGATGCCGGTCTTGGCTGTCCCGACTGGCCTGGTTGTTATGGAAAGATCACGGTGCCTTCTGATGTATTGGCGGTGACTGAAGCGAATCTGCAATTTCCAGAACGAGCTCTCGAAGCAGACAAAGCTTGGATAGAGATGATCCATCGCTACTTTGCAGGAACATTAGGGCTGCTTATCTTTGTCGTTGTTGCTTGGTGTATTAAAAAGAATATAACAACTGCTGGTCTGCCGTTACTTATTTCTGCAACCGTGATATTTCAGGCTTTGCTTGGAATGTGGACGGTGACTCTCAAGTTGATGCCCGTTGTGGTTATGGCGCATTTGATGGGGGGCTTCACGTTGCTGTCACTGTTGTGTTTGCTCTACTGTCGTTTGTCTCAATTCCAAAGCCGTTTTGGAGAGGTTGCCTATTCTTCACCACTTAAAATTTCGGCACTATTCGGATTACTCATTGTAGTCGGGCAGATACTGCTAGGTGGCTGGACATCGTCAAACTATGCCGCTTTGGTGTGTACCCAATTGCCGATTTGTGAAGGTAACTGGATGAGCTACCTCGACTTCAAAAATGCGTTCGATTTTGCTCAACATGGACACGATAACTATGAGTTTGGTGTGTTGGAATATCCCGCGAGGCTTACCATCCATGTCATGCACAGGTTCGGGGCTATTGTGGCGACGTTAACGGTGCTGATGATCGTGTTCCAGCTATGGAAATTTGGCCAAGCGCCTCACCAAAAGCTGAGCGTGATTGTCGCAATAGTCTTGTTTACTCAAATCGGCCTTGGGATCAGTAATGTATGGTTTCATCTGCCAATTTTAGTTGCGGTTTTGCATAACCTAGTCGCAGCGATGTTGCTCATCAGCATGGTTGTAACCAATTTTGTCGTGTGGCAACGCAAACCGAGTGAGATCTTGGTGAAGAACAGCGTATTACAAGGAGGTAATCATGGTCAGTAGAACGTCAACACAGTATGAAGTGGTGGCTCAAGACGCAGCCTTAACTCATAAGATAGCAACCAACAATGACACAGCTTTAAGTAACAAAATTGCTACAAAAAACAAAGCCACTTGGAAAGTCTATTTAACGCTGACCAAACCAAAAGTGGTGGCTTTGATGTTGCTTACAGCACTGGTTGGGATGTGTTTAGCGGTACCCAATGGATTGCCCTTACAACAAACTCTGTTCGGAATGATTGGGATAGGGCTGATGGCAGGTTCGGCAGCTGCATTCAACCACTTGATCGATAAAAAGATTGATGGGCAAATGACTCGAACAAACCGACGTCCTTTGCCATCGGGTGAACTGAGCAGTGTGCACGTGTTCAGCTTTGCTGCTGGTATCGGCTTACTTGGCTTTGTCACGTTAGTGGTGTGGGTCAATCAACTGACCGCTTGGTTAACCTTTGCAAGCTTATTGGGTTATGCCGTGATTTATACCATGTACTTGAAACGAGCAACGCCGCAAAACATCGTGATAGCAGGCATCGCTGGCGCTATGCCCCCTTTATTAGGTTGGACGGCAGTAACTAATGAATTGCATTCAAATGCTTGGTTGTTGGTGATGATCATCTTTATTTGGACGCCTCCGCACTTTTGGGCGTTGGCGATTCATCGTCGTGATGAGTATGCCAAAGTGAATATCCCCATGCTGCCTGTGACTCACGGAATCGAATACACCAAGACTTCTATTTTTCTCTATACCTTGTTGCTTAGCATCGTGTGTATATTGCCGGTATTGGTCGGCATGAGTAGTTGGATATATCTAAGCGCTTCATTGGTGCTCAACGGTGGGTTTGTTTATCATGCTTGGGTACTTAAATATCGTGATGAGCCCAATATGGCGATGAAGACCTTTAAGTTCTCCATTTATCACCTAATGATCTTATTTGTCGCTCTGTTGGCGGATCATTATTTGCTTTGACAGCTTTGCGCTGAACTACATAAGGTTTTCCTTATATCAGACCAAACCTTTGGCTTCCACTAACCTAACTCTGACATGTTATGTATGAAAAACCGGACAATTGATTGACATGAATTATATAAAGGAACCGGTAATGGAATTCACTGAGCAAGATAGAGACGCGTTATATCAAACGTGGATGTCACAAAAATCGCGCATGAGAATTACGCAAATGGAGTTTTCAAAGAAGCTAGGAATGAACCAACTTGATTTCTCAAGAGTGCTAAGAGGGGAAACGGCACTAACCATGTCCTTCATTAGCCATTTCTGCCGCTTACTTCATTTAGAACCTAGAAATGTGTTCCCTTCGTTGAAAGAAGCGAATAATTCAGGGCCTAAAGTAGTCTATCTGAAAAGTCGTATGAGTGTTGATGGTGAGATTCAAAATGCTTACATCGAAGGTAATCAAGTGATAGTAGAGTATGCCCACACTGTTCAGCGAGACTAATTTTAGATCTAGCTCTGAGTTTTAAATCCTTTTTCTACAATATTTTCTCTTAGGGTATGGCATACTTATGTCGAGTGTTAAATTTAACCTAAGTGCGCTATGAACCCTTCAAAACTTCTTGTGCTTGTCGCAACCAGCATTTTCTTGTTTGGTTGTGCAGGCGGTCCGATTATAACCGAAACCAAATTCACCACCTACGAAGACTTTCAGCCTGGTCCTGATAGCGGTGTCGATTTAGTTTGGGCAAGGATTGGACTACGTGACGCCCAACGATTGAAATCCAAATTAAACTCTTATGATTCTGTGGTGATCGACCAAATTTTTGTTCTTGCAGAAGAAGGGACACTAGATCCGGAAGAGATCGAAGAGCTCATTGATCATATGGTGAGCTGTTTGGAGGCGAAGATATCGCCTCATAAAGCGATTGTTGGTGAACCTACGGGTAAAACACTACGTTTAAGTATTGCCTTGAGTAACGTTGAAACCCCAAATCCTATCTTAGCTGTGACAAGTAGTGTTTTGCCATTCGGCCTCGCTATGTCTACGATATCCAAGGTGACAACGGGTGAGCACACCAATGTTGGAAGCGCGAGTGTTGAACTCCTGGTGAGCGATGCACAAGATGGCACACCATTGTTTGCAGCAATAGACCGTGAAGCAGGCAATAAAGATTTTTCGACGATGATTGACTCTTTGGACGATGCCAAAGATGCGATCAACTACTGGATTGAACGTTTAGGTGATACTCTACAGAATATCGACGACGCATAGAAAGAGCACGTAATGCTAGAGAAAGAGAACCTGATTAAGTTAGCTAGAATGCAAATGCCATTTGGCAAATACGCTGGCCGCGCATTGATTGACTTACCTGAAGAATATTTGCTCTGGTTTGATAAGAAAGGCTTCCCGTCTGGCGAGTTGGGCGACTTATTAAAACTGTGCCTTGCTTTGAAAATTGAAGGGCTTGATAGTGTCGTCAAGCCTCTAAAATACCACTTCCCTGAAGATCTATAATTATGGCTGCGTCTAAGCTCTTAAACAAAAGAAAGGTTTAAGGGGGAAGATGCATATTAATGGAAATGCCTTAATCGTTCTTTCAACGAATACAAACGACCTATAGCAAATGAAACTTATCAGGAGCTTGGCAGATATGCATTCAGGAGAGAACACATTAAAAATGAATTGGATCTGGTGTTGATCACCGTTTCTACTATGCACGTAACGCGGATGATTATATTATTCCCCCCCTTTGAACAAGCCCATACATTACCCTATCAACTCTCTACCTAACCATAATCTATTGCAAGTCAATTATTTGTTCAAAATCTAATATAGATCTTGAATCCATATCATGTAAGAAGGCAAACTACGCGTGTAATTATTATAAATACTAGAGTCAACGTCATAATTGGACTCCATAGAAATAAGTAGTAATAGGTATCTGATGCGTTTTTTAACTTGCTTTGCTTTAACTTGTTCTATTCTTTTTTCAGTTCAGAGTTTTGCTGAAGAGATCAAGATTTTCACTTGGGAAGACTATATCTCTGATACCGTGATAGAAAAGTTCGAAAAGCAATATGGACATACCGTATCTCAGGTCTATTTTGAAAGTGAAATGCTGCGAGATGTTGTGGTGTATTCTGGGAAAGCTCTAGCCTACGACTTGTTTATCATTGATGGGCTAACCATTGATGAGCTGGGCAGAGAAGGTATTTTAGGGGATTTGTCCAATGTTCTGGAGGGAGATAATTCATATTTCACCGATATATCTCGCGGAGTATGTGGGTCGTACGGTATTCCATATTCTAACGGTACAATGGGGGTCGCATTTCGCTCTTCAAAGGCTACCGAAGGGATAACCTCTTGGATGGATGTTTTCGATTACGCATTACAGAATCCCCAGACCGTCGTGATCCCCGATGATGATGTGGACACCATAGCAATCGCATTATTGGCGTTAGGGTTTGATCCTATGACCGAAAATGAAGTTGAACTAGCCCAAGCGTACAAACTATTGATGAAGGTCCGTGATCAGCTATTAGTAATGAGAGCCGGTACTGGCTATGCTCTAGATAAAAGATCTGCTTCTAAAATGGAAGTTACCGTTATCTACTCAGGAGAAAAAGAACAAATTGCGTCGTATACAGAGCAAGATGATTGGACCTACACGATTCCTCAAGAAGGAACTCTGATGTGGCATGAATGCTTCAGTGTTCATAAAGAAAAGCCTGTTAGTAAGGCGTCAATTGAGTTTCTCAACTTTATTAATTCACCAGAGATAGCAGCAGTAAATGCCGAGGAGATGTGGTTCGCAAGCTCGAATAGACACGTATTGGATTTCGCAACTGATGAGTATCTGCAAGATGAAGAGTTGTTCCCAATGGCATTAGATAACACTTCATCGTTTACCTATAAAACATTGAGTAAAGAAGCTTCAGATCTGAGAAGTCAAATACTCACTGTTATTCATAACCAAAAATAAAAGACAGAAAATGAAACTGTCGCTAAAGATCAATTATATTTTGCTTCCCGTTATGGTGGTTATCTTCTCCATCGCCGGTGTGTTTTCGTATACCAGTCAAAAAATGCATCTGAATTCGTCGCTATCTGAAAAATTACATAACGAGCTTGGTTATATCTCTCATGACCTTAATGAAGCGTTTAGAGAGTTAGATTTCGCAATTAGAATGAGTCTAGAGAGCTACTATATTCAAAAGTATCTTTTTGAAATATATGATGACACCACTCAGTATTACATGGAGAAAGAGTTAGCGAGGTATATTAATCAGTTGAAGCTCAACCACGGTGCGATCGAAAGCTTTGCTCTGGTGGATATTAATGGCGAAGAGCTTATATACTTTAATACGTCAGATCCATTTAAAAAATACTCTGCTGATACGGTTGTGACGGACCACCTTGCTACGATTAAACAAGCATTAGATTTGAAAGGTGTTGCTCGCGTTAACGCCTCTACTTACAAACTAGACGACGGGGTTGAAGGCCCTGAGTTTTTTATCATAAAGACATTTACACCCGAACAAAGTTTTACTATCCCAACTTTTTCTAAAGGCCAGACGTTACTAACAGCAGTGATTCGCGCTAAAGCGGGACACTATGACGAATTCCAAGAGTCGGTAAAAAGTAAGGTTGGTCCATATGCCCAGCTAATACTTAAACCTAATTCTACCTCGCATTCGCTGACGAACGCAGAACAGATAAAAGAGATTACCCAGCCAGACTATGAATTTGGTTTTCAATTAGTGCATGACTTATGGTCTATTAAAATTTGTCTCCCCCAAGAACAACTCAATGAGTGGTATAAACCCTTTCAGCTTCTTTATGCCGTTATTGTATTGTTAGTCACTGTGGTTAGTTTCTTAATACTAAAATGGCTTATCGTAAAACAGGTTATTAAGCCAGTAGAGAGGCTTAGTGAGCAAGTAGAGTCCGTAAATTATGATGATTTGGTCTACATAGAACGTTCTAAAAGTAACGACGAAGTCTCCATCCTTACTAATAAGTTTATTAACTTGATCACTGAGCTCGATGGATTAGCAAAAAAAGATTCTCTGACGGGCTTACCAAATAGAAAAAAATTCAATCTAGATATCACACGCATAATGAATAACTGCACTAAAACGGATAAAAAGGGCGCGGTTATTTACTTTGATATCGATAACTTTAAACACGTGAATGACAAATATGGGCATCATATAGGGGACCACTTACTCGTCGTGTTTGCAGAGCGCCTCGTCGAGAGCTTTGTTGATTTTGAGTGGGAAACACTAACTATATCTGATGTTGAGTTTGCGAGGTTATCAGGTGATGAGTTTGCCATCATCGTGGGAGGGTTGGACGACTTAAATATACTTACTGAGTTTGCTGATCGAATTCTATCTCTCTTTGAGAGCGGCTTCGAAGTGGATGGGATTCAATTTGATGTTGGTGTTAGTGTGGGTATTTCGGTATACCCTGATGATGCTAAAACGGTCACCAAATTGGTCAACAATGCAGATTCAGCGATGTATAGTTGCAAAAAGATTGCGGGAAAAAATCATTATCAATTCTATTCAAAGGAGATGGATAGGGAGATAAAGCGTCATGCTCAAATCAATGAAGATCTGAAAGAGGCGATTAGAACTAATCAGATGTATCTAACCTATATGCCTGTTTATGATATAGAAAAGGGCAAGATAAAAGGTGCTGAAGTTTTAATACGAACGAACTACGAGGCTTTACGGTCATATGGGCCAGCCGATTTTATACCAATAGCAGAATCGTCAGGCTTAATTAAACATATTGATTATTGGGTTTTAGAGAATGCTCTGCAGAGGCTATCAGTTTGGATACAAGACCTGGACTTCGATGGTACGTTAGCGATTAACTTCTCATCTTGGCAGCTTTCTAATTCCGACTTTGTCAATGTACTTTCTGGAATGCTAATGCGCTATGAAATTCCAGCCCACATGGTCGAAATGGAAATCACTGAAACCTGCTTTATACCTGGAGATAAACAGAACATCGAGAGGCTTAAGGAATTGAAAGAGCTAGGAGTAAAGGTTTCTCTCGACGATTTTGGTACTGGCTATACGGCCTTTAGTCAATTGATAAGTTACCCTATCGATACGCTTAAGATCGACCGTATGTTTGTTAACGCTATTGATTCTGAATCAACAGATAAACAGCTCATCGAAGTGATCATAGAAATGGCCAAAATTTATGATCTCAATATCATTGCAGAAGGCATAGAAACAGCAAGTCAGCTGGATTACGTTCGAAGCAAAGGGTGTCAGGCAGTACAAGGATTTTTACTATCCAAACCTTTAAGAGAAAATGATTTTATCGATGCGTGGAAAAGAGGGTCTTTGCCTGAGTACAGTTAGAGATCCGACACTATAAAATCATACTGGTTTTGAGTTTTGGAATGATACATCGCTTTTCCTGCTTTCTCGGTGACGTTAGGCTGCTCCTTATCAAGCGATGCAGGTCTATTACATACATGCAGAATAGATGCTCTTCCTTCCCTATAAATTACGCAATCGATAGCGTGTAAATAATGTTGTACAGGGTGTTTTAAATATAAAACACAAAAAAAATTGCGTTTATTTTCAATTAGTGATTGAAACTAGAGTTTTTACTAGTTAAGTTACAGGGAACAAGAAGATTAGTGCTGATAGAAAGTTACGTGAGACAACGTACATTCAGCTCAAGGATAGAAAAAAGGAAGAAGTAAGCAATGTTCCAGACTGATGATGTAAGAATTAACAAAGTAAAAGAGTTATTACCACCTGTTGCTGTTTTAGAAAAGTTTCCAGCGACAGAAATTGCTTCTTCTACAACCTTTGAAAGCCGTAAAGCGATTCACAATATTTTAGAAGACAGCGATGATCGCTTACTTGTTATCGTAGGCCCATGTTCTATTCATGACACAGAAGCGGCACTTGAATACGGTAAACGTTTGAAAGTACTGCGTGATGAACTAGGCGATAAGCTTGAAATCGTAATGCGTGTTTACTTTGAAAAACCACGTACAACTGTTGGTTGGAAAGGGCTAATTAATGACCCGTACATGGATGATACATTCAAACTAAACGATGGTCTTCGTTTAGGGCGTAAACTACTGCTTGATCTAACCGATCTTGGCATGCCAACGGCAAGTGAATTCCTAGATATGATTACGCCTCAATATGTGGCTGATCTAATTAGCTGGGGCGCAATTGGCGCACGTACGACTGAATCTCAAGTTCACCGTGAACTAGCTTCTGGTCTGTCTTGTCCAGTTGGTTTTAAGAATGGTACTGATGGCAACATCAAGATCGCAACAGATGCGATTCGTTCGGCAGGTGCTTCTCACCACTTTTTATCAGTGACTAAGTATGGTCATTCAGCTATCGTTGAAACGGCAGGTAACCCTGATTGTCATATCATTCTGCGTGGCGGTAAAGAGCCAAACTACAGTGCTGAGCATGTAGGTAAGATCAAAGCGGAACTGGCGGCGTCTGGTCTACCACAAAAAGTAATGATTGATTTTAGCCACGCAAACAGCTCTAAGCAGTTCAAACGTCAAATGAACGTATCTGACGATGTAAGTGCACAGGTTGCTGGCGGAGACAAAGCAATTTTCGGTGTGATGATTGAGTCTCACCTAGTTGAAGGTCGTCAAGATTTGGTTGATGGCAAGGCGGCAACATACGGTCAGTCTATTACCGATGCTTGTATTGGCTGGGAAGATACTGAAACAGTACTTCGTCAACTAGCAGACGCTGTTGAAGCGCGTCGTAATAAATAGAATAGCCACCGAAAGGTAGCTTAGACATAAAAAGCCCTCATTAGCGAAAACTAATGAGGGCTTTTTATGTGGGTTACACCGCTTAGGTTAGGCTCTAGGTTTGGGGGTTAAGCTCGTTTATACGAGAAAAGACAGTAGCTCTTTTACTTTGTCTGATAATAAAGTTGGATTTTGCTTGGTCTCTACATTGAGACGTATTAATGGCTCTGTATTCGATTGTCTTAAATTGAAGCGCCACGATCCCATATCCATACTAAGACCATCGACGTAATCGATCGAAACGGCGCAGTCTTGGTAGTATGCTAATACCGAAGCTATGACTAGATCTGGGTTGGATACTTTTCGATTTATCTCCCCAGATGACGGGAATTTACTAATACTGACACTAGTCAATTGATAAAGGGACTGTTGAGTTTTCGAGACCAGTTCGATAACTAATAGCCAAGGTATCATTCCTGAATCACAGTAACCAAAATCACGGAAATAATGGTGAGCACTCATTTCTCCGCCATAAATAGCGTTGGTTTGCCGCATTTTTTCTTTTATCAGTGCGTGTCCAGCTTTAACTGCAATAGCGTTTCCATCAAGTTGCTTGGCGACTTCAATCGTGTTCCATGTCATACGCATGTCGTGCAATACGGTTGCGTTACGCTCCTTCATTAAGAATGCTTCAGCTAACAAACCAACAATATAATAACCCTCAATGTAATTGCCTTTTTCGTCAAAGAAAAAACAACGGTCGAAATCGCCATCCCACGCAATTCCTAGATCTGCGGAATGTTCTAAGACTGCATTTCGAGTCGCTGTTTGATTTTCTTTAATCAATGGGTTGGGAATGCCATTTGGGAATTTTCCATCAGGTGTATGTTGAACCTTGATAAAAGTAATAGGGGTATCGAGTGCAGTAAAGCGGTCTTCTAAAGCATCTATTATATGCCCGGCAACGCCGTTTCCTGCGTTCACCACAATTTTCATTGGTAACAGTTTAGAAGGAGCTATATATGAAAGCAGGTGGTCGATATAAGGTTGTAAAGTAGATAGATGTTCAGCATCGGCGTGCTGAGCCACGGTTGGGTTATCGCAAAGGTTAACTAGCTTAGACTCGAGATTGAGAATTCGCTGCTTTATCTCATTCAAACCGCTATGTTTACTGAGCGGACTGGCACCTACGCCTACCAATTTCATTCCGTTGTAATTGATTGGGTTATGGCTGGCTGTGATTTGTATTCCGCCAATCGCTTTTAGGTGACGAGTCGCAAAGTAGACTTCTTCAGTGCCAGTCATACCTAGGTCTATGACGGCTATCCCAGACTCGATTAAGCCTTTGGTCATGGCTTCTTGTAATGAAGGGGACGTTTCTCGGTTATCACGACCAATCACCACTTGAGCTAAGCCATCGAATGATGTCTCAGGTGTCGTGGATAGGGTGTATTCGCCAAATGCCTTGCCGAGCAAATAGGCGAACGGCTCACTGATTTGAGATCCGATGATGCCACGAATATCGTTGTTCTTAAAGCAACTGAGATCTAATGTTGGTTTCATTATGCAGTCGTCACTTTATTCCGTGGTGCTTTTAGATTGATGGTCGTCTAAAACTTCTCGTCCATAGCTGTCTTGATATCGGATGATATCGTCTTCACTCAAGTGACTCCCTGTTTGTACTTCAATCATCTCGAGTGGGAGCCTCCCTGGATTCTCTAGGCTGTGAATATGACCTAAAGGGATGTAAGTGGAGTGATCTTCTTCGATTAAATACGTTTTGTCGTTATTGGTTACTTTTGCAGTACCTGCCACCACCACCCAATGCTCAGCTCTGTGATGATGCCTTTGTAGCGAAAGCTTATGGCCAGGCTTCACGGTAATACGCTTCACTTTGTCGCGCTTTCCTAAATCAACAACATCGTATTTCCCCCAAGGCCTAAATACCTCTCGGTGTTGAAGATGCTCTGTTCGACCAGCTTGGTGGAGTTGGTTTACTATCGATCTAACACCCTGGACTTTGTTCTTATCAGCAACCAGTATGGCGTCTTTGGTTTCTACAATGATAAGGTTATCAACCCCCACAGTCGCCACCAGTTTATTCTCAGAATGAATGTAGTTGTACTGAGAGTCGACGGTTAACACATCACCTTCAATGACGTTGTTATGTTCATCTTTATCGCTTACGTCCCAAATAGCAGACCATGAGCCGATATCATTCCAACCGACGTCCATTGGGATCACTGCAGCGTGTGAAGTTTTTTCCATCACCGCATAATCGATGGAATCGCTTGGGCTATGTTTGAATGCTTCGGCATCGATACGAATAAAGTCGAGGTCGGTATTTTGCTTTGCAAGAGCTCGCTTGCAGGCTGTTAAAATTCTTGGGTGATGTTCGGCTAGTTCTTCAAGATAGCGTGACGCCTTGAACATAAACATGCCGCTGTTCCACAAGTATTGCTCAGAGCTAACGTAACTTTCTGCTGTTGATTTATCTGGTTTTTCAATAAAGCACTCAATGGTATAAGCATGATGGACGGGTTGTTCTGTAGTTTTGTTGTCTGTCGCTGTAGTGCTGTTGTTTGCCTGGTTAATAGAGGAAATAGGCAGACCCTGCTTGATATAACCATAACCTGTCTCAGGGGAGCTAGGAGTAATGCCGAATGTGACCAGTTTGCCTTGTTCGGCATACTCGACACCACGACTCACGGCTTGTTGAAACTCCAATGTTTTAGCGATGTGATGATCGGCAGCCAATACTAACAAGATCGGGTCAGAATCATTTGTTTTGTTATCTGTCGAATTACCTAAAGCTTGTAAGGCTGCTAATGCGATCGCGGGAGCCGTGTTTCTTCCAACGGGTTCCAACAGAATACCACTGTGTTGAAGCTCTGCCGATCGTACTTGTTCGGCAGCGATAAAACGATGTTCTTCATTGCAGATGATGAAAGGGGCATCACAATTAGTATCAACAACAAATTTTTCTAGACCGTGTAAGCGTTGCAGTGTTTGTTGCAACATTGAATGCTCACCAGCAATACTTAGAAATTGCTTGGGGTAGAGTTCGCGAGATAATGGCCAGAGGCGACTACCAGAGCCGCCAGCTAAGATGACAGGTAAAATCATAAAGTGGTAATGAGTTATATAGGACTACTACCACCATGTTATCACGCCTTACACATCTTTTTTATCGACCTTGGCTATCTATTAGTCTCAGGGTGTGAATTACTAAGATCTTGAGAGCGACTAATGTCTTGAGAGCGATCAATGTCTTGAGGGTCAATCTTAAGTGTCTGAGTTGGGAATGCAATATCGGCATCGTGCTTATGAATAATATCTAATACCTGTAACAGCACATCCTGTTTAACTTTGTGGTACCTCACCCAGTTGACGGTTTTTGTAAAAGTGTAAATAAAGAAGTTTAGCGTTGATGGCCCAAATTTATCAAAGTTGACGATGAGTGTTTGCTTGGCATCGATATCTTTGTGGTTTTCAAGCATGGTTTTTACGTCATCAACAATGAGGGCGAGTTTGTCTGCATCTTGATAACGAAGTCCAAAGGTCTCATTGATTCTGCGGTTTAGCATTCTCGATGGGTTCTCTACTACAATACTGCTGAATACTGAGTTTGGAACATAAAGAGGACGCTTATCAAAAGTGCGAATTATCGTCATACGCCAGCCAATGCGTTCTACGGTTCCTTCAATTTGACGGTCGGGAGAGCGTATCCAATCGCCGACTTTAAACGGTCGGTCGAAGTAAATCATCATGCCGCCAAAGAAGTTAGATAGTAGATCTTTCGCAGCCAGACCGACAATTAAACCACCGACACCACCAAAGGTGAGTAAACCAGATAGGCTGAGCCCAAACGCCTGCATGATAGTTAGGCCACCCATCACCATGAAGAACAGCCGAGCGACCTTCGCGATAGCTTGAACTGTGGTTTCATCTCTGTTTTTTTGCTCTAAAACATACGCTTCAGAGTTGCTGATCATCCGTAATGTAAACCATACAAATGTACATATAATCAATATATGCTTAAGTGTTTTTAACCAGTTGATCTCATTACCAAATTGATCTTGAAGGACTAAGCCGATAGAGACAGTTGCAGGCCAACACCAAAGTAACGTGCTGACAGGTGCTTTTAGTGCTTCAAGTAATAGATCATCCCAATGAAATTGGGTCTTCTGAACCAGTAGTTCTAGACGGTTATGGATAAGTCGCCAAGCTACCCAAGCGAAAAAACTCGCAATGGTGATAAATAGAACACTATTTGCCCAATCACTATGGCTCTGGTTGATGTAGGTTTGAACTTGGGTTACGAATTCATTCATTGTGTGTACTGCCGCAGAAATTATGGGTTAGAAATTAGCAGAAATCACTTTTGTTCTCTACCTTTATAAATCAAGCGATTAGCTGACATTTTTATTTATCTATGCATATATAGTCGTTTTTCGGTATGAAGACAATTTAGTCATCGGTTTTCGACGTTAAGTAGCTTTTTAAATGGAGCGGTGAATGAGTGACAAACAATTTGCAGTTATTGGATTAGGGCGCTTTGGTCTGTCTGTGTGTAAGGAGCTTCAAGATTCAGGAGCTCAAGTTCTTGCTGTTGATATTGATGAAGAGAAAGTGAAAGAAGCGGCCGCTTTTGTGTCGCAGGGGATTGTTGCTAACTGTGCCAATGAAGAGACTGTGGTTGAGCTTAGATTGGACGACTATGACATGGTCATGGTCTCTATCGGGGCGGATGTTAACTCTAGTATTCTAGCGACACTGGTCGTCAAAGAAGCTGGGGCTAAAACGGTTTGGGTTAAGGCCAATGATAAGTTTCACGGCAAGATTCTCTCTAAGATTGGTGCCGATCATATCATTATGCCAGAGCGAGATATGGGAATACGTGTTGCCCGAAAAATGTTAGACAAACGCGTGCTTGAGTTTATCGACCTGGGCAGTGGACTAGCGATGACAGAAATCGTAATCGGTCATAAATTCTTAGGCAAACGACTTTGCGATTTAAGTCTGTGTAAAGAAACTGATGTACAAGTCTTGGGCTTTAAGCGTGGCCCGAACTTAACCAAAGCGCCATCGTTAGACATCAGTTTGGAAATTGGTGATGTGGTCATTATTGCGGGACCTAAGACGCTGTTGGCTCATAAACTCAAAAACTTATCGTAAGGTGAGTCTATGAATTCGTTAAATCGAAGAGGGCTGTTTTACGCTTTAGAGCAAGATGAAAAGCGCAAGAAAGGTTCTGAACCTAAGGTTATCCTGACGAGCTTTCTCGCGGTGCTTATTCCTTCGGCGATACTACTTACGTTACCTGTTTTCTCTGTGACAGGGCTCAGCTTTACAGATGCACTGTTTACAGCGACGTCAGCGATCAGTGTGACAGGTTTAGGTGTGGTTGATACTGGTGAGCATTTCACTCTATCTGGAAAGATCTTGTTGATGTTTTTGATGCAAGTTGGTGGGTTGGGGCAGATGACGCTGTCTGCGGTATTGCTCTACATGTTTGGTGTTCGGCTAAGTTTGAAACAACAAGCGTTAGCGAAAGAAGCGCTTGGGCAAGATCGTAAGATAAACCTTCGGAAATTGGTGAAGAAGATCATCATTTTTGCATTGGTTGCAGAGTTTATTGGTTTTGTGTTGCTCTGTTTTCGTTGGATTCCTGAAATGGGCTGGACAACGGGAAGTTTTTACGCACTTTTCCATGCGATATCCGCATTCAATAACGCTGGTTTTGCTCTGTTTTCAGACAGTATGATGAGCTTTGTTGACGATCCATTGGTGATCTTCACTCTGGCTGGTCTATTTATTTTTGGTGGTTTAGGTTTTACGGTCGTTGGTGACTTATCTAGTAACTGGCGCAAGGGTTTCAAGCATTTACATTTGCATACCAAGATAATGCTAACGGCGACTCCTACCCTATTGTTAGTTGGTACTGTGTTGTTTTGGTTACTGGAGAGAAGTAACCCTGCAACGATGGAAGGTTTGTCTATCCAAGGTCAGTGGTTAGCGGCGTTTTTCCAGTCTGCGAGTGCACGTACTGCTGGGTTCAATAGTGTCGATTTGTCTCAGTACACTCAGCCCGCATTGTTGGTGATGATAGTACTGATGTTGATAGGTGCAGGCTCTACCTCAACAGGGGGTGGGATTAAGGTCTCGACCTTTGCTGTGGCATTTGTCGCGACGTGGACGTTCCTGCGTCAGAAAAAGCATGTAGTGATGTTCAAACGCACGGTAACTTGGCAAGTGGTAACAAAGTCTTTGGCCATTATTGTGGTCAGCGGAGCGCTATTAACGACCGCGATGTTTTTGTTAATGCTGACTGAAAAGGCGGCGTTTGATCGAGTGATGTTCGAAGTGATCTCTGCTTTTGCTACGGTTGGGTTGACGGCAGGGTTAACGGCTAATCTTTCTGAACCGGGAAAATACATTATGATTGTAGTGATGGTGATTGGACGGATTGGACCTTTGACTTTGGCCTACATGTTAGCTCGCCCAGAGCCTTCTTTGTTGAAATACCCAGAAGATACGGTGTTAACAGGTTAAGTTTGTGGGTTTTACGGTAACTAAAACAAAGCCAGCGATATGCTGGCTTTGATGTTTAATATCTAGCTTTATTTATTAGCTATTAGCCCTCGAATAGTTCTACATATTCTTCGTAGCCTTCGTCTGCCAGTTTGTCCGCTGGGATAAAGCGCATGGCGGCTGAGTTCATACAGTATCGTAGACCCGTTGGCTTTGGACCATCTTTAAATACATGTCCTAGGTGAGAATCACCAAACTTACTGCGAACCTCTGTTCTTGGGTAAAGCAGTTTGTAGTCAGTGGTGGTTACGACATATGCTTCACTGATTGGTTGAGTAAAGCTCGGCCAACCTGTACCAGACTTGTATTTGTCTTTTGAAGAGAATAGCGGCTCACCCGTTACAATATCGACATAAATACCTTCCTGCTTGTTATCCCAGTATTTGTTATCAAACGGACGCTCTGTTGCATCATCCTGTGTCACATCGTACTGCAGTGAGGTTAGCGTTGCTTTAATCTCTGCATCAGACGGCTTAACGTAGGTCTTAGTATTGGTTGTCGTATTTTTGCTGTCTATGAGCTGACGGATAGTTTTCGGGTTTTCTTTTCTATCTTCACCGAAGATCTTATCTAGATACTGATCACGACCCGATGCATAGCGGTAGTAGTTGTAACGAACTTTGCTCTTCTTGTAATAATCTTGGTGATAATCTTCTGCTGGCCAAAATTTTTCAAATTTAATCAGTTCGGTTTTCAATGGCTCTCCAAAGATCTGAGCTTTGTCGATTTCCATCATGAAATTCTGAGCTACGTCTTTTTGCTCTTGGCTACGATAGAAAATAGCAGGTCGATATTGTGGACCTCTATCGACAAATGATCCTTTGTCATCAGTTGGGTCTATGTGTCTGAAGAATTGGTCAAGTACCTGCTCGTAGCTAACGACATCAGGATTATAAGTCACATTAATCACTTCGATGTGCCCTGACTTACCGGATGAGACTTGCTTGTAGGTTGGATTCTCTAATTCGCCACCAGAATATCCAGAGATAACGTCAGTTACGCCTGGTAGTTTTTCTAGATCAGATTCTGTACACCAAAAACAACCTCCGGCCAGTGTTGCTATTTCATTTTTTCCCGAATTGGCCGTTTTATCCATTGTATTGGCAGTGCCAGCTTGGCTCACAAATAGCGAAATCAGTGGCAGGGCAACCACGAGTGATACCAATATTTTAGATAATTTATTCATAAATACCTCATCTTGACGTTCTTTCATCCGATTTTGAATGTACGTATAGAGACAGGTTTTGGATGGAAAAAATTACATCATTTACAAAAAAATATGCCATAGAGAAAATCTTGCTCCTAAATGCCGCCAGTAGTAGGGTGTAGGCATTGATATAAAACACTAGATAATGATGACGTTTGTACATCTAAGGAACAACATGCAAGCAGAAGTTAAATGGGTCGAAGACTTTAAATTCTTGGGTAAGTCTCAATCAGGGCACTCTGTGGTGATGGATGGAAGTGGCGGTGCTACGGCGCCAAGCCCTATGGAAATGGTATTAATGGCCGCAGGTGGTTGTAGCTCTGTTGATGTGGTTGATGGTTTGAAATCTGCAGGTCAGAACATCACAGGTTGTAACGCAAAACTAACAACGACACGTCGTGAAACCGCACCAAAAATCTTTACCGTAATTAATATTCATTTTGAAGTGTCTGGTGATAATCTTACTCCTGAGCTTGTCGCTAAGGTATGTGCAGATTCGTTAGAAAAGTACTGTTCAGTGTGCCTAATGCTGGGTGAGGGCGTAGAAATGACCCACAGTTGGGAAATCGTCTAGTCTTCTGATTGTACCGTTTTGGCGTGAGGCTGATTTTTACGGCTTACAGCTTACGGTTTATGGGCAAAGGCAGATAAAGAAAAGGGCAGAGCACTTTCAAGTACTCTGCCCTTATTATTGCAATTAAGGTAGAGTGCTATTACTCAGCAGCTTCTACGATAACTTCTTCTACTTGTACTTCTTGCTGGTATTCAAAAGCAGGGATAGTTGCGTCAACACGGCGGTTTTGAGCGCGGCCTTCTGCAGTATCGTTTGATGCAATAGGATTCTCTTCACCTTGGCCAGACGCTGAAATGCGGTCTGATTCAATGCCTTGCTCTTCGATGTATGCAGCTACAGCAGCAGCACGTTTCTTAGAGATCATCATGTTGTATTCTGCTGAACCTGTTGAATCGGTGTGACCAACAACATCAACTGATGATTGTGGGTGAGCTTTAAGTACTTCAACGATTGGCATTAGAGCAATTTTTCCGTCGGTAGACAGTTCAGTGCTGTTTGTTTCAAACATACCTTGAGAGAAGCTTTCAGTTTGCGCTTTAGTAACAACTACCGTTGTTTTCTCTTCCACAACAACTGCAGGCTCTGTGATTGGCTCAGATGGTGCTTGTGTTACAGCAACGGCAGAAGCTGCTGCTGCAGCCGCTGATGCCGTTGTGTTGCCTGTACCGAAATTGTAGCTAACACCAACAGACAGTAGGTTTGAGTTCAGATCTTGAACATAGTTGTCGTCGAAATCATCGAAGTATTGGTATTCAGCACGCACCGCCCAATTAGAAGACAGCTGCTTCTCTAGGCCGATACCAGCAGCGAAAACAACATCATCTTCACCACCGTGAGAAATGTAAGCAGGACCCGCTTTGAAGAATACGTCAAACTCTTGCTGTACCGGTAGGCGGTACATTGGAGTTAAGGAAATTGCGATCAAAGGATCGCTAAACGATGATGTAGTGCCATTCTTCGAAAAGCTAGTTTTGTAATCACCTAAGAAATCAGAACTCAACTCAATGCCAAGTCTTTCTGTGAAATTATAACCAGAGTAGATACCAGCACCAATTGCATCATCATCACATTTAGTACCGCTTACACACGCGCTGTCTAACCAGCCTAGGCCGACTTTTGCACCAACATAAGTGGTTGCAGCAATTGAAGGAGCAGCAGCTAAGCCTGAAGCGGCAACAACAGCACACATGATTTTTGACAGTCTTTTCATAATCTTATCCTTGGATTAACTATTATTGTTATCTGAACTTGCCAGTAAAACGATCACTTATTAGTTGATGACACTGCTTATAATAAGTAAATCAAGGCGTTGGTCCAGCTGGATCTATTTTTTACTTAGTACTTATATTGTTAATCTGATTGCGTATCGTAGTCAATGAAATTGTTAAAAATTATATATTTAAAGTGCTATTTACTGTTTTATTTGTCAATAGTATGTTGTCTCAAATGTTGGAAATGAAGAAACCTCGTGCCATTGTTCGGTTCTCGAGGTTTAATTTTTACTTTTTGTGTGTATTTACTGCTCGTGTTTTATAAATTTTATGGGCGTTCGCCGGCGAGTAAACGCTTCTCTATATCGGCAATTGCACCAGGTAAGTCTGTAATAGTATCAATCAGGTAGTGAGGGTTTGATTTGTTTAGCTTCAAGCTCGCTTTTTCACGTGCCAATGCAAGTGTTGCTTCGTCTGCGTCTAAGTATTCTTGGTACGTCAATCCAGCCTCGTTACCTGATAGTACAAGGCCTACTGTCCACATACCTGCATTGTGACCTTCATCGATCCCCGGTGCAGCGTCGTCTACTTTCACACATGCAGCAACGCTAGTTACACCTAGATCAATGACGTTTTTAAGCGCCATGAATGGAGCCGGACGGCCACCTTGCGGTAAGTCATCCGTTGCTACTACATTGTCTGGTTGGTAACCGTAATCTGCAGCAGCAGGAATTAAAACATCCATCACTTCGCGCGGATAACCTGAGCAAGAACCGATTTTTACGTTCTTCTCCTTTAGGTTATTCACAACCTCTATTGCATTCAAGATTGGTTCGGCATGGTCGGCTACTTTTGCTTTCTGAAGAGGCATGAATGCCGCGTAGATCGCATCAACGTCTTCACTGGTCATCGAGCGTCCGAACTGAGCATTCCAACGAGCGTCAACAGCTGGAATTCGACCGACCGCTTGGATATGATCCCATTTGCCGATCCCCATAGGTTCACGCGCTTCTGCTAGGTCTATATCAAAGTCAAAACCTTGTCTGAATGCTTCAACGAAGATGCTTGTTGGAGCAAACGATCCAAAATCAACGATAGTGCCAGCCCAGTCAAAGATAACCGCTTGGATAGGTGATGTAGTGTTCATAATAATGTCCTATTGTGTGTCACTTCCCGCCTGTTTAAAATTCAAAGGTTCAGTCGGGAGGTTACGGGTTGCTTTAGGTTATTGGTTGCTTGAAATTATTGCTTCAAGACGTGCTTTAAAAGGTGATTCAAAGGTATTCAAAGTCTTTGCAGACTTTTGCTATCGCTTTTTCGAATACAGACATCGCGACTTCTAGTTCGCTGCGGCTGATGATCAATGGTGGGCTCAATTGAATCACGTTACCTTGTGACACCTTGAAGCTCAGACCATCGTTTAGACATTGGTAAAGTACTGCTTCCGCTTCATCGAACGCTCGGGTTTTGGTGATATGATCTGTGACCAATTCCACCCCCCAGAGCAGGCCGATGCCGCGAACGTCACCAATGACTGGGTACTTCTCTTTCATTTGAAGCAGCTGTTCACGTACGAATTCGCTGTCCGCTTGTACTTTTTCAAGTAGGTTTTCTTGTTCAATTACTTCCATGGTTGCGAGTGCTGCCGCGCAGCCAATAGGGCTTTTCTCATGGGTGTAATGACCCAGTGAGACTTGCGCTGCCGTGTTGTATTTATCTTTGGTGACCATGGCTGCAATTGGAACCAAGCCGCCGCCAAAACCTTTACCGATACAAAGAATGTCAGGTTCGATATCAAAAGCTTGGTGTGTAAACCATTCGCCACTGCGACCCATGCCGTTTGGAATGTCGTCGATGATCAACATGACGTTATGCTTATCGCAGATCTCACGGATGCGCTTCCAGTAAGCTTTGCTTGGTACTTGAACATCGGTGTTACGCACTGCTTCGGCAATGAAGGCACCAATGCCACCTTCTTTTTCAATCACATACTCAAGGAAATCGGCGTAGTGCACATCACATGCGGTCTCGTTCGCATCGCCTGGGTTTTGCCCGCGAAGCGAAAAAGCACCACGATAAGAGACCGCTGGTGGGATACGTTCTACGCCAGCCATTAACGGGCCCATACCTTTACGAAAACAGGCTTCACCACCCACTGAAATTGCATCGAGTGACGCACCATGGAATGAGTCCCACAATGAAACGACTTTGAAGTTGTTGGTGACATGTCGAGCCAGTTTGAGTGCCATACCAATAACTGAAGTACCACCTGGAGCAAACAACACACGGTTCAATTCACCACCACAGATCTGCGTGAGTTTTTCAGCGCACTGAACGGCTGTTTCATTGGTGAAGCGACGCGGTGAAAACGGTAATGACGCCATTTGTTGAGTCACTTTATTAATGATGTGTGGGTGGCCGTAGCCCAATTGATGAACATTGTTACCGTGAAAGTCCATGTACTTCTTGCCAGTTGCATCTTGTATGTAGATGCCTTCTGCAGCTTCAAGTGTGTCTAGGCAAGGCGTTGACATCGCTTGATGAAGAAACACGTCAGAATCGCGCTTTAACATCGCTTGAGTCGCATCATCGTTTAGCGACTCATTCCACTTTTCACGCGCTGGCGTGGTGTTCACATCGCCTTCACTTCGAAAGTGTGTTGCCTTTAGAACAGGCTCTTGATTGGTCGTCGTCATTATTTGATGTCCCAGTAAATAGCGTTTTTCACTGCGCCAATGAGGGCTTCAATGTCTGACGGGTAAACTTCACCGATGTTACCGATGCGGAAGCAGTCTGCGTTTGAAACCTTGCCCGGATAAATCACAAAACCTTGTTCTTTCAAACGGTCATAGAATTCCTTGAATTGGTAATCGCTATGAGTTGGAGAGTAGAAAGAGGTGATGATTGGCGAATGAAGGTCATCATTTAGCAAAGGTTCAAAGCCAAGAGAACGCATGCCAGCAACCAATGTGGTTTGGTTGGTTTGGTAGCGATTGTGACGAGCTTCGATACCGCCTTCCTGTTCTAGTTCAAGCAGGGCTTGGTAGAAAGCACGTACCGTGTGAGTCGGAGAGGTGAAGCGCCATTTACCATGGTTGCTTTCCATGCAGTGCCATTGGTCAAACAAATCAAGGCTTAATGAGCGAGCTTGGCCTTTACACTTCTCCAGTTCTGACTGCTTGGCAATAACAAAGCCGAATCCAGGTACACCTTGAATACACTTGTTTGCTGAGCTGATCATGTAATCGATACCCAAGTCAGCAATATCCATAGGAATACCGCCAAAGCTCGACATCGCGTCAAGAATGACGGTTTTGTTGTGTTGTTTTGCCAATTTGGCAATCTCTTCAATTGGATTCAGCATGCCTGTGGTGGTCTCACAGTGCACAATCGCCACGTGAGTAATGTCTGAATCCATGGCCAATGCCGTTTCCATTTTGTTCAAGTCAGGCTGTGATGTTTCACCTGGGGAAACGACATGGCATGGAATGTTTAAATATTCTGCGATTTGAGCAATGCGAGCACCATACGCCCCGTTATCGACAACAAGAAGCTTACCGCTGTTAGAGATAACGCTACCGATTGTTGCTTCAACTGAAGCAGTGCCGCTGCCTTGCATTAATACACTTGTATATCCCGCCTGCTTAGTCGCCAAAGTCACAAGCTTGCTACGAATCACTTCAACAACGTCTTTGTTGTATTCATCATCCCAAGTACACCAGTCTTTTAGCATCGCTTGGCGAACGGTTTCAGAAGTAGATAGAGGACCCGGTGTCAGTAGTAGGTATTCGTTTCTCATGTTCAATTCTCGTGATTTGTATTTTGGACTATACCAGTATTTCTGGTTACTTTAACAACCAATTTAAGCAGTCGTAAATAGCCCAAACGTTATTTTAACAAAAGCTTAATATTCAAATTTGTCACTTGTGTTGAGAAATTTTCCGATCTTTAAATTGCCATTTTTTGTTCATTTAACCGTCATAAAAGTCGATTAGGTTAATACTCTCAATCTGGTACATACCAATGTAAAGGCGTGTACTAACAACCTAAATGAATTTATGGATATAGGCGCCTCTTAATGAGGCTTCTAATTTAAGAAACGTTAAACATTGGTTGCTTCCAAAACTAGGCAGCTTTAAACCTCGATAACTTTTAATTTTGGCAACTGCTCACTTTAGAGTTGGGCCTGACTGGAGAAAATGATGAAAAACCGTTTTATGAAAGGATCACTTGCAGCATTAGTTACTCTATTAGCTGGTAATGCTTATGCAGCACAGGAAGTGACGGTTTACACCGCTTTTGAAACTGACATTTTAGCGAAGTACAAAAACGCATTTGAAAGTGAAAACCCAGACATCAACATCAAATGGGTGCGTGATTCTACCGGGATCATGACGGCGAAATTATTGGCTGAGAAAAACAACCCTCGTGCAGAAGTAGTATGGGGTCTTGCGGGTTCTTCTATGGCTTTGCTTAAAGAAGAGGGCATTCTCAAGCCTTACACACCTCAAGGTGTAGAAGCGTTGCGTGCAAACCTTAACGACCCACAATCTACTCAAGCTTGGTATGGTAATGATGCATTCTTCAATGCAGTTTGCTTTAACGAAATAGTTGCTAAGCAATTGAACCTACCGGCACCTAAGTCTTGGGATGACCTAACGAAACCTATCTACAAAGGCCACATTGCTATGCCAAATCCAGCCTCTTCTGGTACGGGTTACATGCAGGTTTCGGCTTGGCTACAAAACATGGGTGAAGACCAAGGTTGGAACTACATGCAGAAGCTAGATCAAAATATTGCTCACTACACGCACTCAGGTTCGAAGCCATGTGTTCAAGCGGGCATGGGTGAAGTGGCTATCGGTATTTCTATGGCGAGCCGTGGCGCTAAGCTGAAAACTCAAGGTGCGCCACTTTCTGTGATTACGCCTGAAGGTATCGGCTGGGAATCTGAAGCGGTAGGTCTTGTTAAGGCTTCTGATGCGGCGCAGCGCGTTGTTGATTGGTCTATCTCTAAAGCCGCAAACGAGCTTTACATCGAAATGTACCCAGTTGTTGGTCACCAAGATGTGACAGCAACAATTGAAAACTTCCCTAACGTAGAAAAGAACATGGCAAAAATGGACTTTGCACGCATGGGCAGCGAGCGTACAGACGTATTGAAAACATGGTCTGAGAAGTTTGACGCTAAATCAGAGCCTAAATCTTAATCTGATGACCTATTCAGTTAATTAACTATTGAGTTCATTAGAAGTTAGAAATCAGTAAAGGAAGGCTTCGGTCTTCCTTTTTTAGTTTTACGCCTTTAGATTTTAAGTAAGGTACAACAAATGACAAAGCACTACTCATATTGGTTCAAGCAAGCGTTGGAACAAGAGTTTGGCAATATTAACGCGGGGCTAGAATCCGCGAAGCCACTGAAAAAAGACGTCAACTGTGATATCGCTATTGTTGGCGGTGGCTATACGGGTTTATGGACGGCGATTTTAATCAAACAACAGCAACCCGAAAAGCATGTTGTGGTGATTGAAAAAGACCTATGTGGTAGCGGTGCTTCTGGAGCGAACGGCGGTTGCATGTTGACGTGGTCGACTAAGTATCCGACGCTGAAAAAGCTCTACGGAAAAGAACAAGCGAAATGGTTGGTTAAGGAATCGGAAAAGGTTATATACGAGATCGAAGCCTTCTGTAACGAACACAAGATTGACGCGCATCTATATCGCAGCGGAACTTACTACACGGCAACCAATGATGCGCAAAAAGGTGGAATGGAACCTGTCGTTAATGAGTTGATCAAGCAGGGTATCAATAGTTGGAAGAAGTGCGATAATTCTTTGGCTGATAAAGCGGGATCTGAACGCCACATTGAGGGTTATTACTCAGAAGCTGCAGGCAGTGTGCAACCCGCTTTATTGGCTCGAGGCTTACGCCGAGTGGCTATTGATCTAGGTGTCGAAATTCATGAAAACACAGAGATGACTTCGCTCGATTATGGCTCTCTGGCTCGGATCCAAACTAAGGGCGGATCTATCTTTGCCGATAAAGTTATTTTGGCGCTCAACGCGTGGATGCTCGATCATTTCAAAGAGTTCAAACGCAGTATTGTGGTTGTCTCGTCAGATATGGTTGTAACCAAGCCAATCCCGGAAAAACTCAAGCAGTTTGGCCCCGAAAAAGGAGCTGCAGTGGTGGATTCTCGAATCTTTGTTCATTACTACCGAGACACCCAAGATGGACGACTCATGTTGGGCAAAGGCGGCAATAAATTCTCATTTGCGAATAAAGTCGAAAGCATGTTCAACCAAACCACCAATTATCTGCCGATTCTCAATCAATCCTTCCAAAAATTGTTCCCTAAACTTGAGCAAAGTGAATTCGATTACAACTGGTCGGGTGGTTCAGATCGTTCCGTCACCGGATTGCCATTTTTCGGTAACCTAAAAGGCCAAAACAACATTTATTATGGGCTCGGTTACTCAGGTAATGGTGTTGCTCAAACTCGTATGGGAGGGAAAATTTTGTCTTCATTGGTGTTAGGAGATGATAACGAATGGACACGTAGTGGTTTAACTAGCGGTCCACGAGGCTACTTCCCTCCAGAGCCATTTCGTTGGGTTGGGGCTATGATGGTTAGAGATGCTGTTCGAAGAAAAGAGAACGTGGAAGATTCTGGTAACACGCCATTATGGCTAGATAAGCAATTGGCAAAGCTCGCGGGTGCGGCAGGTAAAGCCGACAAGGTTGAATCGTAAACTAATCTAGCGTTTACATTTAGGCTCTCAGTGATTTATGGGCAAGTCACTGAGAGCTTTTAACGTTGAACGAACTGTTAATTCTGAATAAATAGCAACCTTTAATGCTTATTATATCTGCAATATAACTGTCATTTAGCTACTATAAATTTGTCACTCAACTGCAATATTCTCAGTTTAAATTTGGTATATACCATATGGAGAGTGCTGTAGTATGAGCAACCAAACTTATTTGAATATTGAAAACGTTGTAAAGCAATTTGGCCAATTTACAGCGTTAAAAGACATTTCCTTATCAATAGATAAAGGCGAGTTCGTCTGCTTCCTTGGCCCATCTGGCTGTGGAAAAACCACCTTATTACGTGCGATTGCAGGTCTAGATTTACCGACCTCTGGTTCTATTGAGCAGAACGGTAATGATACGACCTTCTTGCCACCAGAAAAGCGCGACTTTGGTATCGTGTTTCAATCTTATGCTTTGTTTCCCAATCTCACAGTGGAAGAAAACATTGCGATTGGTCTGAAGAATCAAGGGATATCGACCAAAGAAGCTCTGGAAACAGTAGAGTCTTGGTTAGAAACGATTGGTTTACCGACGTCTGGCCAAAAATATCCGAATCAACTGTCTGGTGGACAACAGCAGCGTGTTGCTCTGTCTCGCGCATTGGCGTTGTCTCCAGGTTTGTTATTACTTGATGAGCCGCTTTCTGCGTTGGATGCGAAGGTAAGAACACACCTGCGTGATGAGATCTGCCGACTGCAACGTAAGCTGGGTATCACCACTATTATGGTGACGCACGACCAAGATGAAGCCCTAACGATGGCCGACCGTATTGTCGTGATGAATCATGGCGTTATCGAGCAGGTCGGTGCTCCACAAGAGATCTACCAAAAACCTGTCAGTCGTTTTGTTGCTGAGTTTGTTGGCAGCATGAACTTCATTCAAGCTTCTGTTGCGGCTCAAGGCAAGATACGCATTGCAGAGTCAATGCTACCATTACCTCGCTTAGATAATCTCACGCCAAATCTAGGTGATGTTTTTGATATTGCCGTTCGTCCAGAGCAAATCCAATTTGTTGATCGTTTTAGTGAGTCATTACCCGTGAGAATCGTATCCAGCGAATTCTTAGGGGCGTTTTATCGTGTTGAGTGTCAATTGCAACATGACTCAACGGCGAAAGAGATCATCGTTGATGTATCAGTTAAAGAGTTTAATCGATTGAAACTGCGTCGCAGCGATATTCGTTACGTAGCGTTTGATGAAGAAGGCCTTAGAGCTTACCCATCTGAAAGCCTGCAAGTGATGAAAGACGAGGCGGCGTAACTATCATGGAATCGACTCAAATGATGCAATCTAAGCTGCTAATTCAACGACGAGTAACGCCTTTCCTTGCTCGGTTAAGTAAAGACAACGTAATCCTATTCGGGCTTCTAGCTTTTTTGTCTGTGGTCATGACGCTATTTATTCTGATGCCACTGTGGGCAATGTTGAAAAAGAGTGTTCAGAACGCAGACGGTGATTTTGTAGGATTACAAAATTTCGCAACGTATTTTGCTTCTCAAAGCCTTTGGCAATCTGTAGGGAACACTTTTACTTTGGGTCTGCTAGTAACGGTTGTTGTGGGTGTATTAGCGTTTGGTTATGCCTATGCATTGACTCGTTCATGTATGCCTTTTAAGGGGCTTTTTCAGGTGTTGGGATCAGCGCCGATTCTAGCTCCGTCGTTGCTTCCTGCGATCAGTTTGATCTTCTTATTTGGCAACCAAGGTATCGCTAAAGAAGTCTTAGGGGGGAACTCGGTGTACGGCTTGATTGGTATCTCGCTGGGCTTAATATTCTGGACGTTTCCACACGCCCTAATGATTTTAACTACTTCATTGAGAACCTCTGATGCTCGTCTGTATGAGGCGGCACGAGCACTCAATACTTCATCATTAAAAACCTTTTTCATGGTGACGCTACCGGCGGCAAAGTATGGTTTGATCAGCACTCTGATTGTTGTATTTACGCTGGTGGTTTGTGACTTTGGTGTGCCAAAGGTGATTGGTGGCAGTTATAACGTTCTATCGACTGACATCTTTAAGCAGGTGGTTGGTCAACAGAACTTCTCTATGGGAGCGGTAACCAGTATCTTGCTGCTATTGCCTGCGTTGCTTGCGTTTTCCGTTGATCGCTGGGTTCAAAAGAAACAAAAGAGCTTGTTTGATACTCGTTCTGTTGCGTACCAACCTGAACCTAGCTCTCTACGTGATGGCTTATGTTTCCTCTATTGCACCATCATCTCTGCTGCCGTGGTTATCGTGTTGGGCATGGCGATATACGGATCTATGGTCACCTTCTGGCCTTGGAATAAAACGCTAACGCTAAATAATTATAACTTCGCAGAGATGAGTACTTATGGTTGGACGCCATTTTTCAATTCATTAACCCTCGGCGCTTGGACTGCTATTATCGGTACGGTTCTGATTTTCCTAGGGGCATACTGTATTGAGAAAGGCCGCGCATTCGGCCTTGTTCGTCAAGCAATGCAGATGCTCAGTGTGGTGCCGATGGTCGTTCCGGGTATGGTTCTGGGTTTGGGTTATATCTTCTACTTCAATGATTTGAGCAACCCACTCAACTTCTTGTATGGCACGATGGCGTTCTTGGTGATCAACACCGTGGTTCACTATTACACGGTGGGGCACATGACGGCATTAACCGCATTAAAACAGCTGCCTGAGGAGATTGAAGCAACCGCGGCCTCAGTTAACCTACCGCAATACAAGTTGTTCTTTAAGGTGACGGTGCCTGTTTGTCTGCCTGCGATTTTAGATATTGCGACATACCTGTTTATTAATGCACTTACCACAACATCTGCGGTAGTATTCTTGTATTCTACCGATACGATACCTGCGTCAGTTTCAGTTCTGAATATGGACGATGCGGGACAAACCGGTGCAGCAGCGGCTATGGCAGTCATGATCATGATATCGGCAGCGAGTGCGAAGTTGATTCATATGCTAATCAACAAGTTATTCGAGAAGCGCACCCAAGCTTGGCGTAAACGCTAGCAAACCATTTTATATTGCAGTTGGCCAAGGAGTGGCTGACGACAAGAACAAGAATAAAAGGAAATGAAGTGCAGTACGTAAAAATCAAAGATGTCATCGTAGAGCAGATAGAGTCGGGGATGTTAACGCCGCGACAGAAACTGCCTGCTGAGCGTAAACTGGCTGAATCGTTCGATACCACACGTGTTACGTTACGTGAAGCGCTGTCTTCACTTGAAGTTGAGGGGCGTATTTATCGAGAAGACCGCCGTGGTTGGTTTATATCGCCAGCTCCACTGCGTTACGACCCAACACAAACACTGAACTTCACTAATATGGCTTTGTCGCAGAATCGTAAGCCGAAAACAGAATTAGTGGCAGCGAAAGGCATGTTAGCAACCAAGGAAGCAACTAGGCTTCTTGAGCTGCAACCTTTTTCGGATGTTTATCGAGTAGACAGAGTTCGTTATCTTGAAGACAGGCCCGTTGTGTATGTGACCAACTACATTCGACCAGAGTTGTTCCCTAACTTGCTGGATTATGACTTGTCTAAATCGTTGACTGACATCTACCGTGAGCACTTTGGTGTGGTATATCAGAAGATCCGTTACCGAGTGAGCACAACGTCTTTGCTTGGCGAAACCGCGCAAGCTCTGCGTGCGACTTCTGGGTCTCCAGCGATGGTGGTTGAGCGTGTTAACTACAACCAAGACGGTGATTTGATTGACTGCGATATTGAATATTGGCGTCATGACGCGATCAGCATTGAGTCGATAGCACAGCTAGAGCGCTAGTTTATACGTTAGAATGCTGGCATATCTGCAATTATGCACGATCGCCTAATTGAAACGATCAAAGGTCTCTTACTCGGAGGCCTTTTTTATCATCCGTTGTCAGCCGTTGCGCTTATTCATCAATAATTTAGGAATGAAATGGAATTCTCTGCCATTGTCATCGTGATCATTTCGGCTTTGCTTCATGCGGGTTGGAACGTTCTAGGTAAATCTAATCAAGGATCGGGTTCGTCATTCTTCTTAGCCTCTGGCTTTGCCGCCGCAGCGATATTGACGCCATATTTGATTTGGTATGTTCACAGTGTAGGGCTATCAAATATCTCACTTCCATTCTGGCAACTGGTTTTCTTGAGTGGGATCTGTCAAATCATCTATTTGATTGGGTTAGGCGCGGCCTATAAACAGGCTGATATCGGTGTGATTTACCCAATGGCACGAGCACTGCCTGTGTTGATGGTAGGTTTAGGCACGGTGTTGATCGGCTATGAATTGTCGGCGAATCAATGGATTGGGTTCACTTTAATAACCTTAGGCTGCTTGTTTGTACCACTTAAGCAGTTTTCAGATCTTAGGTTAAAAGCGTATCTCAACCTCGGCGTGTTGTGGGCGTTAATTGCCGCTATTGGTACCACGGGCTATTCCATCATTGATAAAGAGGCGCTTCTATTATTAGAGCCTCTAAGCACACCCACCGTTACTAACAAACACACTGCGATTTTCTACCTAGGCATTCAGTTTTGGGCGATTGTGATTCCGCTGAGTGTTTGGTTATTCGTAACCAACCAAAGAATCGAGTTTACTAATGCTTGGATACTGCGAAAGAAAGCCACAGTGGCCGGCATCATGATGGCTTCGACTTATGGTTTGGTGTTGTTTGCGATGACCATGACTGAGAACGTCAGCTTGGTTGTGGCACTTAGGCAAGTAAGCATCATCTTCGGCGTAGTGATGGGGATCTACTTTTTAAAGGAAAAGTGGCACGTTACACGCGGTGTAGGCGTTGTTTTTATCATTGCAGGTTTAGTTATCTCACTGACTTAAAAAGAAATTAAATCCTACCTCCAACCTATAATGTGACTTTTCAGTCGCATTTTTCTTATTGATAGCAAACGTTTTACTAATGTTAAAGATGTGATCCTTCTCATAGACAAGGCTGTAAAGTTACCGGTAACATCCACCTCAACGTTACCGGTAACATATAATTACAAACCGGACTCTGTGAAACTCATAAGGATACCCAAATGAAAGCTCTGACTAAAACGCTGATTGCTGCCTCCCTCACTGGTCTATTTGCTACTTCAGCAATGGCTGCAGACTTTAAACTTAAAATTCAATCTTCAGATCCTTCTGGTGACTTGAACTTCAAAGTTCAGCAGAAGTGGGCTGAGCGCGTAGAGACGATGTCTAACGGACGTATTGATATCGATCTTCTGCCTGTAGGCGCTGTGGTTAAGCACACAGAAACGCTAGGCGCGATCAAAATGGGCATCCTAGATGGTCACATCACAGCAACAGGTTACTTCTCTGGTAAAGATCCAGCATTCGGCCTAATTGGTAACATGGTTGGTGCATGGTCGGACACAACGCAACTGCTTCAGTACATGAACTACGGCGGCGGTAACGAGCTAATGACTGAACTGTACAAGCCTTACGGGGTTCAGTTCGTCGGAGCATCTACAACGGGTGTTGAGTCTTTCATCTCCAAAAAACCAATTGATGGTGTCGCGGATCTTAAAGGTCTTAAATTACGTGCACCTGAAGGCCTAGTACAACAAGTGTTTGCAGCCGCGGGTGCGACTCCAGTAAACCTGCCGGGTTCTGAAGTATTTACTGGCCTGAGCAAAGGAGTAATTGATGCCGCGGACTACACGGTATTCTCTACCAACCAAAAAGCGGGTATGAACGACATTGCAACACACCCAGTTCAACCGGGCTTTCACTCACTGCCGCTTATCGATATCTCTGTTTCTCAGAAGAAATGGGACAAGATGCCTGCTGACCTACAAACGATTCTGCAAACATCCGTTCGTGACTTCTCTTACGACATGACAACTCAGCTGAAAATGGCTGACCAAGCTGCGCTGAAAGAAGCTCAAGCGAACCCAGAAATCACTATCCACGACTGGTCTCAAGAAGAGCGTAAAAAGTTCCGTGAAATCGCAAAAGGCCAATGGAAAGTATTTGCAGAGCGTTCTGACAACGCACAAAAAGTTTACACTTCAGTAACTACGTTCCTAGAAGAAAACGGCTTGCTGTAATTTAAACTTAGCTTATTGAAGGGGGAGGGCGTTGCTCTCCCGTTATTTCCCAGGAAATTTGCCCCATGACAGACAAAACTCCCCATTCCCCAGCTGAAAACGACGAGCAACCAAGAAATGCGCTCGATCGTTTTGTTATAAAGTTCAGTAATCTCGTGAGCTGGTTTTTTATCTTTACTGTATTGATTTCATTTTATGAAGTTGTGATGCGTTACGCATTCGATGCCCCGACCACATGGGTACATGAAACAGCTTCTTTCATCGGTGGTTCTTTATTCATTATTGGTGGTATCTACGCGTTTGCTGCGAATAAACACGTGCGTGTGGTTCTTATCTACGATTCAGTGTCTAACCAAGCACGTAAATATCTTAATCTTGTTCACCACATTGTTGGTTTGGCCTTTGCAGGCATGCTCGCTTACGCCGCTTACTTCACTGCGGAAGAAGCGTGGTTTGCACCTTGGGGTGAATTCCGTCTTGAGACATCTGGTTCAGTGTTAAACGCGCCTTATCCTGCATTGTTGAAAGGCCTGATCTTTGTCGTTTTGTGTGTTCTTGTTGTCCAGTTTGTATTGCACCTAATCCAAGAGTTGATGGGTCTAAGGAAGAATGACGATGTTTGATTTATCTTCTATTGGTATCGCATGGGGCAGTTTGCTCATGTTGGTTATGATGATTGGCTTGCTACTGACTGGTATGCAGCTGGCCTTCGTAACAGGCTTTGTCGCGATTTTCTTCACTCTATGTTGGTTCGGTCCTGATGCTTTACCTTTGATTGCGAGCCGTACCTACAGCTTTGCTTCTGGTTATGTTTTCCTCGCGGTTCCAATGTTCGTATTGATGGCCGCTTTGTTAGACCGCTCGGGCATCGCACGAGATCTGTTTGATGCAATGAAATCTGTCGGTCGTAAAGTTCGTGGTGGTGTGGCAGTACAAACCTTATTAGTCGCGGTTCTATTGGCTTCGATGTCGGGCGTTATAGGTGGTGAAACGGTACTACTGGGTATTCTCGCACTGCCACAAATGCTTCGTTTAGGTTACGACCGTAAGCTTGCTATCGGTACAACCTGTGCGGGTGGCGCACTTGGAACTATGCTTCCGCCAAGTATCGTATTGATCATCTACGGTATGACAGCCAGCGTATCGATTGGCGACCTGTTTAAAGCGTCTTTCTTACCAGCGTTTATCCTTGCGGGCTGTTACATCGGTTATGTATTGATTCGCTGTAAGCTGAATCCTTCTCTTGCGCCAATTCCAAGCGATGATGAGACAGAAGAAGACATCGCCAATCAGCCAAGCTACTTCAAAGCTCTGTTCTTCCCACTGCTTTCTGTCGCAACGGTTTTGGGCAGTATCTACACAGGCATCGCTTCAGTAACAGAAGCGTCTGCATTGGGTGTAGTCGGCATCATGATCAGTGCGCTGATCCGTGGTGAACTGAACTTCAGTATGTTGAAAGAGAGTGCCATCGCAACTATGCGTACCTGCGGCATGATTATGTGGATTGGTATCGGTGCAAGTGCATTGGTTGGTATCTACAACCTGATGGGTGGTATTGATTTTGTTGAAGAAACCATCCTTGCACTCAGTGGCGGCAACGCGACAGTAACATTGCTAATCATGATGGCTATCTTGCTGGTACTAGGTATGTTCCTTGACTGGGTAGGTGTGGCACTACTGACTATGCCAATCTTCGTTCCAATAATCACTGGCCTTGGTTTTGACCCAGTATGGTTCGGCGTTGTGTTCTGTCTAAACATGCAGGTGTCGTTCTTGTCACCGCCGTTTGGTCCTGCGGCATTCTACTTGAAATCAGTAGCACCAAAAGACATCAGCTTAGGTGAGATTTTCTCTTCACTACTGCCGTTCATTGCACTTCAAGTATTGGTTCTGGCACTGGTTATTATCTTCCCTCAGCTCGCGCTTTGGTGGCAATAACAGCGAAGGTTCCTGAGCGAGTTTAATGTTCAGGAACCTATCAACGGCAACACAAGTTTAACTATTAGATTCGATTGTCAGCCCCTGTTTTGGTTGGGGCCTAGGGAAGGCTTGCCTTATGAAAAGCAAAAAAATACTCGTGATGGGCGTATCTGGATGCGGAAAGAGCCTGATTGGTAGCCGTATCGCAGAAGCATTAACGCTTCAGTTTTTTGATGGGGATGACTTCCATCCCCAAAGCAATGTAGAAAAGATGCGTCAAGGTATTCCACTGACAGACGAAGATCGTCAAGGATGGCTAGAAACACTGAATAAGCAATATATCGAACAACCGAGTGCTGTGATTGCATGCTCTGCACTGAAACCTCAATACCGCGAAATTCTGCGAGAGAACAATGAAGATTTAGTGATTGTGTATCTTCAAGGCAGTTTCGATACGATTTGGAATCGCCATAAAGCTCGTGAAAACCATTACTTTAATGGTCAAGAAATGTTGAAAAGCCAATTCGCAACCTTGGTTGAACCTGAACTAGATGAAGCGTTATTTGTCGATATATCGCAAGATGTTGAGCAAGTCGTAGAAAGTGCACTCAAACAAATTAAGCAGATAGGCTAAACCATGACTCAGATAAAAAATGACATCGCGATGATTGGTTTAGGAGTGATGGGCAAAAGCCTTGCGCTCAACCTATTGGATAACGGCTTTAATGTTGCGGGCTTCGATCTAAACATCGACAACATTGATCGCGCTTGTGTGGAAGCTAAGCAACTCAATGAGACGTTTGAAGGTAAAGGGCGGTTCACAAAAGGCACTAGCCTTGAACATGTGCTGCAGGGCTTAGCAAAACCGCGTGTTATTGCGTTGTCGGTTCCTGCTGGAAACCCTGTCGATATCGTCTTGAATAGCTTGCTTGATGCTGGCCTAGAAAATGACGACATTGTTATCGATACGGGTAACAGCCTTTGGACAGATACCGAAGCACGCGAAGTGAACTACAAAGGCAAGCTTCGTTTCTTTAGCACCGCCGTTTCTGGTGGTGAAGAAGGCGCTCGTGTTGGCCCTGCGCTAATGGCGAGTGGCGACCAATCGGCTTGGCAATATGTGAAACCGATGTGGGAAGCGATTGCTGCAAAAGTGGATGCTAATGGGCTACCGGTTGCTCAGTTTAAAGCGGGTGAAGCGTGCGCGGCGTATGTTGGTCCTTCTGGCACTGGGCACTATGTAAAAATGGTACACAACGGTATTGAATATGCCGATATGCAGCTTATTTGCGAAGTGTACCAGTTCATGCGTGGTGTGCTTGATATGCCAGCTCAAGAGATTGGACAAGTCTTTGAGCAATGGAACAACGGTGTGCTGAACAGCTATCTGATGGAGATTAGTGCCGACATCCTTCAACAAGAAGATGTTGTAACGGGTAAGCCATTTGTTGATGTTGTGCTTGATAAAGCGGGACAGAAAGGCACGGGATTGTGGACAGCAGTTAACAGCCTTCAAGAAGGGTGTCCGACTCCAACGATTGCACAGGCGGTTTATGCGCGTGCAATGAGCGGTCAAAAGTCGCAACGAGTGCAGGGAAGCAAACTCTTGAAAGGTAATATTGCGGATGCGAGTCAGTTGGATAAAACAGAGGTTGTCTCTGAACTTCATGATGCTTTGTATTGCGCCAAACTGTCTGTTTATGCGCAAGGTTTTGATTTACTGAAAACAGCGTCAGACAAAGAGGGATGGAATCTCGATTTCACTCAAATTGCTAAGATTTGGCGAGCGGGTTGTATTATTCGTGCCGCTTTCCTGCAAAGCATCACATCGGCTTACCAACAAAATGCTGAGCTAGCGAATCTATTGTTTGATGAGGCTTTCATCAAACAAGTGGAAGAGCGCGAGCTTGCTTGGCGCATCGCGGTAGCGAACTCAGCTCTGTACGGTGTGCCGATGCCGGGGATCTGCTCTGCTCTGAGTTACTTCGATTCATTACGTTGTGAGGTGTTGCCTGCAAATCTTTTGCAAGCGCAACGTGACTATTTTGGCTCTCATACTTATTCGCGAGTCGATAGAGATGAAGCTGAAAAATTCCATGTCACTTGGAGTCAGTCTCCAAGAACTGAAGTCAAAGTGAACGTTTAAACAATCAATAACGCCCTCAACAAGAGGGCGTTTGTAATTATGAGGCTGTATCAATATTTTACTAAATTAGGCTTCAAATTCCACGTCAGTCGGATACACTGTTACCAGTAACATAACTCAAAAATAATAATTACTAATTATGTCGAATAAGAAAAAACGTCCTACATTACAAGATGTTGCCAACCTCGTTGGTGTCACTAAAATGACCGTCAGTCGCTGCCTGCGAGACTCTTCTCAAGTATCAGAAGCGCTGCGAGATAAGATCAGCTATGCAGTAGACGAGCTAGGTTATATCCCTAATCGTGCGCCAGATATTCTCTCCAACGCTAAAAGCAATGCGATTGGTGTGCTAGTTCCCTCGTTAACCAACCAAGTTTTTGCTGAGGTTATTCGTGGTATTGAGCAAGTTACCGCACCTGCAGGCTACCAAACCATGATTGCTCACTATGGCTATAGCGCTGAACTCGAAGAGCAGAGCATTGCTTCACTGCTTTCTTACAACGTTGATGCGATTATCCTTTCAGAAAACGTGCACACCGATAGAGCGCGTAAAATGCTGCAGACTGTTTCTATCCCTGTGATTGAAATTATGGATTCAGTGTCGCCAAGAATTGAACAAGCGGTTGGCTTTGATAACTTCGAAGCGGCTAGAGCGATGACCAAAACCATGCTCGAACGAGGGCGTACCAATATAGCTTATTTGGCTGCTCGAATGGATGAACGTACTCGATTGAAAATGGCAGACTATGAGCATGCGATGCAAGAAGCCGATAAAACGCCAGTAACGCTGCAAACGGAAGACGCGTCCTCGTTTACTTTAGGCGCAAAGCTGATTGGTGAACTATTAGAAAAGCACCCAGAAGTGAATGGTATCTTTTGTACTAACGATGATTTAGCGATTGGCGCCTTTTACGAATGTGTACGTCGTGGTATTCAAGTACCTGATCAGATGGCGATTGCAGGTTTCCACGGACATGACATTACGGTGGCGATGACGCCTCGTTTAGCGACTGTCGTAACACCTAGGGAGCAGATTGGTAAAGTCGCTGCAGAGCAAGTAGTAGCGCGTCTACAAGGTAATAAAGAATGGATAGCGAAGTTGGACCTCGGTTATGAGATTGAAGTGGGGGAGAGTATTTAATTTTACACTTCGGCTTTGATCTTCATCTTCATCGGATTCAAACTAAAACGCCCTTAACGATATGAATTTCCTAAGGGCGTTTTCTATTTATCTAGCAAAAAGTGTATGTAGTAACAGGCTCAACCCGCTAAAGATTGAGCATCTTGTTGCTTCAATACTTTGTGACCATCTTCAGTGACGCCACGTTTCCAGTAACTGCTGATGTAGATGTTTTCTTTCGCGACTTCTTTTTCGTTGCGGAAGTACTGCCTTAGCTCGCGCATGCTTTCAAATTCACACGCTGTCCATACTGAAACCTGACCATCTAACCATTCTGTGTTACGCACGGTTTGTGAAAGTGACTCTGAGGTTTCATCTTCAATCAACCAGGTTACATTGATGCCTCGAGGGGTTTCAAGTACTTGCTTATCTGCTGCAGAATTGATTTGAATGACAGCGTGACCAGTTGCTGTTTCCGGAAGCGTTTTTACTTTTGCAGAGAGCGCAGGTAGCGACGTCATATCTGCTACCAAGAAGAACCAATCCGATTCTAGATTCAGCCCTTGAATTAATCCAGGGCCTGCCACTGAAACCGTGTCACCTACTTCTGCGTTCATTGCCCATCTTGCGGCAAAGCCACATTGCAGATCTGTGGTGATGTGGCGTACGAAATCAACCTCAATAAACTTCTCTGTAGGGTTGTATTGACGAATGGTGTAAGTGCGCATGGTTGGGCGCTCACCGTCATTCAGTTGGCTTAAGTCAGTCGTGCCTAGTGGCGAGAACAAAAGCTTGATGTAGCCACCGGCACACTCTGTTGGGTACTTACTTAATCCCTCACCACTAAGCGTTATACGCTGCATATTCGGTGTAATTGTTGAGGTTTGAGTAACGGTTAATGTGATGGGGCTAGGCTTGCTCATATAAGGCTCTCTTAGATTTTGATTTCTACATCATAATCCTGATTCAGAGTATACTCAATACTAATGGTTATCATTTACCTTTATTTACACAGATGTCACATGACTTGAATGCTCTCGTTTATATTAGTAACAATCTCAACAAAAAAGCCCTTTAGGAAAACTAAAGGGCTTGATGTATTAGAGAGGGTTGAAGCGAGCGGAACTAGCTGTTTGCTTGCTCTAGTTCAATCGTTTCTTCAGCCGTTTTCGCGGCTTCTAGCATCTTACGAATAATGAACGATGCAGCCATTGCGATGCCCACCATCACTACCGCTAAAACAGTTAGCATTTGGAAGTAATCGCCGTAAACCGTTTGTACGATCTCTTGCGTGATTTGTTGACCTTTCTCTAGAGCGATAGAGGTCGAGAATACCGCACCAACAATACCTGATAGTGCAATTGCAACAGAGAACAAGCTTACTGAGAAGTTCTCGATGTGCTTAGGTGCAACAGACAGGATGAAGGCTACAACCATAGAACCAACAATAACTTCACCAAATGCTAGGAAGAAATGGATAGCTAGGAATACTTCAGGGCGAATCAGAATATCGTCACCAACGGTCGTTACTGCCATTGTTAAGATACCAAAAGCGATTGCCGTCAGAATGAAAGAGAAACCTACTTTGGTTGCAGTAGAGAAGTGAATGTTTTTCTTTTCTAGTTTAGAGAAGATGCCCGTAATGATAGGGCCGGCAACCATACACCACAGTGGGTTCATTGCCATTGAAGCTTCTGGAGCAACAGGGATGAAGCCGAATAGATCGCCACGCATAGTGTTGATCGCTACCATTGTCATCGAAGTCATCATTTGTCCGTAGTATACGAAGAAACATGTCGTCAAGAATGTGATGATTAAAATGGTGCCCATTTTCAGCATATCTGACTTCTTCGATTTTATCATCAAAGAGACAAAGTAGATGATCGCTGCACCGCCAATTGCGTAGACGATGTTTTGGCCAATATCCATGTTAGAGAACATGAAGAATACCAAGCCAATCATAGCGGCAGAGAGACCAAGGAACGCAGCCCAGTTTTTAGTGCTTACAGGGGTTTGATCGATTTCAGCACTGGCTTCAACAAGGCCTTTGCGAACAAAGATCATCATCAGAAGCGCGGCACCCGCTAGAATAGCTGAAAGAAGGAAGCCACCGTTGAAACCAACAATAAGAACTAGCATTGGGAACAGATATTGACCTAACAGAGCACCTATATTGTTGACTGAGTAGTTGATTGGGTAGCAGTTTTCGAAATCTTCTTGAGTTTTGAACGTGCGTTTGTAAAGACTTGGGTAAGAAGGGGACATCAAACCACGCGCATAACTCGCTAAAGCAATACCACATAATGCCATCGGCACATTAGTCGCTGCAGCACCGAGTACCAGTAGAGCATAACCACTTGCGAATCCAAGAAAGGCAATGGTTAAAGATCGGTATGCGCCTAAAAACTTATCAGCAATAAAGCCACCTGCAATCGCAAATAGTGGACCAATTGCAGAGAAAGCACCTACAACCATCATGGTGTCGGCTTCATTGTAGTTAAGATCTTCAAGGAAGAAACGAGTCAAGATCACCATGACGCCATAGAACGAAAGTCCAAACATCATCTGGCAGAACATCATTGATTTGTTTAATCTATTCCACATTATTTTATTCTCACATTTGTGTTGATATGTAGTTTAATTACCCAATTATAATATCATTAGTAGCGATACATAAAATGAAACGTGCATCCCAAACAGAACTTTACTCGATATATCTTTTCTCATGAGACCATTGATATTTTTCATGAATGAAATGTGCAATATTAGATTTTGCTAGTGGATGCATGGTTGCGTGAAGTTTAGCCATTTGTGTTCGTGGTTAAATAACCAGCTATTAAAGGGAAAATTAACGTTGACTGTCTTGTAACGGTTGCTAGGTACTTATCCATTTCAATTCGCCGTTGGGCTCTAGCCATTAAAAAAGCCAGCTTGTCGGCTGGCTTTGTCGGGGTATTGATAACTAAGTTATATAATAATACGGCCTGGGTGAGAGGTTATCTAGACGAATCGTTGTAGTGTATTAAACAGTTTATTACATCCACTATTCACCCTATTCTATCGCTCACCGTAAATTAACTATTCACAAGGTGGCGCCATGTGGATCACCGCTAAGCCGCCTAAAGATGTCTCACGGTATTTCTTGTTCATGTCTTTACCTGTTTGGTACATGGTTGCGATGACCTTGTCTAACGAGATGAGACACTTGCTGGTGCGTTTCAATGCCATACGTGAAGCGTTGATGGCTTTCATTGCACCCATAGCATTACGTTCAATACACGGTACTTGAACAAGCCCGCCGATAGGGTCACATGTCATGCCCAGTGAGTGCTCCATCGCGATTTCTGCCGCAATACAGATCTGTTCGTTACTGCCGCCGCGTAAAGCTGTCAAACCTGCAGCCGCCATTGATGAAGATACGCCGACTTCGCCTTGACAACCGACTTCAGCTCCAGAAATTGAAGCATTGGTTTTGTACAAGATGCCAATTGCGCCAGATACTGCCAAGAAATCTTTGAGTTGTTTAGTGTCTAGCTCTTTAATGAAGCGGTGGTAATACATCAATACTGCTGGGATTACCCCAGCTGCGCCATTGGTAGGGGATGTCACAACTTGCCCACCCGCTGCATTCTCTTCACTCACAGCAAACGCAAAAAGGTTGATCCAATCCATGATCTCCATTGGATCGTTTTCAATCGAAGCATTCGCCTCAAGCTTTTTCAAAAGAGCAGGGGCTCGGCGCGTCACATCCAAACCGCCATCAAGTATCCCTTCTGTATCAAAACCACGTTGCATGCACAGTGACATCACCTTCCAAATTTGGTCCGCCTTCTGATCAATTACATCCATACCTTGGAAAGAAATTTCATTTCTCAGGACTAGGCCACCGAGGCTAAGTCCATTCTGGTCAGACAGTTCAAGAAGCTGATCGGCAGAAGAAAAAGGGAACTCTACTTGTGTTTTCGACTCTTGCTTTCCGTGTTGCAGTTCATCAGCGGTCGCAATGAAACCACCACCAATGGAGTAGTATGTTTCCATCTCCAGAAGACTGCCGCTTGCGTCAAACGCAGAGATAGTCATGCCATTTTCATGAAGTGGAAGATTGGTTTTGTGGAAGAGTAAATCGCTTTCTGCATCGAAATGAATTTCGTGGCTACCGCTAACCATCAAAGATTTATCTTCAATTGCTTTACGCATAGCTAAATTAGCGCTGGTTATTTTGATGGTGTCAGGGCGATTACCAAGTAAACCTAACAGGGTTGCACGATCGGTATGGTGACCGATGCCTGTTAGTGATAGTGAGCCGTATAGGTCAATTTGAATACGGGTAACTTGACCAAGTACAGGTTCAATCTTTTGGGTAAAATTGAACCCAGCGATCATTGGTCCATTGGTGTGGGAGCTGGAAGGCCCGACCCCGATTTTGTAAATGTCAAAAATAGACAGCATAGTAACTTCCTGTGAAGACGGTTCGATGAACGAACTCTGTGTAAAATTTGTATTTTGTTCGTTTCACTTTTTTCAGTGAACGTGTTCTCTGGGTGAAACAGTTCTTCGATTAAACTGGTTCTTTGCTTGAAACGTCTCTTTTATTGAAGCTCGTGTTAACAAGCGTAGAGCGATGAAACCCAAGATCGTGCTATTTTGTTTTATAGCTGCACGTTAACTCTTGCGCACTTATGATGATGCTTGCAATCGTGAGCATGATTGCGAACTACCCATAAGGATTTCAAAATACTTTTGTTAATAAGTATTGTATACATAATTCACTCCATCTAATCATAAAAACGAGACTTGAACATAAAATGAGCGTTAATTACCTCCTTATTGTGCTGGGTAAGCGACTTAATGAGAATAAATTGACTGATGAAGGAATCAGTCGAGTTGATGCTCTGGTTGAATATCTTGCTGAGCTTTTGGTAGAAGAGTCGAATCAGCAAACTGCGGTTGCATTTTGTGGTGGAGTGACAAAGGGCCAGACAATCTCCGAAGCTGATGCAATGCACGCGTATTTTCGAAATCTGGAAAGTCAATGTGAAGTTCCGTTTATGCTGAGTGCAGTTTTACTAGAACAGCTTTCGACAAATACAGTAGAGAATATTCAAAACCTAGCTTCAGAAATGATTGACAGTGGATTGTTTACTCGTGGGCAGAGTGTACGGGTAACATTCATTTCTAATGACTATCACTTGCAACGTATTTTTGACATCCAGATGTTGATGGACGAGCAAGGTTTGCTTAAGGTTCTAGTCGAGAAGTGTTCTGCACTTGGGGTAGAGCTGCAGATTGATCGTCAGCTAGAGGCTCATGTTGCGGTGCCATATCCTCATCAAAGTACTCAAGGGCAATTGTTTCTATTGATGGATGTACTGACGACCTACCGAGTCTATCTTGAAGGTGTCTCTGCGGGCGCATTTGAGAGAGACTTGGAGTCCGTAAGGCGTGAGCCTGAAAGGTTGTCCTTGGAAGCACTGATAGCCGCAAAGGAACTCGTTGGGCGTTCATCTCACTTTGAAATTGTGGACAGTTTACTCCCAATATTGGAGCGCTGTATCCAGCAAACTCCTGTCGATACTGACATAAAAAAAGTCAGGGAATATCTAGCACTGCTAGATACTAACCTGACTTTATTGAACCGTTATTTAGATCCGGAATCGGATCTCACACATCGCTGGTGGCGATAGGTGATTATTTCTTTCTCGTGATGCCAATAACGGCCTTTAAACTCGCAAAGGCAATCAGACAGTAAGCTCGAAGCTTTGTGCCTTCTTCTGCGATTTTTTAATCACGCGAACGTAATCACCGCCCGTCACATTGGCCAAAAGGCTCATGTGTTGTATTACAGTGATTAACTTTGGGTTTCTGAATCTTGCTCGTGGTGGTTGCGGTAGTATTCCCACTGCTCAATGCGTTCACCGTCTTCGAATACACAGTAAGTTGTACGTTGATCGTTTTCAGTGACAGTATCTAACTCACCATTCTGTTGAACACAGTAAACCGCAGCAGGGTTAGCCACTGATACACGTTGGCCTTCGCTATATTCTGCATAATCGTTCGCACAACCGCCCAATACAACGGCAAATACAGCCATCAAACCAATTTTCTTCATGTTCATCTCCTACGTGATAAATCTAAAAGTGAATACGTTAAGTTCTACAGAACCAGTTTAGAAGCTCTATGAAATGAGTATATTTTAGATTTCAGAAAAGGTTGTCCTAATTTGGTCAAGATATTGAAATAGGTTGATATTTCCTTATGTTTAATAACTTTTTGAGTGCTTGATCAAGCTAACTTGAGTGAAGTGACTATTGAGCTACTTTCGGCTGGTTAGTGGTGTGCGCTGGTTATTGCGAATCGAGAGCCATGAACTCACCAAGGCAACATGGAGAAAGCAGGTGTACTTGTGTGGGGATGTGAGCCTCGAATCTATTGATGATTATGATATGATGCCGCCAAATTCAGTAAAGCAGTCAGAATCATGAGACACCTAAAAACAACCATCCATCCTGATATCGATCATCTAGACAATAAAACGGTCTATAAGCGCAACGCTGCCCGTGCCATTGTGTTAGATGGCGAAGACATTCTGATGCTTTATACAGAGCGTTATCACGACTACACCATCCCTGGTGGTGGCTTGGACGAAGGTGAAGATGTCATTGCTGGTATGGTTCGTGAATTGGAAGAAGAGACTGGCGCTAAGAATATCCATAGCATCAAGCCGTTCGGCATTTTTGAAGAATTTCGTCCTTGGTACAAAGATGATGCGGACATAGTGCACATGATTTCTTACTGCTACTCATGCAAGATCGATAGTGAGCTTGGTGAAACGGCTTACGAAGATTATGAAGTGAAAAACGGGATGAAACCGGTTTGGATGAATATCCATGAAGCGATCGCTCACAACGAGAAGACCATGGCCGAGAGCCCTAAAAAGGGTATGAGTATTGAACGTGAAACCTTTTTGCTGCATTTGATTGCCAAAGAGATGCTTTAGCCTTTATCAATACAAGCCTGTTAAGCTTTTTACTTGCCGCCACTTTTGGCGGCAAACTTGTTTCTAGCGATGCTAAAATGTAATAGCGAAAACTAATTATTAAATATGGTTGATATTGTCAACTATGTGTTTTTGATGTACCTTTACCTCAGCGATGACCCTATTTAGCTAAACTGCTCGGTTAAATCGCTAAATCGCTAAATCGCTAAATCTCGCTGTGAGCCTGCCCTAAACAAAGAATACTATGAATAAAAGACAGTTTATTGCCCATTACCTGCGCATGAATCGCACCTCTTACTTTTTGGCGATTGTGTTCATTTTTCTCGTCAACTGGTTGCAAGTTGAGATCCCTCGCTATATTCAACTCGCCATAGATTTGATTGATGATGCTTCTCTCAGTGGCCATCAACAACTTCAAAGTTATGTGTGGATGGTAGTTGGCATGTCGGTCGCTATGGTAGTAGTACGTATTCTGTCTCGTATTTACGCGCTTAATCCAGGGCGAATTACAGAGGCTGCACTTAAAAGTACATTGCTCAAAAATTTAAATCGTTTACCGAATAGTTTTCATGAGCGTTTTGCTTCTGGTCGGCTAATATCCATTATCAATAATGATCTTGGTGGCATACGCTTGTTGTTTGGTGTGGGTTTCCTCCAGTTCTTTAATGCGCTGCTGGCGTTGTCGCTGACACCTCTTTACATGTGGCGCATATCGCCAGAATTAACGCTTTATTCGATTATTCCTATCTCAATCGCTTTTGTGATTTTCCGTGTGGGTTTTAAACGCATGAAAGCACTGCATTTAGAGCACATGAAACGTCTGCAAAACCTGTCTGCTCAGCTAATGAGTTACCTATCTGGGATTGACTTGATTAAGAGCCAGCAGATGTCACCTTGGGTGAAAGCTGAAACTGAAAAGCTTAATCAGTTATTACTTGAATGCCGCCTTAAAATTACACGTATCCAAGTCTTCTTTATGCCGGTACTCGACTACGCCAATGACCTGATGAAAATCATCATTCTTGGGCTTGGTGGCTACATGTTAATGAGACAAGAGCTAACCCTTGGTGAGATTACCGCCTTTCTGACTTACTCCGTTTTGTTGGCAATGCCATTGATGCAATTAGGCAGAATCGCGACCATTTATCAACGTGGCATGGTGGGCATTCAAAGTGCACAAACCATTCTTAATGCCAAAGTTCCAGAGCTTGATGAAGGTAAGCTTACTGAGTTAGACGTTGAATCGCTGAAGGGAAAAACGTTCTCTATTCGCAACCTCAACTTCAGCTATTCAGGTGAAGAACGTCTGATTCTCGATGACATCAGCTTTGACATTCCTGCAGGTAAGAAAGTAGGTGTGCTAGGCGGAATCGGAGCGGGTAAAACAACCTTAGTGAACTGCTTGAACCACCACTTGGATGTACCACAAGGTTCTATTTTCCTTGGCGAAAGAGATATCACTAGCTTCTCACGCAGTGACTTACGTCGTTACGTGAAAACTGTGACTCAAGACCCTTATTTGTTCTCCGCAACTGTTGAAGACAATATTCGTTTTGGTAGTTCAGATACTGAATTAGCGAAGAGTCAGGTTAATGAGGTTTTAGAGCTAAGTCAGTTAGCCAGTGATGTCACTCGCTTTGAGCATGGCGATCAAACCTTAGTCGGTGAAAAAGGGATCATGTTGTCTGGTGGCCAGAAGCAGCGATTAAGTATTGCTCGTGCTTTATTGCAGCCAACCGACCTGATTATTATGGATAACGTTTTATCGGCTGTCGACTATGAAACAGAACGTAGGATCTTAGAAGGCTTGTTTAAGCGTTTGGAAAATCAATCCGTTCTTGTGGTTTCACACCGCGTGAATGCCCTTGAATATATGGATGAAATCATCGTCTTGAATGAAGGCAAAGTGATCGCGAAGGGCGACCACGCCACGTTATTGAAAACGTGCGATTACTATTACGATACATGGCAACTACAGCAGAATGAAACGGAGGCAGCAGCATGTTAAAAGGTGTTGATCTCAAGTACCTCAAGCACTTTTTTAAGTTTGCTAAGAAATACAAAGGTTCTGCGATTCTGGGTATCGCAATGCTTCCTCTCTCTGTCATCACGAGTTTGTTGTTCCCGTGGCTGATCATTCAAGTGATCGATGTACAACTGAGTCATGGGGATATGGATGGATTGCTCGAGTATGTCTTCTATCTCGTTGTTGTGCTGGTGGCTAGCTATGTAGTGGATACCACTTATTCATATAACCTGCGTAAAACGGGGCAATACACGATAACTGACATGCGCTCAGTATTGTTTGCTCGCGTGCTTAAACTCCCACGCAGCTATTTTGATAACACTCCGATTGGTGTCACGCTTTCAAGGTTAACCAGTGACTTGGAAACCATCGGCGAGACTTTTGTTCAATCAGTTGTCGGTTTAGTGAAAGATAGTATCAACACCATTGCTTTGTTGGTGATGATGTTTTTCATTGATTGGCAGTTAACATTGATAGTTTTGGTTATCATGCCGCCAGTGATGTACTTAACGGTGTATGTGAGAAATCGACTTCGAGCATTGTATAAAGTTACCCGTTCTACATTGGCTCGCGGTATTGGCTTTCTACAAGAAGTTTTGTTTGGTATGAAAACCGTTCAGATGTACCGAGCGGAAGAGCAAGTCGAAAAGCGCTATCAAGGCTATACCGATGAATTCTTGAGAGCGCAGAAAAAGATTAATAAATACGATGCGATTTTGTTCTCGTTTATTTCTGGTATTACTTCAGTCACTATCGCAATCATGATCTGGTATGGCTCAGAGCAAGTTATTGAAGGGGCTCTGACTTTAGGTGTGCTGATTGCTTTCATCAACACCTTAGAGAAAGTGTTTGTACCTATTCGAGACTTTACCTCCCAAATAGCTTCGATTCAGAGTTCATTTGCCGCTTTTGACCATATTGAAGAGTTGTTTGTTGAGCCGACAGAAGAGGAAGGGCGCAACCTGCTGCCATCTAACAAGGTTGAAAAACAGCTCGAACAGTTTGTGAGTCTTGAGTTTAAGAACGTGAGTTTCCGTTACAAAGACGACTCTCCATACGTGTTAAAGAATGTCTCTTTTGTGTTGCAGAAAGGGCACCAAATCGCGCTGGTGGGTTCGACGGGCTCTGGGAAGTCAACGATTCTGCGTTTGATCTCTAAAACCTATCAAGACTATCAAGGCAGTATTTTGTTGAATGGCATTGAGCTGTCACAGATCTCAAGCGAAGACTCCGCTCATTTGTTCTCAATGATGATGCAAGATGTGCACCTGTTTGAAGAATCAATCCAATTCAATATTGCACTGGGAAAAGCGCACCTATCTAGAACTGATGTTGAACAGGCTGCGCGCTATGTTTATGCCGATAAGTTTATTGAACAACTCCCTCAAGGTTATGACTTCCATTTGGAAAAGAATGGCTCCAACCTTTCTGTTGGTCAAACGCAACTGATTTCGTTTGCTAGAGCAGTTGCCCAAGGTGGACAACTGATGATGCTTGATGAAGCAACCAGCTCGGTAGATTCTATTACTGAAGACTTTATCCAAAAAGCGATGCAGCGTCTTTTCAAGGAAAAAACCGTGATTGCGATTGCCCACCGCCTGAGCACCGTTCGTCACTCTGACACGATTCTAGTATTAGATAAGGGTCAAGTCGTTGAGCAAGGTAATCACCAGCAGCTGGTGATACAAAATGGTGTTTATGCCGGTTTATTGAAGGAATCAATCGTAGCAACGAACGACTCTTAAGCTACAGTCGCTTGAAAGCTCGACGTCTGATCACCACTTTAATAGGATAGATTTGCCTCACCTATACTTAACTAGTTTCTATAGTTTTCTAATATCCCCAATAGCTTAGGGGAAATAAAACATATTTTACGACTATTAATATGTTATGATTTCCCTACTACTAAAGGGGTGTCTTTGGGCATCGGGATGTATGCGAGCAAGACGAATGTTGCTTGTGTCAGTCACTTTCTGGCGAATATGGAATCGAAAATGTTGTTGGAAGAAGTTGTAGAAATTATTGAATTAACCGACTCAGACTATTTATCTCATGCAATGGAGTTGTTTAACGAGCATGGCTTTGTTGACGCGGAGTCTTTACCTTTTATGAACGTTGTGTTCGAAACTGCACCAGATCAGCTTGCGAAGAAATTGTCGCAAATTGGTTTTAAAGGTTTAGTACAAGTCGAAAAGAATGAAGACGCATCAGGCTTCACTATTATTGATGCTGATCGCGTTCTACTAAAAGATTCTGCTTAGTTGAAAGACTCTGCTTAGCTGCAAGATTCTTCTTAATGACAAGAATAAGATTCAGCTTAATTAAAAGACTCTATCCAGTTCAGTAACACCCGTTATGATTATTTGAGGTTAACACAGTGACAACAGCAACCGTTTCATCAACAGAGCAACACATTTCCAATGAACATGCGCTTTTAGGTGCATCGTTATTAGCGTCTCAAAAAGTTGAGTTGGCTCTGTTCAGTGTTATCTCTAAATTGGCTAAAGCGTTACCGAAAGAAGCACAGCAGTCACTGGATTTGGATACCTTTCTAAGAGATAAACCAAGTGAGCAAGCTGCTACGTTGAGCTTGTACGAACAAACCTTTGGTGAACAGCTTCCGTTAAAAACAAACGAACTTAACGACTTTATTTACCACAGAAATCTCGTGACTCGTGGCTTTTGGCGAGTGACTGGCGCTGATGTGAAAGGCGGCGAGAAGCTTGCTAACCCAGAGCTTTACTTAAAAGAGTTCTTAGCCAAATGTGAATATTGGCAAGTGATGATAGATACTCACAGCAAGTAACCAAATTAAAAGAAGAAAGCCATAGCAACCATGCTATGGCTTTTTTTTGTGTGTAGGAAACTCGAGCGTTAAGAATTAAACTTTAAAGAGGGTTTAAAGCTAGAGCATCATCTTCAATACATAGTTCTTAGAGACAAAGTGGTGCTTCAGTGCTGCGCTAATATGCAAAACAATTAGACAGGCTAAGGTAATGCAACTGGCACTATGTAAATAGAAAAAGAAGTGGTTGATTGAAGGTTCGGTAATTAGATTATTGACGTTCGTTAACCAGAATAGAGAATAAGGCTCTTTCAGCATCAAATAACCGGAACTAAAAACCATGAACATCACTAGATACATCAATGAGTGAGTCAGTTTGGCAACGCACTGCTGTCGCTTTGGGATTGAGAGTGGCATCTCCGGTGATGAGCGAAAATGGCTCCAAATATAACGTGCAATGAGCAACGGTGTTGCAATGGTTGCCAATGACATATTAAGCACAGACAGAAAAGAAAACAGTTCTGGATGGCTAGTGACATAGTGCATCACATACCCTGCGGTTGTTGCATAGATGATGACGAAAGCCATGACTCAGTGCAGTACACGGCTCATTAAATCGTATCGCGTATTACTCAAATTAACCTCGGTTTAATTATTATAAATATAAGATTCCACGGGATGCTATAAATCAATCATCGGTATATTTGCATCACGAATTAATTATATAGAACAGTAATACTGGGCATTTTTATTAGTTAGAAATTAATGATGTTGCTTCAAGTGTTTTATAATTATCAATGATGTTTTAGAGTGTTAATTCCAATGCCGAGACAGCAAATCATCTGACTCCCTAGCTTGTATTGCCATAACGAGATACAGTGACACAAAGATAAGACATATAAGGAAAGTATAAATGCTTCGAATTCTATTGATTGCAGTGTTCTCACTGGTAACAACCATGAGCCTTGCAAGCGAGGAAGTTAAATACTCAGACAAAGAGTATGTAGACCGACCACTGATGGAGCGCTACATCCTAGATGAGTTGAAGCAGTTGCGAATGGAACAACAAGATCTTGAGAGACGCCTAACTATACAGATGACCGATCGTGAACTGTCTGTTGCCGACAAGTCGCTCAACTATGCGAATGTCACCGTGACGTATTTCTTCTACATTATTGCAGGTGTTGCTTCACTCATTGCGTTGGTGGGGTGGCAATCACTTAAAGAGCTCAAACATACCACCAAAGAAATGGCCGACCAGCGGCTGAATTCGATTGCTCAAGATTATGAAAAGAAATTTAACCTTCTTGAAAGGGACCTTAAGCGTAAGACCAGAATCATATCGGAGAACAACCGAGAGATTGAGATCATCAATGAGATTCACAATTTATGGCTGAGAGCGCAAAATGCCCAGACTGCTGAACAAAAAATTGAAACTTATGATGAAATTTTGAAGGTTCGTCCGGGTGACTTGGAAGCGTTGACACACAAAGCGGATGCTGCAATGGACATGCGGGAATACCATTGGGCGATGAGTCTGTGCAACCGCGTACTTGAGGTAGATGATCAAAATGCTCATGCCCTGTACCAACGCGCTTGTGCTTACGCTAGATTAGGTGCAGAAGGTCAAGCTATCGATGATTTAGAGCGTTCGATTGAAACAAGTGGTTCTATGAGAGAGCTACTAGCTGAAGAGCCTGATTTTGAGATGCTAAGAGGTTTAGAACGATTTGAGGCTCTTTTCGAAGAGTAATATTTGAAAGGCGATGGGCTTTATTAGCCCATCATCTTTTTATTGGATTTACAGAACGGTTTCTTACATTTCACTTGTTCAATAAACTAAATTGTTATGTTATAACATTTGAATGAGTTCATCGTTATAAACCGTTAAATATTTTATGAAGTTTCTCCGCTCCGGCCTGATCATTATTGCGATCAGCGCATTTTCTCTTGCTACTTTGCTCTCTTTTCATTCAGAATCAGTACAAGAAGTCTCTATCAAAATAACACCTTATCAAGATTCTCAATCGAGTGATGTGGCCAAGGTGCATTCGCAATCGGGTTCCAACTTTCTCGTTAAAGTCCATTATTTTGTGAAAGTCGGCGACACGCTAAGCAACATATTTTCGTCATGGAAACTGCCTTATGGAACGGTTCAAAAGGTGATGGAAGCAGATCTTGAGTCTTTGAAATTGGACACAATAAAACCTGGTGATCATCTAGAGTTGCTTCTGGATGGTGACTCTAAACAGCTCGTTGAGTTAATTTTCCATGAAAGTCTCGTAGAACAGGCTGTCTTTACTAAAAATAATGATGGAAGCTTTGACTACCAATTCCATGAAGTGCCTGGAGAATGGAAGGAAAAGCTCTATGCAGGCACCGTTCATGGCAGTTTTTCGACGTCAGCATATAAAGCGGGGTTAACAACGGCCCAGATAGCTAATATAACCAGAACTTTGAGAGACAAAATCAACTTCGCAAGGGAGCTAAGAGCAGGTGATAGCTTTAATGTGTTGGTTAAAGAGCAGTACACCGATAATCACTTAACAGGCAAAACGGAAGTTCAAGGTATCTCTATTAACTTGAGAAACCGAGAAGTAGCGGCTTTTTTAGCTCCAGATGGTCGCTTTTACGACAGAGCGGGTAACAGCTTAGAGCAAGCCTTCGATAGATATCCGGTCGCTCGTCAGTTCCGTCGGATTACTTCATCATTTAACCCATACCGAAAGCATCCTGTGACAGGGCGTATATCGCCTCATAATGGCACTGACTTTGCGACACCAGTTGGTGCGCCAGTCTATTCAACGGGTGATGGTCGGGTTGTAGCGATTCGCAATCACCCATATGCAGGAAAATACTTGGTGATTGAGCACAACAGTGTTTACAAAACTCGTTACTTACACTTGAGCCGTTTCTTAGTTAAGAAAGGCCAACAAGTGAAACGAGGCCAGAAAATTGCGCTATCTGGCGCAACAGGTCGTATAACCGGTCCTCACTTGCATTTTGAAGTTTTGGTACGTGGTCGAGCGGTCAACGCGATGAAGGCGAACTTACCAATGGCAAGCTCTATTCTTCCTCAAAATAAGAAAGAGTTCCTTGCCCGAATTGCTTCATTTGATGGTTTGATTACTGATCAAAAGAGCAGTGCAAGTTGATTTACGGTGGCCACGACTCATTTAACCTATAACTATTGGTCGTTGATTTCCCTTCCTGTTCGACAGGAAGGGAGAATTGTTGACTAGTTCATCAGCCAGATACTGTTTTCTTAGTAGCTTAGTAGCTTAGTATCTCGTTTTCTTGGCTTATCAGTGGCATGGGTTGACTATGCAACGACAACCGCTGTACCGCTCGCCGATACCATTAGCATGCCATTGCCTGTTCCCAACACTTCGTAATCGATATCTACGCCTACAACTGCGTTTGCGCCCGCTTCAATGGCTTTTTGTTCTAGCTCTTTGAAGGCGTAGTTACGTGCTTTCTCTAGCTCTTTTTCATAAGTGCCAGAACGCCCACCAACAAAGTCACGGATGCCTGAAAACATATCTTTGAAAACGTTAACGCCTAGAATAGCTTCTCCTGCGATAACCCCTTTGTAATCGACAATGCGCTTACCTTCGACTGATTGTGTGGTGGTAATAATCATAATAGCCTCTCTTGTCCGCTTGTTGAGCTTCTACTCGCTGCATGGATTGATAGTTTGGTCTTGTCCTTGAGTATCATCGCTCAATGTTGTCTCTGAGTGTGTGAATTCATGCCTTAACCATGATCTCAGTTTTAGCACACTTTCTTGTTTTAATTTGTTTTTTGGGCAAACAAAGTAGAAATCTTGGTGCGGGTTAGCAACGGGTTTACCCAGTTCCACTAACATGCCGTGGCTGATGTCATCTTTCACAAACAAGCGATGGGTAACCAACACTCCAAGAGAACGAATCGCAGCTTGCACGGCTTGAATGGATATATCAAATGTTAGGTTGCTATGAAATGCGGGCATTGGGATTTGATAATGATCACACCACACTTGCCAGTCGTGCTTTCGCCTAGGGTTAAATGCGCCAATGGTTGGGTTCTGTTTCACGAGTTGCTCAACGCTCAGTCCCGTTTGGTTTTTCAACAAGGTAGGGCTACACACCAATACCAGATCATCATCGCCTAATTTCTCGCTGTAATAGCGATCCCATTCGTTAGGTTTGCCATGGACAAGGGCAATATCTACCCCTTCCTGCTCGATATCAAAAGGGCCGGTTAACGTGGAAATACGGATATCAAGAGAAGGAGCAAAGGCTTGGAAGTCGGGGACTCGAGGAATCCACCAATGCATCGCCAGTGAATTCACCATATTGAGTGTAATGCGGTGATCGTTAGGCGTTTTGGCCAGTTCTTCTGTCGCGTCTATGACTTGCTCCAATGCAGGAGCGACTTTTCGGTAATACCGCTTACCCGCGGCATTAAGAACGACACGACGACCTACCCGTTGAAATAGAGGCTTATTAACCAGTTGTTCTAGTGACTTTATGGCTTGGCTTACCGCAGAGTGACTGACATACAAAACACGTGCGGCTTCGGTCATACTGCCAGTTTCAGCCACAGCAATAAAAGCATAAACGGATTTAAGCGGAACGAGCTTTTTCATAGGTAAGTTTTCCTTACAGTTATGGTTAATATTACTCGCTATTTTTCATCACGTCACGCTTCTAAAATAGGTGCCATAGGAGGTGATAATTATGTCTGATATTACCAAGGCGACGACTTTTATGTTGTTGTCGACATTCAGTTTGTCTATAAGCGGTTTAGTGGCTAAGTACCTATCTGAAACCATGCCCATTTCGTTGCTGAGTTTTGTGCGTTTCTTATTACCCAGCCTTTTTCTATTTCTTTTTTTGATCTTTTATAAAATTAGCAAACCGACACGAAAGATGTGGAAGCCTTTAGTGATGCGGGCGATTTTCATGGTGGCCTGTCAGTGGTGCTTTCTAACGTCACTACAAACCCTGACCCTTATTGAGGGGATTGTATTATTCAGCACCGGCCCTTTGTTTATTCCTTTGTTAGAAAAATTAATATTTGGCACAAAAATTCATACAACCACGGTGGTTTGCCTAGCGATCACTTTTGTTGGTGTAGTGATGATGGCAGGGGATTGGTCGCAGTTTGAATTCGGCTCGGATTTCTTTAGGCCTGCACTGTTGCTAGGATTGTTAGCGGGAATGTTTAACTCGGGTTCGCAAGTGAGTTTGTATCGAGCCTCTAAGACGAGCCTTACGCCAGCAGAGCTAAATGCATGGACGTTTCTAGTCGCAGCCATACTCGTGTTACCAATGGTTTTATTCACTTCCATTTCTGTTATGCCTGACGTCCTTGAAGCTGATGGAGGGGATGGCGCTTTAACAGTTTTACTGTCTATTGATGGTTTAGGTTGGATTGGACTTGGAGCATTTGGATTCGCGTTGTTTACCATTAATACGCAAATCTTCCGCTCTAAAGCCTATAAACTTGCAGAAAGCGGCTCTCAACTCGCGCCTTTAATTTTTACTAATATGCTATTCAGTGCGTTATGGCAGGGCTTGTTCTTCGATGACGTCTTCTCTACCCAGCAGATCCTTGGTATTAATCTGATTGTCGTGGCAAGCATTACCAATACATTACTGGCTAAAAGGCAATATAAAGTCAAAACCAAGCAACTCCCAATAACGACAGTGAATGCTTTGAACTCTGAGGCGTTAGGTTCTGTCGTTAAAAGTTAAACGTTAAGAATCCATGACTATTGGAAAATACCTAGAACAACGAGCGTATGTACTCTTTTACTCGATCTATGTGCTTCTTCTGATCAATCTCGGACTGTTGGTTAGCTTCAAGAAATCGCTCTGCGTATTTGTCGTAGATTTTGTTCTCCAAAAATAGCAAATACAGTTTTGGATCGATATGGCCGCTGGTGGCCATGTCGGTCATGATATTGAGCGATTCGTCTAAGTGTTTGCCTTTTTTGTACGGACGGTCGCTTGAGGTTAGAGCTTCAAACACATCGGCAATCGCCATGGCTCGAGACGGTAAAGGCAATTGATCCTCGCTTAGGCCTCTTGGGTATCCCTTACCATCGATACGCTCGTGGTGTCCGCTCGCGATGTCTGGAATGTTTTTGAGATAAGACGGATAAGGGAGCTTATTGAGCATGGTGAAAGTCTGAATGATATGGTCGTTGATCATGAAACGTTCTTCGTCGTTTAAGGTGCCACGACGTACTTTCAAATTATGCAGTTCACCTTGATTATATTTTACTTCTCCAGGTTTAAGAACGAACTCTTCTTGCCACATATCTGCAGGGTTAAAGCCATTATCCCACTGTATTTTATGTTCTGGCTTATCAGCAAGTAACGGCTCCATCACAGGTAAAATAGGCTCTTTGCTATTTGATGGCTTCTCGTTTGGTTCTGTGATGTTCTGTTGAGTGTTAAATCTCTCTTTTTCAGACCAAGATAACCCTAATTGATCGTCTAATGTGCGCTTCCATGTACGTTTTGCTATTTGATCTAAGCGTGCAAGCTGCTCTTCCGTCATTGATTCACTGCCCAGGTTGCAATCAGCAACGAAGGCAAATTCTTCATCTAATTCTGACAAGTTTTGTTCGAGTACTTTAAGTTGATCTTCTTGAAGCGCCCCGTTAGCTATGGCTTTCCAATAGTCGGTTTCCGCTTGTTGTTTTAACAGCTCAAAACGCATGCGAACTTCGTGGATTCGGTCATAAATCGTCTCGAGTTTTGTTGCTTTGTCTACCACATATTCCGGCGTGGTGACTTTACCGCAATCGTGAAGCCATGCAGCGAGCATCAACTCTTCCCACTGCTTACTATCTAATGAAAATTGCGGGTAATAACGGTCATCATCAATCGTGGCTTGGGTTAGCCATTTAGTGAGTTCTGGGACTCTTTGGCAATGGCCACCGGTGTAAGGTGATTTGGTATCAATTGCCGATGCAATCAGCTCGATGAAAGCATTGAGCATGTTTTTTTGTTGTTGCATTTGGTCGATATTGTCTTTAGCTATTTCAGCAAAGCTGAGCAGTTCTCTTAAAAAGGCATGCTTGTCGGCCTGCATCTTAGTGATCGGTCTTTCATAACCAATGGCAACAATGCCGACCAACAGTTTTTCGCGGTTCAATAGTGGAAACAGATACAGGTCTGAATTGAAGATCGAGTCTTGATAATAATTAAGAACGTTGTCTTCGCGGTTTAGATGGATGGTTTCGCCTGCTTTAAGTTGGCATAGTAACCAAGGGGTATGCTTGATGAAGTCATTGATGTCCGCTTTAAAAGGAATAATGGCGAGATTAGCAGCCGTATCAAACACATCTTTTTCTTCTGATTGAGTGAAAAGCACGATGGTTTCAGCTTTGGTAATTAAATAGCTTTGATGAGCAATGTTCTTAGCGAGTATCGAAAATTCCTGATTACCCGCTGTATCTCGAAGTAGGGTGATCAAGTCATGAAGAGTGTGCTCCATGAGTTCAATAGAGTGTGTAAGGTTTGCTACCTCTTGAATCATGCTTTTTGGATAGTGGGTTCGTCTGAAGTCAAATCGCGCAATGTTGTCTGTGAGTTGCATGAGTGTATTGAGTGGTTGAGATAAGCGATTCGCCACAAACCATACGATGCCGAAACAGATAAACAACATACCAATTGCAACAGCCACTTGCTTATCACGCATAGAGATGAGGTCAGCCAGTAGATCATTGTGTGGTGTCGCTTCTGCCAAATATAGTGTGACATGTTGAGTGAGTTCGACAGGTGTTAACGTTAATGCCCAAGTATTTAAATTGTACTCCACGTTTTTTAGGTTGAGATTAAACTTCTCTTCATCTGAGATAAGGGGCCCTAATACGGATGCTTTCAGAGCTGCCATCTGCTCACGTTTAGGTATACTAAAAAAGCTTGGATCTTGTTCGCTACCCGATAGTTTTCCTACAGGGTGACCACCTAGTTTTGCTTCCTGATTGGTTGGAGGGGCTAGGTTAGGTATTGATAGATCAAGTTGATGCTCGCCAAGAAGGTTAAAGTGTTGGTCGAATAGAGCTAATCGTGTTTGCGGAGAGTAGGCCAGCTTACTGATTTGAGAAGAGAGAGATTTTAGCGTGAAATCGGCACCAACCACATGCTTGCCGTCTGCAGAACGTCTAGAGAGTGTAATACCATGGGTTTGAAGGAAATAGAACTGATAGGGTTCAGAAAGTTGTATTGAACCATCGGGCTTTGCGTTGCGAAACCAAGGTCGAGTCGTGGGGTTAAATTTGCTCTCAGCTTGTACTGTGCTGATCACTTGGTGTGCACCATCTAGAAAATTAATCACGTTTTCGCCGTCTAGATTGGTTGTGCTGACCATCATGGTAGCCTTGGATGGCGCATTGTTTTCAGCTCTTTGTTTAATAGACGTCAAAGGGCGAAAAATTCTGAATTCACCATCATCAGAGCCATAAAACAAAGCCATTAAATTGTTATTCTGTTTGAAGATAATATCGACTGACGCCAACCAAGACTCTTTTTCAATTGAAGCGTTTTGATGATCCACAAACGGGCTTACCGCCATCACATTTAAAGTGGTAACAACAGGCGCAATGGCTTGTTTAAATATCGATTCCAGCTTATCGCGATGTTCGTTACTTACTTCGCGAACGGTACCCAATAACAAATCTTGAGAATGGCGATAGCTTATCGATATCAAAACGGTACCGACCAGCGTCGTCAAAATTAAGAAAAGGCTCGTGATGTGGATACTCAGCGGGTATCGTCTGCGTTTCATCTAACACTCCGGTTTGTTAACTGGTTTAAGTATTGACGAACTTGGGTAGGTTGCAAAAAATTGGTGTAATTTGCGAAATCAAACAGGTTCTTGAGCCAAGGTTCTGCGTTTTTTCGATGCGGGATGGATAAATCTAATCGTTAAACAAGGCTTTACTAACGAAGCTTTATGGTGACGCGTAAATGAAGTGATAATAAACCTTGATGTTTAGATGCTAATTGTCACTTTCAACTGATAAACTGGTCAAATTGTTGCCACGAGGCACTTATTTTCAGAAGAAGGTACAGGAGTGTTTTTTCTGAGAAACGTTTAAAGACCGAGCTAAAAGGGCATTGATTCATGGAACTCAAAGTAGATACTCACACCCACACATACGCCAGTGGTCATGCATACAGCACGCTGATCGAAAACGCAAAATCGGCAAAGCAAAACGGATTAACCATGTTTTGTACTACCGATCATTCAGAGTCAATGCCAGGCGCGCCACACTATTGGTTTTTCAGCAACCAGCGTGTGCTCCCTCGTTTTATTGAAGATGTCGCTATTATTCGAGGTGTCGAGTCAAACATCATGAACACACAGGGTGAAATCGATATTCATCCGAGTGTGGATAAGAACTTGGATTGGGTGATCGCGAGTTTTCATGAGCCAGTATTTCGCCCCTCGGATGTCACTACCCATACAGAAGCATTGTTGAATGTGATTAAAGGCGGCCGAATTGATGCACTTGGTCATTTAGGAAACCCAAATTTTGATTTCGATTTTGAAGCTGTGATTCAATGTGCGGCGGAACATAATGTCGCAATCGAAATTAATAACACCACGCTTAAAGGCAATAGTCGCGTTGGCAGTGTTGATCGTTGTTACGAGATCGCAAGAATTGCTAAAGCGAAAGGTGCGTTTATTACGACAGGTAGCGATGCGCATTTCTGCATAGATGTGGGCGGGTTGGATCTCGTGTCTTCACTACTTGATGAGGTGGGCGTGGATTCGAGCAAGGTTATTACCCATTCACCACAGCAATTCTTAGCTTTTTTGGCATTGCGTGGTCGTCAATCGATTGCCGAGTTTTCGGTATTTGAATGATGGTTTGCCTGGTACTTGTCAGTAATTAGCTAGCTAGTTTGCATTTCGACACAATCAATTTTTGTGCTCGATGGATTTTTGTATACACTAGCCGAAAATAATAAAGTCGAAGTGCCTCAACAACGATGGCGCTATCTTCAAAGACATCGCTTCATCTGGAGAAACAATGAAAACTCGCTCAATCCTTTTATCTGGCTTAATCGCTGCTGCGTTATTGTCTGGCAACGCATTTGCTAATGTCGATCTTAAGAAAAATATGCAAGAAATGAAGCTTGCATTCAAACAAGCGGCTGAAGCTCAAAGCATCGAAGAGATGCAAAAGCCTATAGTACGTATCGACACGTTAGTTGCTGAGCTGAAAACGGGTGTTTACCCAATTGAAAAAGAAGAACACTTCATGGAAGGCTTCAAAAAAATTAGTGTATCAATTGATAGCATTGAGCAGAAGCTAGACCAAGGTGACTTTGAATCTGCACAGCAAGAACTTCGTACTATTGACGGCCTTCGTGAAGAGTATCACGAGAAGCGTAATCCGAGTATTTGGAGCAAGATCTTCGGTTAAACAAACCAAGACTAAAACAAGTAACGTATATAGCGCCGACTTACATCTCCTTCTTGAGAGGACGAAGTAAGGCGGCGTTTTTTATTGCCTATTTTCCCGAAGGCTTACTGCAAAGAAATACGCAATACTTTCTTAGCTCTGATGCTGTAACCGGTTTATAACGAAAAAGAGTGTGCGTTAGCTTCAATTTTTTAACCTGATGTTAATCTTTACGTGTACCTATATTCCAAGTGCCTCATAATAAGGGAAATTTATAAAAATTTGGAATGATGCGCCGAACCTCGTTCAACTTCTCTATGTTACTTGCAACAGCACTAAGCTGGGCATTGGTAACATTAATGCCTGTTATCAATGCTCATGGTAATAGTGCGGGAGTATGGGCGTCGTTATGTACGGTTAATGGCTTTGAACTGGTTCAAATTGAAGAAGGTGAACCAAACACACATAAAGGTAAACCGTGTCCGTTTAGCCATTTTTCCACGTTTCACCAAGATGAACTTCCAACTACACTACTGACAACTCGACTGAGTTCTATTGTCTCTGACAGCTACGCTTTTTTGGCTCTAAGCGAACGCTATACGAGGCAAGCCCCGCGCGGCCCTCCCTTTGATATTTCTTAAACCTAACCCACTAAAATAATTAAAAAATAAAGTATTAAGTAAAGTTAAACATGCTCAGATTACTTTCTGATTTTTCAGAAGGTATGTTTGCATGTGTCAAAGGAAATAATAATGTTGAGAAATGAATCTCAAAGCTCTGCGAAAGCACAAGCGACTTCGCAGTCTACAAGCAGTGTAACAACCGGTTCGAGAACCAATATAAAAAACAAAGACCGCAATAAAACTCTCTACTTCCTCACTTGGCGCTGGCACTTCTATGCCGGGCTATTCGTTATCCCATTCATGTTGATGTTGAGTATTACTGGTTTGGTGATGTTGTTTGATGATGAAATTGAACTCGCTTTCCATCAAGACGCGATTGAAATTGTTGCATCGGGCGAACCGATCAAGGTGTCGCAACAATTAGCTGCCGTACAGCATCAATACCCACAAGGTACGGTGACACAGTTTGTTCCGAGTAAAGTCCCTGATCTTGCGAACCGATTTTCTGTATCGCTTGAAGATGGCACTTCCGTTTTCGCCACGGTGAATCAATACACTGGTGAAGTGGTAGGAGAAATCCCGCGCAGCGATAGCCTGTACCAACTGGCGAATGACATTCACGGCACTTTGTTGATTGGTGATTGGGGTGATTACCTAATTGAAGTCGCAATAAGCTTATCGATTCTGCTTCTTATCAGTGGTATTTACCTATGGTTACCAAGAGATAACGCAAGCCGTGCCGGTTTTCTTAAGTTGAGATTTGCTTCAGGAACGCGTATTTTAATGCGTGATCTGCATGCGAACATCGGTGGAACACTGTCATTCATTCTTCTGTTATTTATTCTTTCGGGATTGTCATGGACAGGTTTTTGGGGCGGTAAGCTAGTGCAAGCATGGAGTACTTTTCCTGCTCAAATGTGGGACGACATTCCTCTGTCTAACGAAACGCATGCTTCTTTAAATCACGGGTCTGAGGAGGAAATGCCTTGGAACCTAGAGCAAACGCCACTGCCTTTGTCTCAAGATAAGCCAGCAGAACACGTCCACCAAGTAGAAGAAGCGTTTGAAGCTCATGATCATTCTAAGATGGGTGAGGATCATTCTCAGCATGTATTATCTGCGAGTAATTTCTCGATTGATGATGTGATAGCAAAAGCTCAATCTCTTGGTTTTACGCAATATAAAGTCAATTTCCCGCGCTCAGAAACGGGTGTTTACACCGTGGCTGCGAATACCATGGGCGGTGACATTATCGATCCAACCCAAGATCGCACGACTCACCTCGACCAATATTCAGGGCGCATCCTAGGAGAGGTGACGTGGCAAGATTACAATTTATTCGCCAAAACCTTAGCCGTGGGTATTTCTCTGCACCAAGGTGATATCAGTATCATCAACAAGCTTCTAAACGCGTTGTTCTGTCTGGCATTCATTTTGGTGTCAGTGACTGGTGGAGTAATGTGGTGGATGCGCAGACCTTCAGGCCAGAGAAAGTTGGGAACGCCACCGAAGTTTGGCGATGTTGGACTTTGGAAAGTGGGCTTAGCGACCGTGGTGGTTATTTCAGTACTGTTTCCACTCGCAGGTGCCACCATTGTGACGGCAATGCTACTGGATTGGTTGTTGGTTTCGCGAGTTGAGAAATTCAAGACGGCATTGAGTTAATTGAGACGTAAACGGACTTTCTCGACTTGAGAAAGTCCGTTTTATTAATCAGATGGGTGATTCCTTTGTGAGGAAGACTTTAGACTTGATACAGCTCTAGATTTGATAAAGCTTTAGATCTGATACAGCTCTAGCGGCAGGCCGTCTGGGTCGGCGAAAAACGTAAATGATCTCCCCGTAAACTCATCAACTTGAATCGGTTCGACTTCAATGCCTTGTTCTTCCAAATAGCTTTTGGCATGTTGAACGTCATCAACACAAAAAGCCAAATGTCTCAGCCCTTGAGCTTCTGGAAAGCTTGGTCTTTCAGGTGCGTCGGGGAAGCTGAATAATTCTATTTGAGCGCCATTAGGCAGAGCTAAGTCAAGCTTGTACGACTGGCGCGCTTCACGATAATTCTCTGCAATCACTTCAAGCTTTAAAACTTCCGTATAAAAGCGTTTAGAGACTTCGTAGTCTGAGCAAATAATGGCGGCGTGGTGTATTCCTTTCAGCATTAGTTTATTTCTCCGGCCAGCTTATCGCTCAAGTGTTCCATTGCGTAATCGATGAATACACGCAATCGAGCAGGCATGTATTTGGTTTGAGCAAACTGCATCGCGATTGCGCCATGGTAGTTACTCTTGATGGTCCAATCTTCTAGCACTTGCACAACAGAACCTTCAGTCAGCGCATCTTGGATTACAAAATCATGGAAAATACCTACACCAAGTCCTTCTTTAACGCCTTTAAGTCGCATCTGTGAGTGGTTTACAGCGTAACGCCCACTGACGGGTACTGTGTGAAATTCATCATCTTTAAGAAAGTCCCAAATGTGGTCTTTGTCTGTTTCGGCAAGATACAAACAATCGTGCTCTGAAAGCTCTGTCGGGTGGTAAGGAGTTCCTTTCGCTTCAAGGTAGTCAGGGCTCGCACACAGTACGAGGTTAGTTTTCCCTAACTCCTTCAAAACCAGGCTCTCGTCGGGTTTATCGGTAAGACGAAACGCGATGTCGATACCTTGACGTAAGATATCGATGTCGCCATCAGCGGCTCTTAACTTAAGTTGAATCTCAGGATATTGATTTAAGAAAGGAACGACAAAGGGTTGTAATACCGAATTCAAGAAGGCTTCCGGCGCTGCTACCGTTATTGAGCCTGCAGGATCTGTATGATCGGACGTCGACAGTTCAACAGCCTGTTGGGCGGCATTTATCATAACGACACTTTGATCGTAAACCAGTTGCCCAGCTTGAGTGATGATTAGGGTACGAGTTGTTCGTTCAAACAGCTTTACTGATAAGGCCTTTTCCAAGCGAGTAATCAACTTACTGAGTGCTGAAGGCGTCACGCCCAGCTGTTTTGCAGCAGCGGTAAAACTTCCTTCGTTTACCACCAAAATGAAGGATGCGAGATCTGGGAGTAGGGCAATCAGTTTTGGGTTGATCATAAGTATCCAATTAAACAAGTTTCAACGTGAGCGCTATGGCAATTGTGAGTGATTACTTGTTATTTGTGAATCAATTTCATTAATTGCATTAATTACGTAGTCTGATCGGCCTGATCGTTTTATGTGTTTCCATCTCATCTGTATAGCGTCACAGAGGCTATACATTCTGAGGTAAACGGAGAATCATCACTATATCGTACTGAGATGAAAAATTGATATTCGATATGAAAGCAAAATTAGACGGTAATTGATGGGAGCTTGGCGTTAAAAAGAACAACATTGAGGTGTTAATGTGCTCTGTATCACTGGGATGAATCATTATTAGTGCCTGTGATTCATTAATGTTTTTCCAACTGGAGGGATAATCGAAAAGGGCATGTTCAACTAGAATAGAGGTATAAGTTTTACAGTGTAAATGATCGAATTGAAATCGTTTACATTCCCTACATAATGCGGCGCGCGATGCTGCTGAATAATAACTAGGAAGGAATAGAACAATGTCTTCTGCATTTTACCAACAGATTCAAAACCAAATCGAAGAAGTTAAAGAAGAAGGTCTTTACAAGTCTGAGCGCATTATCACTTCTGCTCAAAAAGCAGCGGTTTCCATCTCGACAGGTGAAGAAGTACTAAACTTCTGTGCAAACAACTACTTAGGCCTTGCTAACCACCCAGCTCTTATCGAAGCTGCTAAAGATGGTATGGATCAGCACGGTTTTGGTATGGCTTCAGTACGTTTCATCTGTGGTACTCAAGATTCTCACAAAGAACTAGAGCAAAAGCTATCTACGTTCCTAGGTAAAGAAGACACTATTCTTTACACATCTTGTTTTGATGCGAACGCTGGCCTATTCGAAACGATTCTAGGCAAAGAAGACGCAATCATTTCTGATGCTCTAAACCACGCATCTATCATCGATGGTGTTCGTCTGTGTAAAGCAATGCGCTTCCGCTACGCAAACAACAACATGGAAGAGCTAGAGCAACAACTTATCGCAGCTAAAGAAGCGGGCGCTCGTCACACGCTTATCGTAACTGACGGCGTATTCTCTATGGACGGTGTAGTGGCTAACCTTCCTGCTATTTGTGACCTTGCAGACAAGTACGGTGCACTAGTAATGGTTGATGATTCTCACGCAGTAGGTTTCATGGGTGAAAACGGCGCAGGTACTCACGAGTTCCACAACGTTGTTGACCGTATCGACATCATCACTGGTACGCTTGGTAAAGCAATGGGTGGCGCTTCAGGCGGTTACACTGCTGGTAAGAAAGAAGTAATCGACTGGTTACGTCAGCGTTCTCGTCCATACCTGTTCTCTAACTCTGTTGCACCTGCAATCGTATCGGCGTCTATCCGCGTTCTAGATCTTCTTGCGGAATCTGGCGACCTGCGTACTCAACTATGGGAAAATTCTGCTCACTTCCGTACTCGCATGGAAGACGCTGGTTTCACAATGGGTGGTGCTGACCACGCTATCATCCCAATCATGCTTGGTGATGCAAAAGTAGCGGCTGAATTCGCAGAGCGCGCTCTAGAGAAAGGCATCTACGTTGTCGGTTTCTCTTTTCCTGTCGTACCAAAAGGTCAAGCTCGTATCCGTACGCAAATGTCTGCTGCACACTCTCGTGAGCAACTAGACCGCGCAATCGATGCGTTCATCCAAGTTGGTAAAGACATGGGTATCATCTAATTTTAAAGGGGTGCCACGAGCATCCTTTAATTAGATAGAGCAACACCCAATAGAACATATAGATTTTTGATTCTCGCCTTACAGTTAGGCGAGATGAACTGGATAACATTATGAAAATTAAAGCACTTTCTAAGCTTAAGCCTGAAGAAGGCATCTGGATGACCGAGGTTGAAAAACCTGAAATGGGTCATAATGATCTTCTTATCCGCATTAAGAAAACTGCAATTTGTGGTACTGATGTACATATCTATAACTGGGATGAGTGGTCACAAAATACAATCCCAGTACCTATGGTAGTAGGTCACGAATACGTGGGTGAAGTTGTTGGTATTGGCCAAGAAGTTCGTGGTTTTGAAATCGGCGACCGTGTATCTGGCGAAGGTCACATCACATGTGGTCACTGTCGTAACTGTCGTGGTGGCCGTACTCACCTTTGTCGTAACACAACAGGTGTTGGTGTAAACCGCACAGGTGCGTTCTCTGAGTTCCTTGTGATCCCTGCGTTCAACGCATTTAAGATCCCTGCAGGAATCTCTGACGACCTAGCATCAATCTTCGACCCGTTTGGTAATGCAGTTCACACAGCGCTTTCTTTCGACCTAGTAGGCGAAGATGTGCTAATTACGGGTGCTGGCCCAATCGGTATCATGGCTGCAGCTGTTGCTAAGCACGTTGGTGCTCGTCACGTTGTTATCACTGATGTAAACGAATACCGCCTAGATCTCGCTAAAAAAATGGGTGTAACTCGCGCAGTAAACGTGATGGAAGAGAAGCTTGAAGACGTAATGGCTGATCTTGGCATGACTGAAGGCTTCGATGTAGGCCTAGAAATGTCTGGTAACCCATCTGCGTTCAACAGTATGCTGACTAACATGAACCATGGCGGTAAGATCTCTCTACTAGGTATTCCACCATCAGACATGGCAGTAGACTGGAACCAAGTAATCTTTAAAGGCTTGGTTATCAAAGGTATCTACGGTCGTGAAATGTTCGAAACTTGGTACAAGATGGCGTCACTAATCCAGTCAGGCCTAGATCTAACACCAATCATTACTCACCACTACAAAGTGGACGACTTCCAGAAAGGCTTCGACATGATGCGCTCTGGTATGTCAGGTAAAGTAATTCTTGATTGGGAATAAGCTTTAGCTGAGTAACAAGATATTAGAAAGGCGACAGTTTTTACTGTCGCCTTTTTTACATCTCGGAACTCAAGAAAATGGGCGATATGATCAAGGTTCAGTTGCCCATTTTTTACAGCAATGAGTTGTTAACCCAATGCAGCAGCCTGCATGATTAGGCCACAGATGTAAGCGCCGTATGTACCGAGTGCGTAACCAAGTACAGCCATTCGACTTGTATGGTTTATATGTCGAGGAATGTTTCAACAATGTAAAAATTGAATTCATTTTTACAGAGCGATGAGAAATTAAAAATAATGGGTAGATCACATAAATCCTAAAGATCGCCGAGTTTAGCACGCTCTACCTAGTTAGCCGGTGCCCTGTTCGAGCTGTAGGTAAAGGTATGGGCAAAGAAAAAGCGGCATGAGAGCCGCTTTCTGAATTGGTATAGAGAATGGTTAGCTAGAACTTGCTTAGGACTCCTCTTCCTCAAAGCCGTCTGCATAACCTTTTGGCGGTGGTGTCCAGCCACGTTCGGAGCGAGAATGCTTGTCTGAACGGTCTTTTTTCATGTCTTCTTTCATCGCTTCTTCCAGGTGAATGAAGATCTGTCGGTAGTTATTGTCGTAGCGTGGATTTTCTTCGGCTTCAGACCAAGCTTGATAAAGCTTTTCAGATTTACGACTTTCGACACGTTGATACGTTGATTTTTGCTGTTCAACAAAAAATGGATGATGCCCAAGAGAACGCAAGGCTTGTGCGCCCATCTCAAGTGCTGAATGGTACGTTTCTGATTCCACAAAATCGGCGCCGGCTTCTCTTAAGCGATAGCTATGACCACGGTCAAATGCACGCGCCAAGATTTTAACTTTTGGATACGTGTGTTTTACGTACTTCACTAATTCGACGCTAGAATCTTGATTATCGATAGCAACAACAAGCATCGCGGCTTCTTCGATACCCGCGGTATGCAACAAGTCGTGACGAGTAGCATCACCAAAGTAAGATTTAATATTGATGGAGCGTAATAAGTCCACTTGGTTTGCTTGATGATCCAATACTACGGTATTGACGTCATTTGATACCAACAAGCGGTTTACTATCTGACCAAATCGGCCGATGCCTGCAATGATAACGGTACCTTTCTCTTCTATTTTGTCTTCTTCTCGATCGTTCGATTTTTGCTCGTAACGGGGCAGAATGACTTTATCAAACAGAATGAACAGACCAGGAGTTAAGAACATAGAGAGGGCAACAACCAGTGATAGTGTTTGAACAATATCCGCAGGTAATACATGGTTCTGTGCTGAGAAGCTGAGTAGTACAAAACCAAATTCCCCCGCTTGAGCCAAGCTCAATGTAAATAGCCAGCGGTCGCTGTTTTTGATTCTGAAGATTAAAGCCAGTGTAAACAACACCAAGGCTTTCAGCGCCATCACGCCAAGAGTTAAGCCAATGATGAGTGCGAAATCGTTAAATAGAACGCCAAAGTTGATACCTGCGCCTACCGTGATAAAGAACAATCCAAGCAATAACCCTTTAAACGGGTCGATGTTAGATTCCAGTTCGTGCCTGAACTCACTGTTGGCAAGTACCACACCTGCTAAGAAAGTACCTAGGGCAGGCGACAAACCAACAAGGCTCATTAGCGCGGCAATACCAATCACCAACATCAGTGCAGTTGCAGTGAAGATCTCGCGTAAGCCAGAGCTCGCAACAAAACGAAACAGTGGCCGACTTAGATAATGTCCACCGACGACCACAATCGCAATTGAAGCCGTAATAACAAGTCCGTATGCCCAACTTGGCAAACCTGCAACTAAACTGAGTTCATCATGGTGTGCAGCGGTTTGGGCGGCACTTTCTGCCAAAGCAACCAATTCAGGAAGAGCCAACAAAGGGATGAACGCCAGCATTGGGATAACGGCAATATCTTGGAACAAAAGTACCGAGAAAGCGTTTTTACCGCCTTCCGTTTTAGACAGGCCTTTCTCATTGAACGTTTGTAGAACAATGGCTGTCGATGAAAGCGCAAAGATCAAACCGATAGTTAAAGCAATCGTCCAAGGTTGACCAAAGAACTGTGCAATTCCCATCACGATAGCGGTCGTACCACCAACTTGAAGGCCACCAAGCCCCATCAATCGGTTTCTCATCGCCCATAGCATCTTAGGTTCAAGTTCAAGCCCGACTAAGAACAGCATCATCACTACACCGAACTCGGCAAAGTGCTGGATGGTTGTTGTCTCTTCGCCAACCAATCCAATGATGGGACCAATCACAACGCCAGCGATTAAGTAGCCGAGAACTGATCCAAGTCCAAGTCTTTTGGCAATAGGGACCGCAATCACGGCTGCAATTAAATAGATAAATGCTTGTAGAAAGTATCCCGTCATTATTTAACCTCTGCCATCAATTCTTCCACAATATGGTTCAACTTTTCTGCCTTGTTGGCTCTTTTGATGTTGATATCACCTGCAACCAAGGCCTTTAAAAGCGTTCTGTAGCTATCGACATGTTGTTGAATACGGTTTTCTTCTAAAGCGGTACGAGATCCAAAAAGCGCAAAAGGCGCAAGATAGTTCATCCCACATAAAGACGCGGTTTGTTCAATTGGGTGAAGCAGTTCTCGAATAGTGAAGTGGTTGTAGCCATCACTTTGGTAAGCATCCTTTTTACCGCCAGCAGTGATGCAACACAGTAAGCTCTTACCTTGTAACTCGTTGCCATCGGTTCCATAGGCGAAGCCATACTCTAGAACGAGATCTTGCCACTCTTTGAGAATTGCCGGTGTGGAGTACCAATATAAGGGGAACTGAAAAATGATGATGTCATGGTCCAATAGGCGTTTTTGCTCACGATCGATGCTGATCTTGAACGTTGGATATTCGGCATAGAGGTCGACGCACGTGACACCGTCAACGCGTTTTGCTTGCTCAAATAACGGTTTGTTTGCTTCAGAACGATGTTGAGAAGGGTGTGCGAATAGCACTAAAACTCGATTTTTCGACATATAGCCCTCTTTGTATATAAACGAATAATACCTATTGGGATTATAGATATACAATAATAGAAGAATGCTTGAAGAACAACGAATTAGCTAATAGTGATTGTTTTTTCATTATCTCATTTCGTATAGTTTACCTTGTTTTAAGGCACTGTATTGTTTATACAATTCAATACTTCGAAAGGATATGAGCTTGTAAAACTAAATATTCGTTAATAATAAAAGCTAACATTTTTACTTTATGTCACCTTAACGTTAGAACGAAACCATTCGACAACTTTTCATACAATGATAACGAATAAAGGAAAGAGTATGAGTACAGATCTGCGTCAACAATGTGATTTTTTGCTTTCTGGTCACTTAGAACCAACTCCGGCACAAACATTCGCTCAGATGGCTCACTGGTGTGAAACAAATAATGTTACTCACGATAGCTACGGTGATGGCGAGTTTATTGAGAGTTTTGAAAAGAAAGTGGCAGATCTGCTCGGTTATGAAGCGGCTGTGTTTGTTATTACGGGCACCATGAATCAACCGACTGCACTAGAAATTGCGTGCCAAGAGAGAAGAAACCCAGTAGTGGCGATGCATGAATCGAGTCATATTATGCGCCATGAACGCCAAGGGTATCAGCTTCAAAATCGTTTTAGTGTTCTTCCTGTCGGTAACGTATTCCGCACTTGGAATGTCGATGACTTAAAGGCATGGCCTGATGAAATCGCAGCCGCATTATATGAACTGCCGATGCGAGAAATTGGTGGGCAGTTACCCGAATGGGAAGAGCTTGAGGCGATTAAACAGTACTGCAAAGAGCAATCGATTCACCTTCATATGGATGGTGCCCGCTTGTGGGAGTGTGGCGCGTATTACCAAAAGCCATACCGCGAGATTGCTAAGGGGTTCGATAGCGCCTATGTCTCGCTGTATAAAGGTCTCAATGGCCTTGGTGGTTCGCTACTGTTAGGCGATAAAGCTTTTGTAGCGAAGGCATCGGCGTGGATGAAGCGCCAAGGTGGTAACGTGTATCACCGAACGCCTTATGTGGTATCTGCTGCGATGCAGTTTGATGAGCGATTAGAACTGATGCCAGCTCTGTATGAACGCACCAAACAGGTTTATCAAATATTACAAGATTACCCTCAGTTCACCGTTAATCCGCAGCAACCGCAGGTCAATATGCTTCACCTTTATTTACCTGTGAACTACGAAGACGGCATTATTGTGAGAGATAACATAGCGAAGAAACACAAGATTTGGATAGGAAGCCCAGCGATCAGTGAGTTGCCAAACCAATGTAAGATTGAATGGTATGTAGGGGATAACTTACTAAATTTGCCTGATCATGAGCTGATAGACATTCTAGATTTTATTAGCGAAGAGCTGATTTGATCACGGAAGAGTTGAGTTGACTACAGAAGAGCTGACTGAAGAAGAACTGATCTAATTGGAACTGAAATGGATACAGGAAAGAGTTCTTGTATCCATTTATATAGCTAGGATGTCCAGCTCTGTTACATATACTGGTTGATGTACACGTCGACCAAGAACATGAACACTGGAACCGTGCTGAGAAGCCCGAAGAAGACAATTGGCACCCAGTTCTTCATTTTCTTTTTAGGTTGCTCAGGGTTGTTCATAAATTCGGCCTTCAATTAGTTGTAGTTACAGTAGTAGTATTTGTAGCTGTCTAGCTTCGTGGTACTAAAAATCTAAGTGCATGGTATCAAATAAATGGGTTGAGCCCTATGTGGATTTAGAGAACCGTGGTGTGTATCAATCACATAAAATGTAAGTGATTCATAAGCGGTTCATAAAGGTTCAACAATAATGAACCTAATAGAACAAGCACTGCCTTACTCGGCATATAAAACAAATAACGTTCAAAAATTTGGAGAATACAGAATGAAAACAATAGGAAACATTATTTGGTTTCTGTTCGGTGGCGTATTTATGGGGTTAGCTTGGTGGTTCTTCGGACTGCTCGCATTTCTCACTATTGTTGGTATCCCATGGGGGCGAGCGTGTTTTGTTATGGGTAACTTCTCATTCTTCCCATTCGGTCAGGAAGCGATTTCGCGTGATGAACTAACCAATGAAATGGATATCGGTACTAGTCCGCTAGGTGTGATAGGTAATATTATTTGGTTCTTATTTGCAGGTATCTGGTTAGCAATAGGTCACATCATGTCAGCCGTGGCGTGTTTCATTACTATTATAGGTATTCCGTTTGCGATTCAGCACCTTAAGTTAGCGGTTATCTCTTTGGCGCCAATTGGTAAAACGGTTGTCGACAAGCGTGAAGCAGAAGCGGCGCGAGTAAGAAACTACAAAGGTTAAGATTACAGTATCATCTTGATTGAACTGAAAAAGCACATCGCATGATGTGCTTTTTTTATCTCTGGTTCGTTGCTTAAAAAGAAAACCAAGTTCTAAACGTTGTTGAATAGAACCTCTAACCTAAGTGTGAAATTGGCTTCTTCAATGTGCTTATCATAAGGCTCTCTTTCCCATTGGTAGCGAGGGGTTAGTTCATAGAATAACCACTCTTTCCAAACGTTTTGCCGATAAGTCACCGACACTTGTGAATATTCATAGTGGTTGTAAGGTTCGTTGGTTGCCTTGATAGTCGCGCTATATTGGAGAGCTTGATCTTGAGAAAGGTAGTGGTATAACGTCAAGCCCGTACCATATTCCCATCCTTTTAAATCATCGTTATAACCCGCAAAGTTCGACCATCTAGCTAAGAAATCATCACTTAGTGAAAGATCAAAATCGATATCGGTGATCTCTCCTGTCTCTTGCTTATCTTGATAAACACGTTGAGTCAGCCTAACTACGGCATCTGTAGTCAAAGGGTAGGTAAAACGATAGCGAGCTTCGATTCGTGGGCGCAGTGTTGCTTTGATATTGAAACTACTGTAACCCTTGGCATAGGCATCGTAGCGTAAACCTAATGCACTTTCTAATTCTTCTGAGTCGTTAGGGAAGAAATCAAAGAACTCTTCATCGCTGACTGATTCATAGATCAACTTCAACCGCTTACTGACAAAAGGAAGATGTAAACGCGCATTGAGTTTTGTTGAGTAGCCCACGTCACCACCTTCAGAGTAGATGAAATCGTTGTACCAACGGACGGACGTGCCAGCTCTAGCATCTTCTGTAATACGGTCATCAACAAAGAAGCTATCGAACCACAGGGCGGGTTGACAAAATTTACTGTTTAGGAAGTGGTAGGCTTTTTCTAAAGGAGCGTCTTCTAATGGCTGGCTGTGACACTCATTCTGTTCCTCCGCTTTAACAGAGTAGGACATGAGTGAAGCTAATAATGAGGTGCTAACTATCCAACGACTCAATGGAACCTGTTTGTTATTCTATATATCAATAGTTTAACTATAACCAAGCGATTACAACAATGCGACTTTTTAGTGGTTTATCGTGACTTTTGAGGTAGAGGCCGACAAATGAAAACGGACTCAGAAGGTGAGTCCGTTTGTGTTTACATTGATCTGTTTCTAGAACAATATTTGACCGAGCAAGGTCAAAATGTCTTAGTATCTAGATTACATTGCCGCTTCGAAGATTGCTGAAATCTCTTCGTGGGTTGCTTGTTTAGGATTAGTGAAACCACAAGCATCTTTCAGTGCGTTGTCAGAAAGTGTAGGGATGTCTTCAAGCTTCGCACCTAGTTTTGCGATACCTGTTGGGATATTTACGTCGTTTGCTAGTTGAACAATCGCGTTGATCGCTGCTTCTGCACCTTGCTCTGGTGTCATGCCTTCAATATTCGCACCCATTGCTTTTGCAACGTCACGTAGACGCTCAGGGCAAACCTGCGCGTTGTAGCGTTGAACGTGTGGAAGCAAGATAGCGTTGCATACGTCGTGTGGAAGGTCGTAGAAACCACCTAGTTGGTGCGCCATCGCGTGAACATAACCAAGAGAAGCATTGTTGAAAGCCATACCTGCCATGAATTGCGCATAAGCCATTTGTTCACGAGCTTCAATATCGTCGCCATGTGCTACGGCTGTTCTCAGGTGTGCTTGTACAAGTTCAATCGCTTTAATTGCTACTGCATCTGTAATTGGTGTTGCTGCGATAGAAACGTAAGCTTCGATTGCGTGTGTTAACGCATCCATACCGGTTGCAGCAGTTAATGATGCAGGTTTAGCAAGCATCAACTCAGGATCGTTTACGGAGATAAGCGGTGTTGTGTGTTTATCAACGATAGCCATTTTAATGTGACGAGCTTCATCGGTAATGATGCAAAAGCGGGTCATCTCAGACGCTGTTCCTGCCGTGGTATTAATCGCAATCAACGGCATCATTGGCTTTTCAGACTGATCAACGCCTTCGTAATCAGCAATCTTGCCACCGTTAGAAGCAACCAGTGCGATACCTTTTGCGCAGTCATGCGGAGAGCCACCACCAAGAGACACAACAAAATCACAATCATTGTCTGTAAGCAGTTCAAGGCCATCATTAACGTTGGTGATGGTAGGGTTTGGTTGAGTGCCATCGAAGACAACAGCTTCAACACCACGTTGGTTAAGAAGATCTTGGACCTGCTTTACCACACCAATTTGGTTCAGGATTTTATCGGTAACAATAAGCCCTTTTTTAAAGCCTTGAGACTGAATACTATCAGCAGCATCTTTCAAACAGCCTGTGCCCATGAAGTTGATTGTAGGGATGTAGAATGCACTAGACATTGGAAAACTCCGTTAATTATGATTTTTGGTTTCTTTTATGTTGTCGGTAATCAGAAGGGAGTCTTTTGATCTGAGATAAGTTTGAGCCCGAACTACCACTTTGTAATTATGTGGTGTGATAGGGCTCATATAGCAATCGTTTTTATGGTTTTATTGTGTGTTTATTATCAACATCGAAAAGCTGAATTTTGGTAGATATGCAGGGATATTGATGAATAATGTGGCGAAAAATACACATTATCGTCTTGGTTCATCTTCGTTAGAAAGGATTATTTCAAGTTCAGGCTGGGTTAGACTGTGTGTAGGTTCTGCTTCTGAAATTTCATTTTCTTCTGGCTCTTTATCATAGTATTTAACAAGAAAAGGAGTAAGCATGATAGATGACGGTAAGAAGTGCTTCATAATACCTCCGGGTATTTGAGTGTATTTCTTGTATGGTATTGGTTTAATATGTGGCAAAATTTGCGATACATCATGACTTGTTGCTTGTTTTCTATAAATTCTTAGAACTATATTCAGGCTCACAAAAATGGTAGTAGAATGAACACTTAGCCTTTGAGGCTAAGAAAGAACAAAAATAACACGGCTAGATAGCGCGAATAATAGGACAGATAATGAAGTACGATTGGATATTCTTTGATGCAGATGAAACCTTGTTCCATTTTGATGCTTATCAAGGAATGAAGCTGATGTTTTCTCGTTTTGGGGTGGATTTCAGCGAGCAAGATTATTCGGCTTACCAAAAGGTTAATTTACCACTTTGGGTTGATTACCAAGATGGTCGTATTACCGCAGACCAACTGAAACACACCCGCTTCGAAAGCTGGGCCGAGAAACTAGAGACAACAACGGCTGCTTTAAACAGTGCATTTTTAACAGCGATGGCAGACATCTGTTCATTATTACCGGGTGCACAAGAGTTGATGGAGTCTTTAAAAGGCAAAGTGAATATGGGCATCATTACTAACGGTTTTACAGAGCTGCAGTCAATCCGTTTAGAGCGCACCGGAATGACAGATTACTTTGATCACGTGATTATTTCTGAAGAGGTTGGGGTAGCCAAACCGGACGCCCAGATTTTTGAATATGCACATAAGCTGGTGGGATTTCCATCCAAGCAAAGAGTGTTGATGGTTGGAGATAACCCGCATTCAGATATTCTAGGTGGGCTAGATTTTGGTATCGAGACTTGTTGGTTAAACAGCCAAGAAAAGGCAATACCTGCGGGTATCAACCCTCATTATCAAGTTAAGTCACTGGCTGACTTACAAGCGCTTTTATTGGCTTAGGCAATAACAACTAGCACCAACGAATACGCAATAACAAATAGTTTATTTCGTAAATTGCTCAATATTCGGAAGTCGCTTAAGTTTTCGCAAATTAATAACCGATGGCCGAGTACGAAAATGTACTCGGCCAAATATTTTAAACTTGGTTTAGCTTACAGAGTGATGACCACAAACAGATAAAGGAAGAGGCGTGCTGAAATCTCATCGTTATAGCTGCTACGGTATTATCGCCATTTTATTGTGGAGCTGCTTGATTGCTCTGTCTCGTAGTGTGTCAGAACAGCTTGGTCCAGTTGGTGGTGCAGCCAGTCTCTACACTGTGAGTGCGCTGTTGTTAGTGTGTGTGATGGGGTTACCAAAACTGTCACGCTTCTCTAAGTCTTACCTACTGATCGGTGGCGCGCTGTTTGTTTGCTATGAGATTTTCTTGGCTCTTGCTTTGGGAATGGCGAACAGTCGACATCAGGCAATAGAAATGGCCGTTATCAACTATTTATGGCCAGCACTGACGGTGTTATTTGCGGTGCTACTGAGCGATAAGAAGATTAACTGGTTGGTTTATCCAAGTATCTTCTTGGCATTTTTTGGGGTGGCTTGGAGCATCAGTGGTGATCAAGGTCTTTCTGTCGACCAAATTGCAGCCAACATTGCGACCAACCCAAAAACTTATTCAATGGCGTTCTTTGGTGCGATTATTTGGGCTGTTTATTGTAATTACACCCAGCGCGTTGCGAAAGGGCAGAATGCGATTGTGCTGTTCTTTATCGCTACGGCGGTCACTCTGTGGATTAAATACGCACTGAGTGATGAAACCGGTATGGTAATGACAACCAGTGCTGCAATTGATTTAGCATTAGCTGGCGCTTGTATGGGCGCAGGCTATGCACTTTGGAACACGGCGATTCTTGGTGGCAACATGGTGTTTTTGGCAACCATGTCGTACTTTACGCCAATCTTCGCGACGCTACTTTCCTCGGTGATTTTGGGCTTGTCATTGACTATGACGTTTTGGCAGGGCGTATGTATGGTAACGATTGGCTCTTTAGCTTGCTGGTGGGTAACAAGAGAAAAACCGACGGCAAAGGCGTCGGCTTCTAAAAAGGTTCAATCTCAGTCTTAATTTGCGCTTATGTCCCAGCGTCATTTGCTAGGTGAAAGCTTAGCTCGCGACATTGAGGTTCAGTTGCAGCTCATAAGGCATTTTAGATAAGCGTCGCTTAAGTTGGCGGCGCGTACGTTCTATATCATCGACCGCAATGGCTTGTTGGTTGTTGGTATGGATATCAACGTTAATTCTTAGCTCCGGCCCAACCTTTGTTACACCGATTAGCTCTAAATCTTGCTCTGCATCTTTGTCTACAGCGATAACGTTTTTATCTACCGTGTCACAAATATCTTTGGTTGCCGACATCATAAGCAGTTCACGCATTGCTTCTCTTAGCATATCGAAAGGTACTTTGATGAAGTAGAAAGACATCAGCAACATCATCGTTGGATCAGCATATACTGCGTACTCTGCTAGCGGAGAAAAAGTAATTAACCAAGCCGCCACGAAACCTGCCGTTACCGCTACACTCAACAGTGTATCCATTTGCCACTGCTTAGATTCAGCTTGAATCAGACCAGAAGAAATACGCTTACTTTTATTGGCGATGTACCACCAAGCGTAACCACAACCCAATACGTTGCAAATACCAAACAGAGTCGCGATAGAAGCATCGACTTCACGACCACCTGTCATCAAAGCACCGATCGCTGAATACAATGAGTAACCAACCACAAGCAGAATAACAATGGCTTTAATTGCGATAACAATCGGTTCGATGATCGCTCGACCAAACGGGAACTCTGTGTCTGAAGGGCGATTAATGTATTTTGAGGCAGCTAGTGACAATAAAGTTAACAGTAAGCTAATGAGAGAATAGACACCGTCAAATACTATGACTAGAGAGCCGACGAGAAGGCCTAATACCAGTCCACCGGTGGCGAAGCCTGATGCTAAAAGGGCTGAGAACAAGAGTACTCCGTTTTCGTTTTGGCTTTTCCTGTCACACATAATATTTTCCAGATGTTTTTGATAACTTCATTGTTCTAATATTGAGTTGGCTTTACAAACTTTATCTGATGATGGTTATATGCATTATTTAATTTTAATAAGTAAATCTATAATATTCATATATTTAGTTTTATCTTTAGGTGTCAATAAAATTGACGATGACTGTTTTTGGGGTAAAGTGTGCAAGCGAAATAGGATGGTTTATCATTAGTTAAATATATCTGTTGTTGTGCATTTTATAGATGTGTGAATTTGAACTGCTATTACCAAGGAGTAGGTGCATATGAAGTTTGACGATATCAGTGATAACGAGTTGTGGGTGATTGCTAACCCGATCATGGATAATCTGATGGAAGGTTCAACCAAAATTGACCATGATCTGCATTGCAGGGACTTTACTCAGCGAATGAAAGATATTGTTACGCCAGATTACTTAGAAAAGGTGTGCCATCATTATCAACATAGCAATGGCTTTTTTGCTGAGCGTGAGCCTGTCGCGCTGTTTAGACGTTCCGATTCAATTGCCTTTGTTTGGAAGCAAGCATACACGATTGCTAGAGGCGAATTTGTGGCTGAAATGGTGCTGGTAGAAGAAGACGGTCGCTACTTGGTAGACCATGTGATGGTTTTCTAATCTAGGAAGTCTATGATCGTTTTGCACCGATTTGTAAATCACCTGTTTAGATATTAACCGTTAGAAATCAAACAAGTAGTCGCTGAGCTGGTCGGCTAACCAATTCATTCCTGGGTGTTCAGCCATCCCTGCTGCTGTAAACATGCAGTAATCCTCTTGCGTCAAGCCGTAAGTGTGCTTGATCACCGCTAATTCCTGCTCGCGCAATAAATGACGAATTAATGGTTCAGGCATTACGCCCCAAGCTTCTTCTCGTAAGATTGTATCTAGCATAAAGTCAAAGCTAGAGAAGCCGATGTAACGACGAGAGAATGGCTCAAGCTCAGGATTATCCTTTTCGTTAAGGTAAACCATGGTCGCTTGCATTGAATTTCTCAATACTTCATCAGAAACACGTCGCATCGCACTCAGATCATGCCCTTTCTTACACACAGACATCATTCGAATTTTACCGAGTGGATTGTAGATAATCCTTGGATCGTCAACACGTTCGTAATCGACACCAAATGCGAAGTCGACTTGTTGGGTTTCAACGAGGTTAGCTAAGTCGCCGCTCGACGCGAGAACGAAGTTGAATGAAGTCGACGGGTACTTGTTGTTTAAGGTATGAGATAAGTCCTGCCACATCTCATCGGGTAGGGAATCATCTCGTGCAATCCAAATCTCTGCGTTGAATTCGCCCGAGACATGCAGGCAGGTTTGTTTAATACGCGCAGCCGTTACTAACATGCCTTCGCAGTCTTTGTAGATGGCTTTACCTGCTTCAGAGAGTTCAACGTGGTTTCCGCTGCGCACGAACAGTTCGACATCTAACTCTTTTTCCAAGGCTTTAATCGACATACTGAGTTTGGTTCGGTTGCATTCAAGCTGGCGCGCTGCTTCAGATACTGACCCTAAATCAGCAACAGAACAAAAGGCTTGGACTTGAGAAAGGTTCATTTCATTTCCATATTGAGCGGGTGTCGGTGCATATTATCTGAATATTGTGCTGACTATCTTAGAAATAGTCCATCTTTGCATGATAACTCTATGACGAATTGACTAATTTGGTTTACTCTGGAGAAGTTCCGAACCTACAAGAAGTAAAGATGGAGGCCATGATGGCGAAACAATGGGACGAATACGCCGTTGATTGGGATAAAGATCCCGCGACCGCAGTATTCGCACAGTCCGTATTTGACCAGTTAACACAGCTCGTTAATTTGAACGGAACCCGTGTCCTTGATTTTGGTTGTGGTACAGGACTACTCAGCCAGAAAATATCTCCTTTAACAAAAGAGATCATCGCACTTGATATCTCCGAAGGGATGATTGAAGAGTTAGATAAGAAAGAGTTACCCAACGTTGAACCTGTTGTTGATCTTTTATCGCGCGGACTTGCAGCGCAGCATCCAGCATTCAGAAACCAGTTTGACGTAGTGGTAGCTTCTTCGGTGTGTGGTTTTATCCCTAACTTACAAGACACAGTCAGTCTTATTTACACGTTGCTTGAAAACGATGGCACGTTTGTACACTGGGATTGGTACTTAGACAATGACAGTGATGATTATGGCGTTAGCCAACAGCGCTCTGAAAACGTATTAAGTGCAGCCGGTTTTTCAGTTGTCGAAGTATCAACACCGTTCTCGATTGATACGCCACAAGGTACTTTGAAAGTATTGATGGGTGTTGGACGAAAACAAGTACTTCCTCATCTGTAATAGAGAATACATCTTGAGCTAGCATTCAGAGTACTCCTTCAAACACTAAACCCACATTAACGACTTAAGGTCAGTGATGTGGGTTTTCTATTTTTAGTCGTTTGTGTTCCAAACAGGCGAGCTAGTGAGTGCTTTTTAATATCTTCACTACCACTACCAACGGCAATACTGATTTCCTCTTTCCCATTTTGATCATAGATAAGTTAGTTTCCGACAAGTAATAAACTGGTAGTTTCCATTTTGGAAATGTATCGTTGACTACATTTCATTAGTGGAAATGCGGCTGTGAGATATAAAATAAGCCCATAATAAGTTTAAGGGTTTCATCATGAGCCACCAATCTGCGTCATCTACTTCTTCACCACTTTCAGATCAACAACAACGCTTTAGCAATATCATTTCAGATGCCAACCTGTCTCCAAAACAGAAGTCGAGCTATCTTGCTTTAGAAGCCGAAGCCAGCCTGCCGTATATGCCGGTAAGCAACGAAGTAGAGGAAGCCTTACAACAAGGTGTGCTATGTGACATGTTTGAAGGCCACGCTCCATTTAAGCCGCGCTATGTACTTCCAGACTATTCTAAATACTTACATCAAGGCTCAGAGTATTTAGAGCTTAGCGCGGCAACCAATTTTGATGAAGCGTTGAACATGCTTACCATTATCTACCATCACGTTCCATCTGTGACGTCGATTCCGGTCTACCTAGGACAGCTGGATGATGTATTGATGCCTTTTGTTGGTGACCTAACCGATGAACAGGTATATCAAAAACTTAAGCTGTTCTGGATCATGTTGGATCGCACGCTTCCTGATGCGTTCATGCACGTTAATATCGGTCCAACAGACAACGTTGTGTGCCGTACGATTTTGCGCGTAGATGCTGAACTGAAGCAGATCGCACCAAACCTAACCTTTATGTACGACCCTGCTGTGACCCCTGACGATCTACTTCGTCATGCGGCAAGCAATATCTGCGAGTGCGGTAAACCACATATCGCAAACTATCCAGCGCATGCCGAGGCTTACGGCGACAAGCGTTTTGGTATTGTGAGCTGCTATAACTCTTTGCCTCTAGCGGGTGGTTCAAACACCTTGGTGCGTGTGAACCTTAAGCAAGTGGCGTTGAAGTCTGAGGATAGTGCTGATTTCTTACGACAAGTATTGCCGAATTACAGTGGCAAAATGGTTGAACTGATGAACGCACGTAGCCGCTTCTTGCATGAAGAGTCTCACTTTTTTAAAGGCTTCCTGGCCAAAGAAGGCCTTATTGAAGAAGACCGATTTGCGCCAATGTTTGGCATTTATGGCATGGCTGAAGCGGTAAACATTCTGTTGGAAAAAGAAGGTAAAGCAGGGCGCTATGGTCACGATGAACAAGCTAATCAACTTGGTCACCGCATTTCTGAAAAGCTGGCTGAGATCGTTGAAAGCTCTGAAGTGAAGTATGGGCTTGAGGGTAAAGCTTTGCTGCATGCTCAAGGCGGTATTAGTTTAGATGAAGATGTGACTCCGGGTGTGCGTATTCCTTATGGCACCGAACCTGACCCAGTCTCTTACGTTCGCGCTACCGCGGGTCACCATAAGTTCTACACCTCGGGTATCAGTGACATTCTTACCATCGACGAAACAGTGAAATCTAATCCTGAAGCGATGTTCAATTTGTGCAAAGGGGCGATTCAAGCGGGTTACCGTGAGTTTACGGCTAACGTCGCGTCAAATGATCTGGTTCGCGTGACAGGTTATATGGTCAAGCTATCTGATATTGCAAAATATGATGAGCAAGGTTCACGTACCAATACCACATTCTTAGGTGCTGAAGCGGCTAAAAACACGGGCATTCTTGAGCGCAAACCACGAGTAGCGAGTTTAGAGATGTCACCGACGTACGCTTAATACTTAAGCGTACGTATGACAGTGAGCTTAAGTATCGTATTAATACTATGAATAATAAAAGTTTCTGATCTAATGACTCAAATGGCTAGGGTTAAAAATAATAAGACAGAAAAACAAGCGAAGGTCAGCCGTGTGCTGACCTTTTCTTGTGTTGACGGACCGGGAAATCGCTTGGTGCTGTTTCTGCAAGGTTGTAATTTTGATTGTATTACTTGTCATAATCCACACACCATCAATCATTGCAACCATTGTGGAGGCTGCGTTAGTGGCTGCCCAAGTGGCGCACTATTTTTGACTAAAGGTAAAGTTGTGTGGGACCTGGCAGCCTGTACAAATTGCGATCAGTGCATCGATATCTGCGCTCATAAGTCGAGTCCGAAAATTACCACAATGACGGTCTCTGAGATTCTTACTCTCGTTAAACATAACGCATTCTTTCTGAGCGGTATCACTGTCTCTGGCGGTGAGGCGACGATGCAACTGCCGTTTATTATCGAGCTGTTCCAAGCAATTAAAAGTGATCAGCAATTAGCACACCTTACGTGCTTTATTGATAGTAATGGTTCGTTACCAATACAAGGTTGGGAAAGAGTATTACCATACCTTGATGGTGCGATGATTGACTTAAAATCATGGCAATCGGAAACGCATCAATGGCTTGTCGGAAGAGGCAACCATCGAGTCTTCAAAGCCATTAACTACCTTGCTGAGAAAGGCAAACTGCATGAAGTTAGGTTGTTGCATATCCCAAATAAAAGCGATCTCGAAGATGAAATTGAACAGGTGGGATGTTACTTGAAGGTGCTGCCTAGTGATGTTGGAATTCGACTGAATGCGTTTCAACATCATGGCGTGATTGGCGAAGCGTTAGATTGGCCGACATGCACCGAACAACAGATGCAGAGCTTTCACGATAAGCTCTACACCATAGTTCAAAGGCCGATACAAACCCCTGGGGTATATACCTAATTCTTTTGAAGCCCGCTTTCACAAAAGGAGTTAGCTTGTTAGAGTTGCTTCCAGTTAATACCTAGGCTTCTAAGAACAAGTCACACAACCATTTGATCGCTTGGTCATTCATGTTGGGTTTGTTCCATACCAAGCTATACGCCACCTTACCGTAATCAAAAGGCAAGGGCTTGCTCACTAAACCTTGAGCTTGTTTAGCTTGTTCAGCCCACTGCTTAGAACAAGTGAACAAGAAAGGTGTGTGATGGCACAGCACAGCCGCAGCACCAAAATCTGCTACCGATATCGCCATCTCTCGTGGTTTATGGCATTGAACCAGGTTTTGCTCAAAGTAAGGCTTGGAGAGTTCATTATCTAAGATCCCAATATGCTTATAATCTAAATAACCTTCAACGGTCAGGTCCCGCTGAGCGAGAGGGTGGTGTGCGCCCATTAAACATACCATTTCGTCTGGAAGAATTGTTTCCCAAACCAGTTCTTTGTTATCTGTTGGGGGCTGGGAAATATCATGAGGTAACAAGATCAAGTTTACCTTGCCACTAAGCAGAGCATCGAAGCCGAGTTGTTGCTTGGAGTAGATATTGAGCTTAGCCTTGGGGGCGAGTTCGGTGGTGATTTTGCTGATCTTAGAGGCGAAAACTTCAAAGGTACTTTCACGCATCGACAGCGAAAAGCTACCTTGGTATTTTTGAGGTGAAAAACTTTTTTGATGAAGCAATCCATTCATACTTGAAAGGATCGCGTGAACAGTCGGAGCTATCTGCAATGCAAATGGTGTCGGGATCAGTTTGGTGCCATCTCGGTAAAACAGTTCGTCATTTAGAATGTCGCGTAGTTGAGATAAGGTTTTGCTTACACTCGAAGGGCTTACACAGAGTTGCTCTGAGGTTTGCGTGACGCTGTGGGTATTTAGCATAATATGAAGCGCAGTGAGGTGCTTAAGGCTCACTCTAGATAAGTGTAAATAATCCATTTGTGACTCACGCATTAAGAATGGCTTGTGATTTTGCTTAATCCACACAATTACACAAGCCAAATTAGATAAAGGTTATTAACGAGCTAATTTATTGTGAGCTCGTGAAAAGTGGCCAGCGCAAAACGCACCGACAATCGATAGCTCACCCGCCAGACACAGTGCAGCACATACCTCAGCGAGGGCTTGTGATTTACCATTGCCGTGAAGACCAAGTAAATCGAGACACGCCTTTTGACTTGGCAGGCCAGTACCGCCGCCCACTGTTCCTAACATTAAATTAGGCAGTGTTACGCTCGCGTACAAACCGCCTTCTTTGTTGATTTCCATACGAGTCATGCCTATTGCTGATTCAGCAACACACGCTGCGTCTTGGCCACAAGCAATGTAGAGAGCAGCTAGTGCATTGGCATAATGGGCATTAATGCCGATAGTGCCGCTCAAAGCACCGCCGACAGTGGTCATCTGGCCAAACTGAACCATCTTCTGTGGCGTGGTATGTAGGTACTTAGCAACCAATTCTGGGGATATATTCACCTCAGCGGTGACTTTTTTGCCACGAACGCTTCGTAAGGTTTGTGTATTGGCTTTCTTGTCGCCTGATAAATTGCCATCGAGAAAGGCATGATCAGGCTTAACTGGCGTATTTTCTATGATGTACTCAAATACGGCATTGGTCGCGATAGTCACCATATTTTGACCAGAGGCATCTCCAGTTAGAAATTCAAACACCAAGTAAACATGGTTACCCTCGATGTTGATATTGATGTCGGTAAGTTTGCCGTGTGAGGTTGTCGATTCCGCCAAGGTTTTAAATTGGTCATATTGAGTCACGGCCCAAGCCACAAACTGCCCGGCTTCAACTAACCCTTGGAATGCAAAGCCTGGGGTACGAGTGACGCCTTCGTTTAACAACATTGCACTTGCGCCACCACAAGCGGTAATCAGCTTTGAGCCACGGTTATAAGATGCAACAAGTGCAGCTTCAGTTGTTGCTAGCGGTACCAGGTAGTCACCCTCAGCGAATAAGCCATTGACTCTTAGTGGACCAGATATACCAACAGGGATTTTCACTGTTCCAATAAAGTGCTCGATGTTTTTTTCGTAGGCTTGGAATTGACTTTGCGTATGCGGGTCGAGTAGCTCTTGTTGTGATTCTGAATTATTGAGAGCAGCCCAACGGCGCGTTAGATTCTTTTCTGTCAGGTACGGGCTCGGAGTCAGTTTATTCACTGGCTTTTCAAAATGAGGTTGAAGCTTTTTTTCTAATTCGTCTGCGGAGATGTCGCCCCCTAAAATAGAAACATAGTCACGGCGATGCAGATTTAGTTTTGGCATAAATAGTATGAAGTAAAGTTTGCGCAGCAAAATTGATTTGCGCTGATTCTACCGAGTAATAAGCCAGAAACAAGCATCTGATATAATGAGTTACAGTTTGTGTGGTTGTGATGACAAAAAGGAGCTAATGATGGCTCAAAAAATGGCCTTTGAGACGTTATTCTAAATATGGATGTCGAGAAGACTACCGATGGCTTCATTTTGACGGTCAATCACGCTGGCTCCCACACGGTTGTAATTTGCACTTTGTGTCAGTTTTAAGATTGCATCGTTTGACGAGGTAATGGGATCAGCTTCTTTCTCTTTAAAAGAAATGGATTGGTCAGGTTCTACTTGATTAAAGCTCAAGTCGCTACCTTGGATTTGGTCGTCGGGGTTGGATGTGTGTTGAGAGGCTTGGTTGAGTTCGAGCGCTGCTTCTTCAGCCATATTGGTTGACTGCTGAATGATGGCATAACCAGATTGAATTCCCGATATCGACATAGCAGAACCTTTAATTGACATACGGACTAAGTCTAGGTGGACGATATATTGAGCGCAATGATGATTTGATAAAACTTACTATGAAACGATGAACTTAAGCTAAAATAGTGACGGGTGTCTACTAATTGAACAGGTCATTTAGCGCGTTTAGCTCTTCATCAGTCAGAAGAGATGGCTTATCCAGCTCAAGACTTCCGTCGATCTCGCCTTGAAGCGCTTTAAGTTGTTGAGGATTGAGAAGCTGTATTTGCTCCTTAAACGCTTCAAATTGTTGTGTATTCATAGTGTGACCTTTGTTCAAATCCATATGCTCTATAGAGCATAGCCTACTGATTCGGAAAATCAAACAAGATTAAGTGAATATTAAATGAAGTTTGATAGTTCCCAAAACTAAGACAACTATAAATTGCTTTGGTCATTTTTTGTCCGAGAAATGTTAGGCAAAGTTATGGCTTGGTCAATCAATGTCAGAAAATTCCCACAATGTAAAAATCTCCTCAGCCCTTATTGCATAAGGTCGCGTAATAGTTTGTCTTGCCTCCTTATCGGTATGGGTAGAGTGAGTTTTTGCTATTGATAGAACAATGTACAAATAAAAGGGTGGTTAATAATTGCTCGATCTTGGCTATCTTTTTGTTTTTACAGTATTTTGTTTATTTCTCAAGACGCGCCTGTGTCGAGCGACTTATCAATCTTAACTTTTACCGCAAATTTGGTCGCTAAGGTATGGAGTTCTGGAAGCATTCGATAAATCAAATGAAGCTGTTGTAAGACCATTCTGACAGAGCTTTCATCTTCTTCTCGCCATTCACTTAAACGCTGATCAAGCTCAGGGTCGTAAGAATTTTTCACTTCACACTGTTCTTGATGAGAATAGAGCTGATCATTGAGAGCGTTGAGATGCTCATGTATGACACGGTGTGCGTCCAATACCAGTTTGTGTGTGGCTTCGTCATCGATACGAGTCCGATGGGCACCGAGTGCTGAAATATAGCTTAGTAAAGCATGATTGAGCGTAAGGAATCGAAAGCTCTCATCTTCTGAGGTGCGATATTTGCCGGGCTCAACCAACATGCTGCTGATGGCCACTGTTAGGTTCGCATCGTTATTGTGTGCGCTGCGACGTGCAATACGGTAATTTAGCGTGTCTTTTTTACCTACACGGTACTGACCAATGATTTGAGCCAGGTAGTTTTTATTTGAAGCGAGGGCGTCTGCCATGACTTTATGTAATCGCTTTGATTGCCAGTCTGGTAATACGTAGATCACAGCGAGTACGGCGAGAGCACAACCTATAAAGGTGTCAGCTAATCTTGGAAGTACAACGGCGAAGCCTTCTCCAAGTTGATTAAAACAGAATAATACCAATAAGGTAATGAAGCCCGTTGCGAAGCCATAGTTATTAATGCGGAATGCAAAGAACATCACGCCACTAATGACAATGAAAACCAATTGGCTCTCTTGGGAAGGGAAGAAAGTCAGTAACGGAACCCCAATGAGTAAACCTGCTACCGTGCCAATGACACGGGCGGTCAGTTTTTGTCGAGTTGCGCTGTAGTTTGGCTGACAAACGAACAGCGTCGTGAGTAGAATCCAATAACCACGTTCAATATTAAAACCTTGGATGATTCCGTAACCGAGTGTGAGCGTAATAGCCATGCGGATTGCGTGGCGAAATAGCATGGAGTCGGTATGCAGATTGGCTCTGATCTTTTGCCACATTGCTGTCAAAGTATGTGGGTTCGTATCGTCTAACACACCTTCTTCTAGTTTTTCGGCATCTGGATTACTGATATTCGATAGCTGTTTTTCAACGGTAGCTAGGTTGTTGAATAGATAATTCAATTGGTTTAACAGTGGCTTCCATTCTGGCTTGTTCTGTTGCTGTAAATGATTCAGTGAAGACATCAATTCATCAAGTGCCAGTACAGATTTGTCGCCATGTTGATATTCAGCACCAACTTTTAATGACGCCGCAACTTCTTTACAGGCCGCAGCTTGAGCTTCGAGCAGGTATTTGAAGCGAAACAGAACATCAGAACGTTCGAAATGTTTAGCTAGCTCTTGATAGCGATAGTGGCTTGAACTGACACGTTCATGAATATCTTGCGCGATGAAATAGGTGTTTAGGAACCGGTCACTTGGGCCATCAATGTGCCCTCGCTTGGAACGGTTAAGCAACGTTGCTTTGCACATGTTTAGTGCATTAACGGTGCTGGCATTCAACTTAGCTTCAATTATACGGTGTGGCTGTGGGATAAGGTCAGACACAGGATAGAATAGCTCCGCCTTTGATCCCATATAGGTGCCAATTTGATCAAATACGGTAGCAAGGTTCTGTTGCACGGGTTGCATTGGCCATACAATTTGCCAAATCATTGACATAAAGTAGTACCAAGCTGCCCCTGTTAATAGCAGCAAAGGCTGAAACCATAGGTTGGTACTTTCGTGAGCGCCAAGCATGGTGTAGATAGCGACCAACAGCGAGCCAAACGCGATACTGGCGTATTTAGGGCCAATCGCTCCGAGTATGATGAAAGAGAAGGTTGAAACGAAAAGCCCTATCGCGAACAGCCAAGGTGTATCGAAAAGAATCTCAATAGAGAAGGCTGCAACAGCGAAACAGATAAAGGTCAACGTGAGTGCTTTCAATCGACCAGTAAAGCTGTCATCACTTTCCGCTAGAGCAGCAGCAATGACGCCTAAAATAAGTGGGGTGATGAGTGTGTTTTGTCCATAATACCAAGCAGGCACCACAACACCGAGTAGGGTGATGAGAATTAATACGCTGTAATTTATGGTTTTATTCGCCCAATAGAGGCGTAATTTGGCAGAAAAGTCCACAGTCGCTCACTTGACACACTAAAACCATAATCCTAACAGAAATCAAGCACAAGAATTTGATACTTATCCATAATTGTCCCTAGATGGTCATGAAAGCGTCGATAAGATATGAGATATTATTAATTCTGATTGCATCATGATATAAATTCAATATTCCCAATTAAGAGCACGCTCCAATGCAGCTAAGCGCTAACAAGACTGCACAGTTTTTTATTCAAAATGAGTATCATCAGGTCGAACTTGATGGTCCACGCCTACTGTTGTCTTCAGTGGGTAGTGAAGAACGTATCCCGTTTACTATTTGGAGTGGCAAGATCGCGATAAAGCGCGGCTTGTTTTGGGGATCGTTGCAGTTTTTTGCTAACCAACAAGATGGCAAACAGCGCAGCTGGTTAGTGCAAGGGCTACCTTGGGATCAGTGTCGTCAGTTTGCTCGAGCCTCCGTTGCCGCTTATCAAAAATGGCATGACACTCAATGTGAACAACTCGCGGAACACGTCCCTCAATGGGAAGCTGAATTAACTCGTTTGGAGCAACTTCCTGCTTTCTTGCCGCATTCCAAGGTCAATACTTGGGTTGAAATGGTCAATTCAAGTTTAGAAAATATGACGATGACGCTAGAAGAAGCGGCTCAGCGTATGCCAAACCGATTTGCTCGTATGCAGCCATGGTTGTTAGAAACCGAGATTAAACAAGCTGAACGAAATCAACAGTGGCTAGAAACTGAAAGGAAGAACTGGGAAGTGCTGTTTGCACAATGTGAGTCATCACCGTTGAATTTGTCTCAGCAATACGCGGTTTTGATGAACGACGACCATAACCTCATTCTTGCTGGTGCAGGGTCAGGTAAAACTAGCGTTCTGACGGCTCGTGTTGCTTATTTATTGCAAAGCCATCAGGCTCAAGCTGAAGAGATTCTATTGCTTGCATTTGGTCGAGAAGCGGCTGACGAAATGAAACAGCGTCTCGATAGCAAAATTGGCTTATCAGCTGAAAAAGTTCAAGTCAGCACTTTCCATCAATTAGGTTTGAAGATACTGAATCAAGTAGAAACCGAACGCGTTGTTATTTCTCCTCTCGCGCTAGACAATAATCAACGCCAAGCATGGTGCATTGATTGGTTGAAGAAGCACTGGATGACGCCGACCAACTTCAAGCGTTGGCAAAAACACCTGTCTAAATGGCCAATCGCGTATTTGACCGGAGATGATGAACTTGGTAGCCATGTATCGAACCTTAAGTTAATCGGTTGGCTCGAAAAACAACTTGAGCAGTTAAACGCGTCGGGCTTATCGAAGAAAGAAGTCCAGCAACAGTTAATCGACCATCGGGATTACACGCGCTTAAACAGTGAACTTTCATTGTGCTGGCCGTGTGTCATCGCATGGCAGAAAGCGCTAAAAGAAGAGAATCATATCGACTTCTCGACCATGATTAGTCGTGCGACTCAATACGTGGAGAAGGGCAAGTTTGTCTCGCCTTGGAAGTTCATCATGATCGATGAATACCAAGATATCTCACCTGATCGTCTTGCTCTGGTTGAAGCGCTTTGTAATCAGTCGAAGGTTCAACACCAAGCTTCTATCTTTGCAGTCGGTGATGACTGGCAGTCTATCTACCAGTTTGCAGGTGCAGATGTTGATCTAACTACGGGCTTTAAGGATCGTTTTGAGAGCTCGACTATTCATCATCTAGATACAACTTATCGCTTTAATAATCAGTTAGGTGCGGTTGCCAATCGCTTTGTACAAGAAAACCCGATTCAGTTGCCGAAAGAGCTGAACAGCTTTAAGCAACAAAAGCAGAAGGCGGTCTATAGTGCGCCAAGTAAAGAAGTGGAGAAGATCCTCGATCAATTGAATCGACAATCGAAAGGTAAAACCAAAAAATCTGTCTTGTTGCTTGGTCGTAATCATTACCACAAGCCTGAATTGTTAGAAGATTGGAAAAAAATCTACACTTCGATTGATATCAATTTTATGACCTGCCATGCGAGTAAAGGTAAAGAAGCCGACTTCGTGATTATCCTTTGTGTTGATGAAGGACAGTTCCCGGCTAAAAAGAAGCAGCTACACATTGATGGAGCATTGACTGAATCGTCCGATGTTTTCCCTTACGCTGAAGAGCGTCGCCTGTTTTACGTGGCAATGACGCGAGCTAAAGAGAAAGTTTGGATTACGCACAGCGGTGATGGTTCTGGCTTCGTACAAGAACTTCATGGCTCTGATTATCCAGTGGTTCGAAAAAGGTAATGTGACTTGATGTGATGGTCTAAGATTAGGTCTCCAAGGCTCGCTTTATTATCAATAAGGCAACGGCATAAAGCACAAGGAATCCGCTATGGAACATGGTTCTATTAACTACATCGAATTTGCTGCACGAGACATCACAGCAACAAAGGTATTTTTTAGCCAAGTGTTTGGTTGGAAGTTTGAAGATTACGGTCCTGAATATTCTGCTTTTGAAGGTAAAGGTTTGATGGGAGGGTTCTATTTGGCAGAGTTAGCTTCTGATGCTGAAAGTGGCGCGGCGCTGATGGTTTTTTATAGCCAAGATCTTGAGCAAACCGAGCGTGATGTGATTGATGCTGGTGGGCATATAAACCGAGAGATTTTTAGCTTTCCTGGCGGACGACGTTTCCATTTTAAAGAACCGAGTGGTAATGAGATGGCGGTGTGGAGCGATAACTAGCTTCGTTCCGAAGCATAGAGTTACTTTTACCAAGCGTTACAAATAATTAAGCCTGCGATAAAGCAGGCTTTTTAGTTCTCGCGTATTGCCGCATCTATATCCAATCCAAGAGTGAATACAGTTAAGTGCGCTCAGCTAGATACGCTTCATAATCTGGAATCTCGATGATCACTTCTTGATCCAACAGAGAAGAATTAAACAAGAAGTTTGCAGTTGCGCGGTTAGTGGCAACAGGAATGTTCCAAACACTTGCAATACGAAGCAACGCTTTTACGTCTGGGTCATGAGGTACCGCATTCAATGGATCCCAAAAGAAAATCAGCATATCGATTTTTCCTTCAGAGATAAGTGCGCCTAGTTGTTGGTCTCCGCCCATTGGACCGCTGATCATGCTCTTGATTGCCAAGCCTGTTTCTTTGCTTAGTAGTGAACCCGTTGTGCCTGTCGCATATAGGAAATGGCTCTGTAGCTTTTCTTTATTTTCCTTAACCCATCTTAGTAGCTCTGGCTTAAAATGGTCATGAGCAACTAAAGCAATATGTTTGTGCGTTGGCATTGTACGCGTTGTTTTTTGCATGAATGTTCCCTAAATTATTGTTCGTATTTTTATTGTTATTGACTACTTAACTCAATATAACACTATGGATTCACACTGAATACCGGCCGAAACTCAGAAGGTGACAAAGAGTCGGCAATAATTTGATCTTTTAATGTTGCAGGGGTGAGCGCTTCTATTGTTGGTGCACTGTGCACCTCATAAGGCTGCCCACGCAAGTAGCTGACGGCTTGTTTTACGGATAAACGACCTTGCTCGACCATTTTATCTGTTGGTGCAAAAAGTACCTTATTCCGCAATAAGCCTCGGTAGATTCCGTGACTCAAATAACTTGAAATTAACCCAATTTCTTTGGTTTTGCCTGCCGCTCGGAGTTCACTGATCGCTGCTTCAATTGCGACCGCACTGCCCACAATGTATTTGATATCAGGTTGTTCGATGACTTGTTGGACAAGGTTTCTTTGTAGCTCTTTATCGTTATCTGCCCAGTAGCTGATCGCGATTGTCACATCACTGGATTTAATCGCGTCGTAGAAACCTAATGCTACGGGTTTGGTGCCGCCACTGGATTGTGGTCCAAGTAATAGAGCAATAGGGGTTTTGCCTGAGCCTTTAGGATGTAGTTTTGCTAAGTATTCACCGACTTGAAAGCCCATTTGATACCAATCAACCCCCACAGTTCCTTTCAATACTTTTTGTTGCTCTTCACTCACTGTTAATTCGTTAACCGTAGCAAAAACCGGCGTTGAGCCTACCCAGTCGGTAAGATTATCGTGATAAGCGTCAGGTGAAACCGTGCCTAGAATAATGGCGTCAGCTCCCCATTTTGTGCAAAGCACTAATTGAGAAGCTTGTTTGGCAACGTTGGGGTAACCGCCAGCTTCCAAAACTCTGAATTCTACTTGTTGCTTCTCTGCTTCGGAAACCATGCCGTAATTGACCGATAACCAATATGAATCCTTAAGGTGAGGATAAATAGCGCAAATCTTCTCTTTCTGTGATGTAGCGGTTGCCGGTTTTATAGGGCTCAAAGGTTCGCTAGCCTGACTTAGGGGCTTTTCAGAATCACTTAAAGATTCACTCGCATTTGTCGAAGCGCTCGTTATCGCAAGCAAAGAGATAAGAAGTTTTGAAGCAAAGGTTTTAGAGAGCATGAATTGCCGTTTTATTGGTATTAGATAAGAAACACTGCAAAATATAGCGTATTCTGCATGGGTAAAGAAGAACGTTTTAAGGTTTAGGTTTTATGTTGTTAGCTTCAGCAAGTATTGGACGCAAGCTGCTGGCCTCATTTTTAGTGATGGCGATGCTCGTTCTTTTGTCTGCATTGATTGGTGTTTCTGGGTTTAGCTTTGTAGCAAAAACAGAGAGAAACGTCGTCGATTCGGCATTACCTGCGATGATTGAAGCTCGTCAGGTTTCTGAATTGAGTAATCGTATTATTTCGTCAGTGCAAACCCTCTCGAATGCTCGAAATGAAGCCGAGAGAAAAGAAGCGGGAACCGTCTTATTCGATCAACTTGAGGCGCTGCTCCAACATATCAAAGAGTTGGGTGTTGATAGCTTTGACTCTGAGCTTCTGAATAAACTCGAAAACAACGTGCAAAGTGTTATCAATACGCTGGCTGAGCTGGGTGTTTCTGTTGAACGTAAGTTATGGCTAACTAAAGAGCTGTCATCTCGTGTCGAAGAGATGCGTTTGCTTGCCGAAGAGCTTGAGCAACTCACTCGAACGCAAGTTCTGAATACTGCCACTATCGCGGTTGCTAATGTCACACATATCTATGACCTGCTAGAGTCACAAGAAACTGATAAAGCCTATCAAGCGCTAGATGCGCTTGTCGAAGTTGATCTCGACCTATCTGAACGTCTGCACGAATTGCATCTCCTCGCATTTAAGATGCTCAACCAAATTGAAGAAACTCAGACGGTAACCAATGTTGAACGTATTCATCAAATCCAAACTGAATTCGAATCTAATCTCAGAATTATGGTTCGCCGTGTAAAAGCGGTAGAAGATCCTACCCGTTCAGCACAGATGTCTCAGCTTCTTGAAGAGTTAAGAAAACGCCAAGTCGTGTTTGATATATCGCTAGAGCAATATGAAAACACCAAGAAGTCAGAGTTTCTGATGCAAAATACGTTGCAGTTGTTTTCTCAATTGAATACCACCGTCAACCAACTTATTGATGACTCAAATTTGAGTACAAAGAAAGCGGTAGATGAACTGACATCTACGCTAAGCTTGGCTCAATGGTCGCTCTCTGTCATCTCGATTATCGGCCTTGTTATTGTTGCCTTTATCGTGTGGCGTGTTGTTTATGTATCAGTGGTGAAACGTCTGACCGAGTATTCTTCAGCGTTAATGTTGATCGCACAGGGGCGACTTAATATTGATATTTCAGTCAAAGGTAATGATGAACTCGCTCACATGGGGGAAGCCATTATTACGGCGAGAAATACAGCGCAAGCGTTGCAAGTGGTGGCAGTGGGCGAAGCGAAAGCAAAACGCGAATTAGAAGAGCATAAGGAACATCTTGAAGAGTTGATCACTGAACGTACTTATCAACTACAACAAACCAACGAAAAACTGAATGTCGAGGTTGGTAATCACGCAAAAGCTCGTAATGCTGCTGAACAAGCGAGCCGCGCGAAATCCGCTTTCTTAGCGACCATGAGTCACGAAATAAGAACACCAATGAACGGGGTTTTAGGTACGGCTAGGCTACTCAAAGACACAGGGTTAGATCCACTACAGTCTGGTTATGCCGATATCATCAACCGCAGTGGTAAGAACTTATTAGCGATTTTGAATGACGTTCTTGACTATTCGAAGATTGAAGCTGGTCACCTAGAAATCCGAGTGGCTTCTTTTGACCTTCACCAGATGGTTCAAGATACATATCAGTTGATGGAAGGGCGCGCTGCAGAGAAGAAGCTAAATTTTGACTTCCATATTGAAAGTGACGTGAAACGCTATTGGCGCGGAGATGCGACTCGTATTAGCCAGATATTGAATAACTTAGTTGGCAATGCGATTAAATTTACCGAAAGCGGCTCGGTCGATATCTTTATTAGCCTAGATGTGGAAGATGAAAATCGGGTGATGTTCGAAGTATCAGATACGGGTGTTGGTATTGATGCAAGTGAACAGACATGTTTGTTTGATGCATTTAGCCAAACGGATAGTGGTCGGAATAAAACAGGTGGTACCGGTTTAGGCTTAGCCATTAGTAAGAGTATTATGCTGGCGATGAACGGCGAAATTGGCGTCCATTCAGAAGAAGGCGAAGGTAGCCAATTCTGGTTCTCTGTTCCGCTTGAAATAGGCGAGAAAATAGAGACGAAAACGGCAGTAGTCGAAACCTGTATTCGTGCGAAAGTGCTTTTGATTGAAGATAACCCAGTGAACTGTATTGTTGCCGAAGGTTTCTTACATAACTTGGGCCATGAAGTTGTGATTGCTACAACAGGTCAAGAAGCTCGAGTCCTTTTTACTGAACAAGCGTTTGATATTGCGCTGGTGGATATTAACTTACCAGACTGCGATGGTGTTGAATTGATTCAGCAGTTAAAAAGCAGTTATGACACCCAGCGAGTCCAGACTTTATATGCCAATACTCAACATGTTCCACCAATGGTGGCTGTGTCTGCACACGTATTCAATGAAGAAGTCGAAGGTTATTTATCATCGGGTTTTGATGGGTTTTTACCTAAGCCGTTAGAAAAAGAAGCACTGTCACAACTCATTGTGACTCAGCTTGATGGTAAATCCTTGTTGCTTCCGCAGCCAGGCCCAGACGATGCTATATGTAAAGAGGCTGCAAGGCTAAATAAAATTGATAGGCCCAACAAAACGGATAGATTGAGCCGAACCAACGAAGAACATCAAGAGCCCCCTTATATGGCTGGTGTAATAGTTGATTCAATCTCGGAAATGAGCGCTCAGAAGTCAGGCGTAGGAGAAACGACAGTGACACTGATTGATCGAAAAGTAATAGAAGGCGACTTGTCTATTCTTGGTTTGGAGAAAATGAAACAAATTGTTGGGTTATTTGAAGAGAGTAGCCAGCAAACGTTGAATGAATTGGTTCAAGCAAGTGAAGCAGCCAATGGGCGAGAAGTAAAATCTCTGGCTCATAAGTTAAAAGGTTCTGCGGGTAGTTTAGGTTTATCTGCGTTATTGAATTTATGTCAGAGCATTGAAGCAAGCGATGATCCGTTGAAGCAGTACCGAGATTGCAGTGAGTCTCTGATTCAATTGACGAAAGACTCGCTAGCTGAACTACGATTACAACTATAAAGTGGTTGTTGAACTGAAATTCCGAGACTAAAAGTAAAAAAGCAGGCTGTTTCTTTATTTGAATATAAAGAAACAGCCTGCTTTTTCCATTGTCGAAAAAGACTTTAAATTAGACATTTTAAAAACGGCTCTAAGCCGTCTTGATATGTCCTGCAGCTTTTATTTTGATGTGAACCATATTGCCTTGTAGGTAGCTTAATGGAATCTCGCTGCGTTCAATGATCGCGACATTATCGCTGCAAGCGCCAGCTTCAATCGCCAGTTGCTTTGATTGTTCTTCCAAGCCTTTTAAGGTTTCCTCTCGAGAAGCGGGCTCAATCGGAACGATCTTATCGAACTGACCAGATATTTCACCCAGCGCAACACCAATGGCATTCGCTACTTCAAAGTGATCTGGTCGAACCACTTGGCTTGCACCTTCAAAATGATCTGGGAATAGGGCACTGCCGCCGCCAACCATGATCACGGGGACGCTCGCAGCTGACGTCTTCATTTTATCGATTCCTTCTTCAACATCCGTGACCATTTGTTGGTATACCTGACTGGCTTGTTCGCTCGATATACCAATCTCATCACTCAATTGATGCTCTGCCTGCCACTGCATTTGACCTGTTTTGAGTGCAATATCGGTTAGCGTAAGTTCATCACCGCCAAAGCTACGAGCGGCCTGCGTTAAGGTATGGCCAACACTTTCTGGGCCAAGCTCTATACGCTGTTGTTCAAAGCGAACCTTGGTACCACCACCAATCGCTAATGCCAAAATATCAGGCATACGGAAGTTGGTTCTGACTTCACCAATTTCTACCGCGAGGCTCGATTCTCTTGGGTAGCCGTGAGTAAGCACACCAATATCCGACGTTGTGCCGCCTACATCGACTACAATCGCGTCTTTAAGCTTGGTTAGATGGCTCGCACCACGAATCGAGTTTGTTGGGCCACAAGCCACGGTGAGAATCGGGTACATCAACGCGAACTGTTGCGACATTAATGTTCCATCGTTCTGACCGAAATAAGGCGTGGTGTGGATTTCATGATTGATGAGTGCACTGCAAAAACCGTCAACGAATCGTTTTGCTGTGCCTTGCAGAGCCGCGTTGAGGATAGTCGCGTTCTCACGTTCTAGAAGCCCTAAGCTGCCTACTTTATGGGAAAGCGATAGGTTCACGCCCGGAAGTTCTTGCTGAATCCACTCTGCTGCTCGAAGCTCTTGGTCGCCGTTGACGGGAGAGAACACCCCGCAGATAGCAATGGAATCCACATGGCCTTTCATTTTCTGACAAAGCTCGCGGATCTCAGACTCTTGAATGTTAGCGATCAACTGGCCGTCGTATTCATAGCCGCCGTGCGCTTGGTAGAAGTGTTCACCAAGCAAGTTTTGCCACGCTTTACTCCAACCACAAAGTGGCGGGACGCTATCACCACTTGGAAGCGCTAAGCGAATCATGCCGACTCTGTCTAAACCTTTTCGTTCAACAATTGCGTTGGTGCATTGAGTGGTGCCAAGCATCGCGTGTTTCACTTGCTGACCATCAATGTTTGCTTGGTTTAATAGCGCAGAAATCGCGTTGTCGATCCCTGTTGAAATATCATGTGTGGTTGCGGTTTTTACTTTGGCAATCACATTCAAGTCTGCGTCGAGCAGCACACCGTCGGTATTGGTACCACCTACGTCAATGCCAAGGCGGCAGTAATCAAGCGTAATGTTTGTCATGCTACTACCTCTTCAATGCAGACTTTAGTTGTTCAATGGTTTGATACTCGACGGTGTAGCCAAAGTAACCCGGGCCCGCGACTTCGATGCCTTTGTCAGTGCGCCATTTTGGGTCGCAAGGGTAGGCGATAAGGTCAATGCGCTGCCCGTAACGAAGTTGTTCTGTTGTGATTGGCTTTCCGGTTTCATGATCCAAGATCGAAATAAGATCTGGTGTTGATGCCAGCAGGTTATCTTGGTTCATGTCTGCGCGGCTTGTGCCTTTGTGCGCGAGAAGTAATTCGTTTTGGAACTGTACAAATACGTTATCGATGCCGGTATCTTCAAACTGAGCCAGCTTTTCAATCACGACACCGCCAGTTGCAAAGCCACCATCGGTTTCACGTTGAATATCAACAATCTTGCCACTGATGATGGTATGGCCACCAACAATGTTTAGTACGGCCTGTGTGCCACTCTGATTGTTGTCGTTCGCCAATCTAATCGCTTCACCAATCTTCATTGCTTGGGTCAGTGTTGCAGGCAGTGCGCTACGTTTTAGGTTCTTACCGTTCATTGGGTAATCGCACATTGCCGCAGAGCCGCCCATTTGTTCAGTAATTGGTCGCGCGAACTTTTCAGACCAAATCCCGTCAATTGGATAAAGTGTGACGACATTACCACGCTCATCAGCCAATGTGTTCGGAGCAGAAGGGAGGCCATCAAGAAAGAAAGTCACCATCTGAGCTTCTGGGAACGCACGGCCCATTGCATCACAGTCAATTACAGGGATGTTCTTTTGTGCTGCAACAAGGATTGGAATCAGCGAATTAAAACCGCCCACTTCGATAGGAAACGTTGCCGCTACTTCAGTGCCGAGCGCTTTTTCCATCGCTTCGAAAGCAATCAACATTTGATCTTTCGAATTGAGTTTCTCTACTGCGACGGTTGGTGCGCCAATCATTGAAGAGGGCACTGTCATCCAATCGTCTTGTACGTCTTCTAGAGGGATCATGCGTACAGGGTGCTTTGCTGTTGCAATGGCTACTTTCGCCATCAATGCTCCGCTGTATGGGTCACCACCGCCGCCAGTACCTAATACCGTCGCACCAAGCGCGATATCATCAATCATTTGTTCAGTAATAATCACAACTACTATTCCTTATCACTTGAAGGAGAAAGCTTCATTAGGGCGAGGTAAATCACACCAGCGGCAAGAATGCCGTCTAACGCTGAGATGCTGGTTAACGAAAACAGGTTGAAAAACTCTGGCGCAGTACAAGCGCTGAATGCAGTACCAAATGCCCAAGAAGCCAAGCCTTTAAACATCCAAGCTGGAACTTGTTGGATGTTCTCAAAGCTCATTTTTGTCGAATCTAAAACATAATATTGAACGATGTAGACACCTGCCGCAGGCGCAATGGTTACGCTGAGGAGCATTAAGAAGTCAGTAAACTTGTTCACCATGCCGAGTTGAGCAATGCCAATACCGACGATGGTCATGATCACAACCAGAACAGGGCGCGGAATCTTCGGTAGAACCATCGACATGCATAAGCCGCCAGAGGTCAGGTTGCTACTGTTGGTGGTCCACTGAGCAAATACCAGAACGATGATAGCTGCCATACCTAAACCAAGTGTGAAGAAGACTTCTACTAGGTCGTCGGTGCCTGTCATTTTGGTCAGGATCAACGCGATAAGAATAATGGCACTGTTGCCGACGAGGAAACCGATACCCGCTCCTAGAATCGCATCACGACGCGTTTTGGCGTAGCGAGCAATATCAGGTGCAGCAACCGCAGCTAGAATCCAGATAGACATAACAAAGGAGATAGCTTGGCCAAGCGTCAAAGGATCTTCAATGGATGGCGCTGCGCCACCTTGATAATCAGCGGCCATAAACAAACCGATGGTAATCAGCGTCACCATTAAAGGTACTGAATAGGTGCTGAGTTTACCTAGGGCACGAACACCGTAGATGGCCGTCATCATCATTAATACACTGCCGCCAATAAGAGCGGTGAGGTGTGAAATTATGATGTCGTATTTCGCCAGTGCATCGACCATGATGAAAGCGAAGAAATCAGCCTGGAATGCGAACCAGCCGACTAATGAGATGCCGTTGATGAAGCCAAGAATTTTACCGCCGTTACGACCAAACACCGCGCTGCTCACCAGCGGGGTAGACACGCCAGCTTGAAAGCCAATGTTGGCACACAGCATCGCGATGATCGCCAATAAGCCTGAACCAATAAACGTGGCAAGCAGTGCGTCTTCAAAACCAATCCCGCTGCTTAGAATCGAGCCGAGAAACAATCCCGAAATATCGATGCCGATAGCCAACCAAATAAGGCTGATAACCCACCAAGATCGTTTGGCTTTCTCGGGAACGGGTTCCAATTCGAAGTCGTCTATCTTTTTGTGGCTGTGTGTTGCTTCGGGTTTATTCACGTAAGCTTCTGCCGCCATAGTGCCATCCATGCATTGTTATTCCATAAGTGTGAATAAAGCATACTGATGTATTTATTGTTAATAAATGAATATAATCAGATGTAAACATAACAAAAAACAAATGTGAGTGACAAAGTGAATTCAAACAATAAGTTAGATAAAAGAGACCTGCGAAGATTAGAGCTTTTTTGTGAAATTGTTGAGCAAGGAGGCATCAATCAGGCGGTCGCAAGCACCGGGATTAGCCAGCCTGTGCTGAGTAATCAGCTTATTGCCTTGGAAAAAAGCTTAGAATTAACATTATGCCAACGTGGAAGAAGGGGTTTTAAGCTGACTCATGAAGGTGAGCAAGTGTATAAATATGCGAACCAACTAAAGTTAACCCTAACCGACTTCGCTTATAAGTTACGAGGTGTACAGACAGAACTCTCTGGGCATGTTCGAATTGGATGCTTGGATAACACCGTCACTTTGCCCTATAGCCCACTTCCTAAAGCGATCGAGACGTTTTACCAACGCAGTAACAGTGTTGAGGTGAGTGTTGATGTCGGCGATTTCACCCAGTTGAATGAGAAGTTAGCAAAGAACCAGATTGATATGATGATAGTGGTTCTAGGGTCACATCAAAAATCAGCGTTTCAACATAAATACCCATTGTTTGAAGAGCACAGTTATCTGTATGCGCGCAAAGATCTGGCTGAGAAGATCATGGACAAGAACTTCTCATTGGATGGTTGTCGTATCAATATGGGGGGGTATGCTAAAGGTGAGATGTTCCGATTACTGAATATTGAGCAGTACGATTCTGTAAAGCCTTTTGATGGTTGGCATGTCGAGTCGGGGGTGATTCTAACCTTGGCTGGCACACACTTGAGTTTTTTACCGTCTCACTTAATCGACCGTGGCCATTATGACCAAGCTTTGATTCCACTTCAGCCTGAGAAATGGAGCCTTAAGAGCCAGTTTTACGTGGTGCTAAAGCAGCCTGTGGATTCCCTTTCCCCTGCCGCGCGTGCGTTTTTTGATGAGTTACACCAACTGGAAACATCGGACTCAAACTAGGGACTCCTTTGTTTCTAAATCATACTGAAGGTACTTACCTTCGCTTATAGAAAAACCCTCCGAGTGAGGTGCCCAGAGGGTTTTTATCCATTTAAAGTTCTAGGCTAACTCGCTTGCTGATCTTAATTCGATTAACGGTTCTCAAAGCGGTTGTAGTCCAACAGGCCAAATTCAATTGGTTGGTCTTTCTTATACCAACGATGAACGCGGTCACTGAACGGCCAAAACTCGCTAGAGCTGCGTCGTACTGCAAACTTATCAAGTAGCGCTACATAATCTTCTTCTGAATTTATCTTCTGCAACACCGATACGAGAGTGGGTATTTGCTCTTCTGTTAATGATAAATATGCGGCTGGATAGCTTCCTATAACGCCTCTAACTAACGTTAAATCATCATTGGCGTAATCTCTGTTACCTTCTTCATCAAATAGGCTCGAGATGTTGCTGTGGGCGTTATTGTGAATGAGCGTAAATAACTGTTCTTCACCGTTCTCGCCTTCAATCATGATCATGATGAGCTGAGGTACATGGCGTAAGCCTTCCCCTCGAATCAAATTAACTTGACTCAATAAGGCTTCATTTTTTTTACTAAAGCCTGTCTCGACGATGTCGAATCGGTTATCGAGTACAGGTTCTAGTTTTTCTTCAATCATGTTGAGCAGTTCACGCTTAGGATCGGCTGTTTTGTAAACCACGTTTGTCGGCTGCTCGAAAGGTGCGATGTTACGTTGCAGGAAGTCACTTAATTGCACGCTCTGGTTTTTGTACCAGCTTGAATGCTCAATGTGTCGAACGTCTTTAGGAAGAAGAGTTAAGAAGTTACTTTCACCTTCTAAACGTAAGAAGTCCATGAACATGCGTGTAATTAGTTGGTGGCCAAAATTACCGTAAACATCAAAACCGGCAACAAGGAGGTAATGGATTCGCTCTAATAAGGCGTAATCTAGAATCCAGGCTGTTTTAGGTTGCGGGCCGACCAATCCTTGGACAACAGAGGCGCTATCAAAATGTCTAAAGATGGTCAGCGCTGCATTTCGGTTAGTACCATTACCGTCCCAAATAATGCTTGTATCTAAGTTTACACCGCTCCCAAACCATTGGTTGGTGAAGTCTGATTTCGCATTGAGGTATCGTGCTTGTTGCTTCGCGTATCTTACCCAATTCGTTACCGGTACTGTGTTGCTTGTAAGCTCACTAGGTAGCTTTAAGTTTTTCTTTTGACTTGCGTAGAAGGCATTTATTTCTGGTAAATCGGCTTTCTCTGGATCGATAAAAAATACCCAAAAGCGGTCATTAATTACGTTGAGAGCGAGTTGACCACGACACACTGGTCCTTTAATAAAGGCCATAATGGTGTTTTGCGCATTGTCTAACATGAAGTGGAAGCGCGAGTTCACTGGTATCGCTTCGAAAGACGTCATGGGGTTAGCTGACACGTCTATATCATAGCTAGGAAGTTGTTTTACCTTGTAATCCGCATCAACAAACCATGTTTTCCAGTTTTGTAGACGTTCTTTATTCAATGCGAAAGGCATGTGAGTTTTGTCGACAATAGTGCCTTGCTCGGGTATTAGTCGATAGTAAACACGTCCAACTTTTGGATCGTCGTAAGGGCGACGAGTGCTAATGCGTTGAACGGCTTCGCCTGGAGGCGTGGCAGAGCGGACAAGCGTAAAAAAGCGAGTTGGCTGAGATAGGTCAGAGAAATACAGGTGTGATAAAAATAGGTGCTCGTAGATGTAGCGAGCGGAAAGTTGGCTCTTAAGGTCACTTTCATTAAAAAGGTTTTCATAGGTATCGACCAACGCTTGTTCACTGTCATTGAGGGGAATATGGTCATTCATCAGTGCACCATTTTCCAGCCAACTCATTAAGGTCGCATATTCCGTTTTATCTAAGTTAGGCATACCATAAGGCATCCCCCAAGTCGGGTAATCTCTTTCGTATTGAGCATATTCTTCAATAGTCGGACACTGTTGATCGCGATTGGTTGAAAAATCGAACCCTTCTAATTGCATTTGATCGGGGAGAGGGTGGTTTTCTTTCTGCATCAACATTCGAGAGACAAGACCTGCATCGAGGTTTGCGGTTGAATTCTGCATACGTTCGTTTAGCACAGGGTGGAAGCTTGCATCGCGCCACTCTTGCGTAGTGATTGCGTCTTCGAATAAACGAGTTGGAGCAGAGGCCGTTAAACGAGTGCCTTGGTAGACGAGTGTTTTGCTCGCACCTCGGTCTATGCCTTCCACAGACGACATTTTGAGTTGGCAAGGAGCGTCGTAACACGCGTGACAAACTACACAGCGGTTATCAATGATGGGCTTCACTTCGTCAATGAAGTGCTGGGCTTGAGCCGAGAGAATAGGGGCTTGGCGATCACGTACTTGTTGTTTACCAAACAGCTCGTCGAAGTTTAAACCCGCGTAGACAGCACAACCTGAGAAGACGCTAACAAAAGCTAAAATGAAGAGTTTTTTCAAATTCATACGTATTTAATATTAGACATTTTCTTTAATTATATCGAAAACGATTGAAAATGCTCATGTTCTAACGATTTTATAGACAAGATACGGATAGGATCGAATAACTCTCTCGCACTTATTATCTGAAATCGGGTCTCACTATTACACGCATGTAGCGGGTTATTGATTGACGTAACAAACTGAGAACGGCAATTCAAGACGCTCGAATTCTTTAATCCATCGCCATTGGTTGTCTTGCAGTTTATCTCCAGGCCCTTTGACTTCAATCCAATGAAACTCTTCGTCTTTGAACGCAATCAAATCCGGCATCCCAGTTCGAAACAGTTTTAAATCACTCAATATCACTTTGAAGAGATCAACAGCTAAGGCATTTGGAATCGAAGCCAAGCTGTGTTCGATGAGCGCCTTCGTGAAATAATTCCAATGAACAAAGGGATTAGCGATACCTTGTTTTTCATCGTAAGTGTCGCGCAAATGGTTTAGCCCATGTTTGGATATAGCCTGAAACACGGCTTCAACCTGTTCGGCTCTCTTGTCTACGAAATCTGAATGGTACAGATCCAGTGGCCGATGTTGGTATTGGTTGATAAAGGCGCCATCTACGTCTGCAAAAATCACATTCCAGAAAGCCAAACCAAATAAGCCACATAAAAAACTGTTCTCAGAGAAATAGACATTCCATCCTTGGCTTTCAAAGTGCTGCTTTACCGCAAGCTCGACTCGCATTTGACTGAGATCTAGCTCCAGCTTTATCTGATCGTAACTTGGTTTGGCGCTACGTTGTACTTTGTTTCCTTGCATACGGAATAACCTATGTTCAAGCTTAGCCGCGACCTCTAGCTCTGATACATCTGATGGCGTACTTTTCATTTCCGTGACAATGTCACACATTAGGTCTAGCTCACCTTGTTTGTCATAGATGCGAGCAAGTCGTTCTCTGCTGGGAGGAAGTATAGATTGCTTGAACCAAAAGACAGCTTGGTCGTTTAGGTTCAATCTTTCTAGATCGCGAGCAATATCATTGATCAAACGCGATCGTTTTCTGGCAATACTTCTGTGATCCGATTCAGTAGGTATCGACAGCAAAAGCTGCTCAAGAAACTCACTGTCTTTACGGTCCCCCTCAAAATACAAGCGTTGTACATCGTGCATTTGGATCAGTTGATTGAGCTGTTCTCTAGAGGTGAAGAAACGACACTGTTTGCTTAATGGGTAGTTTTCGAAGTTGTTGAGTCCAAGGTCGCTCAGAACGAATTGGCTTAGGTCTTGATAAGTATTGGCAAAGAAGAGCAGCAGCAATACATCAATCACTTCAGATTCGACAACGTAAATACAATCGAACGACAAGTTTCGGAACTGATCAAAAGGTTGGTGGTCAAGTAACGCCAAGAGTTCGTCTTTCTTCGCTGTCTTATTGTTTTTAAGAGATGGAAATGCGCTGAACAGCTCTGGTTTAGTAAGTAGATGCAATCCTAATTCGAGATCACTAATGACGAGGTTATGTTGTTCAGTTGGGTGACTTAACGTAATGAAGCTCGATGCGTTTAGCTCTTGTAGGGCGCTTTTCAGATCTGGAATCTCAGCATAGTCGAGCTTATCACTTCTAAACCAACAGCCCTTGCGAGAAAGCAAACGAACCATTAGACACTGGCTTGTAACCGAAAGACGTTTGTATTCAGACAACCAACGGCATTCATCGTCACTCAGAAGATCGGGATAGAGAGTTTGAGCGTGTTCAATCAGTCGATTAAAGTTGTCGAGATAATAAGTAGGGGAAAGCTGAGGAGTGGTTTCTATCGTCAATGGGTTAGTCGCTTGATACAAAAAGAGCCTAACCTTAAGGTTAAGCTCTTCTGTAACAAATTCAATCTTTTCTAACGATTAAGCTTGAGATGCTTTTAGTTCAGAAACTTTAGCTTCTGAGATAGGCTTCGTGATGATTGCTAGCACAATACACACTGCCATCATAGCTGCAGAGATTGTGTAAGCTAGGCCGTAACCTTCGCCATTTGTCATTGAGTAACCAACAACCGCTGCGCCAATAGCACCGCCGATACCCCATGCCGTGTAAAGCACGCCGTAGTTAGTACCGTAGTTTTTCAGGCCGTAGAATTCAGCAGTTAGTGTTGGGAATACTGCTAGAAGCGTACCGTAACCAACAGCTGCGATAGCCGTACCAATGATTAGCGTGAATTCAGAGTTGAACGTAGCGAATAGAGCCATGTTCGCGCCTTGAAGGATGAACGCTAGAAGTAGAGTACGTACGCCACCGATTTTATCTGCAAGCATACCCGCAGCAACACGGCCGCCTGAGTTAAATACAGCAAGGATAGACGCTAAGTAAACTGCGTTTGGTAGGTTCGCTTGAACGCTAGCAATCGTAGTGATGTTACCGATGATCATAAGACCAACAGAAGCAGCAAATGCGTACATGATCCATAGAGAGTAGAACTGAGGAGTCTTCAGCATTACTTTCCAAGTCAGGTCTTCAGTCTTCTTAACCGCTCTAGGTGCTTGGCCTTCTTTTACTTTAGGCTCAGCTGGCGTGTAATCCGCTGGTGGGTTGTTGATTGTTGCTGCTAGAGGTACTGCAATTGCAAGTACACCAACACCAAGAATCATAAAGCTTGTTTGGATACCCATGCTATCGATTAGCGCAGAAGTTAATGGTGCCAGGTAAATAGCGGCAAGACCGAAGCCTGCTGCGATTAAACCATTAACCATACCTTTCTTAGATGAGTGGAACCACTTCATTGCTGATGGAGAAAGACATGCGTAACCAAAGCCGATACCAGCACCTGTCATCACGCCAAATGTCATATTCAGCATCATAGGTGTAGTAGCGAAACCAGAAGCAATCATACCTAGGCCAGTAAGTGCTGTACCCAGAATAAGGATCTTACGTGGACCCATGCGGTCTTGTAGGATGCCTGCAACAAGAAGACAAACTGAGAATGTGATAGTTGCAATAGCGTAAGGTGAAGATGCTTCAGCAGCACTCCAACCAGCTTCTGTCACTAGCGCTTTGTTAAATACACTCCAAGCATACAGGATGCCAAGACAAAGGTTGATACAGAAGCCTGCTAGCAGGATACGTGATGCTTTATCAATCTTGCTCATTTTTATTCTCAGTTCTGTCATCAGTTAGGTGAGAGCCACTTAACTAAAGACGGGTTATTGTGATTGTTTCTTCAAAATTAGTTTGCGTTTATCAACAGATAGCGCAAAAGAGCGCGGATTATAACCAATAAAAATGTGATTGGAATCTCTTTTTCCATTTTTGGTCAATTAAATTCAGTTTGTTAATGAGTTGTTTTTTATTGGTTTTTAAATTGTGTTGAACACCTTTCTGTTTTGTTCTTTTTAGTGCTGTTGCCTTATTGTTTTAGGCGTTTTTCGATGATGCTCTCTAAATAGACGCGTATTCCGTGCGGATATCACAGAGTTACGAATTATTTAAAATTTTTTCTAAGGTTAATTTTGTGTAACAAAATAAATCAAAATGGAGCTTTATCCATACGAGACAAGGAGTAACGGAGTTCTATTAAAAACAAAATGTTAACCAGTTGTTACAGTTGGTTATTGTTAGCACCTTTGCTTACATTTTGTTCGATTTGAGGGGTTGTGTTGTCCGTAAAAAGTGGGAAAATAGTACGCAAACAAAGATTCCAAATTTGAAAGGATGCGTTTCCAACTTATGGTGAGGCGAGTATTATGAAACTGTTTTTAATTCTATTGATGTCAATTTCTGGTGGTTTAGCGGCAGCTGACCATATTCACTCTTTCTTATTCGGCTTCTACATCGCTGCGTTAGCGGTGGGTAGTTGTTACTGGCTTGCATTCCGCAGCACACGCTTCCCACAGTTGGCTTTGATGCTATTAATGTGTGGCTTCTTCGCGAAAATTGCAGTGACGGTTATCGGTGTTTCTTGGGGTATCTCGAACGATATCATTCAATCACCGTTCATTTTCTCGTTGTCATACCTGTTTTTCTTAATGGTTGTTACTTACGTTTGGTTTGCATACCGCGATAAGTTAACGTTGAAAAAACGCGCCAAGCAGGTTGAAGAGTCCCGCAAACAAGCGACAGCATAATTCGATTTGATTCTTAAAAAGCCTTCCTCGGAAGGCTTTTTTGATCCTGTCTAGCTATCAATTTAAAGGCAGATAGATTAAACCCCAGTATGCTGACATACTGGGGTTTATTGTTATTCTTTTTAGTTTCTACAGCTTTAAAGTTGTGCTACTTCTTCATCATCTTAGCGAGATCAGCAAACGGATTATGTGTTGCTGACTGATGATCATCTAAACTTGCTTTTGCATCCACACCATAGCGTTCATGGTCAGTGTATTTTGAGTGCTCATGATCGTGACAGTATAGACACAATAGCTCCCAGTTACTGCCATCTTCAGGGTTGTTTGTATGGTCGTGATCCACGTGGTGAACGGTAAGCTCTCTCAAGTTTGAGTAAACAAATTCACGTGCACATTTACCACAAACCCATGGGTACAGTTTTAGTGCTTTTTCGCGGTAGCCTTTCTCTTGGCGAGCGTACGCTGCACTCGAGCCTGTGTAATCAGAAGACATTGCCAAATCCTTATCAATTGTAATCCACCAATTTTATCACAGCTTTCTTAAACCTGTAGGCATGTCGTCTGTAAATGTCGATTCCAAATAGTACTACGGATTAATCTCTATTTAGATTGAAGTTTGAATAGGTACTTATCTTTTACACAAGCCAATTTTTAAAGCGGGTTATGCCTTTCTGGAATAAGCCATGCTTAACAGTTTGAAAATAAATCGTATTCAGGGGTTTTAACCAAGGGTATGTGACCTAATATCAGATTGTGAGACCCTATATTAATAAGGAAATATCATGTCAGAACAATACACACCGCCAAAAGTTTGGGTTAACGATACCGCTGGTGGTAACAAGTGGGCAAACATCAATAGCCCTGAATCTGGAGCTCGGTTTGATAAAGATCTCGCTGTTGGTGAACATGCTTTACAATTGTATTCTCTTGGCACACCTAACGGTCAAAAAGTCACTATCATGCTTGAAGAGCTATTGGCAGCAGGTGTAAAAGAGGCTGAATATGATGCTTACTTGATCAACATTGGTGACTCTGATCAATTCTCTTCTGGTTTTGTTGGCGTGAATCCAAACTCGAAAATACCAGCACTTGTCGACAAGTCTGGTGACGAAGATGTTAATGTTTTCGAATCGGCATCTATCTTGATGCACTTAGCTGAAAAATTCGGTCACTTCTTACCAAAAGAAGGGGCAGCAAGAACACAAACCATTAACTGGTTGTTTTGGGCACAAGGTTCAGCGCCATTCTTAGGTGGGGGCTTTGGTCACTTCTACGCTTACGCTGATGAAAAGCAAGAGTACCCAATTAACCGTTTTGCGATGGAAGCTAAGCGTCAACTAGACGTGTTAGACAAACAGTTAGCAAATAACACATTTGTTGCGGGTGAGGAGCTTAGCATCGCTGATATCGCGATTTGGCCTTGGTATGGCAACCTTGTACTAGGCAAATTGTATGATGCAGCTGAGTTCCTACAAGTTGAGTCTTACATCAATGTCGTTCGTTGGGCGAAGCAACTTGAAGCGCGTGAAGGTTTCCAACGAGGTCGAGTGGTGAATCGCTCATTTGGCGAAGATTGGGAGCAAGTTCCAGAGCGCCATTCAGCTGAAGATATTGATCGAGTTTTAACGTTACGCCCGTAGTAATTTTTAAACGATAGTCGTCACTAGTATCTCTAGAGTTTGTTTTAGCGAATAACGTTAATTCAAACTCTAGTTTTTTGTCCTACGGATTTTTCCATAGTAAGTCCACTTATTTAGATTTAGCTATTAAAGGCGGTTTAGGTATAAACTTGCGGCATCATAATTCTAAAGGATGGTGTCATGTACCACGCACATATTTATTTCCCTCTGCGATTTGCAGAGCAGGCAGAAACACTGCGTCAGAAAATTCTATCAGAACGCAGGGATGTGTTAGAGACTTTCCCATTAATACAGCGTTTGGTTGGCCCACATAAGATGCCAATGTTTGAGCTCCATTTTGCGAACAAAGAGTCGGGTATTATCGAATGGCTTGAACAAGAACGTGGCGATATGTCGGTGTTGATTCACCCAGTAACCGGTGGTGAAGAAAAGCTAGATCACACAGTACGTGCGACTTGGCTTGGTCGTGAACTGGGTGTCTTTGAAGAAACGCTGACTAGTTAATCAAACATACAAGTGTTGTTATTACCTCTTTCAGAACGGAACAATTCACAAACTAAAAAGGCTCCTCAAATGGGAGCCTTTGTTTTACCAAGGAACAGTTTTACCAAGGGACTGTTTAATCAAGAGCCTCCGTCCATCGGGTTTAGCCGTTAAACAGAGTAGGGGGGTTAAGCCTCTGCTGTCACTTTATCGCTGCTCATCTTTTTAAGAGCTGCGTAACCGAAGCCTGTTACTGCCGTACCTGCTGCAATCGCCACTAGGTACATAAGCACTGGAGAGATAGCACCAGGAATCAGTAGTACGAACAAGCCGCCGTGTGGAGCCATTAGCTGTGCGCCAAACATCATTGATAGTGCGCCAGTTAGTGCACCACCTGCCATACAAGCTGGGATAACACGCATTGGATCTTTCGCTGCGAATGGGATTGCACCTTCAGAGATGAAACATAGGCCAAGAACGAATGATGCTTTACCTGCTTCACGCTCGCCTGCTTCAAACTTGTCTTTCACTAGGAAAGTCGCAAGGCCCATACCTAGAGCTGGAACCATACCTGCTGCCATGATAGCCGCCATTGGTGCGTAAGTTTGCGAAGCTAGTAGACCAACACCGAATGTGTACGCCGCTTTGTTTACAGGGCCACCAAGGTCGAAACACATCATTGCGCCTAGAATCACACCCAGAAGAATCGCATTAGACGTTCCCATGTTGTTTAGGAAAGTCGTCATTGCGCTCATCACGCCAGAAACAGGGCCACCCACGATGTAAACCATCACCAAACCAGTGAACAAACTCGCGATAAACGGAATGATCAGGATTGGCTTGAGGGCTTCCATGGATTGTGGAAGTTGAACCTTGTCGGCAATGAATTTCGCTGCGTAACCGGCAATGAAACCTGCTGCGATACCACCTAGGAAACCTGCGCCCGTTGAGCTAGCCAGCATACCGCCGATTAGACCTGGAGCCAGACCCGGACGGTCAGCAATTGAGAATGCAATGAAACCAGCAAGAACAGGAATCATTAGAGCGAATGCAGAACCACCACCGATAGTCATCAATGCTGCTGCTAGTGTGCCTTCTTCTTTAAACGCTTCGATACCGAATACGAAAGACAGAGCTATGATCAAACCCCCCGCAACAACTACAGGAAGCATGTGCGATACACCTGTCATTAGGTGCTTGTACACGCCTTTCTTCTCGTCAGCAGGTGCTGAATTTGAAGAAGCAGTGTGTTGGTATGGTTTAGCTTCTGCGAACGCTTTTTCCATCTCTTGCTTTGTTTTCTTAAGCGCAGGACCCGTTGTCGTTTTGTATAGCGCTTTGCCGTTAAAACGATCCAAAGGAACATCGATGTCTGCCGCGATGATAACAAGGTCAGCATCTGCGATTTCTTGGTCTGTCAGTTGGTTCTTCGCACCTACAGAGCCGCGAGTTTCCACTTTAATTTGGTGACCTAGGCGTTTACCTTCTGCTTCAAGCGCTTCAGCTGCCATAAAGGTGTGTGCAACGCCAGTCGGGCAAGCCGTAATCGCTACGATCTTTTTGCTGCCTGTGCTTGCCGTTGTAGAAGAGTTTACTGATGTACCAGTCACTTCCACTGTAGACTCAACTTGAGAAGCGTCTAGTACTGTTGCTTCTGCTACCGCTTTCTCTAGAAATGCTTTTGCATCTGCAGTGCATTCAGAGATAGCCGCTTGGTACACTTTCTTACCAACAAAACGTGCTTTATCAACGTTTGTGTTAGCTGCGATAACCACAACGTCGCTGCTGTCGATAGTGTCTTGTGATACGGTTGAGTCAGGTAGCACGCTTGATTGGCATTCAATAGCGGCGTTCCAACCCAGTGCTTTTGTTGCTTGCTCTAACAAGCCTGCTGCGATGATGCTGTTTGCTACGCCACTAGGGCAAGCCGTGATAATGGTAATATTCATAATAAACCTTTTGTCCTATTTGCTTGTGTCTAACTGGTTAGTTGGAGCACTAAGCGACTGTAATTGGATATTTTGTAGTACTGAATCCAGCTCTTGTTGGCTGGTAATGCCCACGCCTACCTGTGAAACTGCTAGAGCAGATAAGGCGGTTGCGAATTTAATAAGTTCTGGTTTTGGCATCTGTTGCATGTGACCCCAACATAGGCCAGCGACTAATGTGTCGCCTGCGCCAACCGTGCTTACCACTTGCATGCGCGGCGGTTGAGCATGTAGCCATTCACCTTGGTTTAGCCACATCACGCCTTCAGCGCCAAGTGACACCACGATGTTCTCGATGCCTTTTTCACTGAGGGCTTGGCCTGCGTGTTGGCATTGGTCGCGTGTGGTTAGTTCTGCATTGAATAGCTGAGAAAGCTCTTCATCGTTTGGTTTAATTAACCAAGGCTGTGCATTGATACCGGCTTTAAGTGCGTCACGGCTGCTGTCGAACAGCACCTTTTTACCTAGGTCACGCAAGCGTTGTACCCAAGAAGCGCAAAGCTCTGGTGATACGCCTTGTGGCAAGCTGCCTGCAATCACGAAGTAATCGTGTGTTTCAGCAAGCTCTAACAAGGTTTCTTCAAACGCTTTGATAGCGTCAGCATCAACAGGAACACCTGGGAAGTTGATGTCGCTTACTTGGCCTGAGTTTTCTACCAATTTCACGTTGATGCGAGTCGCGCCGTCGACACGGATGAAGCGGTCAGTTGCGCCCATCTGTTCGAACAGTTGGCAGAATGCTTCTTCGTTATTACGACCAAGGAAACCAGTTACGGTAACCTTCGCGCCAAGCTCTGAAAGTACTTTTGCTACGTTTACACCTTTGCCTGCTGCATGTAGAGAACCTTTGTTCACTAGGCTGACTGAACCCACGTTAAGTGCGTCGATAGTGCCAGTCAGGTCTAGAGCAGGGTTTAGCGTAACGGTAACGGCTTTGATTTGTTTATCAGACATATCGATTCCTTAACCTTCACCAAGGCCTGAAGCGATAGCTTTACCAATCGATTCAAGAGCTTGTGCTGCATCTTCACCTTCAGCAACAAACTGAAGCTGATGGCCGTGTTTAACGCCAAGAGCGATCACTTTCATCAAGCTCTTCGCATTCACTTCTTTTCCGTCACCATCTAGGTTTGAAACGCGAATGGTTGACTCGAATTTCTTCGCTTCAGCGACTAGCATTGCACCCGGACGAGCGTGTAAGCCGTGAGCATTTTTGATTTTAAATACCGCGCAGTTGTCATCGTCTTGAGACGCTGTAGAAACCGCTTCATCTCTTAGAAGGCCAATGACTTGTGCTATGTCAGCAGTCAACAGTTGTTGCTGTTTACCTTCGAAAATCATTTTGCTTAGGTTCGCTAAAATAGATTGGTGAGCGCTGTTACAAGCGGCGAACGCTACCAATGCTTTAACGGGTGTGCCTTCGTACTCACAATGGTTAGCCGTTGAAACGAATGATACGCCAGTGCGAGTTACGCCTTTGTCGCTGCCCAACAACCAAAGGCCTTGGCCTAGGTGAGTCGGTGTTTTTGTTACGAGGTCAGCAACGAATGCGTTGTCCGTACAACCTGTATTCTTAAGTAGGCCGCCCGCTACTGCAGACATTTGAATCATGTCGCTTGCAGGGAACAGTAGCTGCACTAAAGAAGCGTCTAGATCGGCTTCAAGTTGAACTTCACCGTTCAGTAGAGCGATGATTTCGTCTTCTGATTTCGCTTGCTTTAACTTCTCTTCGACACCGTCTGCAGCGAGAACTTTGGTCAGTTGCTTAAGAATGCCTAAGTGCTCGTCAGATTTAGCCGCAATACCAATCGCAACGTAAACACGGTTGCCATCTGCCCAATCAATACCTTCAGGGAAGTGGTGTACCGCAACGCCTGTCTCTTTTACTAGGCCACGAGTATCAGTGGTTCCGTGAGGAATCGCGATGCCGTTACCTAGGAACGTAGAGTTCTGGTTTTCACGGTTCAGCATTCCTTCAACGTAGCCAGATTCAACTAAGCCTTTCGCCGTTAAGTCGCCAGCAATGTTTTGGATTGCTTTGAATTTGTCTTCGGCAGTTTGGCCTAGAGTAATGTCAGATTTTGATAATTTAAGCATGGTGCCTCTTTAGCGTATCGCTTGAGAATTTGTGTTTCGCTACGATTCAGTTTAGAGCAAGAATTAGTGAACTTTACTCTTTGCTTGCTCTTTGTTTTACCCTGGCTGAATCGGTTCAGCATTTAGTGTAAAAAAATTCAGCAAAGCCGATTTTGGTTTTCAAAATAGTTTGCTGCGTGTCGTTAATTTGCTTCGGTTGCGATTCGTAAATAATGAAAAGCTTATTAACGACAAATGGCTCTCAATTCATTCAAAAGGATGATTGAAGTCACTTTTCAGATTTTGCTGAATCCTTTCAGCTTTTATACTGAATCGATTCAGCATATAATTCAACTAATCCAAGGATCAGAATATTGGTTATATGATCCTACGCACAAAATACAGGTCACCCATATGACACTTGATGAAATTGCCAAACTAGCTGGTGTGTCGAAAACCACTGCTAGCTATGTGATCAACGGCAAGGCGCAGAAATACAGAATCAGCGAAAAGACTCAGCAGAAAGTGATGGCAGTCGTTGATGAGTACAACTACCGTCCAGATCATGCTGCTTCGTCGCTGCGTGCTGGTAATAGTCGTTCATTTGGTTTGATTATTCCTGATCTTGAAAACAGCAGTTACGCGCGTTTAGCAAAATTGATAGAGCAGAACTCACGTAAAGTGGGCTATCAAATCCTGATCGGCTGTTCAGATGATGATGCTGAAACCGAACGTAAAGTCGCTGACGCTTTGGTGAGTCGTCGTATTGATGCCTTGCTGGTGGCGAGCTCTATGCCAGACGCTAATGAGTTTTACTTGAAGCTGCAAAACTCAGGCACCCCCGTAATCGCGATTGATCGTCCATTAGATGATGAGCATTTTGCTTGTGTGATCAGTGAAGATTTTGAAGCTGCGTTTGAGCTGACGCATTCTATTCTTGATGACAGTATTGAGAGTGTTGGTTTGATAGGTGCATTGCCAGATCTGAACATCTCACGTGAACGTCAGTTGGGTTTCGAAGCGGCAAACAAAGCGTATGGTCAACAAGTCGGGCTGTCAGAAAACAAACCTATCGTTGTGGGTTACGGCGAGCACTTTGACCGAGAATCTGGGCGTGAAATTTTTGAAGGTTGGATTGCAAAAGACGCAGTGCCCGATGCGATTGTCACCATGTCATACACCTTGTTAGAGGGTGTACTTGATGTAATGGTCGAAAAGCCAGAACTGGTTAATCAAGTGAAGTTGGCGACCTTTGGTGATAACCGACTGCTCGATTTCTTGCCTTTTAAGGTCCATTCACTTCCGCAGCAGTTTGAAGTAATTGCGGATAGTGCTTTTGCTCTGGCTTTGAACGCTTCTGCTAAACGTTATCAAGCGGGTATTGAATTAGTGCCAAGAAGCTTAGTTAGGCGAGGCTAATTCGTAAACGTATCTAGCTTGGGTTTAACAACAAACCTAGTTCTACTATCGCAATAATGCCGAGCAACAAGGCTAAAACTTTCCAAAACTGGATCGGGTTTCGGTTTATCAAAGGTTGCTTGGCTTTGCTTTTTACCAAGCTTTGGTTAGGTGTGTAAAGGTCGGCCACAAAGTCCCCTAACACTTGATGGCGTTCGCTTGGCGATTCGGCACACGCTTTTTGTAAAACCAAATCAACCCAAGCTGGTATGTCAGTACGCTTTTGTGTCAGCGATTGGTATTCCCATTGATGATGACGAGATTGCTTGAGCGATTGTGCAGACATCTCAGAGTAGGGCAGTTCGCCTGTGAGCATTTCATACCCGATGACTGCAATAGAGAATAGATCCGAACTTGTGGTCGCGGTATTGTGCTTTATGGTTTCCGGTGCAATGTAATTAACAGCGCCCAATGGTACCGAGTCTTGCTCTGATTTACTTCCTTCTTCAATACCTCTTACCAACACAGCCCCAAGATCAATTATTTTAATCTCGCCATCACGTTGAATCATGATGTTTTCAGGTTTTAAGTCTCTGTGCACCATATCTGCACGTTGTAGCACTCGGATACCTTGTGTGATCTTATCGAGTATATCGCGCACTTGTTTGAGTGAAGGTTTTGGATTGTCGTACATCCACTGTCTCAGCGTGATGCCTTCTACCCATTCACAAATTTGATATAGGAATTGCGAGTGTTCTGGCGTCGGGTAGACCTTCATTACTTTCTTGTTGTTCAGTAGGATTCCTGCCCATTGCTCGTTAAAAAACGCGCTCAGTTGTGCTGGGCTGTCGTGATACTGAACCGAAGGTACCTTGAGGACGAATTCGGTTTGTGTCTCTTTGTGCATGACACGGTATACATGGCTTCTTGAACCTGCATATAGGACTTCGAGTACCATATAGTTGTCGATGCTTTGCCCGAGCTTTAAAGCGGGTGGGATGGCTCGTTTAGCGAGCTTTTCATGGAACTCAATGAGCGAAGGCTTAGGTAGATGACTGACTTGCACAATCAAGCAGCTTACGTTATCAGAGCTATTGTGGCTTAAAGCGGTGTTACAGATGGTTTGTGCTGCATATTCGAAATCCGCTCCGGGTTTGTCGATATGTTCCTTGAAGGTGTTAGGGGAAACAAACTCATGCACGCCATCTGATGTAAGGATGAAGCAGTCATTTTTTTTAATCGGTAGTGTTTGGTAATCAACGTTGAGTTGGTTATCCATACCTAAAGCTCGTGTTAGGTAGTGTTTCTGTCCCATATTCTTGCGGGTATGATCGCGAGTAAGCTGACGTAATTCGCCATCTCTCAATAGATAAATACGACTGTCGCCGACATGGAATATATGGGCGGTGTTTGATTTTAGGATCACGCTGCTAAAAGTGGAAACGAGCGCATTATGGTTAACTTGTTGAGTGGGGTGGATATTTGAGACTGAAGTGTTAAAAAGCCAAGAGTTGAGCGAGGTTAGGACTTTTTGAGCTGAACGCTGAATACTCCAGCTCTGCGGGGTTGAGTAATAGTCATCAATGAATTGCATCACGCTGGTATGGCTGGCTTTTTGACCGTGTTCACTGCAACTTGCACCATCCGCTATACAAGCAACACTGCCTTTTAACTCTTGCTCTGCGCGAGTTTTGGGGTGTTTTACAATGATTGCATCTTGGTTTTCATCACGTACGCCTTTATTCGAATAGCCACCAAACTTGAGCGTTAGTTGGTTGTTCGATTCCGGTGTGATGACTTGCCCTTGGCTGAATGAAATTGTCATAACTGTTCTTCTCTTAACTGCTCTTCTTCCCGCTTCCTTGACAGAACCCCCTAGGAAGAACAAAAGCCCTAGTGAACGTAGAGCCTTTGAACGAAGCACCCAGCATTGATATATCGAAACTTGAATAAACTTAAGCGTTAGTACATTTAAGCATTAAAGATTCAAGCATAAATATGTCAGCTAAGGTGCTCCTCCCGATTTGATAATATCTACGTTAACCGTTAGTGCTCAGACTAACTCGAAACATTGATAAGCGTGACACTGCCATCGTCGTTAACTTCAGCAATTTGACCGTTAGGTTCTTCCATGAACAATAGAGTCACAAAGCCAAGTACCGCTGTTGCAGCAATCACTAAGAAAAACGTTTGGTAGCTCACGAAAGACAATACTGTTAGGTAAACTACCGCACCAACGTTACCGTAAGCACCAGTCATACCTGCAATCTGACCTGTCATGCGTCGTTTGATTAGAGGAACTGTCGCAAATACCGCACCTTCACCCGCTTGAACGAAGAAAGAACACGCCATTGCTGCGACAACCGCTAGCCATACAGGCCATGTACTGTCTACTTGACCCATTGCGAAGTAACCTACAGCAAGACCAATCGTTAGAATAAGCAGGGTTGGTTTACGACCGAATTTATCTGAAATCCAACCACCACCTGGGCGAGACATTAGGTTCATAAAGGCATAAGCCGATGCAACCATACCTGCAAGAACGGGTGTTAATTCAAAGGTTTCAGAGAAGAACAGTGGCAACATAGAAACAACAGCCAGCTCAGAACCAAACGTCGCGAAATATAATACGTTCAGTACCGCTACTTGCTTAAATTTGTACTGGTGAATTTCTGGTACTTCTTCTTTAAATACGTTTTTGTTCACTTTCCAAACTTGTGAAACTTCATATACGTAAAGTGCGGCTAAACCCACGTAAACCGAGTTAACCGCCATATCAGAAAGCATGTTGATGTTGGTTGGCGATAGTTTCCATGTTAGTAGAGCAAGAGCGGCATACATCGGGATCTTCATAATAAGTAAGAAGAAAAAGTCACCCTTTGATGTTACTTCCATCGCTGTTACTTGAGCCGGTTTGAAGTACGTTGAGCCTTTTGGTGTGTCTGTTACGTTTTTGTAGAAGATAAACGAGAACGCTAAGCTCATTGCGCCAGTAATACCGACTGCATAACGCCAGCCATCTTCACCACCAAACGCTAGAGCTAATGTGGGAAGTGTGAATGCTGCCGCTGCTGAACCGAAGTTACCCCAACCGCCGTAAATACCTTCTGCTGTACCCAGTTCATTGTGTGGGAACCACTCAGATACAAGGCGAATACCAACAACGAAGCCTGCGCCAATGAAACCTAATAGGAAACGTGCAATCGCCGCTTGAATGAAAGAGTCTGCCATCGCAAACATAAAACAAGGAATTGAACAGACAGCCAGTAGTGAAGAGTAGACCAACCTTGGGCCATACCTATCGGTTAACATACCAATCGCGACACGCGCTGGAATAGTCAATGCAACGTTGAGGATCAGAAGTGTTTTGATCTCTTCAGTAGAAAGACCAAGCGTGGTTTTCACCATTTGCAGTAGGGGAGCAAAGTTGAACCATACAACAAAGGTGATAAAAAAGGCCATCCAACTTAGGTGTAAGGTTTTCATCTTACCCGTAAATGAAAGCAGCGAAAATTTTGTGTTATCCATGGTTTAAATCCTTTAAATCTGGAAAATTACCTGGCTTGAGCACGTGCGTTACTTCCGAAATTCGAACGCTTAAATGTGCTAAACCTTTATGCCGAAATTACTCACGCTTTAAAGCGTTTTGAGGATGATGTCGGCTGTTTATTAACTGGCGATAGCAAGCGGTGCGAGAACTTGTACATGTTCACCTTGCTTGCGAACTTCAAATTTCATGAGCTTGAGTTCTGGTTGTTCAAGACATGCTCCAGTTTCTAAGTGGTAATGCTGCTTGTATAAGGGCGACGCGACATACGGTTCACCGCTTAATGAGCCAATGATACCACGAGACATCACATTCGCTTTGCCGATAGGGTCGTAGTTAGATAGCCCATACAGTGTGTCACTGCGTTTGCAGTAAAAAATAGCCACTTGGTTATCGTCTACTTTGGCGCAAATACCACCGTTTGGGGTTAAGTCCTTGGTGTTGCATACGGTTGTCCAATTTTCCATGACTTTCTCCTAGTCTAAAATTGAGTCTTTAATCATTTCTCTAATTTTTTCGTTTCTAAGCAGTTCGTTTCCGAGCTGCTGTAATCTTTGTCATTTGAGTCGTCTTTCTTGTCTTTATAGCTGAGCGGCGGGAGCGACTTGCTGAGCATGCCAGTCACTTCTTAGCGTTTTATGTTAGATGCTTTACCTTACTCAACTGTTTTTTGGAGGTACGACTACTGTTGTTTATAAAGCTGATGAAACTGATATTTATGAAACTTCAGTCACTTCGATTTGGTCAGCCTTGGTTAGCTTTTCATCGCGTTGCGAATCTAAAGACGCGCTAATGTTTGGTTTAGGAAAGCGCTGCTCTCGTTCTTTGATGAATGAAAGGCTAGTGTCCATCTCTTCGCTGTTGATGTAGTGCTGGAAGCGCTTCATCTTTTCAGGGTTTTCGATGGTGGTTTTCCATTCACACTGGTATTTTTCGATGTTGAGCGCGATGTCGGCTTCAAGTTCTTCAACAACATTGAGCTTGTCTTCAATCACGACTTGTTTGAGGTATTCAATGCCGCCTTCAAGGTTTTCCATCCATACTGATGTGCGTTGCAGGCGATCTGCAGTACGTGTGTAGAACATTAGAATGCGGTCTATGTATTGCAGAAGGGTGCTTTCATCAAGGTCGGTAGCAAAAAGGTCACCATGGCGAGGGCGCATACCACCGTTACCACAGATGTAGAGGTTCCAACCTTTGTCGGTCGCGATAATGCCGAAGTCCTTCGACTGCGCTTCTGCACATTCACGAGTACAGCCAGAAACTGCAAACTTGGTTTTATGTGGCGAGCGTAGCCCTTTGTAGCGGTTCTCTAATCGAATCGCTAAGCCTACGCTGTCGTCGATACCGTATCGGCACCAAGTGCTACCCACACACGACTTAACAGTACGAACCGACTTACCGTAGGCGTGGCCTGTTTCGAAACCTGCATCAATCAGCTTTTTCCAAATGATAGGCAGTTCGTTAAGCTGCGCACCAAACAAATCGACACGCTGACCACCGGTGATTTTGGTGTAAAGGTCGAACTCTTTCGCGACTTCGCCAAGCACGATCAATTTGTCAGGTGTGATTTCACCGCCTGCAATACGTGGCACAACTGAATAAGTGCCGTCTTTTTGCATGTTGCCTAGGTAGATATCGTTGGTGTCTTGCAGTTCAATATGCTGATCTTCTAGGATGTAATCGTTCCAGTAAGAAGCCAAAATTGAACCGACTGCAGGCTTACAAACTGTACAGCCTAATCCATTGCCATGAGAATCCAATAGCTCATCGAATGTCTTAATTTTGTTGACGCGGATAATGTCGGTAAGTTCTTGTCGAGAATAGGCAAAGTGCTCACAAATATCGTTTGAGACTTCCACACCAAGGTTGCTTAGTTCACTGTCTAAAACTTGTTTAGCAAGCGCAGAACAACCACCACAACCTGTTGAAGCATTGGTTGTTTCTTTTAATGCTGCCATGGTGGTGCATCCAGCAGATACGGCGTCTTTGATATCGCCTTTGGTCACATCAAAACACGAACAAATCACTGCGCTGTCAGGCAGGGCTTCAACACCCATTGCTGAACCAGAATTGTCCGCGAGGTTTGGCAGAATAAGCACGGATGGGTTTTCAGGAAGAGGCATATCATTTTGTTTGATTTGCAGTAGTGACCCGTAAGCCTCTGCGTCGCCCACCAATACTGCACCAACAATCTTTTTACCATCAGCTGAGATGATAAGGCGTTTGTAAACTTGCTCGATTTCGTCGTTATAAGTATACGATTGAGCACCTTCTGTTTGGCCGTGTACTTCACCTATACTTGCGACATCAACACCAAGCAGTTTGAGCTTAGTGCTCATGTCGGCACCAGTAAACGAAGCGTCGCTCGCGCCATCAGAGATGATATGCGCTGCTGCGACTTTCGCCATTGAATAGCCAGGAGCCACTAAGCCGAAGATCTTGTTGTCCCAAAGTGCACATTCACCAATCGCATACACATTGTCAATGTTGGTTTGGCAATGATCGTTAATCACGATGCCGCCACGTTCACCAATGGCAATATCAGAGCTACGAGCTAGGGCATCTTGAGGACGAATACCCGCAGAAAACACAATCATATCGGTTTCAAGATGGGTGCCGTCTGCGAAGTTCATACGGTAGCGAGAAGTCTCACCCGCGACTATCTCAGAGGTTGCCTTCTCAGTGTGAACCTGAACACCAAGGTCTTCAATTTTACGGCGTAAAAGCGCACCGCCACCGTCATCCAACTGTACGGCCATCAGGCGAGGAGCGAACTCCACCACATGGGTTTCCAAACCAAGGTTTTTAACTGCATTTGCGGCTTCTAAGCCAAGCAGGCCACCACCAATAACCACGCCCGATTTACTGCTTTTGCTTGATAATTCAATAGCGTCTAAGTCTTCGATGGTGCGATAAACGTGGCAATGTTCTTGGTCGTTACCGGGAATAGGAGGAACAAAAGGAAATGAACCCGTCGCTAGAATTAATGTGTCATAACTCTCGGTATGTCCCGACTCTGTCACAACGCACTTATTGTCAGTGTCTAGTTGAGCGACTTTTGCGTTCAATAGGTAGTTGACGCCATTGCTTTGGTAATACTCTTCGCTGGTCAATGCCAAATCTTCGGCATTTCCACGTTTGAAGTAAGCTGTAAGCTGGACTCGGTCATAGGCTAACCTAGGTTCTTCGCTGAAAGTAATTACATCAAAATCATCACTTTCTGATTGTAAAATGTTGTCGATAAATTTGTGTCCAACCATACCGTTACCAACGACGACGATCTTCTTCTTGCTCATAATCCATTCCTTATTCTCGGCTTCATTGTTTATAGCGTTAACGTTTATAGCGTTTAACTTCTAATGGTTAACAAATGAATACCGGGTTGAGATTCCACTCAATTCATCATTATCAAGAAAACAAAAATTGTTTTTCTAACTCTTGGTTTTTAGTAGAGCAAGGAGGGTGCCAAATTGTGATTTAGCAAAATAAATAAAATAAAATTTATATTTTTCAATAAATTAAAAATTCCAGGTAGAACGCAATTACCCCTAAAGTGGTATGTAATTTTTTTGTTAAATTTATGGAAATGAACGTTTGTGGTGCAACTTTCCGCAAGATGGTGCAAAAAATAAGTTTTTGATATCAACCAGTTCTTAGTAACTGGTTTATTATTGTTTTTATTCCGCTAAATTATTGTTTCATATCGATTTTTCTTATTTGTTTGATTCTTGGATTTAATGGCGTGCTATTTGCTTTAGTTAAATAAATGCAATTTTGGATAATTGAGCGAGAAACGGATGAGTGATTCAAACAGTGGCTGGATAAAATCGACATGTGCCTATTGTGGTGTTGGATGCGGAATAGAAGCGAGGCCCACTGCATTAGGTAAGCTTGAAGTACGTGGTGACAAAGAACACCCGTCGAATTATGGAAAGTTATGTACTAAAGGTATTGCTCTAGGTGAAACCGTAACACCTCTAGGTCGTCTTACTCAGCCTACTCATATTAAGAATCAACAAAAACACGAACTCGTATGGGATGACGCCACTCAATTGGTCGCTGATAGGTTTAACCAAACCATTGAAGAGTTTGGTCCTGATTCAGTTGCGTTCTATGTCTCTGGCCAACTGTTAACAGAAGACTATTACGTTGCTAATAAGCTGATGAAAGGCTTTATTGGTAGCGGAAACATTGACAGTAACTCAAGGCTTTGCATGGCATCGAGCGTTGTTGGACATAAACGTGCATTTGGTAGCGACACGGTTCCTATTTGTTATGAAGATTTAGAGCAAACCGACTTGGTCGTGATTACTGGCTCAAACTTAGCATGGTGTCATCCGGTTCTTTTTCAAAGGTTAAGAGCAGCTAAGCAAGCGAATCCCAAACTGCAAGTGATCGTCATAGATCCTCGTTATACCGACACATGTGAAATAGCAGATCAACATTTAGCGATTGAATCGGGCTCTGACGTGGCCTTGTTTAACGGGTTACTTTCATACTTAGCGGATAATGATGCACTTGATGAAGGCTATATAAGCAAACATACAGAAGGCTTCCAACAAGCGATCAAGTCAGCAAAGAAGTATGTTTACCACGCTGATTCAAGCATCAATTCAGAGCAAAGCGTCAGCCAACTGACCGGGTTAGCGGAACAAGAGGTTGAGCGCTTCTATCGCGCGTTCGCTTCTAAACAAAAAGTCGTCACCATTTATTCTCAGGGCGTGAATCAGTCGAGCCAAGGTTGTGACAAAGTGAACGCTATTCTCAACTGTCATTTAGCCACCGGAAAAATCGGACAAGCAGGTATGGGGCCTTTCTCTGTGACAGGTCAGCCCAACGCAATGGGCGGTCGCGAAGTTGGTGGTTTAGCGAATACGCTAGCGGCGCACTTTGAGTTTGGGGATGAGAAATCACACCAAACGGTGAGTGATTTTTGGCAAACCGATAACTTAGCAACCCAACCCGGCTTGAAAGCAGTCGAGTTGTTTGACGACATGCTTGAAGGCAAGATCAAAGCGGTGTGGATTATGGCGACCAACCCTGTGGTGAGCCTTCCAGACAGTGCGAGAGTGAAAGCAGCGCTAGAAAACTGTCCATTTGTGGTTGTGTCAGATTGCATTGCCGATACCGAAACCACACGCTTGGCCGATGTTGTGTTACCTGCGCAAGGTTGGAGTGAAAAATCGGGTACCGTGACCAACTCCGAGCGCCGTATATCAAGGCAGCGCCGCATATTGCCAAGCCCGGGTGAAGCTAAACCTGATTGGTGGATGATTAAAGAAGTGGCGCAGAAAATGGGTCATCAACATGCCTTTGATTATCGTCATGAAGGGCAGATATTTGAAGAATACTGTCAAATGACGGGTCTTGATAATACTGACGGTAAAACGCGAGACCTGTGTTTAATTGGTCTAACCAAATTGGACGATAAGGGTTATAGCGAGCTAAAACCCCAGCAATGGCCCGTACTAGAATTGCAGCAAGATATCGTAAATAAACGAATGTTCACTGATGGCGAGTTTTTCACTAAGTCAGGAAAAGCCCAATTTGTTGCGGTTGAACATGCTTTGCCATTAACGACGTCGTCACCAGACTATCCGCTTATTATGAACAGCGGACGAGTGCGTGATCAATGGCACACTATGAGTCGAACAGGGCTTGCCTCATCACTTGGAGACCACACTCCCGAGCCGTTCATTGCTGTTCACCCTGAAACCGCCAAGAAATTTGGATTGGAAACGGGCACAAACCAAACCAACCAGGTTGTTAAAGTGAAAAGCGCTCAAGGTGAGTCTCAAGCGCGCTTGGTATTAACCCAAGAGATGCGTAAAGAGCAGGTGTTTATGCCGATTCACTGGAACGGCACCACGGCCAAAGACAGCAAGCCGTGTGACTTGATTTTACCTAACACCGATTCCAATTCAGGACAGCCAGAATTTAAACACACACCTGTGATGTTAGAAGCGTGTGCTTATTGCAGCGAAGCGGCACTGGTCAGTGATAAGGTGATGGATTGCAGCAGCTTTGATTACTGGGTTAGGCAGAAAGTCGAGGGCGGATTTTTGTATCGTATCTCGTCATCTAAGAATCCTATGGAGTTGGTGATTCAGCTTGCCAACACACTGGACGAATTACCCGAACCTAACGCAGAAGCGGTTAAATCACTCCATTATCACGGCAATAAATCGTTCAAGAACTACGGTTCAGCCAAGCTTGGTGAGTTTGGTGTGAAACAAGCGTTCGTGGTGAACAGTAACCTAGATCATGAAAGTATCAACTGGCTGGTGGAATGCCTAACCCGAGAAGCCGATGAAGAATTCGAAGCCGAATTTTTGAGTACCATGGCGAAGTAGTTACTACCTCACATTCATCCATACCAATGGCGTAGACGCCGACAATCATGTCGGCGTTTTTGTTTGAGTGTACAGCTCCCCAATCCGTGACAATTCATTGCCTGAACTGCGGTTCACTCATCACCCAACCCAAAGACTTAGATCAAAATTGTCTAGGATTTGGCCAGTAAATCACCGAAGAAGGTAACGATTAACTCACACATTGAGGTGTTTTCTGCATTTTACTGGAACTATATGGAAAATTTCTGCTTTTCGTCATGTTCGATAAAGCAGTAATCAGGTAAGGTTCTGTTATTAAATGGGTTATTAGACCGAGCCTGAACTGTTGAGATGACTAGACAGAATTGTTTCAGGGACAAAATACAGAATTATTCTGTCTAATATAGCTGTTATAAAACAAGGAGTAGAGCATCGATAAATTACTCTCAAGGTCAGCTGAATACGAGAACTATGTTGACTACATACTAAGGCAACCGCTGTATGATGGTTCTGATAGGATTCGAGTAAGCAGAATAATGTGCAGCGTATCATTGGAGCACGCTGAAAGTTTAAAGATTCTGCTAGCGACCAGAAACTTCACGTCTGCCCTTGGGCTATTAAGGCTTCAGTTCGAGAGTCTAGTTCGGGGAATGTGGGTACTGTATGCTGCAAGTGATATAGCAGTAAGCAAACTAACTGCAGAGCTAAATGAAGAAAATCAAAGAAGAGCCAACAATTTGCCGATGTTGAGCGAAATGATTAGCCAGTTGGAGAAGAAGGCCCCCAAAAATGCAGTAGATCCTATTCTCGAATTTAAAGAGTATTCTTGGAAACCGCTAAGCTCATACGTTCATGGAGGCTTACATGCTGTTGATAGACATAGCAAAGGGTATCCAGTTGCCATGATAGAACAGGTTTTGAAGGCATCAAATGGTGTTAACGGGTTAGTTGCCGTTTTTGGTTCTATTCTCACTGGTCAAACGAATTTGACTCAAGATGTATATACATCATTTGATACATATGTAGACATCTTTCAGATGAAGGGACCAGTTGTTTTATAACAAAGCATTTAAGAGTGATTCGCAACGCTTGGCGTTTTCGCTTCGCTCAAGTATAGCCAAGCGCCGCTCACACCTTAATGCGGCGTTAGTTTGCTAAGTGTAGAAATGAGTTTTAAGGGTAAAGCTTGGTTCTACGCTTAGAATGTTCACCTGTTCTTTTCTCGTAATTTGTCATTAAAATTATCATCATTCTTGGGCTGTATTTCGTCCCAGTAATTACGCGTTACTCATTCCTTTACCGCTTACTTGGTTCTTTTCTTAAAGGTCTTTTTCGCTTCTTCTTTGTTGCTGATACTTTGCGGTAAAGTGGGGTAATCGCGCACTTGGTTTTCAAGTTTTTCGTATGAATCCTTTCTTATTTGAAACGCGTGGAACTGTAGGTTTCCAGCGCATGCTGCTTCTTAGCCAAGCGCGTTTTGTTGGTGGTGTTTGAGTTTTGAACGGTTCAGTTTACTTATGCGCTCGAATTCATTATTTTAGCTGTCAATTCAGCACCTTGGTACCCAGCCTTTGGCTTGGTCGAGTAGGCAAACTAACAAATTGCTTAAATGGACTGTTAACGCTTGGCATTTTCAGTTCCAATTAGGTTTGTGTTTAAGGTGCGTTGCTTTAGGTTGAGTGTGCGTTATCAGCCACTTAGCAAGGCGTTATGCAACTAAATTCTAAATAGTGAGACAGGTTTGACTTGCATGCTTAGTCTAATCTCATTTGATAGCATTAAAACTATTGAAGAGAGATATTATGATTCCTGTCAGACCTCCAACAATTCAAGAATTTCTAGACGCCAAAAATACACAGGAGTTTTGGATTGGGTTTGTATTTAGTCTAGCTATGTGTATTGGGTTGACCGCTTTGTTAGCTTTTTGGGGATTAGTGAGCCTAAATAGAGAAATGAGTCCAAAAGCTGCATCAAATCAAATCGGTGGGGCTGGTGTTGTCGCGGGTAATACTGGTGGGAATATCGTTGTGAATGATAAAGATACTATCACTGAAGCATTTGGTACTTCTATGAATGCAGCAATTGAAAAACAAAAATCGGAGAATATGGAGCTTTCATTGAATCCGATGGCTCATATGGATAAATCAAATGTAATCTCGGATGTTGAGTTGCAAGTTATGAGCGTCACGGCATCAAAGCTTAATGATGGTGAGTTTGTTGCAGAGTACTCGTATAATTTTACGGGTCAGGATCCAATATCTATGATCACATTTATCGTCGGTGTGTACCGCGATGACTTAAGAATTGGAACAACTTCAATAGCGACAGGTAGCGTTTTTGCCGATAAAAAAGAGTACAAAGGACTATCTAAGTTCGATACAAGCGAATTGCCTTTGCCATTCTCCCAAACTGACCGCTTGATTGTAGAACGTGTGATCGGCATGTAGAGTTATTTGCATAACAAAGCGTTTAAGACAGATTCCCAACGCTTGGCATTTTCGGTTTGCTTTGAATTTAGTGTTTACGGCACAATGGTTTAGGTTTGGTGGTCTGCGTTGCTCACTACTTAACGCGGCGTTAGTTTTACAAAGGTAGATTATGGATCAATACGAAGAAAAAGCGCTTAAAGATATAGAACAGTGCGGATGTCATATTCTCCATATAATGGAAGAGGATGAGTACCCAGGATTCTCTTATTCAATTGGTATAGAGAAAACAAGCAGTCAACCAGAGATAATAATCACCGGTTTAAATCAAGAAGTAGCACATTGGATTGCAAACGAATACAACAATAGAGTTAAAGCTGGTGAGATATTTAAGCCAGATGAATACTATTCAGACTTCCTTGAAGGATTTAATATAACTTTTAAAGAAGTAAGTCCAGAATACTACGCTGAATACTTTGGTTGGGCTAACTGGCTTTACAAAGGCAATAATTTCAAAGTCCTTCAGTTCATCTATCCGGATACTTCTGGTGTTTGGCCTTGGGATTCTGAAGCATCCGCAAATTTTAAATGGTTTTTACCTAAGCTATATGCAAACTAACAAATTGTTCAAGAGTGATTCGGCAAGTGTGGCATTTTTACTATGCGTTGATTTTAGTGGTTAAGGTGGTATGCGGAGGCTCAGGTATTGCGTGCCTCACACCTTAACAAGGCTACATGGATTCCCCCGGTTGTCAAACATCCGCTAAACTTATGTTGATGGGTTTTGGACTGCCGCTCTACATTCGGCCTACTTATCGACGATTCGCATACGTCGTGGTCCTGATGACTTTGCGCGACTGCGGTGCCTTATTCGTTAGATTACATCTAGTGTGTCCGCCGCATTAACAGGCTCTCCGTAAGTGGTCTTAACCTATCTCCATCATTAGCGTCTGCAATGACCCGGTGGGTTTAACTCTTTATGCTGCTTAGTTTTTTATTTAAGCAGCATAGTTTTCGTATTCTGTTTGATTGTGTAAAAGCGACCATATAATTCGTGCGCTCTTCGCGGCCAGTGCCACTATTGCTCGGTTTATTCCTCTTCGTTCTAGAACGCCGCGACACCACTGACTTAATTTATCTTGCTTGTCGCCAAGGTTGGCAATCACGGCTTTTATCAAATTGAGAGCCATTGCCTATCGAAGCGAGTATCGCAGTAGCGGTTTGAGGACCAATGCCTCGAACCTTCATCACTCGTTGAACATTAGCGCTGACCTTAGCAAAAGAGTCAAAGACTTGCTCGGTATCGGCGATACGTTGATTTAATTCACCAAGGTGGTGATAAGCATCGGCAATCACCGTTCTAGCGAGATGTGGCAGTTCATTTTCTGCATCTTCGAGCATTAAGGGAATCTGTTTCATCAATGAAGAGCGACCAACGGGAATGATCAACCCGAACTCAGAAAGTAGGGCGCGCATGCGATTCATAAGCGCGGTGCGTTCACGAACTCAATGCTCTCTCATTCTATGTACCGATAAGATAGCTTGTTGCTCGGGGGACTTAGCAGGCACAAAGCGAGTTGATGGCCGCTGAACAGCTTCGCATATGGCAACGGCATCATTAAGGTCGTTCTTTCCCTTGGTTCGATAAGGAATTACGTATTTAACGGCCATAATGCGGGTGTCGTGACCCAGTTTATTGAGTGTTCTTGCCCAATAATGTGCACCACCACACGCTTCAACACCTATACGCATGAGTGGCATATTTGCTATTGTAGTCAGTAGTTTAGAGCGGGTTACTGACTTATGAAGTATGACCTTACCATTTTGGTCTACGGCATGAAGACTAAAGTGGTTTTTAGCTAGGTCGATACCGCAGAAATAAGAATAATCAGACATGGTGCCTCCGATGCATTTAAGTACCACATAAGTGTGGCAGATCCTCGGTAGGGGGAATCCATGTCATTCGTTAGGTAATTAAGGATATATATTTGAATTTCTATTGGGTAAATCAAGCGAACTTTAAAGAAGAGTTGAGTAGAGGGGTAATCCTTTCTCATGTTGATAGTACACACCATGCACGATTACGAATCATGGATGTTCGAAAGGGAGATTTGATTTTTTCTTTTGATAGCGATGGTTTTCAAGCTGTTATAGAAGCATCTTCTGAGCCTAAAACTTCTGATGCGATTGAATATACTGTAAGTGGTGATTATCACTTGTTGGATAAGCGTGTGAGTTTAAATCGTATTGTGCCATTGATATTAGATGAGCTGCCGGATCTATATTCTCCAATTAATAAATTGGGTAATCGCTGTGAGGGGTATTTATACAAAGTAGACAGAGTCGTTGCTGAGCGTTTATTATTAATTGCTAATATCCATCAAAAATTACTAAATTCAGTTGATTCAGTAGGTGTGGGTACAAAAAGAAGCGAAAGTGTTGTTAGCAGAATAGTTAGAGATACAAAAGTAACTCTGGAAGTAAAATCAATGTATGACAATACCTGTCAGGTTTGCAATGAGGTCTTGCTTACGCCCAAAGGAAAATATTCTGAAGGGGCCCATATTATTCCATTAGGGAACCCCTATGGTGGGGATGATGTTATTTCTAATATGCTGTGTTTATGCCCTAATCATCATGCATTATTCGACAAATTCGCTTTTACAGTTGAACCGTCAGGTCGTGTTATTGGTATCCGTCCTGAGAAAATAACGAGGCATGAAGACCATGATATATCTGCTAAAAGCTTAGAATGGCATAACAAAACATATAATGATGTGCGCAAGGGAATCATTACCTAACAAATTGCTCAAGTAGATGCTAATACGTGTGGCATTTTTGGTTTGAAGTGATGTAGGCTTTGCTAGTAGGCGTCAGCACTACTTAGCAAGGCGTTATATTTTCGGAGTGTATGATGAACGACTTTGATGTAAATCTGGATAAGCTGGGACAAATACGGGATTCTTTAGTAGCTCCAAAATTTATTTGGTCATTAGCAAGAAAACTGAAACAACAGAGCCGAACTTTAGCGTTAAATGCCCCAAATAGTGATCTGTCTTTACCATCAAATCCTGGGATTTATTACTTTGAAGCTAAATTTAACTTCAAAGATTATGAATATCTTGAAGACTTTGGTAATAGTTGGGGAGTAATTAGATCAAAAAACCTTCCTAAAGGGGTTTCTAGGTACTATCCGAGTCGAGCGAAGAATCATATCTCCCGTTTAAAGCAAGGGAAATTTATACCGTTATACCTCGGTAAGCGTGACAATTTGAGTGATAGGATTATCAATCATTTAGATGGAAGCGAAGAGTCGGGTACATATGCGTTAAAACTTAGAAGTCGCCCTGAATTACTTTCTGGTGTCGAATTAAGGTATAGTTTTCATGAGTTTAATATAAATCCGAGAGCATATTTTGGTGTCGAAGTTATAGAAAAAGCTCTCAGGGAAGTGTTTAATCCAATCATAGGCAAGCAATAAAAATATAACAAAGCGTTCAAGACATATTCTGTAGTTGACCCGGTGTAATTGAGCACTGAATAAGTGTAGTAGATCCTCGGTAGGGGGAATCCATGTCATTCGTCAGCTTTAAAAACCATTCTGTAATTCTAGTTAATAAATGAACATCTCAAAATAAAGGGAGTTTTTATATGAAAGTCATTACCAATCTTTTCCTAGCATCAATTGCTTTATTTAGCCCATTACAAGTACACGCAACTGACATTGATCAGCAGACAGTGTGTACGGCTGTTAGCTGGAAGGTGGCTGATAATGTTGGAAAGTGTAAGACGGGCCAAAAAATCGCATTTTTGCCCAACTCATTTGGAAACGAACAACTCCCAATTATGTTTATAGCAGTGAACTGTGACATGCGCTATAACGTGAGCTTAACTAATGGAGGTGCTGTGTGTTTATTCAAGCCAGTAGAAAATGTTGTTGTAGCATCAGAGTAAAAGCTAACAAGGCACTTAAACGTAGCTCAAATATTGGTTTATCTTTCGTTTCGCTAAACATTTTAAACCACTATTTTGGCTCGCTTAGTACGGTGTTATACCGATGAAAATAATTGAAGGAATCGACTTTGGCTAAAGCATGAAAATTAGAAGAAAATCCATATAATTCGCTATAAAGCAGGAAGCTAATCAGCTACCTGCCTTCTAATTAACTTAGCTGAAGCTTTTATCTGACGTTATCTTCGCTAAACCAGAGATTACCTTCCAAAGAGTGTAAATAGCAGCTGCCAATAGGAAAATATAACCGACTACAAATACAGCTGTAACAGCACCTAAGATTGTTAAAATGATAGAAACCCAAAAGGTTTTAGTAATATTGTCGTAGTGGTCTGCAAAAATTGTCCCTTGAGCATCGGACTTTTTGACTATTCCCCAGATACCGCCAATTAGAAAACTAATACCGGTAAAAAAGCCTAATAGCATTAGCGCGTATGCGACAATAGCATGAGTTTTTGCGTTTTTGTCTACTTGAGTTAGTTCAGAATTGACTGGTTGTACATTTTCCATTTTTTTAGTCCTTTAAGTGAAATTGGATGCTATGTTACTGATTTAATATGTGTTTGGTAAGTCATTTTTATAAAAATGTGTTTGAATTCGCATTTTGTTGGGAAAGCTTTATAACAAAGCGTTGAAGATAGATTCGCAACGCTCGGTATGTCTACTGTGCGTTGGGTTTAGTGATTAAGGTGGTATGCGGCGGTGACATCGGTATTACGTTGATCACCCCTTAACAGGGCCACATGGACTCCCCTGGCAGTCAAACATCCGCTCACCTTGTGTTAATGGGGTTTGGACTGACGCTATACGTTCGGCCTATTTATCGACGATTCGCATACGTCGTGGCCTTGGCTACTTTTCGGCTGCAGTTGCCTTATTCGTTAAAGCAAATAGTGGAAATTAAGCATTCTTCTTGTGAATGTAAGTGTTGTGTGAGCTGAAGTGCAAAAATGCAATAAGTTGAATATTTAGTTTTGGCTGTTCGTATTTTGTAAGTTATTGTTATAAATAATGTTTAGTGTCCATGTAACAAGGAAGTAAGAAATGAAGAAATTAGTGCTGTCTGCTATGCTAGTAGCTGCGCCTGTGGCTGCAGCGGAAATTAGCGTATTAGAGGACTTGAAGTCCACCCCCCTAACATCTTATGAGGCGGGAAGAAATCAACTGGCTACATTCACCGCAGCGATAAATCTGTTTACTAAACTTGAAGGTAAGCAAAAGTTTACATTCAATCTCCTTGAAGATGAATCAACTCTCGGTCTTGAGATCTCGGGTTTTCAGCCTGTAAAAAAAGTAACCAAGGATGAGTGTAACTCATTGTTTATTAAACTAGGTGCTTTGAATGTGGTTCCTGACTTACCTACTTTAATTTGGCCGGATTTATCTAAAGAACAAGCTAAAGACATTCAGAGTGAATTATTTATCCAAGCTAAAATTATCGCAAAAGAAAACCACGAATTCTCAATTACTTGTAAAAAGTCGCTAGCAGAAATTTAGCCTAGCTAGCTAGCTACTATAGCGTCAATAGCCAATTTTTGACGCTATTCTTATCCCACATTACACCGTCTCTTAGCATTGAATTAAGTATTACAGCTATCTTGTTCATGCAGGCAATTATCGCTACTTTGTAGATTTTCCTGTCGTAAGTAATGGTTCATAAGTAGCCTTAAAAACTGGGTTACATTGGATATCAGACACTATGCCAAGTATTCCTTACCCAATAATGTGCACCATCACACGCTTCAACGGCTATACGCATGAGTGGTATATTTGCTATTGTAGTCAGTAGCTTAGCTCTATTGCTGATTTATGAAGAATGACCTTAACATTTTGGCCTTCAACATGAAGATTGAGATAGGATTTAACTAGCTCGATTGTGTAGAAATAAGAATGATCAGATATGGTACCTGCGGTGAAATTAGGTACTACATACGTATGGTAGATCCTCGAAAGGTGGAGTCCATGTCATTTGCTAAATTACTTTCAAGCATCATAGTAAGGATTATATTTTGGAAGAAGTACAACAAAAATGGATTTGTGGTTTTTGGACGAGAATCGGAGCCTTGTTTATTGACACAATATTTTTAGGTGTATTGGGGTATGTTGTCGGCTTATTTCTAGAAGATGTTTTCGTCCAGCTTGGTGAGTGGGGAAGGTTGATTGGCTTTGTTGTGTCAATTACATATTTTGGTGTAATGAATAGCTCTTTATTAAATGGCCAGACAATAGGGAAAAAGCTTCTAAATATAAGAGTTGTTGACTCATGCAATTCAACTATCAGCCTACCAAAGTCCTTTTTGAGGTATAGCTTCCTTGCCGTTCCATTTTCTCTGAATGGAGCACAAATTACTAACGAAGCAGTAATCCCATATTTAATGTACCTGTTATCGTTTATCGTATTTGGTGGCTTATGCTCAATTACTTACTTATATATTTTTAATCGCGTAACTCGACAGTCATTACATGATCTTGCCGTAGGCACTTATGTCGTAAATGCAGAGGCTAGTTCTGAAAAGTTGCCATCAGTCTGGAGACCTCACTTAGTAGTGGTTACCGGCTTATTTGTTACAGCGGTCCTTGTCCCCGTTCTTACTTCTGACTTAACTCAATCAGAATCGTTCAAGGGACTGTTAGTAACACAGAAAGCAATCAATAATAATGAGTCAGTAAAATATGCAGGGGTCACAGAAGGTGCAACAACTTTCACTTCATCAAACTCTGGGAGTAAAACAACGACATATGTGAAAGCTCAAGCTTTTCTTTATAAAGATAGTGTTCGAGATTCAGAGATCGCAAAGCAACTAGTCCAAACTATAATTTATACTTACCCAGAGTCGCTAAATAAAAACTTGATTAAAGTAACTCTTACCTACGGTTATGATATTGGTATTGCTTCAAAATGGAATAGTTACAACTACAAGTTTAATCCGCAAGAGCTCAAAATTTCGGAGTAATCGTCATCTAACAAGACTTTAAATTTTGTTCAAATGATAGCTTCGGTGCAATTAGCTATTACACAAGTGTGGCAGATCCTTGGAAAGGGGCTCCCTGTCATTCGTTATAGCTCATCGATAGTCTAAGGATTTAGATGTACAAAATGCAAATAGGTTTAGTCATGGCGTGCATGACCGCCCTTGGTTATATGATGGGGAGTGACTTTAGCTCAATGGAACAACACACAACATTTCAAGGTGAAGGACTCTCTTTATTTGCAGTTGAAGTAGCTAAACCTTTCCCAGTCGAACCTTTGAAAAACTTCAATATTGCCACTGATAGTCCAATTACTAATTTTCGAGTGCCTCTAGATCTAGATACTGACTCAAAGCTTAGTTTTATATCTGACTACGAAGTTACAATTGACAATGGCTCTGGATTGGTGGGGCGAGTTAAAATCGAGCGGGGTTTTATCAGTAAGAGCGAATGTATTTCAGCTTTAGGCTATTTGGTTGACAAGTTTCAGGAGTATTATCCAGAATTCCAATTTGAAGTTGGTAAATCAAGCTACTCGAAAGCCGTTGGAGATTTGCGAGTTGGTGCTTCATGCTCAGTTTATGAAAGCTCCCCATACGTTTCGTTAGAGTACTACTTAGAAAGTAACTCTGTAGCAAATAGCGTTCTTAAAGCTTTCACCCGCAGATAAAGGGCTATTACAAACGTTTAAGAATCAAGACAATCAAAGAGGGCGCCGATAGCAGGCGCCCTTTGTGTTAGTTGGTAACGCTGTAAGTGTCGTAATCGCGAAGTAAGAAGAGTGCGATACAGGCTGCGAACATTGGCCAAGAGGCAAAGAACAGTAGGTTATTGAACGGGTCCATGTATTTTCCAAAAGAGGCGAAAGTTGAACCTGCATGCAGGACCAAAATCGCGCCGTAGGTGTACTTTTTCCACATGCCGACAACAAACGCACCTAAGAATCCTAGCTGCGCGACACCCATAGCCATTATTGCGTTGTCCGAGATGTCGATGCCGTAAAAGCCAGACAGTACTTTTGTTGCATGCTCAGGTACAAGGATCTTATCCAAGCCCCAGAACAAGAAGACGATAAAAATGCCGATTCTCAGCAGCAGTAGGCTAGTCGCCAGTTTGGTTTGAAGTTTCTTTTCCATGATATCCCTTGTGATGCACTCAACGATGCGATGAAATTAAATGTTCTTCAAAGAAGACCCATCGTATTCGCGTTTTCTTTCGTTATTTTTTAGTGCCTTATGTAACAAGGAGTGTCTGCTTAGTGGGTTTGATGGTGGGTAACGTTAATGCAGACTTAGGTAGAGCTTATATGCGACGAGAAGTCAGGCTTAGATTCTCGATCTTAATGTACTTGGCCGTGTATATAAGTTACTGGCGCAGCATAAGCCATTATCATTCGTTGAGCCTGATGTTCATTGACTAAGATGCGGTTGATGAGCTTTTGAAGTTGATCTATTTCTGGCAACTGCTGATGCTTTATTTGCTTTTCAAGAGCCGTCAATTGGTGTGCCAACATGTTTAGCCCGAGGTTCAAAGCCATCCCTTTTACTGAGTGTAAAGTATTCTTTATAGATTTAAGGTCCTGCTGAATGTAGGCCTCGATGAGTTGATCGATGGACTCTTCAAGTTCTCTCGATGTTGACTTCAAAAGCACGATCAGGTCGTGGTGGTTTTCTTTAAACGATTGAATAACCTCTGATTGGCTAATCTCTTCTTCTGTTAGGCTTAGTTTATCAATGGGCTCTCTGTGAAGTTCGATAACATTGCTTGTTATATCAGTCGTGGATTCGCTATTAGCGTGTTTAGGCAGCCGTGAAGAAAACTGCTGTAGGGCATCGAAGAAACTCTCTTGCTGCAACGGCTTTGTTAAAACGTGGTCTGCACCCGCTTCAATAAAGCTGTCGTGAGCCTCGCGAAACACATCGGCGGTGTAAGCAAATATCAGAGTGTTTAAGCCAAGCTGTTGTCTAATAAATTGTGTTGCTTCAACTCCATTCATTTCAGGCATGTGATTGTCCATTAAGATGAGGTCATATTTTGCTGTTTTCAGGTATTCCGTCGCGATTCTTCCGTTTTCTGCCAGTTCAACATGATATCCGAAGTTTTCACAAAAGCCTTTAGCAACAATGGCGTTAATACGGTTGTCTTCTACTAGCAGCACGTTCAGTGGATTATTGAATGGTTCGTCCGTGCTGATCAGATCTGAGTTGGTTTCTGTTGCTTTGTGTACTTGCCAGGTGATAGGTAATGATACGTGGAACTTGGTTCCAAGCCCTACGGCACTGTTTAGAGTTATCTCACCTCCCATTAACTCCACGAGCTTTTTAACGATAGCTAACCCAAGCCCTGTGCCTCCAAATTTTCTTGTTGTGGATGCATCCGCTTGTTCGAACGAGTTGAATATATGCTGGTGCTTATCTTTCGGGATCCCGACGCCAGTATCCGTTATGGTCAGAAGGAGCTTGTTGTCCTGATGATTAAGGGCTAACTGGAACAATACGTGGCCTTCATTGGTAAACTTGACCGCGTTGCCCCCTAAATTAAACAAGATTTGGCGCAACCTCGCGCAATCCCCAATAAGGTCTATGTTGTTAGGCACCTCGTTATCGACGATTAAACGGATACTCTTTTCGTCTGCCATCGGTTTAATTGCACTGCAGACCGGTCGAATAACTTGTTCAAAGTTAAACGGAGCAATATCCAATTCGAGTTTGTTTTCCTCCACTTTAGAGAAATCTAGGATGTCGTTGAGTATTGTCATCAGGTGTTGGCCTGAATCGAGAATGACTTCGATGTTCTCTTTGGTAGCCGGTTCTTTAGTCTGGGAAGCTATGATCTGCGATATGCCAAGTACACCATTCATAGGGGTGCGTATTTCATGGCTCATCGTTGAAAGGAATTCACTTTTCGCTTTAGCGGCGGCTTCGGCTTTTTTACGTTCAGCGATAAGATCACGGTTTGAGGCATGCATTTGATTGTTGCTTTTAACCAGAGTCGTCGCCATTTTCTGAAAACTGTGGGTGAGTTGAGCAACTTCATCGTTACCACTCATCGAGGGGCTTCGGTCAAGCATGGAAGCGACTTGCTTTAAATGACCAGCCGCCACTTGATTCGCCGCGTTAAGGAGTAGGTGAATACGTTTCTTGATGCGATTGGATGACCATGCTGCTACGAGCAGAGAAATGAACGTTGAAAATAGCGTTCCTAGAAATAGCACATAACTGGTTTGATTGGCGGAGTGATCGGATTCTTTCACTCGAATTTGAATAAGCTTTTGTTCGATTGAAATAAACTCGGCTATCTCGTTACGAATTTTATCAATAAGTTGTTTGCCCGTTTGTTTCTGAGTTAAAGCAATCACATTTTGCATCGTAGTTGTGCCATTGCCTACTAAACTACGTTGGGCGATTTCTTTTTCACCTGCTTCCTTAAGCCATTGCTTATGAAGCGCATCTATCTTTCGGAGACGCTCGACTTGTTTAGGGCTATCGCTTACTTGTTCACAAAGGGTATGAACTTTTTGGTTCCAAACATCAAGTGCAAGGTGATAAGGCTCAAGAAATACAGGGTCACCCGTAATGAGGTAGCCCCTTTGACCCGTTTCCATATCAATGGCTAGGTTTAACAGTTCTTGAGCTCGAGCAATTGCTTTGTGAGTGTGGACCACCCAATGGTTATCTTCGACCATAGATTGGGTGTTTTTATGGACAGAGAATGAAACAAGAACCATCAATGCGATTGGAATTGAAAAGCTAACTAAGAGCTTTCTCTGCAGAGAAATATCATCAAACCAACTCGCAAACATAAAGTCACGTATTCCACACTATAAAAACCTATAGTTATTGTAGATTAGATTGTTAGGTGTACAAATGCATAGTGTGTGGTTGAGCGATTTTTGAACCTAAAAAGGTAGTCAGAGCTCTAAAAATAGAGCTCTGACTACCTTGGTATACGAATGAAGGTAAGAACAGAGTGGCACAAAACGTATCAGTCTGATTTAAGAATGGCCTAACTCTGATGAAGAAGGAGCCGGCGCTTGATAGCCGCGACTAAGCTCGAAATGCTGCTGCTTGAGTAAGCTTAGCGCTAGGTTTATCGGCATTGGCTTATAAAAATAGAAGCCTTGAATGTAGTCGACGCCCAGTTTAGAGAGGATTTTTGTTTGTGATTCGTATTCGACTCCTTCAACGATGACTTGCATCCCTAACGTGTGAGCAAGCTGCAACATAGACTCAAGTAAAGGCAAGCCAAAGCTGGACTCGTCAGATATGTTTTTTACGAACACACGGTCAATTTTAAGAATGCTAAACGGAAACTGTCTCACAAAATCTAAGCCCGCATAGCCTGTCCCAAAATCATCAATTGCAACTCTCACACCTAACTCAGACAGTTTGGTTAGGTTACTTCTTATCTTGACCATATCGGCGTCAGAACATTCGCCGTCTTCAGTAACCTCAAAAACCACACGTTTTAGAATGTCTGGGTGTTTCTTGTAGATGTTCATCACTTTATTCGCGAAGTTACTATTGGAAACGACATTTCGGCTTATATTGACGCTAATATATTTTGAATCAAATAACTCTTGATTATGTTTTATCGTGTTGAGTACTTCGCGCAACACAAAGTAAGTCAGGTCCTCAATCAATCCTAAGCTTTCTGCAAGTGGAATGAATATGGCAGGGGACACGTTACCCTCAACAGGGTCGCTCCACCTAAGGAGTGACTCACAGCCCACTATTTCAGTGGTATGTTGGTTAACGACTGGTTGCAGGTGTAAATGGAGGTGTTTGTTTTTTAACGCACTAGAAAGTGAGTACTCTAAGCTATGTTGGCTCTGTTTTTTATACTTGATCGAGATAAGGCTGATAGTAATGATTCCAGCCATCAGAAAGCCAAACCATGAGTAGCTCAATAAGAAGTTTAAGTAATACTGATACCCAATGTATGACGTGATAGTGAGTGGGTAAGTATTTGAGTGTATTTGCACTTTGGCAATGTGTGCCCCAGTGTCTGATGGGTAAATATCCCTTTTTATCACTTCAACTTTGGCTTGAATTCCATAATTGCTCAGGTTTTTTTCTACGAGATCATAGATGAAGTGGGGCGGTATCATCAGGCTTACCCCTACATCTTCCTTATTTGAGAAAATGAGCATGATAGATTGAACCTGAGTAATGGCTGAATTTGAATACGATAGCGTGGTTAAATTCGGACTGTCATTGAGTCGCTGCCTAATCGTTTTGTACAAGCGAAACGAAACCTCACCATCGGTGGTTGAACAGTAAAACTGGTCGTCCTTGTTAAAAGCCGCCGCTTCTTTTACCCAATCTGCATCAAAAACGTTTTGACGAAGCTGCATAACAATCGAGTCACAAGGTTGGTCTGGCGAAATTTCTGAGAGAAAAAGGTCAAACCTTGATTGTATTCCCGCAAGCCTTGTTTCAACTAATTTCGATGAGTCTTCGGTTAACGTTTGATAATGAAGCGGCGTAAAAGGAATAAGCAAAGCCATAGAAAAAAAGAACGAAATGGCAAAGTAGAATGATGTTTTAGCGAAGTGTTGATACTTAATGTCCATAATTGGAAAAGTATTGCCGATTATCGTGAGTATTCAATTTAATTTATAAATTTAACGATAATAACGCAAGCTTATTCATAAATATTGTGAATAAGCGCATGAGTTATTTATTGAAATAGAGGCTTTTCTAGTCTTAGTATAAAAATCAGAGTGTTAGATGCGCCTTTAGGGTTAGATGTGATGATTTTTTGTTCAACGGTTTTTGGGGTTTCTGAGGTAGTACATTGTGCATCTTTCCATCATTAGATTTTGATATGAGGCTTTAGAAGTAATGCGAAGTAAGCGGGCTTGGTAACAATGATAAGAAAATTAATGTGGATGTTATTACGAATTTTAATCGTCTATTTGATGATTGCTCCTACCTACGCAGTTCTGATTTTAACGAATATAGCCGAGCCTCATCTTTTAGGGACTAAACCAGAAGTGTTAGTTTGGCTTTCGTGCTTCCTTCTTTTGATTGGCTATATACTAATCAGGATTTCTAAAACGAGAAATATAGGAAAATTATTATCACTTAGTGTTTTTGGGGCGATAGTCTTAATCATGTATGTAGACGAGCGTTATTGGATTTTTGAAATCAGTGTCAATGCATGGAGCTTATTTTTGGCCACTCTGTATTTGTTAATGCTTTTGTACTTCATTTTTCCAGTTAAGCAATTTAAGCCTTTACTGAGCTTAGTTCCTGTCGCTGGGGTATCTTGGTTTTTAGTTTGGACTTTCCTGGGTCCAATAAGCTTAACGTATGATTTGATGAGCAGTAAGACAACCATTCCAATCGATAAATACCAAAAGGTAATAGGCTTGCTTCCGGAGTTGTACCTCAGTGCTTTTCAATCAGGCTTGTTTTCGATGTTTCTTGTGCTGTGGCTATATGCTTTTGTCATCTTGTGTCATAACCCCAAACGCAGCTATCGGAAACTGGCCACTCATGTATCTAAGTTTCGTAACACGTGGCAATAATAGGGGTATATATGTGCTTTGGGAGTAGGAGAAGGCAATGAAAAAGGTTTTATCGGTCGTGTTATTAACTTGTGTGCCTTTGCTGGTATCAGCATCAGATGATGCTATCGATTGCGAAAATGCGATGACAACATTAGAGATTAACCAATGTGCATCTATTAGTCTGGAATCTGCACAACTGGAACTTGACCAATACCTTGAAGCTAGCTTTAAGCACAATGCTTATGATGAGGAATTGGTGAATTCAATCAAGGTTGCTCAGGACAGTTGGCAAGCTTACATGACTGCACATTGTGACTCGGTGTATACCCAATGGCGTGATGGATCTATTAGAGGCCTCATGGCATTGTCTTGCAAAACCGAGCTGACTAAAAAAAGAACGCATGAGGTGTGGGGAAACTTCTTAACCTACATGGACAGCACACCGCCAGTTTTACCAGAACCAAATCTTAACTCAACATAGCATTAGACTTAAAACTGGAACGAAAAGGGTAAGGTGACTAACCTTGCCCTTTGTTATTGGGGTCTGTTGTTTGGATTGTTGCTTTAGCGAGTTAATTTACACTGTTTCTGTGCTTTACGGCTTTGCTTTAGTCTGAAGGCGCACTAAATCACTTTTACGCTGCTTCGTTCAACTAACGTTGGTTCTAACTCAACAACTTGAGGAGACGCGTCAGGTGTTTTTAGTCGGTTAAGTAACGTGTCTACAGCAGCTTTACCTAAACGGTGTTTTGGCTGGTGGACCGTACTTAACGCTGGCGTCATGTATTTAGAAAGATGAATATCATCGTAGCCAATAATGGAAAGATCGTTTGGAATCGATGTGCCATCTTGCGCCGCAGCGTGAATTACACCCATCGCCATCATATCGTTACTGACGAACAAGGCTGACGGCATTGTTCCACGAGTTTTCAGTGTTTGATAAGAATCGAAGCCACCATCACATTCAAAGTTTGATTCAACAATCCATTGAGGATTGATCGTTAAATTGGCTTCTTCCATTGCTTGTTGGAAGCCTTTATAGCGAGAAGAGGCTTGATTGCGATGCAGTGGACCTGTGATACAACCGATTTGAGAGTGCCCATTATCAATCAAGTGCTTAGTTGCCATGTAACCACCTTGATGGGAGTTATCTTGAATTTTGTCACTCGCAAATAACATAGGGCCCCAGTCCATGACTACGACAGGCAACTCAGGGTAACGCTCGAAGACATCGATGTGTTGACCCTCAAGAGTTGAACACATCAGCATTAAGCCATCGACTCGCTTTTGTAGCAAAGTGTCAATGGATGACTTCATACGCTCACTGTCGCCTTCCGTGTTACACAAGATTAGGTTGTAGCCTTTTTCATAGCAACGACGTTCCACACCTTTCACTACTTCACCGAAGAATGGGTTAGTAGACGTGGTAACCAACATACCCAGGGTTTTGGTTTGCTTCATTTTCAAACTACGAGCCAGTGCAGAAGGCGCGTAGTTGAGTTCTTTAGCCGCACTGTTAACACGCTCAGCTATTTCTTCACTGACAAAACGTGACTTGTTGATCACATGACTCACGGTCGATGTAGAAACCTTTGCGAGCCGTGCGATGTCTTTCATTGTTGCCATAAAAAATCCTTGTGGGAATAACTTGTCCACGTTGCGCAATATTCTGCCTGAAAACAGGGGCTTATGCTTGGGTATTTGTGCGGTCTAATTACAGACCAAACAATACACTAAGCCGAAACCTGCTCGGCTAGGAAAGCATCCGTTTCAGCACGGCTTGGAATAGATGTTTGGGCGCCAAAGCGAGTTACTGAAATGGCAGCCGCGGCGTGAGCAAACTTAATCGCGCGTTGTAATGGCATGTCTTCAAGTAAGCCTGTCACTAATGCACCATTAAATGTGTCGCCAGCAGCGGTAGTATCCGTTGCATCAACACGAAAACCGGCAATTAATTCGCCTTCGCTAGCTTCATTACCTTGACCGTGATGACTAACCCAAACGCCTTTCGCGCCAAGTGTGATCATCACAGTCTCAATGCCTTTCGCATGCAAAGCTAAAGCCGCCTGGTGAGCGGACTGGTTGTCAGTTACAGTCACACCTGTTAGGACTTCCGCTTCGGTCTCGTTGGGTGTTATCACATCGACACAAGCAAGCAGTGAATCCGATAATGGACGAGCAGGAGCCGGGTTAAGAATCACTTGCGTGCCGCTCTCTTTGGCCACTTTTGCAGCGAACTCAATGCCTTCAATTGGCGTTTCAAGTTGAGTCAGCAGGTACTTAGCATTGCGAATCTTCTCTAGGTGCGGCTTGATTTGGTCGCAAGTCAGCTTGTTGTTTGCTTCCGCAGAAAGACAGATGCTGTTTTCGCCTGTTGCGGATACTTGGATCATCGCGATGCCAGTCGGGGTGTTGTTTGCAACGATAACGCCGTCGATGTTGATGCCGTCCTTAGCAAAATCTTGACGAATGTTGATACCAAATGGGTCGTCACCAACACAGGCGATAAAGCCGATATCTGCGTTTAATCGCGCAGCAGCCACCGCTTGGTTTGCACCTTTGCCGCCAGGAATGACCTGATAATTACCGCCAATCAAGGTTTCACCCGGACGAGGGAACGAAGGAACTTGCAATACGTGGTCAGCGTTAACGCTACCTAAAACAATCAGTTGAGTCATGATACGAGCCTTATGATATATCGTATTTGAAAATGCATGGGTCTTTCTCATTACGTTAATTACACGCCTTTTTAGACGACTTATTGAGAAACAGCGATGCACTGTCTGGGTTGGGTAAATAAGGCAGGGATAGGGGAATCCCTGCCTATGTGTCGCTCTATTTTTTGCTTTATTTAATCGATGTTGGATTTAATTACTTAGCAACAATTTTTAGAGGTACTGGTACGTACTCGTCTACTGTTTCGCCTTTCAGTACTTTGTCTGCCATTTCGATACCCAGAGAACCGATTAGGTCAGGCTGTTGTGCTACCGTTGCACCAAGTAGGCCACGATTAACAGCAGCAATACCGTCGTCAGTGCCATCAAAGCCAACGATCATTACGTCTTTGCCTGAAGCTTGAACTGCGCGCAGTGCGCCTAGCGCCATTTCATCGTTCTGAGCGAATACTGCTTGTACGTCTGGGTTTGCAGCAAGTAAGTTTTCCATTACGTTCAGACCTTTAGTACGGTCAAAATCAGCAGGTTGACTTGCAAGAAGCTCAAGGTCGCTGCCGTTTACTGCGTTCATGAAGCCTTCGCCACGTTCACGAGCTGCTGATGTACCAGCAATACCTTCAAGTTGTATTACTTTTGCTTTTTCGCCCACTTTTTCCATGATGTAGTGACCCGCCATTTCACCGCCGATTACGTTATCAGAAGCAATGTGGCTCACTACGTCACCACGGCTTGCACCACGGTCTAGCGTTAATACGGGGATGTCTGAGCGGTTAGCAATACGAATAGCGTTAGACACAGCGTCTGAATCCGTTGGGTTAATCAGGATTGCTTTAACACCACGAATGGTTAGATCTTCAATGTTCGAAAGCTCTTTGCTTGGGTCGTTTTGAGAATCAAGAACGATAAGCTTGTAGCCTAGCTCTTCCGTTTTCGCTTCTGCGCCATCTTTCATGGTTACGAAGAATGGGTTGTTCAATGTAGACAGAACGATTGCCATTGTATCTTGCGCCTGTGCAGATACAGATACCGTTGTAGAAAGAAGAGCAGCAGAAATAAGAGTCGCTAATTTTTTCATGGTGTAAGTCCTTTATGTAGGGTGAGCTAGGTTGGATAACCCTAGCTCGTTGTTACATTATTTATAGATTTAATGTTTATAGGTTTGTTACTGATAGATATTTTTAATATAAAACAGAGTTTTACTTGTTTTTGTTGTCGACTAATACCGCCAGAAGAATAACCACTGCTTTTGCAATCATCTGGTAGTAAGAAGATACGTCTAATAGATTTAAGGCGTTGTTTAGGAAGCCGATAATCAATGCACCAATCAATGTGCCCATGATACGACCACGACCGCCGGCTAAGCTTGTGCCGCCAAGAACTACGGCTGCGATGGCGTCTAATTCATAACCCATACCTGCTGTTGGTTGAGCTGATGACAATCGAGATGCCACGATGATGCCAGCTACCGCTGCTAACAGACCACAGATTGCGTAAACGCCGATTTTCACTTTGTCTACGTCGATGCCTGATAGGCGAGTTGCTGATTCGTTGCCACCTAGTGCGTAAACATAGCGACCAAAGCGTGTGTGGTTAAGTAGGTACCATACCGCTGCGAACACTACGACCATGATCCATACCGGAACTGGGATGCCCATTGCGTAGCCTGTACCGAACCAAGCGAAGGCGTCTGCTGTGTCAGTGAAACCAGTAGAGATAGGACGACCGTCGGTGTAAACCATGGTTACGCCGCGAAGTAGTGTCATAGTCACAAGAGTTGCTATGAAGGCTTGAACCTTACCCTTGGCAATAATCACACCACTGATAGCACCTAATGCTGCACCTGCTACTAGAGCGGTTGGCACTGCGATCATCACTGGGATTTCCATGCCAATCATGCTGGCTGCGAATGCACCACAAAGTGCCAGTACAGAGCCGACACTCAAGTCGATACCTGCGGTTAAGATAACCAGCGTCATGCCTACAGCGATAATTGCGTTAACTGAGGTTTGGCGCAGAATGTTTAGGATGTTGTCGACAGTAAAAAAGTTTGGGTTTAAGAAAGAAACGACAACAATCAGGAAGATCAAAGCAATCAATGACTTTTGGTCAATCAGCCACTCTTTGCTGATTAACGGTTTTTTCTTTGGCGCTTCAGTTTCAGTTGTTTTGCTCATGGTTTTAGTACTCATGCTGCGTCCTCGTTGATCTTTTTACCGACCGCACACGCCAGTAATAATTCTTGGTTTGCTTCTTTAGCATCAAATTCACCGCTTACACGGCCTTCATGCATCACCATGATGCGGTCACTCATTCCTAACACTTCTGGCATTTCAGATGAGACCAAAATAATGCTCATACCGTCAGCTTTGAATTTATTAATGAGTTGGTAAATTTCTTTTTTAGCACCGACATCGACACCACGCGTTGGCTCATCGAGAATCAGTACTTTTGGTTTGGTCATCAAGCCTTTCGCGATAGCTACTTTCTGTTGGTTACCACCAGAAAGGTTGCCAATAATTTGTTCGCGAGTCGGGGTTTTGATGTTGAATAGTTTGATGAAGTCATCAACCGCCATCACTTCATCTTTATGTTGGATTTGACCGCTTTTAGTCAATTGATCCAATGAACATAAAGACATGTTTTCTTTAACAGAAAGCCCTAGAACTAAGCCATCGCCTTTACGGTCTTCAGAGATGTAAGCGATGCCATTTGCTAAGCCATCTTTCGGACTTACAGGGTTAATGGTTTTGTTTTCTAGGTTGATGACACCGCGCTCACTCGGAAGGGCACCGTAAATCACTTTCATCAGTTCAGTACGACCAGCACCCATCAAGCCAGACACACCCAAAATCTCGCCACGCTTTAGAGTAAAGCTCACGTCATGAACACCAGAACCCGTCAGGCCAATCACTTCAAGGCAGGTTTCACCGTGGCTCTGCCCTATACGTGGATATTGCTCGTCCAACTTACGGCCCACCATCATTTCGATCAGGCCATCTTCGTCGGTGTCTTTTACTTCACATTGGCCAATGAACTTACCGTCACGAAGTACGGTGATGTCATCACAAATTTCGAAGATCTCTTTCAAGCGGTGAGAGATGTAAACAATGCCGCAGCCTTCAGCACGAAGTTCGTTAATCACCTTAAACAGAGACTCAGTTTCGGTATCGGTTAATGCATCAGTTGGTTCATCCATGATGATGACCTTAGACTCAAACGATAGGGCTTTTGCGATCTCTACCATTTGTTGCTCACCAAGGCTCAACTGGCCTAAAGGTGTTTTTGAGCTGTGTTTCACGTTAAGGCGTTTAAGTAGCTTGTCGGCTTCTTGGTACATCTCGTTCCACAAGATGCGCCCCATAGTCCCTGTGATTTCACGACCTAAGAAGATGTTCTCGGCGATGGTAAGCTCTGGTATTAGGTTCAACTCTTGGTGAATGATACTAATACCGGCTTGTTGTGAATCACGCGGTCCTTTAAATGCCGCCGGCTTACCTTGGTAGGCGATAGTTCCGCTGTCCAAGTGATAGATACCCGTAAGCACTTTCATAAGCGTTGATTTACCTGCACCGTTTTCACCCATTAACGCCATGACGCGTCCTGGATAAACGTTGAGGCTTGCCTTATCCAGTGCTTTCACACCAGGGAAGGCCTTCTCAATTGAGCTAAGTTCTAAAATGGCTTGAGTCATGTCGGTTCCTTTACTCGGGGCCAGTTGTGTTTGATTGTTCTGTATATGTATTGTTTTGTTGTTCAGTGATGACACTGGACTGTCGTTGCGTTTTGCTTGAGCTAAAACGTTACGCCAGCTTGGAAAATGACATTTGCGTATGGGGTGCATTCTCCTGTACGGATAACCGCGCGGCTTTCATGTGTTCGCTGTTTAAATTCTTCATGAGGGATGTAAGTAATCGAAAGCGGTTTGCCGCAACGCGCTTCTTCTGTCTTGATTAAATCAATCAGTGCGGCGTGATGCTCTGGGCTTACTTTCGCAAATTCTTCTGCAATCACAACGCCTTCAATTTGAGATTCATCCAGCATGGTTTTTACCGTTTGTTGAAAGCTTGGTACACCGTGAGTCAGAGCAAGATCAATGCGAGTTACCTGGTCTGGAATCGGTAAGCCCGCGTCACAAATCGTGATTTCATCTGTATGGCCAAGAGTGGCCACTAGGTAAGAGAGTTCAGAATTAATTAGAGTACTTTTTTTCATATCACGACCTATCGAAAAATAACGTTTAATGGGTTGAGAACAACTCAAGAAAAGCCATCGAAACGTTTCGATAGTGATAATAGTGTTTGATTTATCATTTGCACCCATCGCTTTCTTAGAGTGTGATGATGATCATCGAAACGTTTCGATGGGGCGTTTTTTGGTGATCGTAATCACTTTCGTCGGCACAAAAAATTAAGACAAGGTGAGCGAAGGTTTACTCGCCTGAATGTGCTGAGCTAAGTTGTTGTGTTGAGGCTTTCGGGTGTTTTTCTGAAGCTAAGCGATCACGCTCATCAGTATTGGGTATGATGAACAGCGTATAGCCATATCGAGGGATAGTAACAATTTTGATGTTAGAAACTCTCAAGCGGATAAAGACATTTCTTAGGTAATAGACTACATTGGTTAGTGCTTGTGTAGGCATAGGTTGGTTGTCCCAGCATACGCTTACAATATCTTTTCTAGGGACCGGTTGACCGGGGTTTTCTAGCAACAGACAAAGCACTGCAAATAGGTGCGGACGTAAATGGATTTTGTTTCCTTGTTTGTTCGTGATATTTCGAGTTTCCGTATCCAGAGTTAGATCACCAAGGTAGATTTCATTATTCATTGCGTTTCTATCTGTCTCATTCTTCATTTGGGAGGTAATGGGGTGCCAACTAGAGCGAACAGATTATGCAAAATAACTCGACTCTTGAAAGTAAGCCTTCGTAAGCCCGTGCGATAAAAGTATAAAAGCCGGATGGTTTGAATAGGAATGAGAGGATAGGTTTGTCAGTTGGTCGTTTTTTTATTTACCTATTATTCATCAGCTTATTTTGTTCTAACTGATTGCATTGTTATGGCGAGAGCGGGTGAGACGTCTGTTTTAAAGCAAATCTTAATTTTAAAGCAAATCTTAATCGGACAGTTAAGCTTCACGGATATGAGCGGTTACAGCAACGATGGCATGGTCCGTACTGAATTGGTCATGCTCGAAGCTTGGGTTAATCAGGTGATGGTCTAACACTGTGTAGCTAGAGATCTCCATTAAACTTGAAGAGTTCTGACAATCGAACTCATTCGACATTAAAATATAGTCCAGTACAGACCCAGAGGCGCCGTAGTAATGGGTTGGTTTACGCAGTTCAAGCAAGTCTTCTTCATGCAGTTGATGGTAAAGATCCCAACTGTCTTTTAATCGAAAATGGGACAGCCAATGCTTGCTGTTTTCATCTCGGTTGATTGAGTAACTCAACAGCCCTTTAAACTCATCATTAAACAAAGGCTTATTAAAATCACCCATCAACACAACGGGTTGATCGGTTTGGTAGCGCTGATTGGTAATGTATTGATGAAGCATCTGAGCTTCTAAACCACGCTGAACGCTCGATAACCAAGATCCGAGTTGTTCTTGATGAAGCTTAACTAACGTGTCGCTTTTGGGCTTTTGGTTGTCTGAAATTTGAGAGACTTTAGATCTATCAGCATTATCTAGAATGTGACTTTTGGGCTCGGTTGGTCGCTGAGATTTAAAGTGCACCACATAACAGTCGGTTGAGCCCAAATGGGGTAAGGTAATTGTGGCGTGTACTGGCGTTCGGTTAAATGAAAAACTGTCACTAAGATTGAAGGCTGAAAGCAACTCTAAATCGGGTTTAACCGGCTGCACTTTTTCAATCGGGTAGCGAGAGGCGATACCCACGACAGGCGAGGTATACAGGTAATCATCTTCAACATGCGCGCTATCGACCACAGCAAAGTAAGGATAACCAAGTTCATTCATTAACTGCTCTAAAGACTGCGGGCTAAATATTTCTTGGAAGCCAATCACATCACAATCTAATGATTTAATCGCTTGAGCCATCCAGTGTTGCTTCTTCTTCCATTCCTCGAAGCTGTAAATGTTCTCAAAATCATAGTAAGCATTCGGTGGTTCGATGTAGTTCAAAAGATTGAACGTTGCGAATGTTATTTGGTTTGGTTTGTTCAAAGTGTCATCCCATTTAGACCAGGTAATAATGATACTCCACTAACGCACTGATTGTTGGACAATTCGTGGGCTACGTATCATCTGTAGGTATGGTTTGTTCAATTGAATGTCCTATAACAATGGAACTTTATGCCGTAACAGGTAGACAAATTATAGCGTTCTTTTCTTAGACCGTGCACCCACTAGCTCCGCGTGAACCGAGTAATTTGTAAATAAACGGTAAGAGATAGAGTGCTGATGGTTTTATTAGTTATTACATGATGTTAGATTTGAACCTATACTTGTTTTAACGGCCTACATTAAAGCCGATTAATCAATGTGAATATAGAATTCATGACATTTGAAGGGAGAGTCAAATGGGAACAGTTTTTCGACACAAAGCCTCGCAGCGCACTCAGTTTTTCAGGTTTAACTTAGCCAAATGTGCAGTCATGCTGCCGCTTATTGCTTTACAACCCTCTATCACTTTCGCTTCTGATACCGATTCAACTCCCGACATCACCGTTATTGAAACCACGCAACTGGTTGGTTTTGGTGAAGCAAAATATCCTACCGATTTTACTCATTTCGATTACGTTAATCCTGATGCGCCAAAGCAGGGTAAAGTGACCTATGGCAGCATAGGTACTTACGATAGCTTCAATCGATTCGGTTCCCGCGGCGTTGCTGCGAGTTACACAGGGGAAATTTACGATACATTGATGTTTTCTCCGAGTGACGAGATTGATGCGTATTATCCGTTAATTGCTTCAAAAGTTCGCTACGCCAGTGATTTCACTTGGATGGAAATCGATATCAACCCAAATGCTAAATTCCAAGATGGCGAGCCTATCACCGCGCACGATGTTGCATTCACTTTTGATAAGTTTTCAAAAGAGGGCGTGCCTCAATATCGCGTGTATTACAAAGAGATCGAATCAGTAACGGCAGTCTCTGATTTGGTTGTTCGTATTGAGATGAGCAAGCCAAATCGTGAGAAGCTGTTTAGCTTTGCACAAAGCACTCGCGTATTACCCCAACATTTTTGGAAAGACAGAAAGTTGTCTGAGCCGCTGAGTGAGCCGCCAGTCGGCAGTGGTCCATACAAAATCATCAGCTATAAATCGGGTCAAAGTGTTACCTACGGCCTAGATGAAAATTACTGGGCTGCAGATCTGCCAGTTAACGTGGGTCGCAATAATTTCAAGCAAGTGCAATACGATTACTACCGTGATGACACCGTAATGCTGGAAGCTTTCAAAGCAGGGGAGTTCGATCTTCGAACCGAAAATTCAGCTAAGTTCTGGGCCAACTCTTACACGGGCTCAAACTTCGATAAAGGCTATATCATTAAAGAAGAGATTAACCACGAGAAGCCTGAAACGACTCAAGGTTTTGTCTTCAATATTCAGTCTCCTGTGTTTTCTGACCCTAAAGTTCGTGAAGCATTAACGTACGCGATGGACTTTGAGTGGATGAACAAGAACATGTTTTATGGCCAGTACAAACGTACTCGTAGTTACTTCCAGAATACAGATTATGAAGCGAAAGGTTTACCAAGCGAAGCTGAAGTCGAGTTGTTGTCTCAATATAAAGACCAAATTCCAGCGAGAGTGTTCACAGAAGAATTCCAACCGCCAGTCACCGATGGTAGCGGCCGTATTCGTAGCCAAATGCGTACTGCTTTCAAACTTTTGAAAGAAGCAGGTTGGGTACTGAAAGACAAAGTAATGACCAACGAAAAGACCGGCAAGCCGATGTCATTTGAGTTGTTGATTTACAGTCCAACTACGGAACGTATCGCAACGCCGGTTCAAAAGAACCTTAAGCGTATGGGTATTGAGATGAAGATCCGTACTATTGATACTACTCAGTACATCAAACGCTTGCGTGATCGTGACTTCGACATGGTTTCGTCGTCATTTTCTGCAAACCCTTATCCTAGCCCGAACTTAATGATTGTTTGGAACTCTAACTACATTGATTCTACTTACAATACTGCTGGTGTAATGGATCCGGTGGTTGACGCGTTAACAGAAGAAATTGCGCGTAACCAACAACATCCTGAAAAGCTTCTTACGCTAGGTCGTTCACTTGACCGTGTATTGCAGTGGAATTTCTACAATATCCCGCAATGGCACGTTGGTGAGTACCGCGTAGCAATGTGGGACAAGTTTGAGCGTCCAGATGTATTGCCTAAATACGATTTAGGTATCGATACATGGTGGATTTCAGAAGAGAAGGCGGCTTTGCTTCCTGAAAAACGTCGCTAGGAGTTAGTTAATGGCCGCGTATATATTTCGACGCTTATTATTGGTGATCCCCACGCTGTGGGCGATCATCACCATCAACTTTTTCATTATTCAGATCGCGCCTGGTGGTCCCGTAGAGCAAGCCGTTGCACAATTAGAAGGGCATAACTCCGGAATCATGGAACGCTTTTCTGGCGGTGGGCAAGAAGTTGATTTAAGCGAAAGTGACCAAGCATCTGCCAGTGGTTATAAAGGCTCTCGCGGGCTTGATCCTGAAGTGGTTGAAGAGATCAAAAAGCAGTTTGGTTTTGATAAGCCAATTCACGTTCGCTACTTCGATATGTTGAAAGACTACGCGACCTTTAACTTTGGTGAAAGCTTGTTTAAGGGCGGTAACGTCATTGATCTCATCATCGATCGGCTGCCAGTCTCCATTTCTTTAGGGTTGTGGAGTACCTTAATCATTTATGTGATTTCGATACCTTTAGGCATCATGAAGGCGATACATCACGGATCTCGCTTTGATATTTGGTCGAGTGCGGTGGTGATTGTCGGCTACGCGGTTCCGGGCTTCCTATTTGCGATCATTCTGATTATTTTGTTCGCCAGTGGTAACTACTTCAGTTGGTTCCCATTGCGAGGGTTAGTGTCGAGTAACTTCGACCAACTGAATTGGTATCAACAAATTGGCGATTACTTCTGGCATTTGGCTTTGCCTATTTTCGCTATGGTCATCGGCGGTTTCGCGACACTCAGTATGCTGACCAAAAACTCCTTCCTTGATGAAATCAACAAGCAATATGTGGTGACGGCGCGAGCAAAAGGTTTGGACGAGAGCAGTATTCTCTACAAGCACGTTTTCCGTAACGCTATGTTGATTATTATTGCGGGTTTCCCTAGTGCATTTATTAGTATTTTCTTCACGGGTTCTATGTTGATTGAAGTGATGTTTTCACTCGAAGGTATTGGCCTGCTTGGCTTTGAATCGACCATTCAGCGAGATTACCCGGTGGTGTTCAGTTCTCTCTATATCATGACCTTGCTTGGCTTGGTACTGAGCATTATCTCCGACCTGACTTATACCTGGGTTGATCCTCGAATTGATTTTGAAGCGCGTTAATGGCGAATGAATAACAAGGTATTGATAATAAATGTTTAACAACCCTTTAGCTGAAGCTCGTTGGTTACGTTTTAAAGCAAACAAGCGTGGTTTTATCTCCCTTTGGATATTTACCATTTTGTTTGGATTGAGCCTGTTCGCAGAGATCATTGCCAACGATAAACCACTTTTGGTTTCTTATGATAATCAGTGGTTTGTACCCGTTATCAATGAATATTCTGAGACTGAATTTGGTGGTGAATTCGAAACGGAAGCCGATTATAAAGACCCATATGTTATCGAACTCATTGAAGACAATGGATACATCGTGTGGCCAATTATTCCGTTTAGTTACGACACGATAAACTTCGACATTTCAGGTGCGGTGCCATCGGAACCTGATTCGGTGAACTGGTTAGGAACCGATGATAAAGGGCGGGATGTATTAGCTCGTATTATTTATGGGTTCCGTATCTCTGTTCTGTTTGGTTTTATTCTGACGATTGTATCGAGCGTGGTCGGCGTAGTCGTCGGTGCGACGCAAGGTTACTACGGTGGTTGGGTCGACTTGTTCGGGCAGCGTTTTATTGAAGTCTGGTCTGGTATGCCGACTCTGTTCTTACTGATTATCCTTTCTAGCTTTATCGAGCCTAATTTCTGGTGGCTGTTGGGTATTATGGTGCTCTTCAGTTGGATGAGTTTGGTTGGGATTGTTCGAGCCGAGTTTTTACGCTGTCGAAACTTTGATTATGTGCGTGCTGCGCAAGCCATGGGCGTTGATGATAAACGTATTATGCTTCGTCATATGTTGCCCAACGCAATGGTGGCTTCGTTAACTATGATGCCGTTCATTCTTTCAGGTTCGGTTACCACGTTAACCTCATTAGATTTCTTGGGTTTTGGTTTGCCTGCGGGCTCGCCTTCGTTGGGTGAGTTGTTAGCGCAAGGTAAAGCTAACTTACAAGCGCCTTGGCTTGGCATTTCTGCCTTTGTCGTACTTTCTTTGATGCTTACATTACTTGTCTTCGTTGGTGAAGCAGTACGTGATGCCTTCGATCCACATCAACAGAAGTAAGGATAAGTTATGACTTCAAATACAGTTCCTACTTCAGGGTCAACAATGGAGGCTGCTAATGCATCTCCAGTTCTGACCATAGATAAACTGTCTGTAGGTTTCGGGCGAAAAAACTCGATAGAACAAGTGACACAAGATGTCTCTTTAGAAATATACAAAGGTGAGACACTCGCGCTGGTGGGCGAGAGTGGTTCAGGTAAATCTGTTACAGCCAACTCGATTTTAAAACTGTTACCTAAAGGCTCATCGCACTACTTAAACGGTAAGATCAATTTCTCTGGCACCGATATTCTGAGTTGTTCTGAAAGACAATTGCGCGGGATTCGTGGTGGCCGCATTGGTATGATCTTTCAAGAACCTATGGTTTCGCTTAATCCGCTTCATAGAGTCGGTAAACAGCTGGTTGAAACTCTCTCTATTCACCGAGGAATGCGAACTAACAAAGCGCAAGCCTTGGCTATAGAGTGGCTTTCAAAGGTGGGTATTCGTTACCCCGAGCAAAAAATTTCAGCGTACCCACATGAGTTATCTGGTGGCGAACGTCAGCGTGTGATGATTGCGATGGCGCTGATTAATGAACCAGAGTTGCTTATCGCTGATGAGCCAACAACGGCATTAGATGTGTCGGTGCAAGCGCAAATTCTAGACCTTCTAAAAGACCTGCAACAAGAGCTTGGTATGGCGATGCTTTTTATCACTCATGACTTAAGTATTGTTCGTCAAATTGCCGACAGAGTCGCGGTAATGAAAGATGGTCGCTTAGTCGAAAGCAACGACTGTCATACTCTGTTTAATGCGCCAGCTCATCCTTACACCCAAAAGCTTATTAACTCTGATCCGAAAGGCTTGCCCGTTCCAGTTTCTCCGGAAAGTGAACCTCTGCTCGATGTTAATCAACTTCGTGTTTGGTTCCCGATTACGGGCGGTTTATTCAAGCGTACGATTTCACATGTTAAAGCTGTCACCGACATGGAATTCACCTTGAAAAAGGGGCACTCAATAGGCCTAGTAGGAGAGAGTGGCTCTGGCAAATCAACAACCGGTATGGCGATCCTCAAATTGGTTGAAAGTGAAGGCTCGATTACCTACGCTGACGAACAAATTCAAGGCTTAAACCGCCAGCAGATGCTACCGTTTCGAAGTCGTATGCAAGTCGTCTTTCAAGATCCGTTTTCTGCATTGAATCCTAGAATGTCGGTTGCGCAAGTGATTGGTGAAGGTCTATTGGTTCATCAACAACTGGATGACACTGAACTCGACCAACGTATCTGTGACGTAATGAAAGAGGTCGACTTAGACCCAGAAACTCGCCACCGTTACCCGAATGAGTTTTCTGGCGGGCAGAGGCAACGTATCGCCATTGCACGAGCTCTGATCCTTAAGCCAGAGTTTATCTTGCTAGATGAACCAACATCGTCATTAGACAGAACGGTACAAGCGCAAGTGTTAGATCTACTCAAGTCACTTCAAGAAAAGTACGGTCTGACCTATTTGTTTATCAGTCATGATTTGAATGTCGTGAAATCCTTGTGTCATTACACCATTGTAATGAAAGCTGGCGAGGTGATTGAGAAGGGTGACACTGAGACTTTGTTTGGTAATCCGCAACATGAATATACCAAGCAGCTTGTCAGCCTCTCCAATGTGGGTGGTTTGTAGCCAAGTCGGTGCGTAACGAGAACAAATGGGCGCTGGATGAATTCAACATGGTCATTTTGTTGTTTTACGATTACACTGCGCCCAATATTTCAGAAGTACATATTTAGGTAGAGGTCACCATGGACCAAGAACATTACGAAGACGCTGTCTACGAAGGCCAAGAGCTGGGCGAAGAAGGCGAAGAGATTGAAATTGAAGCAATTGGTATCGATGTTTCATCACAGCCAATCGAGCTCTACAAAGTGTTTAAAATAGCTAACCTAGTGAGTGGTGGCGGTGAAGCTAAACACATCATATCTGAAGGCTACGTAGCAGTAAATGGTGAGCTTGAAACTCGAAAACGCCGCAAAATGTACGATGGCGATTTCTTTGAATTCAATCAAGAATACTATGTAGTGGTGTGTGACCAGCCAGTACAGGAAGAATCAGACAAGCCGAAAAAGAAAGATGCGCCTAAAAAAGACAGCAAGGCGAAGAAAGGTCAGTCTAAAAAATCTCAGGCTAAAAAAGATCAGCCAAGCAAAGACTCAAAAAAGAAAGAGTCTAAGAAAAGCATGTCTGAAATGCTAAGTGCAAAGGCAGAACCTAAGAAAGAGAAAAAAGAAAAGAAGAAAGATAACAAAGCGAAAAAGAAAGCGGATACGCCTAAGCCACAACGTGACGACAAAAGCGGCCGTAACTCGATTGAATTCTTCTAAACTATAGCTCTAAACTACAGATCTAAAACTATTCTTTTGAAATTCGAGCAACGTTAAACTTCGGTTTTGCGTTAAGCAGATAGTAAAAGGCTCACTATTCAGTGAGCCTTTTTTGTATTTGTTTGCTAGCACAGCTAACGGCAAATAACGCTTCTTCTCAGTGACGAGTGCGAGAAGATGTCAATTCTGATGCACGAAGCTGAGCGACAGCTTTCGCCAGCTCCAGTTGAGCTTGTGCAAAGTTGATGTCGACATTGCCTTTGTTGATGTTCTCTAGGGCTGCGTATTTCGCTTCTTCCGCGCGAGCACGGTCAATGTCTTTACCATGCAAGGCCGTATCGGCTAACACGGTTACCACATCTGGTTGCACTTCGACCATACCACCAGAGATGTACAGTACTTGCTCCTCGGCTTTAAGGTCGGTAACGAACACAGACACGCCCGGTTTTATCTTACTCAGAAGAGGGGAGTGGCCTGGGCGAATCCCCAGTTCACCGTCTGCTCCAGAAATAGCTAGGGCATGTGCCGGCCCTGAAAACAGTGTACCTTCCGCACTTACGATATTAAGTTGAAATGTATTGCCTGTAACTCCAATAGCCATGATGCACCTACCTTTTTAGAGTGATTTTGCTTTGTTAAGCACTTCGTCGATAGAACCACAGTACAAGAATGCTTGTTCTGGAATATCGTCGTATTCGCCGCCTAGCAGGCCTTTAAAGCCTCTCAGTGTTTCACTTAGCGGTACAAATACACCTTTCTGACCAGTAAATACTTCTGCTACGTGGTAAGGCTGAGTTAAGAAACGTTCAATCTTACGAGCGCGAGATACGATCTGCTTATCTTCCGTTGAAAGTTCATCCATACCAAGAATCGCGATGATGTCTTTAAGCTCTTTATAACGTTGCAGCGTGGTTTGAACCGTTTGTGCAATGTCGTAGTGTTCTTGACCAACCACGAGAGGATCCAGTTGACGAGAGGTCGAATCCAACGGGTCAATCGCAGGGTATAGACCCAATGCAGCGATGTTACGAGACAGTACAACGGTCGCATCCAAGTGAGCAAAGGTTGTTGCTGGCGATGGGTCAGTCAAGTCATCCGCAGGTACGTATACCGCTTGAATAGACGTGATCGAACCTTGTCTGGTTGATGTGATACGTTCTTGAAGCACACCCATCTCTTCAGCCAGCGTTGGTTGGTAACCTACTGCTGATGGCATACGACCTAGCAGTGCTGATACTTCTGTGCCCGCAAGCGTGTAACGGTAGATGTTATCAATGAACAAGAGCACGTCACGACCTTCATCACGGAAGCGCTCAGCCATAGTCAGGCCTGTCAGTGCAACACGTAGACGGTTTCCCGGTGGCTCGTTCATCTGGCCGTAAACCATGGCAACTTTGTCTAGTACGCCAGCTTCTTTCATCTCGTAGTAGAAGTCATTACCTTCACGAGTACGTTCACCAACACCGGTAAATACAGAGAGACCTGAGTGGGCTTTAGCGATGTTGTTGATAAGCTCCATCATGTTGACGGTTTTACCTACGCCAGCGCCACCGAACAGACCAATTTTACCGCCCTTCGCGAACGGACAAATAAGGTCGATAACCTTAACGCCTGTTTCTAGAAGCTCAGTGCTGTTAGCTTGCTCTTCATAAGAGGGCGCTTCACGGTGAATTTCGTAGCTTTCTTTCTGGCCGATTTCACCACATTCATCAATAGGCTGACCAAGCACGTTCATGATACGGCCTAAGGTTTCTTCGCCCACAGGAACCGTGATCGGAGAGCCTGTGTTTTCAACAGTGAGGCCGCGGCGCAAGCCATCTGACGTACCCATTGCAATACAACGAACGATACTGCCACCCAGCTGTTGTTGAACTTCTAATACGAGCGAGCTTGCTTCTTCGCTCGTCACTTTCAATGCATCATAAACGCGTGGGCTGTTGCCGCCGCTGAACTCGACGTCTACCACCGCGCCGATAACTTTAACTATTTTTCCAACACTCATCTCTAAATCCTCAAATTCTATTCTGACCCGCTTTTCCTGCCTTTAGACAGCTTGAGCACCTGAGACTATTTCACTCAGTTCTTGGGTAATGGCAGCCTGTCGCGCTTTGTTGTAAACCAACTGCAAATCATCGATGAGTTGGCCTGCGTTATCGGTCGCCGCTTTCATGGCTACCATTCGGGCTGCTTGTTCACAGGCAATGCTCTCTACGATGCCTTGATAAACTTGTGATTCAATGTATCGATGTAACAGCTCAGAGAGGATGTCTCTTGGTGCTTGCTCATAGATATAGTCCCAACGACGCGTTTTTTTTCGTACCGCCATCGGCCTCAGAATCTGAGGGGTGGGGTAGCAACTGCAAAGTCGTTGGCTCTTGAACCATGGTGTTGATGAACTGGTTATAAACGAGATACAAACTGTCGATTTTTTCGTCGTCGTAATGCCCTAGCATCGCGTTAACCGTACCTAAGATGTCTTCTAATTTAGGTGCGTCACCAAGACCTGACGTTTGCGCGATAACATTGCCGCTGCGTTGGAAAAATGAGATAGCTTTTGAACCAATTAAGGTGGTCTCTACCTCAACACCTTTGGTACGCCACTGCTCCATTTCTTCTAGCACTTTCTTGAACAAGTTCGAGTTCAAGCCACCACATAAGCCCCGATCGGACGAAATAATGATGTAAGCAACACGTTTTGGTTCACGCTGTTGAAGATAGGGGTGCTGGTATTCCAGCGACCCTGATGCGACATGAGAGATAACTTTGCGCATGTTCTCGGCATATGGACGTGTTAGCGTCATATTGTCTTGAACTTTACGCATCTTACTTGCCGCAACCATCTCCATTGCACTGGTGATTTTCTGAGTGTTACTAACACTGCCTATCTTGGTGCGAATTTCTTTAGTATTTGCCATTATCTGCTCCTAATTTGTTTTGATTTCCAGCCAACAAACCGGAGCGTTTACCAAGCTTTCAACGCTACAAAGTCACCGAGAAGTTTTGCAAGTGCACTGTCGATCTCGTCGTTGTAGTCACCGTTGGCGTTGATGGTGTCGAACAACTCTGGGTTTTGACCTTTTGCGTAAGCAATTAACTCTTCTTCAAAACGCGCAACTTTGTGCAACTCTACGTCAGCCAAATAGCCTTTTTCTGCAGCGTAGATAACCGTTGCTTGCTCAGCGACAGACATTGGAGAGTATTGTTTTTGCTTCATCAGTTCGGTTACACGCTCACCATGATCAAGTTGCTTGCGCGTCATGTCGTCTAGGTCAGAAGAGAACTGAGCAAATGCGGCTAACTCACGGTATTGAGCTAACGATGTACGAATACCACCAGACAGTTTCTTGATGATCTTGCACTGTGCTGCACCACCCACACGAGATACCGAGATACCTGGGTCAACAGCAGGACGTAGACCTGAGTTGAATAGTTGGGTTTGTAGGAAAACCTGACCGTCGGTGATTGAGATTACGTTGGTTGGTACAAATGCAGATACGTCACCCGCTTGAGTTTCAATGATAGGAAGCGCGGTTAATGAACCTGTTTTGCCTTTCACTTCACCATTTGTGAACTTCTCTACATACTCTGCATTCACTCTTGCTGCGCGTTCTAGTAGGCGTGAGTGGAGGTAGAATACATCGCCAGGGAAGGCTTCACGACCCGGTGGGCGTTTAAGTAGCAATGAGATTTGACGGTAAGCGACGGCTTGTTTTGATAGGTCATCATAGATGATCAGTGCATCTTCACCGCGGTCACGGAAGTATTCGCCCATGGTACAACCCGCATAAGGTGCTAGGTATTGAAGCGCGGCTGATTCTGATGCTGATGCTACAACAACGATGGTGTTTTTAAGCGCATCGTGGTCTTCGAGTTTACGAACAACGTTTGCGATAGTGGATGCTTTCTGGCCAATAGCCACATACACACATTTGATGCCAGAATCTTTCTGATTGATGATCGCATCGATAGCTAACGCTGTTTTACCCGTCTGACGGTCACCGATGATCAGTTCACGTTGACCACGACCGATAGGCACCATGGTATCAACGGCTTTATAACCGGTTTGAATTGGCTGATCGACGGACTTACGCTCGATTACGCCGGGCGCAATTACTTCTACAGGGTCGAGTCGGTCACAACTCACTGGGCCTTTGCCATCGATTGGCTCACCGAGTGTGTTCACTACACGGCCAAGAAGCCCATTACCTACGGGTACTTCCAAGATACGACCTGTCCCTTTCACTTTCATACCTTCAGATAGGTCAGTGTAGGGACCCATAACCACAGCACCGACTGAGTGCGTGTCAAGGTTAAGAGCAAGAGCGTATTTGCCACCAGGAAGCTCGATCATCTCACCCTGCATGACATCCGCAAGGCCGTTAATGGTAATGATGCCGTCACGAACCGAGACGATAGTGCCTTCGTTGCGAGCTTCGGTGCTCACATTAAATTTCGAGATGCGATCTTTAATCAGGTCGCTGATTTCATTTGAATTTAATTGCATAATTGTTACCTATCTCGCGTGAAGTTGATGAGCTAATCGGTTAATTGATGTGTTCAAAGAACCATCGATGACGGTTTCACCCGCCTTGATTACGATCCCGCCAACCAGCGAGTCATCAATAACCTGTTCCATTTCAACCTGACGCTCTAATTTCTTCTCAAGTGCAGCTGTGAGTGATGTCACTTGATCTTGTGTAAGCAATTCTGAACTGGTGACAGTGACAGGGATTACACGTTCATGTTCGTCCTTTAGGTCGCTGAACAAGTTAAACAAGTCTCTGATCACTGCAAGACGGCCATTCTCAGCCAAGACTTTAATGAGATTAATGACGTGGTCATCAACGAGTCCTTGGCATACGTGAATGATGAGATTGACCAGTTCTTCAGATTGCTGTGTGTGAACACCTTCTGCTGATGAAATCTGCTTAGCGATCGTTTCTTCTTCCGCTACCGTCACAAGAATGGACAGCATTGAGTGCCACTCTTGTAACTTGTTTTCACCTAAAGCAAAGTCGAACGATGCTTTAGCGTAGGGATGAGCAATATTGGTGTAATCTGACATATTGCCTCCGTTTAGAGTTCGCTTATCATTTGATCAACTAACGCTCGGTTCGTTTCAGAATCTAGGTTCTTGCTAATCAATTTCTGTGCACTTTGAATAACAGCATCTGCCATATCCGCCTGAAGTTCACGGCGTAACTTTTGACGTTCGCCTTCTAGCTCAGCTCTACCTTGTTCTAAGATGCGTGCCTTTTCTTGCTCGGCTTCTTCGTGAGCTAAGCTGATGATTTCGTTACGGCGTTTTTTGCCTTGTTCAATCAGTTCAGTCACGTTTCTTTTTGCATCTTCGACGAGTTGTGCGCCATTCGATTTCGCTAGTTCTAGCTCTTTCGCAGCATTCTCTGAGTGGCGTAAACCATCAGCGATCTCTTTTTGGCGCTCGTCTAACATCGCGGTGAGAGGGGGCCATACATATTTCATGCACAGCCAAACAAAAATCACGAATGATATTGCTTGTCCAAACATGCTGGCATTTAAGTTCATACCTTCCTCGCTAAATCTTGATTATTTACAAATCGATCTTTTCAAAGCTATTTAATTAAGCCACGGCAAAGATGATGTATAGACCGATACCAACACCGATCATCGGTACAGCATCCACAAGGCCCATCATGATGAAGAATTGAGTACGAAGCATTGGAGTAAGATCCGGTTGACGAGCAACACCTTCAAGGTATTTACCTGCTAAGTTACCAATACCAGATGCCGCACCCGCTGCACCTAAACCGATCAGTAATGCACCTGCTACATATAAAACTGCGCTTACGATATCCATTTGTATCTCCGATAAATAATGTGTTAGTTAATTTTTTAGTTATTAATTAATGGTGTTCTTCTGTTGCCATTGCTAAATAAACAACGGTCAGTACCATAAATATAAATGCTTGTAAGAATACGATTAATATGTGGAATAACGCCCATGGAACACTCAATGCCCATTGCATCCACCATGGCATTAATGCAATAAGGATCAGGGCAAGATCATGAAAAACCCTTATGGAATAAGGGATGACTAGTAGTCATATTTTCACTAATTAGATACTGAAGTCACAATAATCTCAATACATCCAAGATCGATTTGATGATCAGATTTAGGTGTGATCATATACTGTTTTTTAACAGCAGATATTTAGCCTAATGAACGGATTAAGCCTTTTGGACCATATTTCAGTTATTCGAGACCCTCGCCAAGCTTGGAAAATAGAGCACACGCTAACCGACATTATCTTCTTAACAATTGCAGCAGTGATTGCTGGTGCTGAAGGTTGGGAGGATATTGAAGATTTTGGTGAAGATAACTTGGAATGGCTTAGACAGTATGGTGATTTCAAACAAGGCATACCAGTACACGATACCATTGCCCGAGTTATCAATCTTATTTCCGCCAAGCAACTGCAACGATGTTTTACTGCGTGGATGAAAGACTGTCATGAGGTGACTGAGGGTGAAGTGATTGCTATCGACGGCAAAACTCTCAGAGGCACATACAACAAAGACAAGCGTTGTGGTGCAATCCATATGGTTAGTGCGTTTAGTGCTGCAAATCAAGTTGTGTTAGGGCAGGTTAAAACAGCAGACAAAAGCAATGAAATCAAAGCGATCCCCGAACTGCTTGAAATGCTTTCCTTACGAGGTTGCTTAGTGACGATTGATGCTATGGGATGCCAGAAGGATATAGCTGAAAAGATAGTCGGCCAAGATGCAGATTACCTCTTAGCGGTAAAAGGTAATCAAAAACGATTGGAGCAAGCGATTAGCCAAGTCTTTAATTCTAGTATGCTTAATAGTTTTGAAGGTGATAAATACGTCACTCAAGAGAAAGGACATGGTCGTACAGAAACGCGTTTGAGTATGGTTGTTCACAATACAGATTTCTTAGGCGATATAGCGCTTGATTGGGCGGGACTCTCCACCATTGGTATGGTCGTTTCAATTCGTCAAGAAGGTGATAAGCCAGCAGAAACAATGCAAATCAAGCACTACATAAGCTCAGCAAAACTGACAGCTAAAGCTTTACTCGAGAGCACGCGAGCACATTGGAGCATTGAAAGTGTGCCGCAGGCACTGAAGTTAGCAGCATAAGGAGATGCTATGACTTAAGGCATAAGCTCAGGAAGAGATGGTGGTAGGCCCACCGAAGTCTGCTGTCGGAAGCTGGCTTCAAACCACTCCAAGTGGCTGTAGTTAAGAGCTATGGTCATGAGCGTTGGAGTCAAAGTGCGAACGAAAGTTCGGCAGGTACGATATAGAGAGACGAGTTAACCCGAACCCATGTGGACGCGTCGTAATCCAGAGACTGACATCAAAACCAAGGGCGTTTCTATCTCTTGGGATAAGTCTATGAGTAAACTCCGAATGCTGCATAGACGGTGTCCGGCGTATAGTGGGCGTGAATCTATATCAGGCTCTTTCTGGGAACTGCGGGAACCAGTCGTTGTGATGCTTAAGGAAGACATACAAGCCACTGAATTGGCGAGTATTAGAGTACCGATGCACAGCACTGGGACGGAGCTATCTGTAGTAGTGAGGAAACAGCTGTAATGGTTGTGGAGCGAAGGGGTAGCGTTAGGTCGTCGTTAAGTTCTGCCCAACTGACAATGCGTCAGGAGGAGGCAGAGGTTAAGACAAAACAATTCAACATTTCAAAATGGCAAGTAGTCAACGCATACAAGTTGGTGAAAGCAAATGCAGGCGCGGCAGGGGTTGATAATGAAACACTGGCCGACTTTGACAGGAACTTAAAAGGAAATCTCTATAAAATTTGGAACCGATTGGCATCGGGAACCTACTTCCCTCCGCCAGTACTGGCTGTAGCCATTCCAAAGAAAGCCGGAGGCGAGAGGATACTTGGTATACCAACCGTCAGTGACCGCATCGCACAGATGGTGGTCAAACTGACGTTTGAACCCCAAGTAGAACCGCACTTCTTGCCAGATTCGTATGGATACAGACCAAAGAAATCGGCTCTAGATGCTATAGGTGTAACTCGAAGACGGTGTTGGGACTATGACTGGTGCCTTGAGTTCGATATTAGGGCATTGTTTGATAAAATACCGCACGACCTACTGATGAAAGCAGTCGATAAACACTGCACAGAAAAGTGGGTAAGGTTATATATCAAACGTTGGTTAACAGCACCGATGAAAATGCCAGATGGAGAGTTGAAAGCAAGGGATATGGGAACACCTCAAGGAGGGGTAATCAGTCCTGTTCTCGCCAATCTCTTTTTACATTATGTCTTCGATAAATGGTTACACAAGCATTACCGCGGTATACCTTGGTGTCGATATGCGGATGATGGGCTGGTTCATTGCAAAAGCAAAGAAGAAGCCGAACACATGCTAGAGGTACTGAGAGAGCGCTTTGCTGAGTGTGGTCTAGAGTTGCATCCAGAAAAGACCAAAATAGTTTACTGCAAGGACGGAAGCCGAAAAGGCAACCATGAACACACAAGCTTCGACTTTCTTGGATATACATTCAGGCGTCGATTAGTGAAGAACACCAAGCGAAACAGTATGTTTGTAAGCTTCACGCCAGCGGTGAGTAAGGTTGCTTTGAAAGCGATGAGGCGGAGAATTAAAACGCTGAAGGTACGAAGCCGAACAGATCTCAACATCGCACAGATATCAGGTTGGTTAAATCCAATGATAAATGGCTGGATTGGGTACTATGGTAAGTACTATCGGTCGTCGCTATACCCAGTGTTTAGACACATCAACAAAGCTCTGATTAGGTGGGCGAGACGCAAATACAAAAATCTTCGTCGCCATAAGACTCGAGCAACGCTGTTCTTGGAAAGGATAGCTAAGCAGAATCCGTGGTTGTTTGCCCATTGGAGGCATGGAATGAGAGGATCGTTTGCCTAATGGAAGCGGTATGAACTGAGAGGTTCACGTACCGTTTTGCGAGAGGCTGCAGGGGTAGTTCCTGCGGTCTACTCACCATCAGATGCACTGGCGATTAGACGTAGGTTTTAAAGAAGATGAATGTCGGATTCGTCGAGAGCAAGCTGGTGAGAATTTAGCAGTTATAAGACATATAGCTTTAAATCTGCTGACGGAAGAAACCAGCTTCAAAGCAGGGATCAAAAGAAAGCAGAAAAAAGCAAACCGTAGCAATAGCTACCTTTCGCAAGTCCTTGCAGTACAAGGGGCTTCGTAATCTTGCCCTGCAATAAGGATGAATATCATCTCGCCTGCATACATGTTTCCGAATAATCGTAAGCCTAGTGATATTGGCTTTGAAATTAATGTTATTAATTCAAGAACTAAGTTAACAGGATATAAAAGAGGGTTATCAAATGGCTGAGTAGTGAGCTCTTTGATAAAGCCTTTCAAACCTTTATTTTTAAACGTATAAGTTAACAGTAGAATAAACACACCGAGTGCCATCGACATTGGGATATTTACATCCGCTGTCGGTAGATCTCTAAAGTGTTCTAAACCCATTACACGAGTTAACCCTGGTATTAAATCTATAGGTAAAAGGTCGACTGCATTCATTAACAACACCCAAACAAACGTGGTTAATGCCAGTGGCCCTATTAATTTATCCTCCGCTTGAAAAATTTCTTTGACGAGATTGTTAACAAAATCAAAGATAAACTCGATAAAACATTGAAAACGACCAGGTACACCGCTAGTGCCTCGCGTGACGACATATCTAAACGCGCCTATAAACAGTAAACCTGTGATCCAAGATACCAACATTGAGTCAATGTTGAATGCCCAGAAACCATCCCCTGTAGTTAAGAAGGTTAAGTGATGCTCTATATACTCATGAGCGGTAGTGACTTGATCCATACTACACGTACTCCGATCTATTAGAGGCGGTAATAAATGGTGTTAAGAAATATCCAACCATAGTTAAAATGTACGCATATAATATTACTGGGTTATCCAATTTGAAGAATTGGAACGCCAAGATAAACATTAAAAACGTATAGGTTATTTTTACGACACGACTCATTTGCATTAAGTCACGTAAACTATAATTAGGGTTCTTACGCACCTTTAGGCTTGCATATATAAATCCAAACAGCGGGGGTAGCATCGCGATGACGATCCCTAAAGCTGATGATTCCATATCTACTTTATTACCAAAAAACACTTCATATAAAACCACACCGATGGCTAATACTATTTGGCAGAGAACAACTCTTTTAGCGGCAACAAGGATGTCGCTACTTATCCCATTAAGCCTCATAATAAAACCTTATGTTAAACAGTGTAAGTAAATATAAAACACAGTTTAAATTTAACTTGTTACGACATTTCAGTTGTTGATAACACTTGACTTGCTTTAAAGAAAAACCCTTTCTGGTTTTATATCGCTTGAAGAAATTAAACGGATATAAACTAATTCGCTATCGTTTCGACAAAATATAAATTACGCCTAAAATTATGTGATCAAAACGACAAATATCGACATCAATAATTCCATTTTTGAAAGATGTATTTTTCATTTATGAAAGTAATAGTTCTATTAGTATATTCATGAAAATTTCAGATGCTTTATTTTCAATGGTAAGAGGGGGATTTTAGTAGAATTTAGAGAGTTATTTTGGCCGATTACGAGCTTATCAATTATTATTATTCAAACACTTAGCGTCATTTATGAGTTGATTATTGAGTGCCATTTTACAAGTGGATAAAGCCAGTTTTAGTCAGCGATGAAAGCCTTCGTGCATTGAGTGATTTATCTATACGGCGTTCTCTATCTAGAAGTGGTTATTTTTCAAAATAGTTTGTCACGACTTCATTCTTAACGTCTTTCAAACTATTCGAAACGGATAAATCGGCGTTTAAGATGAATATTATGGAAGAAATTCAGCTCCTCACATGGATGTAAGGAGCTGAAGATAGGGCAAAAATCTGAAGGTTAGGGCACTAAGCTCAAGATAGAAAGGTCAAAAGTCTGGAGATTCGAACTGGAATTTCTTGATGTGTTGCTCTATCAACCGATTTTTAAGCAAACAAATTCAATCATGTCCCTCTATTAGGCCTCATAACTTAGATATTGAATACATAAGTCATGAAAAGCTTGCGCTTGTGGCGAGATCGTACGATCAGACAATCTGAAAATACCGATTTGACGCTGTAAAGGCGGGTCAATCAATGGAATCCACACCAAGCGGGTTTCATTGGTCGGGAAAGCCAGTCTAGGCAGCGTGGTCACGCCTATTCCGAGCTCTAACACCGAAAACAGGGAAGTGATGTTCTCTACTGAATACAGGGCTTGTTCGCTGAGCATTCGCGCAGGTGTTGGGTCGAGCAGGGTACAAGTTCCGTTACGAATGAAGGGCTGTTTTAACAACGTTTGCCATTCGATTCCTTCCTGTTGAGAGGCAATAGGGTTGTCTTTGAGGCACACCACACCGATAGGATCGGAAAGTAAAGGCGTGAAATCGATGCTCTCTTCTTCTAAATGGGAGCTATTTCCTAAGGCAACGTCCACTTCTCCAGACAATAATCTCGCTTCCACACCTGCCGCATTATCATCAATCAAGCTGACTTCTACATTAGGGTACTGCTCACAAAAGGCCCCTAAAACGCTAGGTATTAATTTCGCCGCTACTGATGGCACGCTTGCTATTCTAACTCTTCCTTGTTGTCCTGCCGCGGCTGCGCGTAAGTCGTTGTCTAATGCTTTGTAAACATTAAGGAATTGAATGATTTTTGGCAGGCATATTTCGCCGAAAGGTGTCAGGGTTGATTTGTTGCCTGTTTCAAACAGTGGCTGACCGAGTATTTTTTCTAGCTCTTTTATCGATGTAGAAAGTGCCGCTTGCGAGCGATTTGCTCGGTGAGATGCCGCTCGAAATCCGCCTTCTTCGACCACTAAAACAAAATGTTTTAACTGTTGTAGCTTAATACTCATGGCACTGATCCTTCTCTAGCCCTTGCTATACCTTACTTTTCGCAAGGTGATAGATTTTATTTATCAAATGCACAAAATTTACCGTTAGATTTATCAGTCGTCAAGGTGCAGTATTTAACCATCTTGAAACATAGTTGTTACAAAGTTGGATGGAATCGTGAACGCACAAACTAAAAAACACCCAGTAAAAACCGAGCTTTTCGCTTCAAAAGCACCACTAGAGTGGGCAATCGTTAATAACGGCACTCTATACACAGCGCAGATTCCAATTGATGAAACTGGCGCAGTAGTAGACGGCGGTATCGAAGCGCAAACGCGTCAGACTTTTAACAACCTTGTTCATACGTTGGAGTGTGCAGGCGAATCTATGGATTCAGTGCTGCAAGTTCTGATTTACGTGACAGACCGTGAATATCTAAAAACGGTAAATAGCGTATACGGAGAATACTTCAATGCACCTTATCCAAACCGTGCTGCGGTTGTCGTAGCAGGGTTAGCAAGAGAAGAAATGTTGGTTGAATTCGTTGTTTATGCATCGGCGTCTCAACCTGAATAATCGGACTGTGAACTAAGGCTATTTGCAGGTCAAAACTCTTTTGAATTGAAGTGTTTTATTGATACAAGCGAACGGGTTCACTCTAGATACAAAATGTACGACTTATTTTAGCAATTAATTACCTGAATATTAACAGTTTATTAATTAACCAGATGGTTGCCAGACTCAACCGCAACCTAACCGTTACAAGGACAGAATGATGATTCAATTACAGAATGTTCAAGCAGAAAACGCACTTTACATTGGCGGCGAATGGCAAGCGGGTGTAAGCACCGTCGCGAACATTAACCCATCAGATATTTCTGAAAACATTGGTAACTTTGCACAAGCAAGCGCAGAGCAAGTGCAACAAGCGATTTCAGCGGCAAAACACGCTCAACCAGAGTGGGAAAAAACGCCAATTGAACGTAAACAAGCGGTACTACAAGCAATTGGTAATGAACTAATTGCGCGTTGTGATGAACTGGGTACGTTGCTTTCTCGTGAAGAGGGTAAACCTTTTGCTGAAGGTCGTGGCGAAATTTACCGTGCTGGTCAGTTCTTCCAATACTTCGCCGCAGAAGTACTTCGTCAAATTGGCGACAACGCTGAATCTGTGCGCCCTGGTGTTTCTGTTGAAGTGACTCGTGAAGCGGTAGGTGTTATCGGCATCATCTCTCCTTGGAACTTCCCGACAGCAACGGCTGCTTGGAAAATTGCTCCAGCACTGGCTTTCGGTAACAGCGTTATCTGGAAACCAGCAAACCTAACACCAGCAAGTGCGGTTGCGCTTACTGAGATCATCCACCGCCAAGGCATGCCAGCAGGCACGTTTAACCTTGTTCTAGGTAGTGGTTCGAAAGTAGGCGATGCACTGATCAACTCTAAAGAAGTGAACGGTGTGAGCTTTACTGGTTCTGTTGATACAGGTCGTAAGGTTGCGGCTGCTACAGCGCCAAACTTCGTTCGTTGCCAACTAGAAATGGGCAGTAAGAACGCACTTGTTATTGCTGACGATGCAGACATCCAAACTGCGGTTGACGCAACGATTGCAGGTTCGTTCTCGGGTGCTGGTCAAAAATGTACAGCATCTTCTCGTCTAGTGGTTATGGATAGCATTCACGACCAGTACGTTGAAGCACTGATTAAGCGTATGAGTGAGCTGAAAGTGGGTCACGCACTGGAAGAGGGCGTGTTCATGGGCCCTGTTGTGGACGGAAACCAACTTGAAGCAAACCTAGGTTGGGTTGAGAAAGCACGTCAAAGCGGCGGTGAGCTGGCATTTGGTGGCGAGCGCCTAAGCATGAAACACGAAGGTTTCTACATGTCTCCAACGCTGTTCTTGAATACTAAGAACGATTGGGAAGTGAACCAAGAAGAAGTGTTTGCACCCATGGCAAGCGTGATTCGTGTCGCCGACCTAGAAGAAGCTATCGCGACAACCAACGATACTCGCTTTGGTCTAACGGGCGGCATCATTACTCAAAGCCTACGTACTAGCGCAATGTTCAAGCAACAAGCGCAAACAGGTTGTGTGATGGTGAACCTACCAACAGCGGGCACAGATTACCACGTACCGTTTGGTGGTCGTAAAGAGTCTAGCTTCGGTCCTCGTGAGCAAGGTCAGTATGCGAAAGAGTTCTACACAGTAGTGAAGACAGCTTACCAGCGTCCTTACTAGCCAGCTTTCCATATAAGAATTGGATAGCTGAAGATATTAAGTCCCTAGCTATCCAGCTAACGAATTGGTCTGATTCACAGAGTCGGGCCAACATTCAAACCAAAGCAGCAAACGAACTTAGACAAGTGATTTAACCCATTTTTGAAAACATGTTATTTGAGTGTGTTTTCAAAACCGAGCTAGAACACTGAGCTTTCAATAGGAGTGGTTATGTACCAGCAACGGATTGTTATAGATGGATTGCAATACTGCAATTGGAACAGAGAATATTTCCAAACACTAAAGGCGAGCGGCATTACAGCAGTTCACGCTACCGCGGTTTACCACGAGACAGCTCGTGAAACCTTATCTCGCTTTGCAGAGTGGAACCTAAGATTTGAGCAGAATGCAGACATTATCATGCCGATTAACTCAATGGCTGATGTTGAGACTGCAAAAGCGACCGGCAAAGTCGGCATTTTCCTTGGTGCTCAAAACTGTTCTCCAATCGATGATGAGATTGGTCTTATCGAAGTGATGCGTAAGCAAGGCCTTCTGATCATGCAATTGACGTACAACAACCAGAGCTTATTAGCGACGGGTTGCTACGAGAAGAACGATACGGGTATTACTCGATTTGGTAAGCAAGCTATCGAAGAGATGAACCGAGTGGGCATGATCATCGATATGTCTCACAGTGCCGAGCGTTCAACGCTTGAGGCGATTGACCTATCTTCTCGTCCTATTTGTATCAGCCACGCGAACCCAACGTTTGCTCATGATGCACTACGAAACAAATCAAACGATGTGATTAAAGCCTTAACTGCACGCGGTGGTTTAATCGGATTCAGTTTATACCCATTCCACCTACCAAACGGCAGTCAATGTACTTTGGAAAACTTCTGCCAAATGGTTGCGACGACAGCTGATATGGTCGGCGTAGAGCACCTGGGAATTGGTAGTGACCTTTGTTTAAACCAACCTCAAGCTGTTCTTGAATGGATGAGAAATGGTCGTTGGTCTAAAGCAATGGACTACGGCGAAGGCTCTGCAAACAACTCAGGTTGGCCAGATGCGTTGCCTTGGTTTTGTGGTAGTGCGGGTATGGAAAATATTTATAACGGATTGATGCGTCATGGTTTCAGCGAGTCTGAAGCTGGGCAAGTCTTGGGAGAAAACTGGTTTAATTTCTTGAAAGATGGCCTAGAGCCTCAAAGCAAGGGTTAAGCGCTCTCTCAAGCCATCATCGAATTAGCAGACTTCTAATTAACGTTCATTTGGAAATGCTGTTTTAACCAATTTCACTATTTAAAAGGAACAACGGTCTATTTCGCAACGCGGTAACCCAAACATGGATTAGCCTGCCCAACACAAAAAACAATAGGGCAGGTGTTAAATACACCCTTGTAGTCATCATTCAAATGACAGCTGCAAAGAAACCTCTGGAGTCAGAGTATGTCTGATTTAACCAATAGCGTGAAACCTTCAAGCTTAAATGCGGGTCAAGTACACACAGCAAGTAGCAAAACAAGCAACACCAAACAGTCTGAATCTACGTCAGACAAATTGGGATTAACCAACCCAGCACTTTGGTACAGCGGCGGTTTTATCGCTCTGTTCGTTGCACTTGCTCTATTTGACGGCGAGCTGTTATCAAGCCTTGTAAATACGGGCTTTGCATGGTCTGTAAAAGTATTCGGGCCTTACTGGCAAATGCTTCTTCTTCTGACTTTTCTTATTGGTCTTGGTCTAGCGGCAGGGCGAACAGGCAAGGTTATCCTAGGTGGCATTGCTAAACCTGAGATGGATGGTTTCCGTTGGATGGCTATCATCTTCTGTACGTTACTTGCAGGCGGCGGTGTATTTTGGGCAGCAGCAGAACCTATCGCTCACTACGTTAGCCCCCCACCATTATATGGCGCACAAGAAAACGCACAACAAGGCGCGGTGAATGCTCTATCACAATCATTCATGCACTGGGGTTTCCTTGCATGGGCTATCGTTGGCAGTTTAACGTCTATCGTGGTTATGCACCTTCACTACGACAAAGGCTTGCCTCTTAAACCTCGTATTTTGCTTTACCCAGTTTTGGGTGAAAGAGCACTGAAAGGTCACACTGGTGCGCTGATTGATGCATGTTGTATTGTCGCTGTAGCGGCGGGTACTATCGGTCCGATCGGTTTCTTAGGCTTGCAAGTCAGCTATGCTCTGAATGAACTGTTTGGTATTCCTGATGGCTTCACGACACAGTTGATCATCATCTTGTTCGCTATCGTTCTTTACACATTGTCTGCATTAAGTGGTCTTAACCGCGGGATGCAAATGCTAAGCCGTTACAACGTAATTTTAGCAATGGCATTGATGGTCTATATCCTGATCTTCGGCCCAACAAACTTCATTTTCAATGGCTACATCCAAGGTGTAGGTAGCATGATAGATAACTTCATCCCAATGGCAACATACCGTGGTGACGAAGGTTGGTTAAGCTGGTGGACAGTATTCTTCTGGGGTTGGTTCTTAGGTTACGGCCCAATGATGGCAATCTTCATCGCACGTATTTCACGTGGTCGTAGTATTCGCCAGTTGGTATCAACCATCAGTCTTATTGCGCCGTTTGTAACATGTTTCTGGTTCACGATTGTTGGTGGCTCAGGCCTTGCGTTCGAAATCGCAGACCCAGGCAGCGTAAGTAAAGCATTCGAAGGCTTCAACTTACCCGGTGCGCTACTGGCTGTAACTCAGCAACTACCAATGCCAATGCTTATCTCGATTTTGTTCTTGATCTTAACCACGATCTTCATCGTAACAACCGGTGACTCGATGACTTACACCATCAGTGTGGTCGTTAGTGGAGAGACTGAGCCTAACGCAATTATTCGTACTTTCTGGGGGGGGATGATGGGGGTAACAGCATTAATTCTGATTTCCCTAGGTTCTGGCGGTATTTCAGCGCTGCAATCGTTCATCGTAATCACAGCGGTACCAGTGTCCATAATCTTACTGCCATCGCTCTGGAATGCGCCTCAAATCGCAATCAAGATGGCAAAAGAACAGGGTTTATAAAAAGCCTAAGTCTATAAAAGATAATGTTCAATAAAGATATGGCTCTGTAAGACAAGAGCTCTGTAAAACAAGAAACGGATTAAATAAGAACAAATCAGCCTTTGAAAGAAGGCTGATGCAAATTCCGAAAAGAACAGCAAACCCGAACTGGTGAAAATACACCGGACGGCAAAGTATTTAGGTCAATCGATCTAGTCAGGACAAATAATGAGGGGCGAGCTCGCTTGCCCTACATAACGTGAAAGCTAACCAGCATACTGTAACAACGAATGCTTCAAATGATGGCAACGATCGGTTCTGAATGGCTAGCAAAATCCTATAACTATAAGGTGGTGAGCAAAATGGATGCACATCGTTCTACCTACACTGAATCAGCACTACGTGATGCGACTGTCGTCATGGCACCGGAAAGGCTAGGTGCAATGCACCAAACACGCATCAGCTTCGTTAGAACTCTGATTCGTAAAATGGCGCAGCAAGAATGGAAAGTGACGAAACATGAGTGGCAATTAGACGCTCGAGGTTTTGGTCACGTTATCTATAAGCTATCGACGACAAACCATGTCTATCATTTGGTTGTTTTTTGCGATGAAATTGCAGACGACGAACGAAATGACCGTGTAATTGCTGAAAAGTGGGACGTAACGTTTGCGCTTGTTCTTGGTGATGTTGATGTCACCCTACTTGAAAGACTTCGTGCCAATGTACCGCTTCAAGAAGCGGGACGTAATCCTAACAATGTGCTTGTTTTAGCGCGTGCAAATAAAAGTGTGCGTGTGTTTGAACATATCGTTAGTCACTTGGCTAAAGGTGTTCAACCAACACCCAAAGAACTGGCTGAAGTGGGCTACATCCTACGAACTACTGCAGTTTACGGTAATGGCAAATTTGGCATTGCTGACTTTAAAATCTTAGAGAAAAATGAAGATTTCAATCAGTCGTTTAGCGCTCAAATGTGTGCGGTGTATATGCTGCGAGAGTTCAGCCTAGATTGGGTTCATTATCTAGCAGAGCAACAAGGTGGCGAACAAGCGATTTCTTTACATCGTGGATTACAACGCTACCTAGGCGTTGGTAATGCGACAGGTTTAGGCATGGCGCCATACCTGATTAACCACCCAAGTATTGTCGATCAGTGGATGACGACCCGTGAGCATGCATTAGCTGAAGTGTTAGCGAGTCAGACTGATACGGCGTTGATCGAGCCACTACGTACATTAGTTAAAAAAGCGATTTGTCATTTAGAACAAGTTGTTACCATCAATGAAACACAGCAAGAGCTGAACAAAGCCGCTGTTGATGATTTGAAGGAAACAGAGCAATCGCTAGAAACGTCTGTCAGCCAGTGTGATACATGGTCGCAGTTAGTCGAGCAATCTAAGCAAATGAGTATGGAAGCCCAAGAAATCCTTATCTCATGTTTGATGGAATTGTACCCAGAATTAGTGGACGCCCATCAAGAGCAAATGAATTGCAGCGAAACACTGTCGCTTCCTAGCGGCAAAAAGATTCAAGACCTTCTTGTTGTACTAGAAGAAAAGTACCGTTGGGCGATCACGACCGACTTTACTAAAGCAGAAAACAACTACTGGTTCTGGTATCGCTCTCAAGACAAAGAAGAGCCAAGACTCGGTGTTAGAGGCGAAGAGCTAGGTGAGGAGCGTGAACTGCCGTTGGATATTGGCCGTCAAGCTTATCGTTTGTACCATGCTTTATTGCAATTCGCGCCAGAGCTTTCATTGGCTGAATTCCTTGTTAAACAGCCGCAGCATCGTGCAATTGCGCGCCGTGTGTGGACGCTGGGTAACAAAGCGATGGGTGACATTCAAATGAATGTGCTTCACCAAGATTCACCCCCAATGCACTTGTTGCGCTGTAAGCTTGCGATGTTTGGTGCAACAAAATTTGATCCTCGCTCAGATCGCTGGGTACGAGTGACGTTTTTCCAAGGTGCGCCACTGCTTGATGAGATTCATCAGGACGAATGGGTGTTCCCTGTATTACCAAGTGAAGCTGAACTGTCTGTTTCTCAAAATGTTTCAATTCACAGCACATCTACTCACGGCACACTAACTCACAGTACAAATGCGAAAGGCCAACATGGAGGTAAATCGTTATGATCGTTTCTCACAATGAACTGGTAGCGGCCGTCAATAAAGCCTTTTTAGGCATGCGTCGTACATGTGGTGAAGCTGATGTGATAGCGAACATGGTGGCAGATTTACAAATGGTCGGTTTGGATGGTGTTCGTCATTTTAACAGTGCGAGCAACTTCATCGGGCTAGAGGACGACCGCCCTGTAGATATTCAACTGCGCAGTGATAATACGGTTGAAGTCGACCTGCACAAGGCTAGTTTGGCTTGTCATCTTCCTGTGATTATGGACTATTCGATTGAAAAAATGGTTGGTAAGAAGACGCTGAAAATTGAGCTAAATAACTGCCACAACCGTTGGTTAGCGTACAGCGAGCTTGTAAAACTGGCTGCGAAAGGTATCGCGTGCATGGCACGTTGGGATAACGGCTCTAGCCCTAAGAGCACTTTGTATGTGCTTAATCGTGGTTGCGTTGCTCCAGAACTGTTTTTATCAGATTTGCCACTGACATCGTACGAACATATCCACAATATGACCATCGAACTTTCCGTCCAGGATTTCGATATTGAACGTTTGTCAGATGGCTACCCCACACACATTGAATCAGAAGCGCTTTTTAAAACTCAAGAGAAAGCGTGGAACGATGGCATTGAGGTTGATGATGGGGAGTGGGCGGCACTGAAAGAGACCGCTACCGCAATCCTAGTTCAGAGCAGCGAACGCTCGACTCAAGGTGCAGGTGAACTGACGGCTTCGTAGTCGCTAGATTTATTAGGTTCATTAGAACTAACAGGTTCGATAGATTAACGGCAAATAAGCGAGTTAGTTTATCAACACAGATAAAACCAAAGAGCTTAACGAATCCTCACCTCGTTAAGCTCTTTTTATTTGCCTCACGCTTTGGGTCTGCTTTACCTCATTCTTTTGATCTCTCGCTGGATCTACCTATTCTAAATTGACTGTTTTGACATACGTTGTTACCCGTTGAGAGGTAATTGAACAATTAAACGAAGCACTTTCACATTCATGTTAAACAAACGGTTTCATTTACAAGCCACTATGCGTATCTTGCTAACTAGGGCCCCAAAGGGCACCGTTTTTATTCGTACCGATGACTTTAGAATCAGATAAAAAGGAATGAAGCGTGCAAGCTAACTTTATTGATGGAACCACCCTGTATCGTCAGCACTCTTTTGAGTTGCCACTTGACTATCAAGCTAAAGATGGACAACAGATCCAAGTCTTCGCACGTGAGCTAGTTGATCTCGCTAAAGATTCGCAAGAACTGCCGTGGCTTATCTACTTTCAGGGCGGTCCAGGCTTTCCATCTCCACGAGTGAGCGGTCAATCAGGTTGGCTAAAGCGTGCATTACAAAACTATCGTGTTCTGCTTCTGGACCAACGTGGTACAGGCAACAGCACGGTTATCAGCCATGAAACGTTGGCCCATCTGTCTCCAGAGCAACAAGTTGAGTACTTAACGCATTTCAGAGCCGACAATATCGTTCGTGACGCTGAAGCGATTCGTGAACAGTTTGGTATTAAACAATGGTCGACAATTGGTCAAAGCTTTGGTGGCTTCTGTACACTGAGCTATTTGTCGCTGTTCCCACAGAGCTTGCAGCGTTGTTATGTGACGGGCGGCATTCCTTCTATTGAACGCGAAGCTGACGATGTTTATCGTGCGACTTACAAGCGTGTAGAAGACAAAAACAGAGCCTTTTTTGCTCAGTTCCCACAAGCTCAAGCTATGTGTCGTGAAATCTCTGATTACTTGCTTAGCAATGATGTGAGGCTGCCAAACGGTCAGGTGTTTACCGTTGAACAGTTCCAGTTGATCGGTATTAATCTAGGTGGCGGCGAAGCAAACCTTCCTATGTACTTCACACTGGAGAGTGCGTTTGTTGAAGTGAACGGAAATAAGCAGCTGAGCTACAGCTTCTTAAATCAAATGCAGCAAGAGCAGGGCTACCTGACGAATCCAATCTACGCGATTTTGCATGAATCTATTTACTGCCAAGGTGCAGCGTCTAACTGGTCTGCACACCGAGTACGCGAGCAGTACCCACACTTTAACTACCAATCAGGTGGTGAGTTCTGGTTTACCGGAGAAATGGTGTACCCATGGATGTTCGACCAACTAGAAACGCTGAAACCATTACGTGAAGCGGCAAACATGTTGGCCGAGAAGTCGGACTGGGGCACTTTGTACAACGCAGAGCAGCTGAGTAAGAATACCGTTCCAATGGCATGCGCAGTTTACGCTGACGACATGTACGTGGAGCTGGATTACAGCCGTGAAACGCTTGCCAACATTCCAAACTCGAAAGCGTGGATTACCAACGAGTATGAGCACAATGGTTTGAGAGTGGATGGTGAACGAATTGTCGATAAGCTAATGATGATGGTTGAAGCATTAGAAAATTTGCCAAAATAATCAAATTATTAGCGTAGATTATCTACGTTAGAAGCTCTTACGTTAGAGACAATATACGTCAAAAACAAGAAAACGCTGCATCCGTGCAGCGTTTTTTTTATGTCATCGAACTATTCGATTTAAGGAACTAGGAGGGGTAGCCCTTGAAGCCATTAAGGTTGGATGACGATATCTTGATTTTCAGTGGTCGATAAGCTGGCGCGGTTCTGTTCGATAAGTTGAGCTGCATAAGAAGGAGTCACAGCTTGAATTTCGCCTTTTGAACGTATCGTCAATGCTTCCCACGCATGATCACGATATTTGCCTGTTTGTGTATATTCAATAAGTACTCTCATGATTCTTCTATCCGGTGTGTGGTTAACGTGCTACTAACATTAGCGACTTTGTTTTGGTTGCACACCTGTTAATTATGAAACATAAGATTAACTAAATGAGGTGAAGTGCCGCTTGAAAATAAGACTAACTTACACATATAACAAACGATGAACATAAAAAAACGCTGCACAATGGCAGCGTTAAAGTTGAGATATGTTGGAGATTGCTTAGCTGTTTTCTAAGCCAACAATCTTGCGTGCAGACATCACCGCACTATCCAAGTCTGTCAATCTACCAGCACTCGCTGGACCAAGAACTGATGAATACAAAGCCAACTGTTTCTCAAATGATAAATCTAATTGGTTATATAGATTTTGGCGGATTTGAGCGTGTTGCTGTGGCTTTGCGCTCGACAGGCCTTCCAACGTATCGTAAATGAGTGTAGTTGTGTCCATATCTGTCCTTAGTACATCTTTATAAAATTTTGTATATTATGCACTTGGTATCATCTTTGTTCTGCGAGATTGATCGCATTATGTGCAGCTCTGCTCAATTGTGTAACCAGATGGTTGCGATTGTGTTGTCTTTAAACGGTTTCGTTGTGACGGTCACATAGAAGAAAGGAGGCTCGCTCGCCTCCTTTCGATTTGGTAAACAGTGATAAAAATCACATTTGTCGCGTTGCTTTTGGGGCTAATCGACTAAGTACACAGCTTCTATTTTATGTTGATCGTATTGTCTCTACGGTCATACATATCTGGGGTGGTATGCAAGCCGCCCGCATAACCTGCTGCTTCTAGTGTTTCTCTTACCTCTCGAACGTGCTCAGCCGTGACGGGATCGTTTCTATCCCCAAGGTTAGAGCGTACAAAGGTAATTAACTCAGCCAAACGTTGATCCGACAACACATCTTCAAAACTTGCCATTGGCATGAAGTTTCGGTCTTTGTCGAGATAGGTGGGTTGTAAACCTCTCACCGTCACGGCAATGGTATTGAATGGGTCGCTGTGCATGATAATGCCGTTATTCAACAGAGTAGGGGCGATAGGGGCGCGACCTTTACCATCGTCACCATGACACGCTCCGCAGGTTTGACGATACGTGGTGTAGATTTCACTGCCATACGCGGCTTCATCAAACCCTTTAGGCTGTAACTGAACTGCGCCACTGGCAATGGTGTTGTTGATGTCACCACTGAGTAGGTAATAGGACATCGACTCGATATCTTCACGCGTCATCAAACTCAGGCTGTTTTTCACTACGTCAGCCATCCCTGCAAAAGCGGTGCCTTTGTCAGAGTGACCTGTGTGTAGGAAATCGGTGAGTGTTGCTTCATCCCAACCATCGATATAAAGCTCGTTGGCTGTGATATCTGGCGCATTCCAACCGTCAATCAAGTTACCTTGGAAAATACGTTCAGGTATCAGAGCTTGAGCAATGTTTCGTGGTGTGTGGCACTCAGAGCAGTGGCCAAGACCAGTGACCCAATATTTCCCTTGTTGCCATTTATCAACGTTGTCTACTTTGTCTTTTAACTCTTCAGGTACTTGATAATCAACGGGATCGGTATCCATGAACACAATGTTCCAACCAAGCAAACCTAAGCGAATGTTCGATGGAAACATCATGCTGTTGTCATCATTACGTCGTGGTACGGCGGTGATTGACTGCATGTATTCCCACAAATCCACCATATCTTGGTCGGTCAGATATTGATATGAGGTGTAAGGCATAGCAGGGTATAGATAGCCCTCCTTACCCTTGCCAGCGACTAACGCGGCTCGAAAGTCTTCAAAGTTGTATGTTCCAATCCCTTCTGTTGTGTGTGGGGTAATGTTGGTTGAGTACACAGTACCAAAAGGGGTAACGAATGGTAGGCCGCCAGCAAAAGGTTCGCCACCTTCCGCACTATGACAAGCCACACAGTCACCGGCGTACGCTAGGTATTCGCCGCGCTCAACAGATGAAGCTTTCAAACTCGCGAGCCTTTGTTGTTCCACCTTACCAGCGTGACGAATATAAGCCCCAAGAGCGAGTATTTCATTTTCGGTAAGCTGCTTATCAAACGCTGGCATTACGTTGTTCAAACCGTGATTTATGGTGTGCTGAATTTCTTCAATGCTTCCGCCGTGTAGCCAGATATCGTCAGAAAGATCCGGTACACCTATTAACGGGTTTGCAACTGAACCATCGGCGTGACAAGACGAGCAGTATTTCGTGAATAAGGTTTTACCGAGTTCGACTTTAATCTCGGGCACATCAGTATGACGTTGATTGAGAGACGCTAGATAGTACGACATCTTAGCCACTTCATCAGGACGTACTATTTCGCTCCAACCTGGCATTGCACCGTTTCGACCTTTGACGATGGAATGAATAATGGCTTCGTCGCTGCCGCCATATAACCATTCTTGATCTATTAGGTTAGGGAAATGCTTTTGCCCTTGAGCATTATCTCGATGGCAGGCTGCACAATGAGTTTGGAACAAGATCTGACCACTGTTAACGATCTCTGGTACTGCAGATAATCCTTCTAAAGTGGTTTCACTGGTTTGAGAGAATTGTTCATTCAGGCTGGTGGTCGGCGAGCTTAGCTTATCGTCGCTTTGTTTCCAATCGACTAACCCTTCCCATTCGCCAAGACCAGGGTAAAGTACCAAATAACCCGCAGACAATAGAAATGCCACTGCATAACTGACAAACAGTAATTTGGGTGGAGGTGCATCTTTCTCTTCTATGCCATCAAAGGTGCCAAGGGTGTGGTCGTGATCGGCTTTGTGATTGCTACGCCAATATTTAACAACAACGGACACCATAAGAGCGAAAAAAATTAAGGTTAAAATTACCGCCCATAGATTCCAAAATGTGCTCATTGTGATAACTCCTGTGACGTATCTTTACCAAGGCTTTGTAAGTAGCGAATCAAAGCTTCACCTTTGGTTTTGCCTCTTACTTGCAATCGGGCGTCACCAATTTCTTGATCGGTATAAGGCACACCTAAGGTACGTAACACTTCCATTTTGGCGCTAATATCGTCGCCAGTGAGAGTCTGCTCAAACAACCATGGGTAAGACGGCATGATAGATGTCGGTACAACTTGTCGAGGGTTGATTAGGTGAATAACATGCCATTGGTCAGAATACTTTCTGCCTAAGTTGGTTAAGTCGGGACCCGTACGTTTGGAACCCCACAAGTTAGGAAACTCATAGATATCGTCTGCTTCTTTATTCGGACGACCATTACGTTTCACTTCTGGTTCTAGAGGGCGAACCATCTGAGTGTGACATACATGACAGCCTTCACTGATATAGATGTCTCGTCCTACTAATTCGATAGGTGTCAGCGGCATCGCTAAGCTGTCTTTCGCAATATCGTCTCCACGGACAATGCTTGGCACTACCCAGACCAGTAAAGAGAAAGAAGCGACAATAACGGTAGTCAAAATTAAAATGATTATTGAATGTGTAAAGTCTTTACTCATCATTTAAGCCCCCTCATTGACGGCATGTTTAGCGTCATGTGCGACTGGCATACGAACCGTTTTAAACAAATTAAATGCCATAAGGAATAAACCCAGAACAAACAATGCACCACCAAAGAATCGTAAGAACAACCAAGGTGCTTTAAAGTCCATAGCTTCAACAAAGCTATAAATTAGCTCTCCATTTTCATTTTGAGCGAGCCACATATAGCCCTCACCGATACCCGCGACCCAAAGCGCTATGGCATAGATGGCGACACCTGCATGAGCGAGCCAGAAGTGCCATTTAATCAGTCGTCGTGACCAAAGATCGGTTTGGCCCCATAAGCGTGGGATGAAGTAGTAAAAAACCGCAATCCCTGACATTCCAACCCATCCAAGTGCAGCAGAATGTACGTGACCGATGATCCATTCGGTGTTGTGTGCCACCATGTTGAACCAGCGAATGGCAAGTAGAGGACCTTCGAACGTCGCCAAACAGTAGTAAAGAATTGCTGAGAAAAAGAATAATAGAATGTAGTCGGACTTCAACTTTTCTTTGTTTTGCAGCAGGGTCATTGCGCTATTGAAAGCACCGGCCCAAGAAGGGAGCCACAGGATCAATGACATCACGATGCCGATGTTCTGAATCCAGATGGGAACGGACGAGTAAACTAGATGGTGCGTTCCGGCCCACGTATAAAAGCCGACCAAGCCCCAGAAATGGATCACAGACAAACGGTACGAGTAGATAGGGCGTTCTGCGGCCTTGGGGATGAAGTAGTAATTCATTCCAATCACACCGGCTGTTAGCAAGAAACCGACGGCGTTATGTCCCCACCACCATTGAACTATTGCATCTTGAGCTCCTGCAAACACAGAGTAGGACTTCATGGCCGAGACTGGCATCGCGAGATTGTTCACGATGAAGATCATTGCGACAACAATAATGAAAGCGGCGAAGAACCAGTTAGCCACGAAGATATGACTCACTTTACGCTTAGCAAGGGTGCCAAAGAACAGTACCGCATAGAGCACCCAAACCAACACAATCAATAAGTCGATTGGCCATTCAAGCTCCGCATATTCTTTTGAACTGGTGTGGCCGGCAGGCAAGGAGATTACAGCGAGTAACAAAATGAATTGCCAGCCCCAAAATACCATCCATGACAGGCTTTTATTGAACAGATCGCAATGACCAGTTCGCTGGGCAATATAAAGTGATGTCCCCATTAGAATGTTGACTACAAACCCATAGATTACACCTGAGGTATGAAGAGGGCGAAGACGACCAAATTGAAAATATTGAGAGTCGAAATTTAACACTGGCCAATACAGTTGCGCGGCGAGAATTACGCCGATGATCATGCCTACAATAGCCCAGACTAAGGAGGCGATAATAAAGCATTTCACTACCTTGATACTGTATTGCGTTGTCACGTTTTCCATAACAAGGCTCCTTGCCTAAAATTTTAAATCGTCTATTTATTATTTTATTGCCGGTCCGCACATCTCTATTTAGAAGCTTGGCTTGCTTGAGAGTCGTTGCTTTGCTGGAAGCCATTATCCATCTGTGCTTCGTGACCCAATTGAGAATAGAAATAGGAAATGTCACGGATGTCCTGATCGGAAAGCGTGTCAGCTTGTTGCTGCATCAATATCGCCAGGCCGCTCGTTCTTTCTCTCGTTTGGTAATCTTTCAAAGAAGAAATGAGATATCCCACCTTTTGTCCACGAAGGTTAGGGTAGGGATCTTGTGTTGAGATACCATCAGCACCATGACAGGTCATACATACCTTGGCTTTTTTCTTACCTAATTCGAACTGCTCATCATCGATTCCTGCATAAACTGGGTACGTTACGAGCGTCATTAAAACGGTGGAAAGTGCGGCTATGGAGTTAAACTTATGTTTATTCAAACTCATTACTGATTCCCTTGATTCTAAAGTTAACAAGCGTTTCGTGATTATAGAACGGTGATATTTGGCTGCGACTACCTGACCTAAAGCGATTAAAAAATCGTAAAAACGAATTACGTTCGATTAAAGGTTATGCAGCGTTGCACATTCTCGCTACTTGTTGAGCCATATTTATTAGTAATTTCGTATCTTAATACGTACTTACCTAATCGATTGGTTTACTTATCGAGCTTAAAAAGTAGAGTTTTAATCGCCATCGTTATGAAATGATACCTATCTTAATGGTAGCAATTCAGTCAATGTGCTTTAAATTCGGATGAGGAGCAAAGAGGGATAGATAACTTGTAAGTCAGGGTGAGATCGTGAGTGTTTCTTAGACAAAATTACGGTCGATTTGACGAGCACATTTAGTTATGACCATATGCTTCCTTTTTAGGGGGCTAATCATGCACATTAACCACTTGAAAGAACACCGACCAACGTTAAGGTGCCGTTAAATTAGATACAGCGATGGTGTTCTTACCCGTGTTTTTAGCTTTATAGAGTGCCTCATCTGCATGGGAAAGTAATTGGTTTGAAAGGTCTTTGTGAAAGTGGTGTGTCGTATCAACACCTGTTAGGCCAAAGGAGCAAGTCGCGTGAAATTGATAAGGCGGTAGTCCAAAAGTGTATCTGGATACTTGTTCTTTGATTGATTTTAGTCTTTGTACTACTTGTTCTTCCTCCTGCCCCGAAAACAGTATAACGAATTCATCCCCACCGAACCGGGCAAAGCAATCCTCAGAGCCAATAAAACGTTGAGTTATAGTCGACACTGTCTTTAAAAGCTCATCACCACTCGAATGTCCATATTGGTCGTTAACGGACTTGAAGTCGTCAATATCGAACATACATAAATGAAGTCGAGGCGCTCTATTAGCCGAAAAGGCTTCAAGGGCATCAGAATACCGAACTTCAAAGTAACTGCGTGAAAACGCCTTCGTCAAATAGTCATACATCAAATGGCTATTTAACTGATTTCTTTCCTGATACAGCTCGTCGATATGAAGTACTAAAATCCATGCAATGCAAAAAGTGACGAGGAAAGATCCAATCCATGTCAGTGGTGGAAGGTCGATAACCTGAATTCCGGTTAGGGCATCCAAAACCCCGGTTACTGCCCAAAAGATGGTTGTAAGTAAAAGCAGTAGCACTATGCCAACACGTTGATTTATCTTGCACTGATGTTGGTAAATTCGAGCCAGAATGAGAACGCAATATCCTAATAATAATATTGCCCCAGCTCCCCATAATTGAAAGAGTGGTCCAAAAGACAGCCCGGTATAGTAAGTGGACGTCGGGTAAAGCTCTTTAGCTAAGAAGTACTCGTTAGGAAATAAAGCGATCACTGCGAACAGAGTACAAATGGTGTAACAGCGCTTTAAGTAAACAGGAGCGTCATACTCAAAGAATGAAACGTAGAAATGTAAACCCAATACAACAGTGAACATTGCAGTAATAACCGTCACACGATTAGCAATATCAAGATAATCGAGGTTATCGCTACTGTTAATGAGAATAAAAAAGGCGGCCAGAAACACGCCGCTAACGAAAGCGAATAAAGAAAAAATTAGATAGTACTGTATTTTTTCTTCATGGCGAGAATGTAAATGGTGGTAAAGCACGTTAAAGAACAGACCCGCTATGAGGCTGATACTAGAAGCAACGATCAGGGGAACCGAGTACAGTGATACCATTATTTTCCTGTAATATTGACAGCGATGTTTGAGAGGTAATAAGAATCGTTATCTGGCTAATCATGGCCTCGTCGTGGAGACGTTTATTTATTACGTGAATAGATGCGATCTATATAATGGAAATTATCAACTATTTCTTTTAAAAACAAGTTTCCAGTGCTTCATTAGAGTTAAAATCACTACCAACAAAAACCTAGAACTAGGTTAGCTATCGAATGGTGTAGAGTTCATTGTTGCAAAGCTCGCGGTTACAGACAAATAGTGTTTAACATCAAGTGAGTGGATACCGCTTACTCAAGCCGAGTGTAGTTCGCTTTACCTCATTCAGCGATAATGATGCCTAATTGGGCCTGTGACAGTTTACCGCTCATACGACATGTTGTTGCCCATCATAAAACCGATCAATGATACTAAGTCGGCTTGATATGACAGTTTCTAAACCCCAGCAAATTATCAGTTAAAGGGGGAGACGACTTCCCTCGGCTTGTCACCCCTAACGGCTGCCTTTGGGTGTATGTATGGCTCAAAATATGGCATCCTCAAGCCTATCATTTAAAAAGGACACACGGACCGTCGGATATGGATACCAACTCGCATCAACTCTCTTTACGCACTATTGAGCCATCGGATTACACCGAATTGGCGGCATTAATGAATCTCGTGTTCCCCGATGTGGGAGGTGCATGGCCCCGCTTGACTATCTTGGATCTAATCCATCAGTTTCCTGATGGTCAAATTTGTATTGAAGATAACGGCAAGATCATCGGCGCGGCTTTGACGATAAAAGTGAACTACAACCGCTTCTCACTGCCTCACCTTTACACGGACATCATCACGGAAAATAACGTGATTCAGAATCAAGTGACAGGCGATGCCATGTATGGCTTGGATGTTTTTGTACACCCTGATTATAGAGGCCTCCGTTTAGGTCGCCGTTTGTATAATGCCCGCAAAGAACTGTGCCGGAGCAAAAACTTCAAAGCGATATTGGCAGGGGGGCGCATCCCTCTTTACCACGAGCATGCAGATGACCTGAGTGTTGCGGAATACATCGACAAGGTAAAACGTCGCGAACTGCATGATCCTATTTTGTCGTTTCAGTTGGCCAACGACTTCGATGTCAAACGAATCATGCGCGGTTACCTGCCTGAAGACGATGCGTCTAAAGGGTATGCAACGCTTCTGGAGTGGGACAACTTTTTTTATGAGGAAGACATTCAATCGGTGCACGATGTCGAGAAAAACCTGATCCGTATTGGCGTAGTGCAATGGCAAATGCGTGCCATGAACGATTTAGAAGATCTGCTCGATCAAGCGGAGTTCTTTATTTCCTCTCTGGCCAACTATCAAGCTGACTTTGCACTTTTCCCTGAGTTTTTTAACGCGCCGCTGATGGGGCTAAAAAAGGAACAAAACTCTGTTGAGGCGATCCGTTTTCTTGCTAGTTTCACTGAAGAGATTAAATCACGCTTTTCCCAATTGGCCGTTACTTACAACATCAATATCATCGCCGGTAGCATGCCGATTATTGAAGAGGATGGGAAACTGTATAACGTCGCTTACCTATTGCAGCGTGACGGGAGCATTAACGCTCAGTACAAAATACACATCACGCCTCATGAGCAAAAGGATTGGGTGATTGATGGGGGCGACAAGGTACAAGTATTTGATACGGACGCAGGTAAAGTGGGAATACTCATTTGTTACGACAGTGAGTTTCCGGAGTTGGGTCGAATGATGGCAGAGCAAGGAGCACAAATTGTGTTTGTGCCATTTTGGACCGATACCAAAAATGGCTATCAGCGCGTTCGTATTTGCTCTCAAGCGCGAGCTATTGAGAATGAGTGTTACGTGGCGATTGGTGGCAGTGTGGGCAATCTCCCACGTGTCGATAATGTCGATATTCAATATGCGCAGTCAGCGGTGTTCTCACCCTCAGATATTTATTTCCCGCACGATGCCACGTTGACGGAAGCCAGTGCCAATACCGAAATGATCATTTTTGCGGATGTCGATTTAACCAAGCTTAAGCAGCTCAATATGGAAGGTTCGGTCACCAACTTACGACACCGTAGACTTGACTTGTACGGAGGCTTTACCAAAAACAACAAGTCTTAATAAGGCGGAGAATGTTGATATTGGGTGTTGCGAGTGACTGAGGGGAGGCTACATTGCGTTGACTGTACTATCGATAATTCACTTGAGTTGTTCATTTCACCTATCGTCTATTTGCTACCTTATTAGAGGGGGTTGTTACGCTTTGAAGTGGCACCGTCAATGTGTAGATTGATGCGCAACATACGGCAATGATGTACGCCGTGATAACCTAGGTATCAATTTATAAACCTATCTAGAGTGTCGCTATTACATTAGATCTAAAGTGCTAAGCGCAGAGCAAAAGCGCTGCATGATGAATATAGCCATGCTAGAGGCTGTATTGAGTGCTTTTACTTAGGTGGTAAAAAATAGGCATTCATACGGTCTCCCTGACTTATAAATTAGGTGGCAGTGAGGTGATTAAGTCGAAAGCTATATGATTGAAAATTAGACAATCACTAGTTAAGTCAAATGGTCAATTTGGTCTAGACTCAATTTAGTGACTTTTTAAAATGGAGTTTAAAATGAGAACTGTATTTCTGTTTATAATTTTTCTTTTTTCGTTTTCTAATCTTGCCGCCTCTGAACTCACTGTGTTTGATCACTTAGGGCAAAAGCATAAGTTAAGTACGGAGCAGCTTTTATCTTTGCCTCAAAAAGAAATCGAGACTTCGCTTCCTTGGGTTGATGGACTGTCGGTATACAGTGGAGTGACGTTGCAGACTGTTCTTGAAACGCTAGATAAGCCAATCCCCTCTCAAGTAACATTTGTGGCGTTAAATGACTACAAGATTGCCGTGCCCAAAGAAGATTTCTTGGACTATCAACCAATTATCGCGATCAAGCAAAATGGAAAGCTTATGTCGGTAAGAGATAAAGGCCCTTACTGGTTGGTTTATCCATTATCTTCGAACCCAGAGATCGATAGTACGGATTTCCATGCAAAGATGATTTGGCAGATAAGAGATATTCACCTTTAGAGGAGCGATTATGAAAAAGCTGTTGTCTTTGGCTGTCGTGAAAGTCGTTGTGTTGTCTTTAGCGGTAGCCGTTCTTACTATCAATATCTATAGTGTTACTCGGATAAATGATATCAACAAGAGTTTTTCTAATCGGCAAAATGAAGCTACATGGTTTGTTTTTCAATTAGTAAAGGAATACGCCAACTTTTTGATGATCAGCCAATCTGATAAAATTGATTACGAAAAGTTGTGGCTCGCTTATGATATCACTTGGAGCCGGTTTGATATTTTAATCAACAGTACAGAATCTTCGAATTTCATTAAATCCGCTAACTTTAAGCCATACTTTACGACAGAGTTTGATAAATTTAAGGCGTTGGAGCCATCAATTAAATTAGTGAACGAAGGCATCCTAGCTCAAGAGTCTTTACAAAAAAAGATTGATATTTGTTACCATACATTAGTTGGTTTTATTAACGAAAAATTCCGGTTACAAAGTCCCGTTATCGAAGAAAATACTTTCATGGTCGATAAATTAGTCATGACTCATCAAATAAGTAGTATATTTCTTACCCTGATATTGATGCTTACAGGTATTATTTTCTATGTCGACTTTACCACTAAGCGAAGACTACTCTCGACTGATGTCACCACTGGCTTTCGTAATCGAGCTTCGTTAATGAAGTTTGTTAAAAATAATTACCTAAAGGATAATAATTTCGATCTGTACTTCGTGCGAATCCGAAATCTTAGTGAGATTAATCAAAAATATGGACTCGAATATGGTGATTTAGTTGTTAGCTCGGCAGCTAAGTCTCTGATAGCAAAGATTCCTGAAAATACCATGTCGTTTCGTAGCAGCGGTAGTCAGTTTTTGTTCTTCATTCCAGACCATGAGTGCACGAGTGATGAAATATTGGAGAAATTTAACGATGTGCTCAGTGATTATATAGCGGCAGGTAACTTAGAGTTGATGATTGATGCGGTCGTGAGGCATAAAAAGAACATCAGTTTTCAAGATATGATGGAGCTATTAACTAATATGCAAGGTTAATACTCTTTTATCTGAGCGAATACTGACCTCTATTATTTAACTCATCTTTCTCCCTATCCCTACACTCAATCAAATCGGCGGCTGTCAGTTTGGCAATCGTAACTGTAATTTCCCACGTTTACCTTCTAGCCGAATCATATTTTTTTCGTCCTGATTCATCTGTTTATCTGTTCATCTGTTTGATGTGAAGTCGCAAAAGTCGATAAAGTTGGTTTGCATAGATCTAATCTAGATAAGGTTAATAGCTAGGGCAGATTAAGACAGATAGGATGATTTGAAAATAGAAAGGGGCAGTAGTCGTTATAGATTAGGACCTTGCTACTTCATAGTGGTCGCCGTAAGCATTCAAAAAACAACAACAGATGAATATCTACGTTATTTTTTCTGAGTTAATGAGACTATTCGTTCACTAGAACTAGATTTGAGATGGCGTTGAGCGTCTAAAATAGCTTGGGGGTCGTGGTCTCTGACAAACTCGATGAATTGCAGGTAGGTTAGCGGTTGACTAAATAGGTAGCCTTGTATCAAATCACAGTTTGCCTCTTTGAGGTATTGATACTGCTCTATTGATTCTACCCCTTCACCGACAACTAACGTGTCACAAGAGTGGCCTAAGTTAACCATTGATTCAACCATTTTACGGCCTGCTTTGTCGTTGACTATATTGTCGATAAAGCTCTTATCAACTTTTAGTTCATCTACTGGGTAATGAAGAAGTTGGTTAAATGCAGTATAACCGGTACCAAAATCATCGAGGGATACTTTTAACCCCAAGCTTCTGAGGCTCTCAATGGTTTGAACGGTAAGTTTGGTGCTTTTTACATAACTGGTTTCTGTGATTTCTATAATTATGTTACCTGGAGTGACCTGATATCGTTCAAGAACTTTACGTATATTATCGGCAAAGTTACGATTATAGAGCTCCATAGCTGAAATGTTGATCGATAAGGTGCCTTGATAATTGTGAACTTCTGCGAGTTCGTTATAGCACTTGATTGCTGTTTTAATTACCCACATGTCAAGTTTGGAGATTAGATTACTCTTTTCCGCGACAGGAATGAACTCGTCGGGCCCAGCGTTAATATCAAACAACGCAGGGCAGCGTATGAGGCATTCAGCACCATCGATGTGAAGTGTTTGAGCGTTGAATATGGGCATAAAGCGAAGTTCGAAATTGTCGCTCTCACAACATTCTAATAGCCTTTTCTCGAGCGTGTCATGTCGCTCTAGTGTATGCAGCAACTCTTCACCGTACATGATGCGACTTTCTCCATCACTGTGAGACTTAGCATTGATCAGCATTTCATCAACACATCTATGCCATATCTCTTCGAATTTTGGAGTGTCCACAGGCAAGACAGCTGTAGCGATTGAGAGCCTAAATCCATAATAATCAAGGAATGTAGTTCCGGTCAGGGTGTTATTGATGTTCTCAATTTCTTCGTTTATCGATTTGCGTTCATCCATCTCTAGTATGGCAATAAATTGGTTCCCGCCAAGTCTTGCCAAAGAATAATCACTGCAGCTAAACCCTAAAGAGGACTGTTGGTGTTGCAGCGTTTCTCTCAATGCCTTAGCTAAGCTCACCAATACATTGTCACCGACTTTTGCTCCATATAAGTCGTTGATCTTTCTGAAATCAATAATGTCCCAACAAACCAAATAACAATGTGGGCTCATTGAGCTTTTTAGGCGGACATCTAAGTGGCGAATGAATGAGCGTCGGTTGGCTAATTTAGTGAGTTGGTCGAATTCGGCTTCGAACTTCAATTCCGTCAAGGAGTCAATGTACGCATTCTTCAAACCATCGATTTCGCTTTGCCCAGATGAGCGTTTGAAATATCGCAGCTTTAATCCACCAATAGAGATCTCGTGAAGTAAGTCTTTGAGTGGGCGAACGAGCTGGTAACGTACCACCATATGTATGATTAGCATGATTGCAAAAAGGGTCGTAAAGCAACCAACCAGAGTCTGTCTGACGATGATTGTCTTTTCCTCGTTGAACTTTTGCTCGCGAATATTCACTTGAGCTATAAAGTGTCGGCTTGTCATCTGTACATTGATGCTTTCTTTCGTTTGTTCAATGGACTTAATCACAAACTGTGTATTTTCAATGTTAGCAACGTCTGATGATGGCTCTATTAAGAGCTGCATATTTTCGTCATCATTATACTTAATCAGTAATCTAGAGAGCTGTTTTAAAGAGCCGTCTGCGATTAATATGTATCGATTTAAACTGTTACCCGAACGCTTATCTTGAGGCAGTAAGTACGGGTCAATTGCAGCGACATAAGCATATCTGAGCTCACCACTGACCGATATATAAGAGAAGCCTTTTGGAGATAGCTCTTTTTTGTTGACCAGTGACGTGTATAAATCGAAAACCTTTTCATAAATATTATCAGGAATTTTTAGCCTTTCAAATGGGTCGGCTCTTAACGTCGATAGCGTTAGATTGAACTTGGGATCTACTATATAGACATTACGCTGTCCAAATTGATTGACGTGATTCTGATTGAGGACACGAAGAACCCGTTTCTCTAGTAGAGATAAGGTAGTGTAGTCATCGGGAGTTTGGATGTAACGGAGAAACTGTAATGAAGAACCAATATCTTTAACGAGCAACGACAAACCGAGTTGTTCGTATTCTGCTGCAACTAGAGCCGTATTCACGTCAGATTGAACTTTGTCTAAGTACATACGCTTAGCATGGTGTGATGCAAAATTATATGTCACCACCCCTGCTATTGTAGCGACAAGGAGCAAGGTTGGTATGAGTACTAAATACAACTTTCTTAATATTGGCATTAACTATCTCAAACTGTCGACAATTCGGTTTCGAATTTGAAGGCTACTGGGTTCTAATTGTTGATAAAGGTAACTACGATCTAATACTTCATTACTTGGGAACAGCTCCGGATCATTTTGATATTCTTGAGATGTCAGCTCTTTTGCTTTTGTACTTGGGGTAGCAAACCATGCATCCATCGCATTTTGAGCGGCAATATTGGGTTGAGACAGGAATGATATGGCAGTAACTGACTGAGTAGATAGTTCTCCATTATTAATTGCAGCAATGCATTCTAACCATAAGGTTGTTCCTTCTTGAGGGACAATGTAAGCCCATGTGCTTTCAGGTTCTAAATCGTTGAGTACGTATGTGTCGCCTGAATATCCATATGCGAGATTGATGTTGGATAGGCGCTCTGGATGGTTGAGATAATCAAGGATGTACTCGTTACTTTCAAGGTGTGGTTTTTGTTCTTTTAGAGTTTTGTACGCTACTCGCAGTTCTTGTTCATTATTCGTAAAAGGGGCAAATTGATTCATTAGCAAGGCAGCACCAACAAGGTCTGTGGGATCGTAATACATGCTGATTTTGCCGCTGTTTTCTGGTTCCGGGGCAAGCAAGGCTTTCCAAGACTGAGGTTCGGCAACTTTGTCGCTTCGATATAGAATTCCTGATGTTCCCCAAGCATAGGGGATGCCATATTCACCACACCCTTCAACCCATCTTTGATCAAGGTGACCGGCAATGGAATCTTGCAAGTCGCGAAGATTATGGAACAGCTTTTGTTTTGCTAAGGCTTTAAGTTTTACGCTTTCTACAATTACGAGTTCAAACGCACTTCGACGCTCGCTCAACAATACTTCATCTCTTATTGATTCATCAGAGAAGTACTGTTGTTTTAGGGATATATCGTAAGTATCTAGGAGTTGTTCAACAACGCGTTCAGACAGAAATGCATCCCAATTATAGATATAAATATCATGGTGTTGGCCAAAAGCAGAGCCAGTTATAAAGGATGTTGATGCAAGTAATGATATATAAAATATTTTCACCGACGGATTCCTTTCGTACTGTGATTAATTAAATCGTAGCCCAAAATTTGGGACATGTTTCAAATTTAGGTATCTAATTATAATTAAACTCGTTGCACAGTATTAAAATGCTCTGTTAGTCCTTGTTAATTCCATATGACTGATCTGGGTCTGATGTAATGCCTTGAATTAATTAAAGGTTCTTTGTGCCCACTCGTTAGTGAAAAAATTATTTTTGATCTTTTACCTTAAGTGGGGTTTTGGGTCAGATTTAACCTGATGTTATAGATTAATATTCAACATAGTGGGGGTCAATGCAACTATTTATGCAATTTTAATGCATTTAATGACGGCTTGGTTTGTGTTTAGACTAACGGGAAGTTATGTGTTCGGATAAACATCATGGTTTTGGTTCAGGACTTTGCAATTATTTACTCTTGTAGCACGGTGTGTTTGTGCTTATTGTAGGCCGCAATAGCTTAAGTTAAACGAGTCTTGCTTTGGTTTGTGGGTAACACTTAAACGTGCGAGTAATACGTCGGTGTAGCATTAATACTTAGGCTAGTGGTTGATATTAAAACTTAGACTTGTGGTTTATGTTTAACGCATTTGAGCGTTGCTTAGCTTTTTCGAACAGTAGAAAACCTACGTCAGCCAAGGAGTTGTTATGGAATTAGAGGTATACCAAGTAGATTCTTTCTCAACCCAGACCTTTAGGGGAAATCCTGCTGGGGTTTGTATTTCTCAAGAGCCTTTGAATGAAGCATTAATGTTTTCAATAGCGGAAGAGATGGCGGTATCAGAAACGGCTTTTCTTGTGCTTAACACTATGACGCTTAAATGGTTCACGCCAGAAGTAGAAGTGAAACTATGTGGACATGGTACCTTGGCAACCGTCCACGTATTGAAAGAGCAAGGGTTAGTGAAAACGGGTGATAAGGTAGTATTTGATACTTTGTCTGGTGAGTTATCTGCCACGGTTCGTGAATCGTCTATCGAGCTGGATTTTCCTAGCACTCATTTATCGCCGAGTCTGGAACCCGATCAAGAATTGCTCGAACACCTTGGCTTGGAGTTCAACCAAGTTGTTTCATTTAGAGAGTTTGATTCAAAGCAGTTAATCGAAGTCGTTGATGAGCGCGTTCTATTGGATTTGTCTCCAAACTTTGACTCCTTGAAACGCATGGATGGTAGAGGTGTTGTGGTAACGGCAGTTCCATCAAATCCTGAACTTGATTTTGTTTCTCGCTACTTTGCGCCATGGGTGGGTGTTAATGAAGACCCCGTCACTGGTTCGGCACATTGTGCATTGACGCAGCACTGGGCAGAAAAGCTCAACAAACGGAGCTTTAACGCTTATCAAGCATCCCGTCGTGGTGGGTCTATGTCGACAGAGTTATTAGCGAACGGAAGAATAAAAATCATTGGTACGGCTACAACAGTGATTTGTGGTGTATTGAAGGTTTAACGTTGATTACTGGCTTAATGTTAGACCAAAGCGGTTGTCTTATATGCTTGAATTAAATAGCGGCTTCGTTCATTTCTGGTTGAACGAAGTCGATGTAGTGTCATTTTTGAAGGAATTACCGTGTCAGCATTTTATCTGTCTCAAGTATTAGTTGCGATTGCCATCTGTTTCGATCTGCTGTCATTCCAGTTTAAGGAAAGGAAGAAAATCGTCACTTGTCTATTTTTTGCAGGAACGCTTATTTCGAGTCACTTCATTTTGTTAGAGCAATGGACCGCCGCGTGTTTGATGATCATTGCCACTACTCGTTATTTAACAAGCGTGTTCTCAACATCTTCCAAGTTTAAGTACCTGTTTTGTTCTATGTCTGTCGTTGCGACAGCCGTTACCTACTCGGGGCTAACGAGTGTTTTAAGTTGTTTTGCTTCTGTGTTTCAAACCTTTGCCGCTTTTAATAAAGACGATCGTCGATTACGTGAATTGATGATCATCGGAACCAGTTTTTGGTTGGTGCATAACTATTTGATTGGTTCTCCTACTGCTGTAGTGATGGAAGCGCTGTTTATATGCAGTAACTTAGTGGGCTATTACCGTTTTTACTTCAAAAAGAGTGTCGCTGCTTAGGTTTCGGCTTTCTACGGTTTATTAAGTTAAAGAACCACAAGATTCAAAGCGCAGCACCAGATTACAGTTAACAAGGATTAGGACAGTTCGATGTCTAATATTTACGCTGATGTTCCTTCGTCGATGCCCAATGAAATATTCAATGACCTGCTTGCGAACGACAGTGTTCGAATCGAAAGAAGATTGTCTCATGGTCACAGTTCCCCAGAAGAGGGTTGGTATGACCAAGATGAAAATGAGTGGGTAATGGTGATCGAAGGTCAAGGTGTGATTGAGTTTGAAGATGGACGCGTTGTGACTTTATCAAAAGGGGATTATATCAACATTGCAGCAAGAGAAAAGCACAAGGTTGTTGGTACGGATAAAGACATGGTGACGATCTGGTTGGCTGTGTTTTATCGTTGATACTCTTTGTTCTAAGGTCGACTCATTCAGAGAGAACCTAGGGACAATACGTCACCTGTCCAATACGCTAAATACATGAAAGGACTATGTCGTGGTTAGAATCCGAAATTACCAAACCAGTGATGCTAAGGCGTTGTGGGAGATTTACTTTCATACTGTTCGTAACATTAATGTTCGAGATTATTCTCAGCAGCAAGTAGAGGCTTGGGCTCCAAACGGTTTTGATTCTGAGCTTTGGCAAAAGCGCATGAACGAGTTACTACCTTTTGTGGCTGAGCTAGATGGTTGCGTTGTTGGTTATACTGACCTGCAACCCAATGGCTTGATTGATCATTTCTTCTGTCATCATGAATGCCAGGGTAAAGGCGTTGGAAGAGCGCTAATGGAACATGTTCTTGCTGTTGGTCGTGTTCGTGGTGTATCGCGGTATTTCTCTGAAGTAAGTATTACCGCAAGGCCTTTCTATGAACACCTTGGTTTTAAAGTCGTTAATGAGCAGGAAGTTGAAATGCGTGGCGTAAAACTCACCAATTACGTGATGGAGAAGGTAGTGCCTTCAGACGAACGGTAATCTCATTTTTGTTACAGTTTTCACCTGTTTTTGGTTCTCTTCTTAAAGAAAAATCATCACTTTAGCGATAATATTCACTGCAACTAATTTGAGTGAAAGAAGTAACGTGGGAATTGAAGCTTTAGCGTTTGTGATGGATGCATTAATGACAACATGTTGTATGTATATTGCGTCAAAGATGTCTTTTGTCGTGGCTGACTTTAAATCTCTTCTTGTTATTGCCGTTATCGTTGCTTTGGTATCACTGATTCCGACTGTTGGCTGGGTTTTGGGGGTGATTCTGTTTGTCTTCCTGCTTGGGAAGGCGACGCATGCGAGTATTGGTGACTGCATTTGGGTGGTGGTATTTACAAAAGTAGTGTCTATGGCGGCATTTCTAATATTCGGTCGACTGTTTGTGTAACGAAGACCTAATTTGATTTGATACAGGCAAATAAAAGGGTGTGAACTTGTCACACCCTAAACAAAATTCAATTTGAATTTGTTAAAAGAATTTCAACTGCACTATTTAGGAAGTAATACAGTATCAATTACATGGATAACACCGTTGCTTGCCTTGACGTCGGCTGTAATTACTTTAGCGTTGTTAATCATAACGGTGCCATCACTGACACTGACCATAACAGCTTGTCCTTGAACCGTATCAGCACTGTCTATTTTTGTCACATCGGCAGCCATCACTTTCCCCGCGACTACGTGATAAGTCAGTACTGCAACCAACTTATCTTTATTTTCTGGCATCAGGAGCATATCAACTGTTCCTTCAGGAAGTGCCGCGAACGCCTCATCTGTGGGTGCAAATACAGTAAAGGGGCCATCACCTTTCAAAGTTTCCACTAAACCTGCTGCTTTTACTGCCGCCACTAAAGTGTTGAATGAACCGTTTTCAGCCGCTACGTCCACGATGTCTTTCTTCATTCCGTGGTGATTAGCGTGAGCAAATGTGGTGAAAAGGAGTGTTGCAACTAGTACTGACAGAGTCTTGCTTAATTTTTTAAACATATTTTAGTCCTTTGAGTTTATCTGTTATTTCCGAGATGTATTACGAGAGCTCAAAAGCGATAGATCAACTTATTGCACGTTTAAGTGGCTTCTTTAGCTTGGTTGTGCCATCAAACACATAATTTCGCTGGCTAAATAATTGTTATAATTCCATTTTGTTACTTATAGTTAATTGGTGATTATTCAATTAACGGATGTGAATATGAGGTTTTTTTTACCAGTCGTGTTTACGGCATTTGCTTCGATGCCTGCATATAGTGGACTTGCTCCAAGCGATGGTTTCAGCGGAAACTTTAGTATTTTGGCTGGTTCTTATTCAGATAGCAGTAACTTGAGTACCGAGCAAGATTCTATTCAAGCAAACAACACGAAAGAAGGGAGTAGTGAAAACCAGGGGCTTCTCGGCTTTCTCGGAACGGTTCAATACACCTTTGGGGAATCGTTGAACCACCAAGTTTATACGGGAACTACTCGAGAGGATATTGCGACAGGTACAATAGCGTTTGAGATTGGTTATCGACATCAGTTCTCTGGTGGCACCATTATCGACTTCTCGGTGCTCCCTACGTTTATCTCGGGTAAAGCTTGGGCTGATCCGTACGTGGTTGGCGTTAATCGAAACGAAACGGACGTAAAAGGTAATGTGGGACGACTGCAATTGACGAGCGTTGGAGGCACCGGTTTTCAAGCGGATTTTGCAATTGGTGAATCTGATGTTGACGATGAACTGTCGGGAACTCAAAACTTATCTGCCCAAGACGCAGCCTTGTTAGATAGGGAAAGAACCTATTTGTACGCAAAGGCCGGATACCGCTTTATATTGCCGGACCAAGTTGGGTTACTGGTCCCTTCTATGGTTTACTTTAGTTCAGATGCGAAAGGAGACGCGATCAGTTTTGATAGCTACGGCGTAGAACTTAATTACGCAAAAAGAATGGGTCGTCATGGTTTCGTCGTCACGTTAGACGCACATGATCGTCAGTACGATGAAGTAAACCCTCTTTATGGAAAAATGCGTAAAGAGAATGAATACGGTGCTTTTTTAGCTTACGAGTTGAGTGGTTTTATGGGATATGATGGTTGGTCGTTTATTACGTTACTTGGCCTAAGAACCATTGACTCTAACATCGACTTTTACAATTCTGAACAAGTGTTAGCGAGTGTTGGTATCGACTACAAATTTTAACGGTCATACCTAACCAAAAGTCAGCCAAACTAGCGTTAAGATTTAACTTTATTATTTGTTCAGTTATTTCTGGCACTTATCATATTTAAGGTTGTAGGTGCTTATCGCTATCCGTAATATAAAAATCAGCGAGAATATAGGATCAGATAACAAGGAAGCGCTTTGGAAATACAAATTAGACACCTCGAACTAACAGATTACCAAGATATTTTTGATATTTATCGTCACCCTTCAGTCTCTGAGAATACATCACAGAAGCCTTTTCTTAGTTCTGATCAAGTTGAGAGATTGTTTGGGCATTCTGACCATTTTACTTTGGTTGCTGAAGTGTCCGGAAAAGTCGTGGGCCACATCACTTTATTCATGACCACCAAAGTGAGAGACAGACATTGTGCAGGCCTTGCGATAGCGGTCAATCCGGATATGCAAGGCAAAGGGGTCGGCAAGGTCTTAATGCAAGAAGCGATCAATCAGGCCGATAATTGGCTTAACCTCGTTCGACTTGAATTAGAAGTTCATGCCGATAATCACGGTGCGACTACTTTATATGAAAGCGTTGGTTTTCAATTAGAAGGAACCAAAAAGCTTAGTACATTCAAAGGTGGGAAATACGTTGATATGCTTTTGATGTCGAGAATTAGGCATGATTATCGTTGATAGTGAGCTGTTGATTGTTGATTGGTTTTGTTCAAAGCGGTTTCATTCGGTTCGTCACTCGTTAAACCTTTTCATCGCAGCTTAATTTGGTATAGTAGCAATCGTTTGCTTCGTATAACCCCAATGATATGGTTTGGGGGTCTCTACCAGCTCCCGAAAAGTGCTGATTACGAAGGGTTTAGATCACAATTGTGTTCTTACTCTTTGTAATGGCGTTCAAAAATATCCTGTCTATTACTCAGAGTAAGTGCACACCTAAAATCCATAGTAGGTGGAATATGAACGCATTTATTCAAGGGCTTCCAAAAGTAGAGTTGCATTTACACATTGAAGGTTCACTCGAACCTGAATTACTGTTTAAACTCGCTCAACGTAATGGCATAGATTTGCCTTATTCATCTCCAGAGCAGTTAAGACTCGCATACGAATTTGATGATTTGCAGTCGTTTCTCGATATTTACTATCAAGGTGCTGATGCACTGCGCACAGAACAGGATTTCTACGATTTAACATGGGCTTACCTAGAACGCTCTATAGCTGACAATGTTATTCATACTGAAATTTTCTTTGATCCTCAAACTCATACCGATCGTGGAATTGCTTTTGATACTGTGATTAATGGTATTTATCGTGCGCTCAAACGTGGTCAGAAAGAATTAGGGATTACTTCTCAAATCATAGCTTGTTTCTTACGACATTTATCTGAAGAGAGCGCTATTCAAACGTTTGCTGATATTCTCAAGCACCAAGACAAAATTATTGGGGTTGGATTAGACTCCTCAGAACTCGGGCATCCGCCAGAGAAATTCAAACGCGTATTCGAACAAGCCAAACAAGCGGGCTTTCTAACAGTGGCTCATGCTGGTGAAGAAGGCCCCGCACAGAACATTGTCGACGCTATTGAAATGCTCAGTGTTAGCCGAGTAGACCATGGCGTGCAGTGCATGACAGACGAAGCGTTAATATCGGAATTGATTAAGACTAAAATGCCGCTGACCGTGTGTCCATTGTCTAACATTAAACTACGAGTGTTTGATGTAATGGAAGACCACAATATTGTTGATCTACTAAGAAAGGGCGTTTCCGTTACGATTAATTCGGATGATCCTGCGTACTTTGGTGGTTATATGTCGGATAACTTTAACGCAGTAAACAATGCTCATACGCTTACACATAAAGAGTTGGCCCAGTTTAGCTTGAATGCAATTGACGCGAGCTTTATTGAAGAGTCGTTGAAACAGCAATATCGCGATGTCGTATTAGCCTATATTGCCTAGAATGATGTTAGCTAGTATCCAACGTTTCACTATTTGAATTGCCCAACGACTGGCAATGACTGGTCGTTTTATTTGGGCTGGCTTTGATGTTTCCAGAAACCACCAAATTGGTTCTTTAAAGGGGGGAGGATTAGTCAAACCGAGTACCTAGCAAATGGGCTGTTTAATCAAAGAAGTTCAATGGTCTGAGCATTATGACTCCATGATTGGAAATTCAGTCGCCTCTTAACGAGACAAATGGTTCACTTACAGCTTGTAAGCTACGCTATTATCTTAAAGTACTAAAAAATATAACTTTTTTGATAAATAATTGTTGGGTGTTAGCAGTATTAGACTACATTTAGAAAAGGTTCAGTGAGATGCGTTGCACTCATGCAGATATTGTTAGACAAGGAGTTAATCGTTGTTAGACCCTAAAATAGGCGAACAAATACAATGGCCATGTGATTTGTCACAAGATTTGATCCACAGCTTGCTCGAGATTGCGCTCTTCAAAACGGGTGTTCATAGCTTAGAGATTACGAAAAAATTCCAAAATTTACCGGGGGTCTTTTATATTCTTAAAGGCTCAGCGGGTATCTGCTTTTCAACTGAAAACATGAAAAGCTTGTCGGGTGGTGTGATAGGTAAAGGCGATTGGATCGGCGCTTTGACCATTCATGCGAACTACAATTTATTTGCTGTCGCAGAAGAAGTTGAGCCGATTACCATGGTATTTTTCCCCGCAGACAAGGTATTGGAGCTCGCTGAAAAGAAATGCATGGTCTTCAAATGGCTACTCCATTGTGGAGTTAAATCGCAATCTATCTGGATGCAGGCTTTCTTATCTTCCATCCATGAAAAAGAGCAAAAAACGATTTATGTCCTTTTAGAGCTCGCTGCTCGCCAGACAAATGTTACAGGGGCAAAGGTGAGTATCAATATTTCGCAAACCCAATTGAGTACCATTACTGGTATATCAAGGCCGAGGTTAAATGAGGTGTTAAAAAGTATCGAACAACAAGGTCTAGTGACGATACAAAGAGGTAAGGTGTCCATCTCAGATTTTGAAGGTTTGTACGAACGTATTTCACCAATGAATTTAATGATCCGCGACCCTATATCGACGATGAACGCATTATAATTAAAATACTTATTTCTCGAGAAAAGACTCAAATAGGCGGCTATTTGTGGCTAAATCCTCAACTTTTGTTCCTTTAGGAACATACATGAATCACGGAAATCGGTAACGTTAACTCAAGATTTATAAATTTAAAATTGAGTGAGTAGTACTGTTATGAAAATGGCTGTTTTGGAATACAAAGTGTATGGGGTCGGTGACTGGATTAGAACAACGATTTCGAGTCGTTGTGCCTATTTGTTGGCTGCTGAGTATAAAGGTTTGGGTTGGCCAGCTAAGGTGGATGGGAAATCGCAATAGATGAGGCTTAACCTATGAATTCGGAATAACCTTTCCCTTTCTTATGAAATAATCCTAGAGATAGAAAAGAAGCTGACTTGATGTCAGCTTCTTGCTTTAAAGTGAGCAGAATAAATCTATTTGTTCACGTAATCTTTGAATTTCTGCTTGGTTTCAGCATCGGCTTTCTCGTACCAGAAATACAGCATTTCTTCCGCAGTATTCGCCGCGTTCGCATCAATCTTTGCTGGTAGAGTGACAGGTTGTACAACCGCTGCTGTTGCAACTGCTGATGTACCCATAGTTAATGCAGCAATACCGCCTTTCTGGTTGTATTCTTTCGCTTCTTGAGGATATTTACGACCAATCTGCATTCCATCTTTGATTAGCTTATCTTGATTAACACTGATTACATTTTGGTTCTCATCAATCAGTTTCCAATCAAGGTTATTAAAGCCTTTTTTCGCTTCCGATACATTACGGAATTTAGGCATTTCAAACGTCAATGTAGTGTCTGCTGCATCAAAAGTTGCAATTATGACGTCGCTATCGACAAACTCACGATCGTTACCTTGACTAAAAGCAAGCTGATAATGGAAAACGATTTGGTTTACACCGTCTGGAACGGTTATTGTTTTGCTTGAAGAGAAAAAACCACCCTCAAGGTCAGGCTTAGCCTCGTTAACTGCTACGACGTCAACTAAGGCATCTGCGCTAGAAGGGATTTTAATGGTTACATCAGCCAATGCTGCGGGTGCAGCAACGATAGCTGAAAGTAGGGCTATACTTTGGATTGTCTTCATAATCATACAGTTGTTGTTATGGTTAGATGAATTACAATCGCATGCAAATGTATGTATTTCAAGTCATGTCATAGTGTTTTAAAAAAATTTGCGAAATCTTAACGCAACGGTCATATATCGAGATAACTAAAGACCAATGTGGGTAATTATCATCCAACAAACACGCTGAATCTCGATAAAGTCATTCGTCATATTATGGCAGATATATGCTTTATTTTTGAAACAAGAAAGCCGTAATAAATGTGATTTATCACGGCTTTGTTTACTTTCGTAGCGTTAGCTAATTGGTTACTTAGCTTGCGATGCAGCCGCTTCTAGTTGTTGAAGCTTACCCTGAAGCATGTAAACGTTCTGGTTGAAGTTACCAGGGTTCAATACTTGGCTTTGTTGCATTGGGTAGTCAGGTAGCGTGTTCATGAACTCTTGTACTTTGCCGCCTACTGGTACGAATAGCCACATGTTGTCTGCCATCCAGCGTAAGTACATGCCAGATTCGTGTGGTGCTTTCTCGAATGGGTCTGCACGTAGGTGAACAACTTGAGGCCAGTTCGTTTGGAAACGTACTGCATCAACAATGTTACCTTCTAGTACCGCAAATGAAATCTTGAAGTCATTCCAACGTACAGCGTTTAGCTCAGCGTTAGCAGAGAAGTAAAGCATGCTGTCGCGAGGGCCTTTCTCTTCTTTACCTTGGAAGTAAGGTAGGAAGTTGTACCCATCTAGGTGTACACGCCAGTTCTTACCGTTGTAAGTTGCACCTTTGTCAGACGCTAGCTTTTCAACCACTTTATCATCACCAGCTGCTGCTAGTAGAGTAGGAATCCAGTCTTGGTGACCCATGATGTCGTTGATCTTAGATCCCGGTTTGATTGTACCAGGCCAGCGAACGAGCTGAGGAACACGCATACCACCTTCGTAAGTTGTACCTTTCTCACCGTGGAAGTAAGTCGCACCACCATCAGGCCAAGATACAGTTTCTGCACCGTTATCTGTTGAGTAGATTACGATCGTATTGTCTGCGATCTTCAATTCATCAAGCTTATCTAGTAGCACGCCCACTTGGTCATCGTGCTCTAACATGCCATCAGCGTAAATGCTGATACCCGATGCGCCTTGGTATTTTTCTTGTAGACGAGTCCACACGTGCATACGTGTTGTGTTGTGCCAGATGAAAAATGGTTTGTCAGCTTTCACTGCCTTTTCCATGAACGCTAGAGATTCCTCTAGGAACTCTTCATCCGCATGCTCCATACGCTTACGCGTCATAGGACCAGTATCTTCAATTTTACCATCGGCAGTAGATTTGATTACACCACGAGGGCCAAAGTTTTTACGGAACTCAGGGTCTTTAGGGTAGTAGTATGTCTCTGGCTCTTCTTCCGCATTCAGGTGGTACAGGTTACCGAAGAACTGGTCAAAACCGTGGTTCGTTGGAAGGTGTTTGTCTTGGTCACCCATGTGGTTTTTGCCGAACTGAGCTGTCATGTAGCCTTGTTCTTTGAGGAGGTCTGCGATCGTTGGAGCCCAATCTGGGATACCGTGGTCTGAACCTGGCATACCGATAGTCAATAGACCAGTACGGAAAGGTTCTTGGCCTGTTAGGAATGCAGCACGACCAGCAGTACACGATTGTTGACCGTAGTGGTCAGTAAATAGTGCGCCTTCGTTAGCAATACGGTCAATGTTAGGGGTTTCGTACCCCATCATTCCGTTGTTGTATGCACTGATGTTGAACACACCAATGTCATCTCCCCAGATAGCAAGAATGTTAGGCTTTTCTGCTGCGGTTGCTGCTGAAGAAGCTGCTAATAAGCCAACACCTAATGCCAGTTTATTAATTTTAGTACCCATAAGGACTCCGATTCACTTTTAAGATTAATGCGTTAGAGCAACACATCGTTGGGCAAACATTAATCTCAAAAACTGATGGTGTCTTTTTATAGTGGTTATAACCAATTGTTATGAAGCAGATCTAACTTTATGATTCAATTTGGTTTTATATGCTTACCTCGATTTATCTTCGAATATTATGCGTGATCTTCGTCATGTTTTTCTACGTCATTTTATCACGTGTTTACGCATACTGTTCGTTATGAAAATGATAAAAATATTAATAGTTTAACCAAGGTCGCGAGAGTTAAAAAAATGGACTATATGTTGTAAGGCAGGATGCAAATAACTAACGAAGAGGTTTCTATGACAGCGAAATATGGCGTTAAACGTCGTTTAGCGATTTTGGGTACGGCGATGATGGCGGCTTCCACCACCACATTCGCAGCAGAAAAACCGAATATTCTCGTGATTTGGGGGGACGATATTGGGCAATCTAATGTCAGCGCATATACCTTTGGTTTAATGGGTTACAAAACTCCGAATATCGATAGTATCGCTAAAGAAGGCATGATGTTCACAGATTACTATGCCGAGCAATCTTGTACAGCTGGTCGCTCTACGTTCATTACTGGTCAAAGTGTATTAAGAACAGGTTTGAGTAAAGTAGGCTTACCAGGTGCAGACATTGGCCTTCAAGCAGAAGACGCGACAATCGCAGAAATGTTGAAACCTATGGGTTACATGACGGGTCAATTTGGTAAAAACCACCTTGGCGATAAAGATGAATTCCTTCCAACAGCACACGGTTTTGATGAATTTTTTGGTAACCTTTATCACCTAAATGCTGAAGAAGAGCCAGAAAATGAAGATTACCCAACCGATCCAGAATTTCGTAAGAAGTTTGGCCCTCGTGGTGTAATCAAATCTTTCGCTGACGGTAAGATTGAAGACACCGGCCCACTAATGCGTAAGCGTATGGAGACTGTCGATGAAGAAACGCTCGATGCAGCGCTTGATTTTATGGACCGTGCGGTGAAAGCCGATAAACCATTCTTCGTTTGGTGGAATGCAACGCGTATGCACTTTAGAACACACGTCAAAGCTGATAGCAAAGGTGTGGCAGGGGTAGGTAACTATGCTGACGGCATGGTAGAGCACGATAGACATGTAGGTCAGTTATTGAAACAAGTGGATGATCTGGGTATCAAAGACAACACCATTGTTTTTTATTCAACGGATAACGGCCCACACATGAACTCTTGGCCTGATGCGGGTACAACACCGTTCCGTGGTGAGAAAAACACCAACTGGGAAGGTGCATATCGTGTACCTGCAATGGTTCGTTGGCCAGGTAAGATTGAACCAGGTACGGTTTCTAATGAAATTATGCATCACATGGACTGGATGCCGACCTTTGTTGCAGCTGCCGGCGATGATCAAATCAAAGAGAAACTTCTGAAAGGTCACACTGCGGGTGATAAAACATTTAAGGTTCATTTAGATGGTTACAACTTCCTTCCTTACCTAACAGGTGAAGAAGAAAAAGGTCGCCGTTCTGAAGTTTTCTACTTTACTGATGATGGTGATTTGGCCGCGCTTCGTTATAACCAATGGAAAGCGGTGTTCATGGAGCAGCGTGCAACGGGCACTATGCAGATTTGGTCAGAACCGTTTGTGACGTTACGTTTACCTAAGTTATTTAACCTACGCATGGACCCATATGAAAATGCAGATATCACATCGAATACCTATTATGACTGGTTGTTAGACCATGCATATATGTTCGTTCCTGCACAAGCGTATGTTGGTGAGTTCTTAGAAACGTTTGCCGAGTACCCACCACGCCAAAAAGCGGCAAGCTTTAGCTTGGATCAGGTAATGGAGAAACTGCAAGAGAACCATAACAAGTAACTCTTATTACAAAAGTAAATATTCACAAGCGAAAATTTATGATTGAAAGAGCTCTCCGGAGCTCTTTTTTTATAGGCACTTAACCGATGTAAATACAAATCACAAGTATTCGATACCCGAGACACTAATTAATTGTATTTTAGGTGTTTTTACGTCTATCTTATTAAGCATAAGGATGTATAAAAACAAGGAATGTTATGTCTGCATGGTTGTGCTCACTAGTGAACGGATTGAAACACCAGAGAGTTGCAGTATTATCCGGAATGTTGTCGTTATTTATGTTGTTGATAGTCAGTCTTAATGTCTATGCCAGTGAGCTAATTTCGTCAGTTGGCTCAGCAGCTACAGGTTCAGAAGCAGCGCCTTTCAGTTCTCAGGCTACATATATAGGCTCTGATGCTTGTGTTGATTGCCACAGCGCAGAAGTGGAAGCATGGCAAGGTTCTCATCATGATATGGCAATGAAGCACGCTACTGACGAGTCGGTATTGGGCGACTTCAATAATCAAACCGTTACCCACAAAGGGAAACCCAATCGCTTTTTTCGCAAAGGTGGTGAGTTCTGGGTAAATATCGAAGGGCTAGACGGCCAATTCAAAGATTACAAAATCAGCTATACCTTTGCCTTTGAACCTCTACAACAGTACATGGTTGAATTTGAGGATGGTCGCGTGCAATTGATTCCTTTTGCTTGGGACTCAAGAGAAAAGGCACAAGGCGGTCAGCGTTGGTTTCACCTCTACCCAGATACCACCAACACTGATGAATTCTACTGGACCAATAGTGGTCAGAACTGGAACTTCATGTGTGCTGACTGCCATTCAACAAACCTAGAAAAGAACTACGACAGCGCAAGTAATACTTACAACACCACTTGGTCTGAGATTAATGTCGGTTGTGAAGCGTGTCATGGGCCAGCGAGTGAGCATGTTGAACAAGCTCAGCGAACAAATAACAAGCAAGCCACAACCAAAGGTGGAAAAGATGCCCAGATTTCGGCGCATTATGGTTTTGATCGTGACTTGTCGAGGTCGGTGAAAGAGTGGATCTATCAAGAGGGCAACTCAACCCTGCAACCAAAAGACATCATCCATACCAATCAAGTTCAAACCTGTGCTCAGTGCCACAGCCGACGCACTCAGTTGAATGAAACAGGCGACCATGTTAACGGTTCATTTTTTGATAAGTATCGTCTGAGCTTGATTACCCCTGAGCTTTACCATAACGATGGTCAAATCTACGATGAAGATTACGTTTACGGATCTTTTTTACAATCAGTGATGGCAGAGAAAGGCGTCACTTGTACTAACTGCCACGATCCCCATACTGCAGAACTGAAAATTGCCGAAGAAGCCGTATGTGGTCAATGTCACATTGCATCTGAATACGCGCCTGAAAAGCACACATTCCACGAAGCCAATACCGAAGCTTCACAATGTACGACTTGTCACATGCCAGAGACGACTTACATGGAGGTCGATCCAAGGCGTGACCACAGTTGGCATATCCCGCGTCCTGATATTAGCCAACACATTAAAACACCAAACGTGTGTACCAGTTGTCATGAAGATCAAACTGACCAGTGGGCCGATAAGCAAATTGGTGAGTGGTTCCCAGATTCTAAGTATCGTAATCAGCAGCATTTTGCTGTTGCCTTTTATGCTGACTCAATTGGACATAGTGGGGCTGAAGATGCCTTGGCGTATTCGGCTCAGGATTCCAGCTTAAGCAATATTATTAGAGCATCGAGCCTAGAGCGTTTGGGTGGTAACACGGGCAAAAATACACTTATCTCATTGGCAAGAGCGGTGAAACATGACGATGAAATGATTCGATTGGGTGTTGTTCAAGGCTCATCTGGTTTTCCATTTACTGACCGTTGGCAGATTCTAGAGCCGCTATTGAAAGACCCTGTATTGTCGATTCGTTCAGAAACCGCAGGTGCATTAGTGCGTTACTGGGGAGAAATGAATCCTCTGCAGAAAGATCAAATCAAGCCAGCATTAGAAGAGTACATCGAGATACAACGCTTCAATGCTGACAGAGGTTTTGGTCGTACTAATTTAGGTAACGTTTATCGAGATCTAGGGCAGTATCAAAAAGCGATGGAGCTCTATCAAGGCGCTATCGAAATTGAACCTTACTTCGAAAACAGCTACGCCAACTTGGCCGACTTGTATCGTGCACTTGGTGACGAACCAAAGGCATTAGCGATATTGAAACAAGGTATTCAAGCGCAACCAAAATCGAGTGTGTTGCCATACAGCGCAGGCTTATCTTTGCTTCGTGTGAAAGGTTACGACAAAGCAACCGACTACCTAAAACAAGCGGCAGAAACAGCAAAAACCGACCCACAATATTGGTATGTGTACGGCTTGGCTTTAGAGAAGTCTGATGTACTTGCTGCGAGTAAGTCATTGAATAAGGCTTACCAATTTAGCCGTAACCCACAACATTTGTACGCACAGTGTGAGATTTTGGCTCGAAATTACCAGAAACCAGGCGTAGTAAAAGCGTTTGAACAATGTATTTCGTCATTGAGTAAGGTGGCACCACCGGAAGCCATTAACCAATTGAGAGCACTTAGTAAGTAAATAGCGATGAGCCAGTAGAAAGCTTAGCTGAAATAAAGGGTTAGCAAAAACTTGTCTATGGCACGCATAAATTATGGTGCTTATAACTAATTATCACGTTTATAACTAATAGTTATAGGGCTTGTGAGTAGGATGTTCACAGCCAGATTGAATTAAGGGAAGATCTATGAACCATGCGCAACAAGCAATAAACCAACTGATTGAACAGACAGAAAAAAGTGTCATCGGTCAGAGTCACGTCATACGTGCTCTAGTGATCGGGTTATTGACCAATGGCCATGTGCTTCTAGAGGGCCTTCCCGGTACCGCGAAAACTCGTTCAGTGAAGTCGTTGGCGAACTTACTGAATACAAGCTTTGGTCGAATTCAGTTTACGCCTGATCTGCTGCCATCAGACGTAACGGGTACGGAAGTGTACCAAGAGCTAGAGGGTAAACCTCAACTGCATTTCCAGCCGGGACCTATATTCAATAGCATTGTTTTAGCCGATGAAGTTAACCGTGCGCCGGCTAAGGTACAAGCGGCTCTACTTGAAGCGATGGCGGAGGGGACGATTACTATAGGTGGTCAAACTCATATTCTGCCAGATTTATTCATGGTTCTAGCGACTCAAAACCCAGTTGAGCAAGAAGGTACGTATCCGCTTCCAGAAGCGCAAATGGACCGTTTCATTATGAAGGTGACGGTCGACTACCCAGAAGACGAAGCGGAGCGTGACATCATCCGACTTGTTCGCAGCGAAGAGTTAGGCAGTGAGACGAGTTCAGAATTAGTCACACCACAGCATATTGAACCTGAATTGGTACTTGAAGCTCGTCGCCAACTTCCAGACATTGCAGTTTCCGATTTAGTTGAGAGCTACATCGTGGCTTTGGTAATGGCAACGCGAAAACCTGAGCGTTACCCAGAATCCAACTTATCAAAGTGGATTGAAATTGGCTCAAGCCCACGTGCTTCAATCGCATTAGATAAATGTGCTCGCGCTTATGCGTGGTTACAAGGGCGTGACCATGTCACGTTAGACGATGTGCGTGCAATGCTCCCCACCGTATTAGGCCATAGATTCTCATTGTCTTATGACGCATTGGCTGACGGTGTGAACCATCAACGAGTAGTTGAAGAACTGCTTGATAATGTTGAGATCGGATAACTAGGGGGCGTCATGGCGAAGCCAACACAAGCTCCCAAACCTCAAGGCCTTGATCCACGATTGTACTGTGACTATTCAAGGCTAGTGCGAATTCAGGCTCAAGCTGAGTCGTTTTCTCTGTTGCCTCATCTTAAGGCGGGCAGTGTACTGTCGGGGAGACATAATTCTCTGTTCCGTGGCCGTGGTCTGAACTTCGAGGAGCTGCGACACTACCAATTCGGTGATGATATTCGTAACCTGGATTGGAAAGTCACGATGCGAACAGGTAAACCCCATGTTCGTAGTTACACCGAAGAAAAGGACCGCAATGTGATGATCTGCGTCGATCAGCGCAGTTCGATGTTCTTTGCCTCTCAAGACACCATGAAATCCGTTGTTGCTGCCGAAGTGGCTGCGTTATGCGGGTGGCGAGTGCTTAAAGATGGTGACCGTGTCGGTTTTGTTTTAGCCTCACACCAAAAGCTATTTCACACCAAAGCACAGCGCTCACAGTCTGATTTACTGGCGCAACTCAAGCATTTATCAAAAGCAAATCAAAGCTTAGGAGTGAATGTCAGCGACAGCGATGGTGTTGGGTTTAGTCAGTGGATTGAACTGATAAAACGAATGAGATTAAAGCAGTCGACCTTAATATTTATTAGTGATTGGCGAGATTGCCAAGAGCAACATCTTGATCGACTTAAGCAAATGCAACAACACAACGATATCTTAGCCATTATGGTGACCGATCCATTGGAACAATCTTTGCCTCAAGATCTTGCGAATGCTAACTGGGTCGTAGGTGATGGTCGTTTTCAACTCAATCTTGATAGCCAATCAAAGGTTAACCTTGCGAGTGAAAGCCTGTCCCAAAAAGCAGCACTCCAAAAACAATCACTGGCCAAATTAATGGCGATGAAAAACCTCCCTTATATAGAACTAGATACATCTGGTACTCACATATCTCAGCTTCAAAAGCTGGTGGGGGGACGCTAAATGTCTGTTGAACATACAGTTCCTAGCACTTATATCTTACGAGACCTGCACGATGTAGCGATTCCTGACAGTGTGAGCTGGGCTCCTCAAACGATTGGTTGGAAGATCTTAGGTGTGATCTTGTTATTGGCCACTCTTTATCTGACATACCGTTTGGTATTGAGGTGGTGGAAGAATCGTTACCGTAAAGAGGCAATCAAAGAATTGATGTTGTTAGATGCTCGTGACAAAAGCTCTACCGAGCGCACATTTAAAGTGCTCAAAGTGGTGCTTCGTTACCTAGACAGCAGTAATGCAAAATTGTTTGGTCAAGCCTACGTGAGTCGCTTGAATGCTTATCTGCCAGTTGACGCTAACACCAATACAAGCAGCAGTGCACTTTTTTCTGATGAAGTCTCGGAGTTATGGATGCAAAGCCTAGTAGACCCTAAGGTGCGTTTGAGCTTTGAACAGCGTTTAGAGGTCATTCAAACCGCAATGACTTGGTTAAAACTTCATAAGCCGGAGATACAAACGACGACTGGGGGACAAGGTAATGTTTGATTCTTTATCCGCTAGTTTTGAATTCGTTCATCCATTATGGTTTATTGCATTACCTTTACCTTTGTTCGTCTATTTTGCAGTGCCAGCTTATCGAACTAAACAGATGGCTATCAAAGTGCCATTTTTTCGAGAGTTGGTCGAGGCTATTGGTGAAGCACCATCTGAAGGGGCAAGCCAGTTAACACCCAGTTGGTGGCAACGAACAACGCTCATTATTACTTGGGTATTGGTGGTCTGCGCGTTAGCCAAACCAACCGTCTTAGGCGAGCCGCAAGTTCGCGAGCAACTAGGCCGTGACGTGATGGTGGTGGTTGATTTATCTGGTTCAATGGCAGAGCAAGACTTTACCTCTAAGCATGGTGATAAAATCTCACGTTTGGACGCGACTAAAGAAGTGCTGGCTGATTTTGCGAAAACCCGAAAAGGTGACCGGCTCGGCTTGATCTTGTTTGGTGATGCTGCGTTTGTACAAACACCTTTTACGGCTGACCAAGAAGTATGGCTTGAACTACTTAATCAAACCGATGTTGCAATGGCAGGGCAAAGTACTCACTTAGGCGATGCAATTGGCTTGGCAATTAAGGTGTTTGAACAAAGCGAAAAGCAAAGTGCAGAAGTTCAAGATTCAAGTGTTGATGCCAACGAAAAAGAAAAGGTCGTGATCGTGCTAACCGATGGTAATGATACGGGAAGTTTTGTTGAGCCGATTGATGCCGCAAAAGTGGCCAAGGCGAAAGGCGTTCGTATTCATGTTATCGCCATGGGAGATCCGCAAACCGTTGGTGAAGTCGCTTTAGATATGGAAACCATCAAGCGCGTGGCTCAAGAGTCTGGCGGTGAAGCCTTTGAAGCGCTTAACCGCGACGAACTGACCAAAGCGTACGCTCAGATTGGTGAACTAGAGCCTCAGCTATATGAAAGTACCACTTATCGCCCTAAGCAAGGTTTGCATCATTATTTGATGGCGATGGTTGTTGTCATGTATTTGACGGCTTTCAGCGTTGCGACGATACGTCGAAGATCACCTTTGGCTTCTTCAACTGGAACTTTGAAAGGAGAGGATGATGCCTGATTCTCTCATGCTACAGCAGTTTTTTACCCAATTTCATTTTATTCGACCATTGTGGTTATTGGCCTTCATTCCGATGTTCTTCCTATTATGGATTCGTTGGAGAGAAGAAACTAAGCCAACGTGGAAAGACATTCTTCCAGTACACTTACGTGATGCGCTGACCATTGGAGAAACCGGCTGGCGCAAACAATTACCATTGAAATTATTGATGGTGATTGTGACGATCGCCATCATTATTTGTTCAGGCCCAACATGGCAACGTGAAGCTTCGCCTTTTGGTGAAGACAAAGCGTCAATGTTAGTGGTGCTCGATAACAGTGACTCCATGCTGGCTAAGGATTTACCACCGAGTCGCTTGGAACGCTCTAAACAGAAAATTAGAGACTTACTTGCAGCTCGCAAAGGTGGTAACACAGGTTTGGTTGTTTATGCTGGCAGTGCGCACGTCGCGATGCCAGTCACTCAAGACAGCAAAGTGTTTGAACCGTTTTTGGCGGCTATTACACCCGATATCATGCCGGTATCAGGTAAGTCAGCAGAAGAAGCGCTGCCACTTATCAATCAGCAATTGTCTGGTGAGCTAGGCTCGTCAGTGTTGTTGGTATCAGACGGTGTCAACCCAAGCACTATTAGGGCGTACGAGAGTTTCTTTAACGACAACCCTTATCAGTTGCTCATTCTAGCCGCAGGAAACAGTAATGTGGTGAGTGATAACCCAGTCGACCTAGATTCACTGCGTAACTTAGCGAGTAAGACGGGTGGACGACTGATCGAAGTGAGCGTTGATAATTCCGATATCCAACAACTGAACAGAGCGGTTGAAAGAAACATGCAGCTCAACGGCGAATCTTCAATGCCTTGGAAAGACATGGGCTATGGACTGCTTATTCCAATGGCTTTCATTATGTTGTTATGGTTCAGAAAAGGGTGGTTGGTGCAATGGTGTGTCGTTGGGTTGATGATCACAAGCAGCCTGCATTCACCAAGTACTTTGGCGAAAACCGTCAACCTAACCGCAGAGAAACCAATTGTGGTGGAGTCGGTTACGGCTTGGGATAAGACCGCTCAATGGTGGTGGGACTTATGGCTAACGCCTGACCAACAAGGTCAACGCCTGTTGAACCAGAACGAATATCTTCAAGCTGCCAAACATTTTACTGACCCAATGCGAAAGGGCGCGGCTTATTACTATGCTCGCGATTTTAAATTGGCGCACAGCGCGTTCTTACAAATGAAAACCGATTATGGTTTGTATAATGCCGCAAGTGCTTTGGCTCGCCAACGTGAGTATCTTGCCGCGCGAGATCTCCTCAAATCTCTGAGTGAAAAGCCTGACCTTTCACCAGAATTAAGGCCTGACGTTGAGCATAACTTAGCGGTAATCGGCGGTATTGTCGAAGAAGTCAATCGCACCAGCGAAAGTCAATCTGGAACGACAGATGGTCCAGAGGAGTCGTTAGAGTTAGATGATGATCAGCCGCGAACGGGTGATGGCGCTGAAGAAGAAACTGTAGCGGAATTGATGCTCAAGGAAACGCTTAATGCCAATGAAATTTTGGGTAGCCAAGAGCTTGCCGACAAGTGGTTAAAACGAGTAGAAGCGGACCCTAAGTTCTTCTTGAAATCGAAATTCCAAATTCAGCTACGAGAACCTGCCCCTTCGAACGAACAGACGCCAAAACAGGAACAGGCATCAAAACAGGAGCAAACCCAATGAGTAGATATGACTTAGCTCTTGAAGCCATTCAATCAAAGAGAGTGCGATTCAGAACCCGTAAGTGGTTATTGCCTATTACTCTTATGTTGAGCTGCATTTTTTCCGCTGTTGCTCCGGCTGCCGATATCTTCGATCTACAAAAGAGTGGTGATGTTGAATTGATCGCTTGGATAGGCGAGAAACCGAAGCCTGGCGATAAAATAACGCCGACCAAAGTGAGCGTTAATGAGCAAGTGATTTTGAACATAGAGGTTGCGACACCTCGCTGGTTAACGGGCGGAACTCGAATTGGCGGCGTAGAAATTCCTAATGTGATTGCTAAGCAGCGTAACCAACTTGCGACGAATTACACGGAACGAGTGGATGGTACTACATGGTCACGTCAACGCTGGGAAGTGACGCTCTATCCAATGACATCGGGTGAGTTTGTCATTCCTAGGTTGCCTGTTCGTGTTCAAGTTTCCGCTCCTGACGGATCAAACGTTGGTGGCACGCTATACACGCAGCCAATTAAGTTCGAAGCCTCACTACCTTCTGGTTTACTAAGCGAACAATCGCCTTGGTTTTCTGCGACAGATGTGGATATTGATCAGAAATGGCAACGTTCAAGCGAAGAGTTGAAAGTGGGTGATGCCATTACTCGTACCGTGACAATAAAGGCGAAAGATAGCTTGTCTGTTTTGCTGCCGAATGTATTGACTAATGAAGCGACGCTGCAGTATCAAGCTTACCCACAACCCAATCGTTTAGATGATACACAAGAACGTGGTGATTACCGTTCAAGTCGAATTGAAGAAACGGTCTATGTGATTCAACAAGGTGGTGAGTTTACCTTGCCTGAATTTTCATTCCAGTGGTGGGACAGCAAAAATCAGCGTCTTGAAAGTGCTGTTATTGAAGGTCAGGTTTTTAAAGCGCGCCACACGCTAAAGTCGTACTTAAAGGCCTACATAAACGTTGTTGTTTTTGCGGTTGCTGGTTTGGTTGTTCTTATTGGTTCTGTCTTCACCCTTAAGCGTTATTATCGCGACCGTCCAACACCAAGTTGGTTGGTATTACGTCGTTTACTTAAGCAAGGTAATGGGGCTGCATTAAGAACCTTTATCTATCGTCAATTGCGCATTGAAACCACTCAGTTAGAATTGGGTAAAGTGAGCACAGAGAAACGTTGGTTAGAAGATAGTGAATCCCTCCAACAAGGGCGTGAAGATAAAAGCGTATTTACTCGTTTGTGGAAAGGCATACGTAATTTTCCCGGTGACACATCAAACTCAAGCAATTCTCGTTCAATTTTCGACCGCTTGAAAATCCCTAAAGCCTTGCCTGACTTAAAAGATAGAACTAAGTAGCAAACTTTAGTCATTCGCATCGAACATAATCGGCAGGTTCTCTACTATGGAGAACCTGCTTCTTTAATATGGAACTGTATGAAAAGTACTGAACTCAATTTAATTCCTATATTTGTCGCGATCTATGAAGAGCAGAACTTGTCTAGGGCTGCGAATCGTATGAACATCAGCCAACCTGCAGTGAGTAAAGCGCTCGCTAGGCTTCGTGATATTTATGATGAGCCACTGTTTCACAGAACCACTTCAGGCGTTGAGCCGACGACATTTGCGATCGATATTTATCCAGCAATGGCCGCTGCATTAAAAAACTTCACTTCTACGCTATCGGCCTCGAGAGATTTTGATCCTAAAACATCAGGTCGCGTGTTTTCCATTGCTTGTGTATCACCCGCAAGCTACGAATTGATGCCAAGAGTTATGCAGTTGATCAGCCAAATCGCACCTGGTATTGCATTGGAAGTTCATCCTTTGTTTACGGAAGATTACGAATCCGATCTTAGGTTACAAAGACACGATGTGATCATAGATATGACGCCAAGGGGTAGAACCATGCTTAAGCATGAAGTTATTTCTACTGAGGAGCTTGTCGTCGTATGCCGCTCTGGCCACCCAGAGATTGGCGATACTATTGATATGGAGCAGTTTCTAGCGCTTGATCATGTAGTTGTTTCTAAATGGCACGCTCGAAAAAGCCTATTGAGTTCTGAACACTTTAGCGATTTGGAAAAGCGCAGGATTGTGTATCGAGCTGCTGGCGTGGTTGAGATGCTTCCTGTTATTGAAGGCTCTGACTATATTGGTGTGCTTCCTCTATCTTCAGTTCGTTGTTTTTCCGAGAAGTACGATGTGAAAACACTGCCTTTACCATTCGACTTAGAAAACCTTGATATGTGTATGATTTGGCACCCAAGTCGTACTAACGAGCCAAGCCACAAGTGGTTGCGATCTAAGCTCAAAGCCGCAGCAAAAGATATCTCTAGTTAGCTTATAAAGGACATAACCATGGAAAGTATCCGCGCTATTTTAAATGGAAAGAAGGCCAACATCCCTGAATTGAGGCAAGCCATTCTTGCAGTAAGAGACAGGGATATCGACCTACAAGTCAGAGTTACTTGGGAATCCGCGGATATGTTTCGTTTAGTGAGCGAGGCCATATGCGATCGTGTGAAGCGGTTGATTATCGCTGGTGGTGATGGAACGGTGAACGAAGCAGTCAATGCACTCAACCAATTCCGCGCTAGCGAAAGACCACAGCTTGCAATTATTCCAATGGGAACTGCGAACGACTTTGCTACCGCTACCGGCATCCCAAGCGATATACCTTCGGCATTCGATTTGGCAATAAAAGGTTCAGCTTACGCGGTCGATAGCGTGAGGGCGAACGACCGTTACTTTATGAACGTGGCTGCGGCAGGCTTTGGCGCTGAGGTGACGGCAGAAACCCCTATTGAATTAAAAGATTTTCTCGGTGGTGGGGCATATACGTTGACAGGTGTAGTTAAAGCGCTTGGTTTTAAACCTTACAGCGGTACTTTGACCATAGATAAAGGTACCTTTACCGGTGAAATTCTGGTTGGCGCTTTTTGTAATGGACGCTTAGCAGGTGGTGGACAAGAGTTAGCACCGAATGCGCTTATTGACGATGGTTTGATGGATTTGACGTTAGTAAAGTCGTTCGTCGCGACAGAATTACCGCAAGTGATTGAAGAATTAAAGAGCCCAGCTGAAGACGGGAAATATGTCGTGCATACGCAAGCTCGTTGGCTTGATATCGACTTTCCTCAAACTTTACCGATTAATTTAGACGGAGAACCGTATCGTTCAAATCAGATTCGATTTGAGGTTGTCCCATCAAGCATCAGTTTGGTGTTGCCTGAAAACAGCCTTTGTTTGAGCAAGAACCGAGCTTGAACAGCATGTAAGTTTAGTTAAGGTATTGATGTAGTCGATAAGGTTTAAGAGCAGAAAATTGGGGTAAAAAAGAGCCGTTTATCCGTTTCGACTGAATATGATAAACGGCTTTTTTATTGAGCGGGTATTGGATTCGAAATCTAGATGACGGAACCTCGGAGGTTTAGCCTATTCAGTGATCTCTTGTAACACTTCTCCAATTGATCCACTTGGCTGGGTTATGCCCATTTTATTCGAAAGTGTTGGCGCAATGTCGTATGGAGTGATTGCACGCGAAACCTTCTGAGCTTCAACGTCGTAGCCTGCAAAAATGACTGGGACGTGAGTATCGTACTTCCAAGGTGAGCCGTGCGTAGAGGCGATTTGAAGACCTTCCATGTCGTTAATGTAGCTACGAGGGGCAAATACCACATAAACATCACCTGAACGAGCGGGGTGGTAGTTGTTCTTGATGAGCTGCATGACATGCGTATCAGGTACTCGGTTTGCTGCAATATCACTACTTGATACGGCAAACGCAACGCCTTTTACTTTCGCAATCTCATCTGCGATGGCATTCTGCACTTTCGCTAGATCAACCTTTTCCTTGGCAATCACGTCGTGATCCAGATAAATGTAAGGTTGTGCATACAATCGAATGGCGTCTTTGTCCAAACCAAACTCACTCTTCAACCTCTTTTCTACGCCTTGAGATAGCAGGGTATCTTTATTGAAGTATTGTGCCTGTTGGAAACCAAGTGCATTTGCCGCAGGTGAAGATTCAGGAACACCATGATCGGCAGACAAGACAATTAATGTGTTCTTTAGGCCGACTTGGTTATCAACGGTCTTAAGAAGCTTGGCGATTGTTCTGTCTAAACGAATTAAATTGTCTTCGGTCTCTAAGCTTTCAGGACCATAAAGGTGAATCACATAGTCATTCGACGAGAAACTAACCGATAGGTAATCCGTCGCATCGCCTTGACCAAGCTTCTCTTGCATCAATAGTGTGCTAGCAAAGTTTTCTGTAATTTCATCACCAGCCGGACTTACGGTTAATGTTGTGCTGTAATATTTATAGCTCGCAGGTCCATAAGGGTGTGGGAAGGTACGTTCAAAATTACCTAACTTCACCTTGTGGTCAGTATTGTGTTCTTGAAGGGTGTATTTCTCACGTGGTAAAGAAAGTTCCCAACTTTGTTTAGAGTACTGGCTCGCAATGGCTTTCTCATTCCAACGTGATACCCAGTCTGGATATTCGTCGTAGTAATAGTTACTGGTAACAAATTCAGATTGTGCTTTCGAAAACCAAAACGCTTTGCCGCTATGCCCTGCGAGTGAGATGGCGCCGCGATCTTTTACTGATACGCCAAAGACTTTAGATTTTCCGCTATTGGAAATCATTAGTTCGTCACCAAACGTGGTAGCGAGTATCGGCTCTGGAGAACGGCCATCGCCTTGTGCTGTTTTCTGCGTCGGATCGATCTCGGTTGCTTTATCAACGCCCGCCCCTGAAGTTAGCATTTCATAGTTGCCATCTTCTACGTTATACACCAAACGCTCTTCACTGCGATCATACCAAACATTCCCCACCATGCCGTGCACACTTGGTGGAGCACCGGTTGCAAGCGACACATGACCAACAATGGTCTCTGTGTTGCCATGTTGGTAGTTCGCGTTGGTGTAGTAGGTACCATCATCCATCAAGTAACGAAATCCACCGTCACCGAAGTTGTGTTTATATCGTTCGATAAGGTCTGCGCGCAGGCCATCTACCGTAATTTGCAGGACCAGATCTGGCTTATCCGCCGCCGAAGCAGGGAAAGCACAGAGTAATGCGAGTGTAAGCCCAGATAGCTTGGTGTATTGCATAGAGTTTCCTTATTCAGTATTGCCGTAGCGACTTAACGTTTGGATAGTGAAAATTGTATTTTTAATCTTTTTGGTGAAGGTTATTGAGCCGTAACCGTTGGCATCGTTAGTTAGTATCTTTAACTAAACGTAAGCCCATGTCAGACATGGTAATTGACTGACTTGCAAAGTCTCGACGGTAACTTTCAGATTCATTTTCGTCATAAGCAAAGCTGCCACCACGAACTGATTTGTGTGATAAACCCACGTCACTGTGTTTCGCGTTGTTAGGATTGTCTGTTGGACCGAATCGGTAAAAGGTGTCGTCGAAGGCATCGATTACAAACTCACCCACATTTCCGGTCATATCATATAAGCCTAGTTCATTTGGCTTCTTTAGGCCGACAGGGTGTGCGCTATTTTTAGAATTTGCCGAGTACCACGCAACATCATCTAAGTTATTGGAACCACTGTAAGTATAGCCTTTACTTTTGTTGCCGCCTTTCGCTGCAAATTCCCATTCAGCTTCAGTAGGCAGACGGTATGCTTCGCCAGTGAGTTCGTTAAGCTGCTCAACGAAGTAGTTCGCCTGTTGCCAGCTTAGGTTGTTGACTGGAACCTGAGGGTTTTGGAAATAACTGAGAGATGAACCCATAACCGATTCGAACAATTCTTGAGTTACCTCAAACTTCGAAATGTAGAAACTATCTACAGTTATATTTCGAGCAGGTCGCTCTGCTTTAGTTGCTTCTGATCTGTCTGAACCCATGCTGAATGTCCCGCCTTCAACCAACACCATATCTTGGTCAACTTGTAGGGCGATTGGGTGTGTAGGCACGCTTGCACAGCCACTCAGTAAAATAGTCATGGTGACGCTGCTAATCGTTGCTAAATGTTTGTAATTGAAAAATTTCATCACGTGCCTCAAATGTTCGAAATAGGGTGTAATTCTAACGTTTAAGGTCATTCCTATTGGTTATAAAGGGTATAACATGCCACTGACTTAATTAGGAATTATGATAGGTCCAAGACACTAAGATAGGTAGGTAAATCATGCACATTACTCAAGGTCCACAATATAACGGTAAAGCGTCTAAGCGCTTGCATGTTATGGCTAAACCGATTGGCGCAGCGTGCAACATTGACTGTAAATATTGTTATTACCTAAGTAAGCAAGATTTGTTGGAGTACAAGAAAGGCAGCTCTCCAAGAATGGATGATGAGACGTTAGAAGCGTATATCCAACAATACATCGAAGGTCAAAACACACCTGAGATCATTTTCTCATGGCAGGGTGGTGAACCGACTATGCTGGGTCTAGCGTATTTTGAACGTGTGGTTGAATTTCAGAAAAAGCACCAACCTGAAGGTGTGCTGATTTCAAATGACCTACAAACTAATGGCACGCTGCTGAATGACGATTGGGGTCGATTCTTAGCAAAGAACAATTTCCTGATCGGTTTGAGTGTTGATGGCCCTGAGATGCTGCACAATGCGTATCGTGTCAACAGAGCAGGCCGTGGCACATTTAAACAAGTGATGGCGGCTGCAGAGTTGCTGCACAAACATCAAGTCAAATTCGCAACCCTAACCTGTGTGAATAACCTCACCAGTCAAAATGCATTAGAAGTGTATCGCTTCCTACGTGATGTGGTGAAGTCTCCACAAATGCAGTTTATTCCTATCGTAGAACAAAAAACCTTTAGAACGGTTGCGCCACAAACGTCTCAAGTGAGTGAGCAACTTAAGCAAGGTGATAAACGTCTGATCCCTGGTCATAAAGATTCGATCATGGAATCTTGGTGTGTGTCGGATTTGGCTTGGGGTAACTTCCTGATTGCTGTGTTTGACGAGTGGGCGAAGCACGACATCGGTAAAGTGTTCGTTCAGTATTTTGAAGCGAGCTTAGAAACGTGGATTGGTCGCCCGAACCCGCTTTGCACTTTGAACGAGATATGTGGCAAAGGCCTAGCGATGGAGCCTAACGGTGACGTGTTCTCGTGTGACCATTATGTATACCCAGAATACAAAATCGGCAACATCCACCACGACAAGCTTGATGACTTGGCGTATAGCGCGCCACAACAGAAATTTGGTTTCGCTAAATCACGCACATTGACCAGCCAATGTCAGCAATGTGACTACAAGTTTGCTTGTCACGGTGAATGTCCGAAAAACCGCTTTATCAAAACTCGTGCCGGTGAGACGGGTCTGAACTACTTATGTGCGGGTTGGCACAAGTTCTTTTCTCATGTCGATAAGTCGATGGCTTATATCGCTCGTGCAATGAGACATCCTGTTGCTAATGGCAAGTTCAGTGATTCTGTAATGATGTCGCGTCGAGCACAGCAGATAAAACAAACTACGTTCGAGACTAAGTTTTAGCGCGCTTTTTGGCCACCAGGTCACATACAAATTTAATTAAATATGGGTCTAGGGACAGGCTAAGTTCTCCAGTTTAAGGTAATACTATGATGAAGAAGAGTTTAGCGACGGCTGTTGCTTTGTTGATATCAACGTCCGCATTGATTTCAACGTCTGCGATGGCAGCGAATAGCGTTCAAAAAACGGTTGACGCGCCAGCACAAAATATCAATCAAGTGCTTGAAATGACGGACACTCAAACCCGTATTCAGCAGTTGTCTTACATGGCACAAGATCAGAATCAATCTGTTGAAAATCGTACTGGTGCATTGCAAGAGCTTGCTTCATATCCAAGTCAAAATGCATTGGTGGCGGTTGCAAGAGGCTTAAAAGATCAAAATCCTGAAGTTCGTGAAGCGTCGGTTATCGGTTCTTCGCCATATCAACTTGAGCATCGTTGGGCGTTAGTTTCACCTTTGCTGAGCGATACAGATCCCATGGTTCGTCACTCGGCAACATCGAACTTAGTACGTGATTACAATACGTTAGATAAAGAACAGAAAGCACAAATTGAACAACCCGTCGCTGAGTTAATCACATTCTTGGAATCACAAGAATCTGAAAAGTTTCAATTGCTATTTGCTGATGTGCTTCGATGGCACAACGAGTGGGACAAGTCTGAAACGGTTTATTTAGAGCTCATTAAAACCCACCCTAAAGAGCCACAAGTTTGGTTGAGCTATGCAGATAACTTCCGAGCACAGAATAAAGACCAGCAGGCGGTTGAAGTGTTAGATCGTGGTTTGAAAAGCGTGCCTGACAATGCAGCGATGCATTACTCTAAATCATTAACTTTGGTTCGCCTTGAAGACAAGGCAGCAGCAGCCAAAGAGATTGAAGTAGCAGCAGAACTTGCAAAAGATAACAGCTACTACTGGTACTTGAATGGGGTACTACAAGAAGAGCTGGATATCGACAAATCGACTAAATCGTTCGAGAAGGCGTATTTGATCTCTGGTTCTCCAGAGCAGTTATATGCGGTATGTGATATCTACGTGCGATACGGCAACGACAAGACCGATGATTGCTTAAGTGAGCTAGGTAAAGTGGCTCCTGACTATGTTATTGAGCAGTTGAAAGAGAAGCGAGTAGCGCCAAGTTCATAATATTTGAATGAGTAAATAGATGAGCCGCTTATGAAAATCCAGTCGAAATATTCGACTGGATTTTTCGTATCAATGAACTGCTTATACAAGGCCAAGTGACTAGAGACAAAACAAGGGCAAGCCTATTACTTGCCCGTTTCGTTTTATCATTCCCCCATAGAGCTTGATGCACGGCGTCTGTCTGTTGCGCCATGAATCTTGCCATCTCTGATTTCAATGGCGTTCAAACCACTGACTACTGGAATGACATGCACCGGATAACCGAGCTGCATGAACTCTGGTACTAGCATTTCAGCGTAGGTTTTCTTCTCGACCAACAAACCCGTTGGGTCATAAGGCTTGGTGCGGTCGATCTTTGTGCCATATTGGATGTTTGGCAGGTCAATTGCCTCCTGCGCGGATAAGTCCCAATCAAGAACGCCAACCACAGTTTTTAACACGTACCCCGGAATCTGTGAACTTCCAGGTGAACCGACTACTAGGCGCAGGTTGTCTTTTTTGTCCATCACCATTAATGGGGTGATTGCTGAACGAGGACGTTTACCTGCTTCAATAGCATTTTGAGTTGGCTTACCGTTGATGGTTGGTTTTGTAGAAAAATTTGCCATTTGTGCATTGAGAATCACGCCATCGACCATTATCCCTGAACCCATTCCTGTGCCGACGGTACTGGTCATCGCAATAGCATTGCCGTCTTTGTCGATAATGGAAATATGCCCGGTGTCTTGGCTCTCAAACCCCTGATACTGAGCGTATTCGGTATTGGACAACTTGCCTGCTTTCGGTTTGGTTTTAGCTATGCCACTTTCCGGGACTAGTTTACGTCGCTCGTCGATATAGGCTTTGTCGAGGAGGGCAGTAACTGGTGCTTCAATGAAATCAGGGTCGCCCGCATAAGCGATACGATCGGCCTTGGCTATTCTCATTACTTCTGTCATCAAGCGCCAAGGTTCCACATCGGTTTTGGACATGTCTGCCAAGTCGTAGGCCTCTAGCATTTCAAGGCTTTGAGCAACCATCACACCACCAGAGGCAGGGTAGCCAAACGACACAATTTTATTGCCTCGATAGTCGCTCTCAATGACATCACGTTGTTTAACGTGGTACTGCTCAAAGTCTTCGATAGAGAGCTTAGCGTGGTCTGAGTCGATACGGCTATTGACCGTTTCAACGATGTGCTTACCAAACTCGCCACCATAAAGGTACCTATCGCCTTGTTGAGCAATATTGGTCAGTGTGTTGGCCAGCTCTGAATTGGTCATCAAAGTGCCTGTTGGTTTAATCTCGCCGTTATTCCAATAGAGTGCTTTGATTTCTGGATCTTCAATCAATCGTTCTTGCTCACGAACCACTATGTCATAGGTGTAGCTGTTCATTGCATAACCTTTACTGGCAAGCTCAATGGCAGGCTGAGCAAGCTCTGACCATGGCAGTTTTCCGTATTGTTGGTGAGAGCTGTAGAGCAAACGAAGCGTGCCGGGAACGGCTACAGATCTTGGTCCTAAAATCTCATTTCGATTGAGTGCTTTACCATCTTCCATAAACATATTTGGAGTCGCACTTGAGGGCGCTTCGTCGCGCCCATCGAGTGCAAGGAATTGGTCTTTGTCTTTTTTATAAAACAGCGCAAAAGTACCACCGCCGATCCCTGTCATATCCGGTTCTACCACCGACATGGTCATCTGCATCGCAACCATGGCATCGACTGCGTTACCGCCTTTTTTGAGTATCGAATACCCTGTGCTGCTTACGTATGGGTTAGTTGCACTTACCATAAACTCTTCGCCACTTTCATCGGGCGTAATTGGAAAAGGATTTGGCTCAGCCGCGAAACCGACCGCTGAAACCAAACTTAAAGATAAAGTCGCTATTCGCATGCGTTCTCCGTTTAAGGTATCTGTTTATTCGCTCTAAGATTGACCGAGTAAGGGCGGTGAAGTTCGTGAGTTTGCAGCCTTTTTACACAACACTGACGCTGCTGACAGAATCATTAAATAGTAGAGAATTTTGCGGCTTAAATTTATTGCGAAGCTAAATGTAAGGGCAAACTTGGGTTCTCAATATTAATTTAACTATCTTGAAATCCTAATTTTTGAATAACTAAAGCGATTTTGGAACATGATGAATTACAGTCTTATGGAGAGGTGTTCAGTTTGATGTTGAACTCGTTTTTAATAAAGTAGTTAATTATACATGCTGATTTATATGGTTATTCTTACTTGCATAATAATTTATAAATAATATTAACATTTTTGTCACTATTTTCGGTGTGACAGATTGATATACTGGTCAGATCTGTTATTGTTCAAAATACATGTGCAGTTCATCATACTGTTTAACAAAGGGAGCTTATGTTTACACTATCGATCAAAAATAGGATTTTGGCTTTATGTTTAGTGTCGCTAGTAGGATTTACTAGTATTCTATTTGTCGGAGGGGATACGTTAACCAGTAACACCCAACAGGTTAATCGAATTGATCAAGTTACTTATCCGGTTATGAATGCGGCTTCGTTGAATAGTGTATTGATCTCTCAATTAGCCGAGCGCTTTAATTTGGCAGTGACTCTAGGCGATGACGAGATTTTGGAGATGAACAAGCAAACTCTCGCTGAGATTCAAAATAACTTCAACATTCAAATCTCTCTCGATCCTTCATTACAGAGCTCATCTGCACTTTTGCAAGATCAAACCAATCAATATTTTGAGTTAGCTTACCGAATTGCTCAAGGCATGATAGATGAAGAGATCAGCCTTAGCGAAGCTGGGCGCCTTGCAAAACAGAGCACCGCAATCTTAGATGAGCTTACTTTGGGTATGCATAAGTTTTCTTTGGCTCGTCAATCAGAGTTTGAAAACGCGGTACAAGATTTAGAATCAAACAATAAAAAAGCTAACCAAATCATGAGTGTGTCTGGTGCTGTAGCCATGCTTGCGATGTGTATCTTTGGTTGGTTTGTGGTGAAAGGTATACGTAGAGATCTCGCGAATATCAGTGACAAAATGCGTGATATTGCTGAAGGGGATGGAGACTTAACGGTTCGCCTACAGCATGAAAAAAATGACGAACTGAAACCTTTAGTTGAATCATTCAATAACTTTGTCTCTCATTTACAACAGAACGTCACACACACTATAGGTAACGTTACTCAGCTGGACACGATCTCTGGTTCACTTGTTAAATCAAGTCAAGTAACAAGTGAGTTGTCGACTAAGCAGCATCTCTCTATTGAAGAAGTATCAAGTTCATTAAATCAATTGTTTCTTGCCGCTAGAGAAATCGCTACGAACGCTAATGATGCTTCGACTTCAGCTTCCAGTGCGAGTGAGCAAGCAAGCTTAGGAGAGAAGCAAGTCAAGAGTACGATTTTAGCCGTGCAAGAATTAACGCATGATGTAAGTAATGCATCTCAAGTGGTTAAACAGCTAAATGACAACACACAAAGTGCTGGCTCGATACTTGAGTCGATCAGTGCGATTGCAGAGCAAACCAACCTGCTTGCGCTTAATGCGGCAATTGAAGCTGCACGCGCTGGTGAACAAGGCCGTGGTTTTGCTGTCGTTGCTGATGAAGTAAGAACGTTAGCATCAAGAACTCAATCATCTACACAAGAAATTCAATCTGTACTCTTACAGTTACAAGACCAAGCAAAAACTGCGTCATCGATTATTTCTGATAGCGTAATTAAAGCCGAAACTTGTGTTGAAAAGTCAATTGTCGCGGAAAATTCTCTGCAGAAAATTACTTCAGATATTATCGAAATCAGTCAACGAAACGAAAGTATTGCCGCTGCGACTGAAGAGCAGGAGCAAACCTCCACTCGTATTGAAACTTTTGTCGAAGAAATTCGCAAGATGGCAGAAGGCACCAGTAACAGCGTTCAGCAAGTGGACGCCGTGGCGCAAGATATTCAAAAAGTGACTCGTAACCTTTCAACACTAACTGGCCACTTTAAAGTCAGTTAAGTTCCCTAGAATCATTCCCTCTCTCCTTTCGGCTATGCCTTAAGGAGGGCGGGAGTATGCCCCAATATGGGCTGATTATACAAAAACAATTATATAAAAACGAAAAATCACATAACAATTGGAGTTAGTTATGAAGAAGACAGTGGTTGCTGCCCTAGTAAGTATGGCGTTTGGAGCAAATGCTGCAAACATGGATGATCTTCGAATTAGTGGATTTGGTTCTGTAGGCATCGGTAAGTCAGACAATGCGATAGGTTATGCGGGTTATACCGACGAAAAATTAGATTGGGAGCAAGAGACATTAGCAGGCTTACAATTTGATTTTCAAGTAAATGAGCGTGCTAAGTTCGTGTCGCAAATCGTTGCAAACAGCCGTTATGATTATGAGCCAAAAATTGAGATGGCTTATGCCTCTTATGATTTTGAGGCCTTCACAGCTCGAGCAGGTAAGTTGCGTTTACCTTTGTTTTTCTACTCAGATTACACAGACCTTGGCTATGCGTATCCAATGATCAGGCCTTCTCAAGAGTTGTATGAAAACATTGTTTTGAAGGGCTACACGGGTGCTGATTTATTGATTCCGATTGAACTTGAAGATTCAAGTATTCTTCTTCAGCCAGTGGTTGGTATAGGTACTATTGATGAAGATGACTCAATTGTTGGTGAGGTGAAACTGGATAAACTATTCGGTATCAGTGCCAACTGGAACGTAGATGACTTTACCTTCCGTGGTTCATATTTTGTTGCTGAATCTAATCCATCTTGTGATTTCCAAAACTCACAAGACCCGTATTGTCAATTGGGTGCAATGCTAGATAGCCAAGATGGTCAGTTCATCTCTTTGGGTGCTCAATATGACAATGGTGATCTGTTAGTTAACGTAGAAGCTGCAGATGTTCAATTGGAAGGGCAGTTTTATGACTATCAATCGGTTTCTGGTTTGGTTGGTTACCGAGTCAATGAATTTACGCCTTACGTTTCCGTTAGCTGGGTTGAAACAACAGACAACGAAGAACGTGAGAACATGACTACGACGGCTATTCAAGAGTCGATGAATTACGAGCGTCTTTCTTACTCTGTTGGTAGCCGTTGGGATTTCGCTAAGAACATGTCTTTAAAAGCGGATGTGACCTATGTCGATTACCGCGATACTAGTGGTGGGTTCCAAAGTAATGTTGAAACAACAGTAAGCCCATATATTGCAACGGGTAATTACCTTGAAGACAGCTCTATTGTCTATTCAGCACGTCTTGATTTCGTATTCTAAGGAGGCCATATGAAAAGTTTACTGGCAGCAATAACCGTAGCGGTTCTTTCATTTAACGCTTCTGCTGGAATGGTAGTGATTGGTAACAATGCTGGCGTTGATTCTTTATCTAAATCAGACGTTAAAAAGTTATTCATGGGTAAGAAAAGCAAGCTATCGAATGGTACTAAAGCACAGATCATCGAGTTAGCTGATGGTTCTGAAGGCAGACTTGCCTTCCATGAGGTGGCAACGGGACGCAGCGAATCACAACTTCAATCAGCGTGGTCGCGACTTGTATTTACCGGTAAAGCTGAAGCTCCAATCCAGGTTTCAGACTACAACGAAGCAATTATAACGGTTGCTTCAAAAACCAATGCAATTGGTTATGTAGATGAAGCCGCTTTAACAGGCGACGTGAAAGTATTATTTAAATACTAAGCGTTGCTTACTTACCAGCATTAAAAAGCCCAAGGTTATTTGATTACCTTGGGCTTTTGGTTTTAATCACTATTGTTATTGATGACTAATAGTCGCGTTGACCAATGTTTTGATGGATACGATTTTTTATCGTGGGTTAAAACACGAAGCTCAACATGACGGTATAAAGCATCGCGTCTTTGTCATCAAAAGTATTGAGTGAACTGAAATCTTCGATAAAGGCACCTCTTGATTTATGAGCTTCAAAGTACTGAATTTCACCATTGATAGATACATTTGGCAGTACATCGTAGTCCACACCAATAAGATAACTGTTACCATTTAAGTGTTCATTGGCGTCGAATTGCGCCCCGTATACAAGGTATGGGGTAAATTGACCTAAATGATAACCAAGGCTTGCATACATAGAAGAATTGAAGTCACTGATTTGCCCCTCACTGGCAAAGATGGCCTGACCAAACTCATATTCTGCACCTAGAGACCAAAGTTGGATATGCTGATTGTTATCTGTTGGAAGAGAGCCAATGTTTTTGATTTTAACCGTTTGGTCAAAATTTGAATCTAGGAAAGATATGTTCCAACGATAATCTTCACCACTAAGCTGCAAGTTCGCTCCGAACATTCGATTGGTTTCAAATTCAAGCTTGGTTGATGAATTGAACTCGACATCATTCTTATCCTTAATTCCAACAAACGGGGAGAGTAACAAGGTCGCTTCATCGCTCACATCATGAGTCCAGTTCACTTTAATACCATTGAACGCCGTGATGCCAAGTACGCTGTTGTAGACCTCTGTAGGCGGCCTTGCTGTCATGTAAGCTTGGCCTACATAATAGTATTCAGACGCGAGAAATAACGGGAGCCTCAGACGCCCAACACTTACATCAAGGTCGTTAAACTCATAGCCAAGATAAGCCCACTCGAGTTGTGGTTCACTCCAATCGTATTGTGGTGGTTTGACAACTTGCACGGAAGCTTTGAATGAATTGTAAAAATAGTCGAGTTGTACCCCAAATGTAGTATCGCAGTCGTAACAGTTTTCATCGGTAAAGCCGCGGGTAATAATTAAGGGGTTGTCGTTATCTGATTTTGCCCAAGATGTAGAGCCAAATCCGCTCAACGATAAATTATCGGTAAACTCAATAATAGCAAAGGCCGGAGAGGCTATTGAAGCACATAGCACTGACGTGATTATTTTTTTCATGTTATTTCTCCGAACTTATAACGTACAAAACGTTGGCATTTTGAGGAACCGTCGAGAGTGGTGAATAACCAATGCGGTTGGGTTTGTCGTCGAGCCAATCGACTAGGCTGTCTGTTGAAGCCTGTTTGATTTCTCTTGGGTAACGCGCTTTCCCTGAAAAAGATAAGCCAGCCCAGTGTGCGTTCATTTGAGCTGCATTTTTGCCGAGAAGTAACTGATAAAAATCTTCTCTTTCGGTACTGTTTTCAGGCCAATCTGATAGTTCTACACGCTTGCCGTTCAGACGCTTGGTTTTTCCTCGATATAGCTTTCTCGCTTTATTTATTGTTATCTCTTCAAACCCAGAATCTAAAGAAAAAATCGCGTAATCTTCCGCTGCATGCACTGGGGTGGCAAGGAGTAGGCTCCCTAACAGCCCAATTGCTGTTGATAGCATAACTCTGCAAGGGAGTGCTTTAATCGTTCTGATCCAATCCATTGGTTTCTCCTAACAAGTCGCACTTTCTATTTGATGGAATAGTTTCTCTTTTCTCACGGGCTTCGCTACGTACCCATCCATGCCTGAATCAAAGCACTTTTGGATATCATCATCGATAACACTGGCGGTTAACGCGATGATAGGAGTTTTGCTTAAGCCTAGATTTTTCTCGTATTCACGTATCTCTTTTGTTGCGGTGAAGCCGTCCATCACTGGCATCATGCAATCCATGAGAATAACGTCGAAACCACTGTCGTTTTGATACATATCTACGGCGATTTGTCCATTCTCTGCAAGTTCAAAAGCATAGCCAGCCTTAGTTAACATCAAAGAAGCCACTTTCTGATTAACTCGGTTATCTTCTACAAGTAGTATTCTTTCGGATTTTCTAGGTATCGTTTTTTGCTTGAGTTCTTCCGGTAAGGTTTGTTTAGCAGAGCTGGCGTTGTGAATGGGAGTGACCGTAGACGTTTTTGATGTGGTCGGGGAAACATTCCTGTTGGCAAGCGGCATTGCTTCAACAGCGGTGAGTATTTTCTCCTTTAACATTTCGAACTTGAAAGGTTTTGGCACGTAATCGTCCATGCCTACGTCGAAACACTTCTGAATATCGTCATCAATCACACTGGCGGTTAAGGCAATGATCGGAATACGGCGTGTAGCTTTTGTTTCTAGTTCAATTCGTCGAATATTACTCGTAGCTTCAAAACCATCCATAACAGGCATCATGCAGTCCATCAGGATCGCTGCATAATGAGGATTTGCGGTAAACTTGTCTATGGCTTCTTGGCCGTTGTTAGCAAACTCGAATTCGAAACCACTTTTTCCCACATGAAGACCAGCAATCTTTTGGTTAATTCTATTGTCTTCGACGATAAGGATTTTGTGTTGTATCTCTAAAGGTTGTTGAGTCGTCTCAGACAGCTCTGCTAAGCCTTGTGTATCACAAAGCTCGACGGCTTTAATTAATCGCAAGCCTAGTAAAGGTTGTGATACTTGAGCTGTGATGCAATTGCCTAAATCTACTGGCTCGCTTAAGAATGAGCGAATCAAACAGATTGTGATTCCATTATTATGCAGTCGATTTAATTCATTTGAGTAATTGTTGGCTTGAAAAGTATCGTCTTCAGCGAAAACGACAGTGATTGGTTTATTGTGTTTCTGAGTCGCGAGTTGTTCGGTGAGCCTAACTGTGTCCTTCGTTCGCTGAACTACGTTTAGGTCATAAAGATTAAGGTTACATTCTATTCGCTCAGAGAGCATATTCTCCTTACCTAGCACGTAAATATCAGCGCTCGCGGTACTTGGTTTTGGTAATATTAAGTCAACCGGTAGTTCTAAATCGAAGTAGAAACAGCTACCTTCACCTTTTACGGAATTAAGTTGAATCTGTCCGCCCATAAGCTCAACTAACTGAGTACTGATGGCTAGGCCAAGCCCAGTACCACCAAATTGACGTGTAGTTGAGTCATCTTCTTGAGCAAAGGGCTCGAATATCTGTTTCTGTTGCTGTTTGTCGATACCAATACCCGTGTCTCGTACTGCGAATCGAATCGTGACTTCGCTTTCAGTCTTGTTAAGCGTCTGAATGGACAGCGTTACACCACCTTCAGCCGTAAATTTTACGGCATTAGACATGAAATTCATCAAGATCTGTCTCAATCGGTGATCGTCTATCATCACTCGAGCTGGGGTATCAGGGCTGATGTCGACGTCAACTGAAATTTTCTGCTCTTTTGCTTTTGGTGCAACAATAGAAGCGATGTCGTATCGGTGTTTTTCAAGGTAGTTGTCATCATTTGCTTGCTTATTAAGCAGCTTCTCTTTCTGGATTCAGATGAACGTCACCAACAGGCGCACAGTTCCTGATATCACCAGACCACCGCTCAGGCTTTCGCTGTTTTGCAGCGAACAATACCTCTACACGACGCTTCAAGATCTCTTTATCTTTTCCATTGTGACGCTCTGAAGGCGTGACGTAATTTAGCTTACTGTGCTTGTGCTCGGTGTTGTACCAGAGTACGAAGGCTTCAACCCAACTTCGGCTACTATCGAGACTTTCAAAGCCCTTTGTTGGCCAGTTTGGCATGTACTTAACTGTACGGAACAATGACTCGACATAAGGGTTATCATCACTGACTCTTGGGCGACTATATGACGAGGTAATACCTAACTCTTCCATTTTAGCTTTGAACGTCAACGACTTCATTGGCGCACCATTATCCGAGTGAAGAACCAGCGCTTGATTAAAGCACTGCTCTCGCATCAACGTCCTTTGCAGAAGTTGTGACGCCAGCTCACCGCATTCATGCTCATACACTTCATAACCAACAATTTTTCGACTGTAGATGTCCTCAATGACATACAGGTAATAATGTTGACCTCGAACCTTTGAGGGTAAGTAAGTGATATCCCAAGTATAGACTTGGTTCGAGTCCGTCGCTGTGTAACTGGTTGGCTTCGCTTGCTTCTGTCTGCTCCGCTGACGACCTCGCTTGTGAAGTTGCCCCTGCGTACTCAACACTCGGTAGTAGCTCGACTCAGAGGCGATGTACTCACCTCTATCAAGCAATGTCGGGACGATTTGAGTTGGAGGCAAGCTTGCGAACTCTGAGCGGTTACACACCTCGATTATCGCATCACGCTCTTCCTGCGACAGCTTATTAGCAGGCTCAGGCCTGAGGCATATTGGCCTTTTGTCAGCTTGTACTTCTCCTTGCTGATACCAGCGACGATATGTTCTCAAGTCGATTTGAACTTCATGGCAAGCTGGCTCTAAACGACATCCACATTGCTTCGCTTCAAGGATAAGAGTCACTATGGTCTGCCTTTCATCGGTTGAGGTTAGTCGTCCTCTGGCTCTTCCCCGTAAAAGGCTCTCAGCTTTTTTCTTAGTACCAAGAGGGCGGCCGTTTCAGCGAGTGCTTTTTCTTTGAGTCGTAAATCTTTCTTCAACTCTTTGATTTCAAGTTTGTCAGCTTTAGCCTGCTTCTTTGCTTCAGCTTCGTGCTCTTTACTCGACTTAAACCCTTGCATACATTCGCTGCGCCAGCTTTGGATTTGTTCTGGGAAAAGGCCTTTTTCACGACAATATTGGCTGAGTTCACTTTCTGTCATTGAGTAGGTTTCAGCGACAATGGCTAGTTTAGTTTGAGCAGACCACTGCTCTGATGAAGTGTTACTATTTGGCACGGCGGCTCCTGAACGTCTGAGTTGCTGGCGCCAATGATACAGGGTCGCAGTACTGATTCCTTCCTCTTCCGACACTTCTTTAACTGACATCGAATAGGGAGGTAATAGCTTCTTCAATATAGCTTCTTTTCTTTCTATTGAGATACGAGACACAATTACTCTTTATCGCCCAGACTGGTTAAATTTTAACAGTGACAACTACCCTGCCAGATAGGGGTATATCGATTCTCTAATGGATGCTGAATGTGGACTTATCAGTAACATTCCAGATTCGATCTTGGAGAAATCTAAAATGTCGTTGATTAAGCTCAGCAGCAGTTGTGATGAGGTTTCGATGGTATCAACGTAATCGCGTTGTGTTGGTGTTAGTGGGGTATCAGCCAGTATTTCTGAAATACCTATGACGCCATTGAGAGGTGTTCGAATTTCATGAGACATGTTGGCTAAGAAGCTGCTTTTCGCTTTGCTGGCTTGTATTGCGTGATCTTTCGCTTTTTCTGCGTCTTCTTTGGCTTGGGTTAGCTTTTCTTTAGCGTACTCTCTTTCGATGGTGAGTCGTTCGACCTGTTGAGCAAATAAACTGAGCTCATCTTTACCTTGAATGAGTTTTTGTAAAGAGGGGCGAGTTTGATCGTTTTCACTTTTTAAAAAGTTAAGGACGAGTCCAAGGTTGTTCGTCACTTGTCTCGCTAAGCTTAAGGTTAAACCCATAACAAGGGTAGCGAGTAAGGCTACGATGGAAATAAACAGGGTTCGCTCCATTTGAGCGTCTGAAATCGCTTGGGCAACCTCTGTTTGGAATTCTTGCTTAATGACACCGCCAAGGCTTTGCAATAAGTTGAGTCGAGCACTCATGGCCTCTAGACCAACAGATATTTCTTGTGGAGTAAGTTGGCTGATGGCGTTCAGGTCAAGTAGAGCAGTTCGGATTTCTTGGCTTTGAGCAAAGACATCATTTCTAAACACTTCGACCATTAAAGATACCTGATGCTCATTGGCATTCAACGAAACAAAGCGTTCTAAAAACAGTTGCTGCCTTTCACTCAGAGTCTCGATTTGCTCTGCAAGTTCAGGATCGTATTCTTGGCTGCTTTGAAATATCTCAATCAGTGAGGTGCCCAGTTTGAACTCCTCGTTTGACCAAAACATTAACCATTCTAGCTGCTGCAATGCCGTGAGGTGTTGTTGAATTTCACGCTTGGTGTTTTCAAACGGGACCTTCTCGACTTCTAGCAATAATTGTTTGTATAAATCGCTCTGCCATTCGAGTGCATCCAACTTATCGTAACTGTCGATAGCTTGAATTGTCGAAAGTGTTGCTTCGCTGAAGTCAGCTACTAACTGATTCATTTCATTTGAAGTATCTAAGAAAATGATTGGCGATAGGTTTTTTAATTCTGCTTTTACTTGGCTGCTTTGTGCTGCGAACTCTTCAGGGCTAGAAGCTGATGAGCTTCGATACAGGAGCGAAATATCTTGGAGGTAGGCAGATAGCTGACTGGTTCGTTCAAAATCGGTTAACTGAGTCGTCAAGATAAAAGCTTGTCTGCCTGCGAGAAAAAGCAGTAGTGAAACGGGAAGTAGAACTAAGCCAAAGAGTTTATGTTTGACTGAAAGGTTATTCCAGACCGTAATCGCCATATAAGGATCCATCCAACTGTTTTTATATAAAAACAGTAGAATAAAAATGCCGATATGGAAACTTTGAGACGGTATATTTAATGGAAGTGTGGGAGGGGTATAAGTTCTTGTGATTCCAGAGCTTATTTTGAAAGGGATCCTATTTCTACTCGTTTATAGCGGTGGGTGGTTGGTTTATTCTATATGCTTATTGAGGAATAACTTTGAAAACAGTTTAGTGAGAGTGATTGTTGTCTTGATTTACTTCAAATAGAAGTTGTTCTAGCGCCGTTTTAGCAGAAGGCTCTAGTGTCCAAATACCCAAAATTCTGTTTAACGCTGCTCGATAAACTTTGTTTTTGAGTAGGAAGGCGAGAGTACTTGTATCGTTATTTAGAACTTGTGTTTGTATTACGGTCAGTTCGGCTTTGTTTGCGATATCAATTTTCTGAAGATTGAAAGCGGGTAGGAATGCACACTCATACCAAATCTCAACGATTTCTCTAAGTTCGATCTCTTCTTCAGGCACATCGCAGCCCTGAAGTTGGTGGTTTTCAGGAATTGCGGATAAGTAAGCTACATCAAGCTTGTCTGCAACGAATGTGTACATTTGCTTCCCTGTTAAACGTAATTTGAGACCGAATCATCTCTCTCACTTATGGTTTTGTCAATTATATCCATTTATCTAACGAGTAATTTGTGAATAAGCGTCGTTGTAGTTAACTTAAACTGTTTAAGTATTTGTCTGTTAAGCCAAAATATTTTAAATTGCCATCTAGTTCCAGAACCAAACTCATGTTGGAAGTGGCGATCAAACCGGGGTCATTGGTTGAAAAAATGACTGTTTTGTTCAACAACTTATCGCTGAACAAGCGGTTAAAATACTGCGAGTTTTCATTTTCCGCTCCGTTGAACGGTTCATCAATGATGATCAGAGATTGCTCACAGTTACCTAAACCAAGCGCTAAACGCAGCTTTTGCTGAATGCCGTTGGGAAGACTTTTGCATTTGTCCACGTTTAACTGAGTAGCTAAACCTTCCGGGAGCCATTCATCTAATTCGAAGAAGCTCACCATCTCTTGCATCTTCTCTGTTGGAATGAGTCCGTTATGCAGAATGAAGTTGGTTTCTAGCGAACCTTCGAAAATATGTAAATTAAAAGGGATGTAGTTTATCGATGTGCGATAGCGGTAGCTGTTGAACTGCTTGATGTTGTAACCATCGACAGACACTGCGCCCTGATAGCGATCTTCTAGCCCCGCAATGATGGAAATTAGCGTCGTTTTTCCACAGCCAGTTGGGCCACAAATGACGACTTTTGCGCTTGGGGGTATCTTGAACCCCAAGTTGGTTAAGCCGGTTGCTGCGCCTGTGTAACGATGACTTACACCGCTGCCCACAATACTGCCTTGGAACAGGCGAATAGGTGGGCTCTTCTCCAAAGTCAGCTTGTCATCATTCATCGACATTAAATTGTTGATTTGTGCCGATGACGCCTTTATGGATTGAAACTTAGAAATTGAATTATAGATACCCATGATCGGGCCTAATGCTTTCCAAACCAAAATAACGGTGGCTAACATGGCACCCGCGTCAGAAGTGCCTTCCATTACACCGATTACAGCGGTCACAATACTTGCAGTACCAATCACCTGTATCAAACTGCCGCCAGCGGCCTGAATCTTACTGTTAGTCACGGCAACATTCTCGGCATCGTTGGAACTTTGCATATGTGAGGCACTAAATCGAGATTGAACGACACGAAGTAAAGGTAGCCCTTGGATAGTCTTGATACCACGCAGGATTTCATTCCATTGGTACGAGACCATCGCATTGGCGCGCGAGCTTTTAGATGTGGCTTGCGAGTAGATATAGCGTGAGTAAACACAGAACACCAACATCAATATTAAGCCGCCCATTACCACGAGAGCAGCTGTGCCAGACATCAGGGCTATCGCGATGATAAACACAATCACAAACGGCATATCAAAGTAGCTGAGGGTCGATTCTGCTGTCACTAAGCGTCGGAAGGTATCGATATCTTTCAAACGAGCCAATTGTGACGAGACCCCTGCGGTTGATGTCATCGCGTACGGCAACCAAAGAAGCTTCGATATTACGGCTTGGGATATGTGTACCGCGAGATCTTTACCGGAGGTGGCAATGATGTTGACTCGCATCTTCTTAAAGAAATACTCCGAGAAGCCAACAATCACAGCAAATAAGGTTAGCCAATAGAGTGTTGCTTGAGAGCTAGAAGTAAGAGCGAAGTTATACACGCTCATAATAAAGAACGGCTGCAACGCACCTAGAATACTGATCACGAAGCTCAAGATAATCAGGCTTTTGAGTTCATTGTTGTAACGATAAAAAGCGTATTTAATCCAATTACTTCTGTCTTGAGATTCCGGTGGTGGTTCTCGGAACAGACGAGAATATTCACTAATAGCAATCAGTAAACAGGGCTTTTTACACATTGGGTATTCAATGGTGTTGTTGTTTGTGTAATCAAACAACAGCAGCCTTCCATCTTTGGTGCCTAAGAAAATCGCACTTAGATTCTCTATTTCAATAAAGCATGGATGAGGGTGCTTATCGATATTATCGAGTGTCTTTAGCTTGGTCACATCACAGCGATACCCAAGGCGCTCGATGGTTGCTGTAAAGCTGTCGCCGTCTTTAGATTTTGGAATAAAAGCATCGCTGAGTATAGCAGGAGTGCCTTCCCATTCGAGTGCTATCAGGGTGTAGGCCAAACCACGAATAAGAGGAGATTGACTGTAACGTTCGTCGTATCCGCTAGATTCAAAATCCAAGACACGTTGTGGAACATTATTGAAGTCTACAAGGATACTCATTGGTCACCTCCGGTAAGTTTTACGCGTTTGAGGCGGTGGTTAAGTTTGTCCATTTTATTGCTGGCGATGATTAGGATTTTGTCATTGGCACGATAAGCTGTACTGGTTAGCACAACCCGTGCAAATTCCTCATCAAATACACAATCGATATCATCAAATATCAATACACATTTACTGGCGAGCAGGGCTCGGACTAATAGCAGAGCATATCCAACTTGGCGAGAGAATGGATTGCGCATGTGCCCTTTGAGTTCTGTATAAAAACCGGCAGGAAGCCCGTCAATTTGCGCCTTGATGTTCATCGTTTCACACAGTGCAAACGCCGTGTTATTCAAGCTTGGTCGGAAACAGGTGAGATTATCGATAATCGTCCCTTCTACGAACGAGCTTGTTTTATCAACCATTAGCACGCTGTTACGCCAAACGTTGTAATTGACGTCATTTAAAGGCGTGTCATTAATCATAATGTCCAGTTTGTTATCGCTGTTCTGCCGCGTAATACAGTTGGCGAGATGAGTCTTGCCTGAGCCGCTTTTCCCTGTCAGTAAATAGGCTTGTCCGAGTTCGAATTCAATACGCTGTTTTTCTGAGTATTTAACAGAAATACGTTCTACTTCCGTTGTCTCATGTTGGTGTTCAACAGACGCTGCCAACTCAAGAAGCTCGGCGATACGTTGTATGTGGAGTTTGTTTAATTCCCAACGACTCGCGGTACGCATCACTTGTTGGTAGGGCGCGAAGTAACGGTTGGTCAGCATGATGATCGCGGCCATGATTCCTTGGCTTGATTCCATGTTGATAACGGCGGTTGCTAGTACTACAACAACGCAAGCAATGGAAAGCTGTTGGATGAGCGCCAAGATCAAGCCAAAGTTCGATTCAATCTGTTCGTATTTGATGTTCTCCACTTCACGCTCTTCGACCATTTGTGTCATCAGGCTTTCAACGCGGTATTCCATATTTCTCGCTTTGATATCTAGGGGGCTAGATATAATTTCAATGATTTTAGAAGTGGTTAATCCTTCTATATCGGACTTATTTTGTAGGCTGCCAATCTTTTGTTTAGAAAGGCTCCAAGCGAAAATGGCTAAGGTGAGCGAGGCAATCAGAAGCGTCACGCCAGCCCATATGTTGATTAGACCAATAATGAGGATGGTGATCACGCTGACAGCAAGGTTTATCAGGGCTCGAACTGATTCGCCGCCAAAGAAGGTTTTCAACTCAGGAATGGTTGAGATTCGTTCTAGGTATTCGCCCGGTTCTAAGCGGCGAAATTTAGAGATTTCAGCCAAACATATTGATTGGAACACCTTGTTGGTTAAGTTGGTCTCAAACTGCCTCATGATGACAGAGGAAATCTTTTCTTCCTGATTTTTCAGGTGGTAGTCGAGGAAGATAGAAATCAAGATAATCGCGAACAGCAAGAACAACGTGTCTTGTGCTTGATTGGGTAATACTCGGTCAAAAATGATCAGAATAGAAAAGGGCAACACCAAGCCAAACAGAGTGGAAATTATCGTAGAGAAAGTTAGATAACACTTATCTGCCGTATTGATCTTTTGAGAAAACTGCTCAGTTTGCATTACGACCTCCTGTTTTCAACGACTCAGTTGAGAGAAGGTGTTTAGGCACTAATTCTTGATTGTTTCGCCCTTCGATATCACTCATTAATTGCATGATGCTTTCGATAGATTGAATCGAGAGTAAGCCTTTTGTTTGTTCGAGCTTGATGGTTTCGATGATGTAGTCGTATCGTGCGCTTTCATAATCTCTTAAGGCGCTGAATAGCTTACTTTCTGCGGCAAGCAAATCGGTGATGGTACGGGTGCCTAACTGGTAAGCCCTTTGGATCCCTTTATAAGACGCATAGTTGGCGCGAATGATGTTTTCGTAACTGCTGATAGATTGCGAGAAATCATTAATGTTGAGCACTGCAGTATTTACGCTGTTACGGGTGGTGTAAAGGGAGTCTTGGTAAAGCAGTTCGGTACGCTCGATGGCGGTCGATGATTTTTGATATCCGTAGTAATCAGAGCCACCAGACAAGATAGGAACGGCTAGATTTAAGCCAACGCTGGTTGAGTTACTTTCACCTGTCGCTGTGATGTCGGTTTTGTCGTAGTTATTGGCGTCATCATGACGATAATTGGCTGAAAGTGACACGGTAGGTAAGAAGTTCGAACCGCTTTCTTTTAAGCTTCTGCGGCTTCTCTCGACGTTTTTCTTCGCCACTAACAAGTCGTTGTTGAGCTTTAACGCTTGATCCATGATAGAGCGTTGTTCGGTTTCGTTTATCTCTTTTAAAGGCACACTTTCGTATATGTCTTGTGACGGAGTGATAGGGTACTGAATCTGAATGGATAGCCCGTTGAGAATGACACGGCGATCTTTTTGCAAGGTTCTTAATCGATTCGACACGCCTTCTTTTTGAGCGATAACTTCGTACAGCTCACTGGCGGCTGTGTTCCCCAATTCTACGTTACGTCGCATCTGATGTTCACGAGTCTCAGACGACTTAAGTTCGACTTTGGTCGCTTTTATTTGCGCATTGTTTTTCAAATACTCGAAGTATTGAGAGCCGATTTCAGAAATGGTGCTCTGGATTTTGTTCTCGTGTTTAATCTCTTCGATATTAAAGTCGAGTTTTGCCGTGCCATATTTAAAAATATCACCCAGATTGAATATCGATTGGGAAAGGGAAAGGCTGTAGCTGTTTGAGTTATAGCTAGAGGTTTCGTCGGGCACGCTTGATAACAAGGTTTCGTTTTCATTCCATGTGGTATCGGCTGCACCATTGAGTGAAGGAAGAAACTTAGATCGGCTGATCCCAATATTGTATTCGTTCTCTTCCACACCTTTATCACTGGCACGAAGAGACAGGCTGTTTTGCAGGCCGAGTTCTACTGCCTCAAGCAGGGTCGTCGCCGATGCTGAAGGTATCGTGCTGAATGCAAGCGCAGCCATAATGCTGCTAGTTAAGTTTCTGTACCGCCACATACTTGTTGATCACCTTGATGATTTGGTCGCTTTTGTAAGGTTTGCTGATCACGTAATCCATTCCGGCTTCAATACAAGCCTGGTGTTCATTACTGCTGGTCAATGCGGTTGCCCCTATGATGGTGCAAGGGCTTTTCTCGTTATCTTGTTCAAATTGGCGAATGCGTTTAGTCGCTTCAATGCCCCCCATACCTGGCATAATGCAGTCCATGAAGATGATGTCAGAACGTTTATTCATGAAGTGCTCCACTGCGTCAGCGCCATCGCCAACCGTGTCTGGTTCATACTCTTGTTTGGTGAGGATTCGTTTAAGTAAGATCTGCTGAACTCGGTCATCCTCTACGATAAGGAACGAACTGTTCTCCATCTGCTCTTCTGATGCTTCTGCTTCCATAATGGTAAGTAAGTTCGGAATAAACTCGTAAGGAATCGCAGGGGAGTTGATGATCTTATCGACGAAGCTGTGACACTCTTGTGCATGCTGAGTATTAGTTACTGACAGCAACAGCTTGGTATTTGGATGACTCTTAAGTTGAGATTTCACCGTTTTGCTCAGTGATGGCAGCTTGTTAGGTTCAAAGGTATCGGTCAGCATGATGGCATCGTACTCACCAAAGGTCTTCGCCGCTGAAAACAACTCATTTGCAGTGCGGATTTCAGTGATATCAAGCCCCAAGTTACTGAGCATTTTCTTCATTACATCGATACGAACTTGTGTATTGGCGCAAAGCAGTAAACGCTTGCCGTCGAAGCGTGTTTTCTCTGTATGGAAATTCTTAGCCTTGAGATCAAGCTCGATCTGAAAACGTTCTTGTGTACCCGATTGGAACCAGTGACTTTCGTAATAGCCGTAATCTTTTAAAACGCTTTTCGCTAAGTCGTCGGTGTTAGCGGTATGGTGCTTGTGAGCGCTCCAATGAAGCTTATTGAGCTTAGCTACAGATACATCCAACGTTGAAAGGAAGTTGAGATTGATGGTGACACGCGTATTTTCCATATCGGAAGCCGCGCCAGACTCTATCGTCACGAATAACTTCTTGTTTGATTTAAGTTGGATGGCGTTAGAAAGCTGCAGGAACAATATCCAGAATAAGCTGGTGGATTGGCCTTCAACACGGTTCGGCAAATTGTCAGAGATAAAGCAGTCAAGTTGACCTTCGTTTCTCTGAACTTTGGCGCTGATATGAATCATCAATTCAGACAACACGCTCAGTAGAGAAAATTCTTTCGACTTACTTTCCGTACCCTGTGAAATCAATCGGTTATAGTTTTCTGCTAACTCAGACAAGGTACTACACGCAGAGGTAATATCCTTCGCCATCAATACGCCGTTTTCATCGGTTTCTTGAACCAGATATTGGACTCCACCGTTGATGGTGTTGGTGATTCCGCGAATCTCGTAACCAATCAGTGCGTAAAGCTGTTTGTAGAGATCATTATTGCGTTTTTGGTCTTCCAATTTACTAAAAATCAGCTTGAGGTGAGAGTAGATTTGGCGTTGTTTGGGGTTGATGCTCACTTCATTAAGAAGCTCTTCGAGTCTTTGTAAATCGAGTTCCTTTAGCTCTTGATAGAGCGCATCAAACTCATAGTCGATTTCTCGCTCGTTAGAGCTGGATTTCTTCAGTTTCAACATGGCAACTGAGTTAGAAAAAACGGCAATCACGGCCAATATCATGACCACCATAAGCAACCAGACAAAGAACTCGTTTTTCTCTGACATTAAGTCGCTTGCATGGTTGTTAAACATGGTGCGGTAGTTGTCGTCCATCTGCAGGTAGTTGTTCGTCAGCGACAGGTATAAGTCGAGTACGTCGTTGCGTGTTTTCGTACTGTCGGAAAAGCGATTGATAGCTAATTCAAGTTGGGTGTATTCAGTCGCGCCAACCAAACTAAATTCAGTTTTGTTCAAAGAAGCCAAAGACCTAAACTCATCGATTTCACTCTTCAAGGTAGAAAGGCTCAAGTCACTGGCACTGCAATTATTGGCTTGTAAGCAGTACTGTAAGGTTTGGATGTCCAGTTCTATGGTCTGATTGAGCTTTTGGGCTTGTATCAGAAGTGGGGCGCTTTGCACTTGCGCAACCGAATCGACTTTCGACCAAGAAAAGTATAAATAGAAAGCGAGCGCCGCCAGTACCACGCTGAACAATATGCTCAGACGTAGAGCGGGTACGGAAATGTTATAAGAAGGTTTTCCGCTCATTGATTACCTCTCATCGAATGCATCTTCGATGGCAGACATCACAGGTTTCGCTGCGTATTCGATCACGCGACGCGAGCCTGTTTTTACATCGGCGGTAAATTCCATATAAGGCGATAACTTGTATTGAGTGCCTCCTCGTTCAAGAAAGTTTCGATCAATCTCAATCTCTGCCAAATAGAATTCAGCATCTTCTTCTTCATAGGATGAACGGCTGATTGAGGCGATGGTTCCCTCAACAAATCCATATTTTGCGAAGTTATAAGTATCCATTTTTACTTTCACCGCTTGGCCAATTTCAACAAACCCCATGTCTTTACGCGGGATCTTCGCTTCACCGTGTAGCGAATTATTTATTGGGGCAATATCTGCGATACTCTCGCCTGGCGGAATCACAGCTGAACGGAAATTGAAGTGCAGTTTGTCGACCACACCATCAACTGGCGAGTAGACGATTAAGCGGTCAACCTTGTCGGAATGCTGCGGTTGTAGGATCCGTTTCAGTTTGAGATCTTTATTGGCCTGAATGATTTGCGCTTGGTACTCGGAGTTACGGTTCTCAACCAAATCTCGATGTTGTTTCTCGAGTTTGTCGAGCTGAAAACGTTCGTTCATGACCGACTCGTCAAGGTTCTCAATCTCACGTACCATATTGGACTCTTGTACTTTCATGTTGAGAACATCGACATAAGACGCCATCTCTTCTTTATAGAGCGTGTTTTTGATGTTGAGCTGTTTGCGTATTAGAGATAGTTGATTTTCTGAACTTTTGCGACGCTTTAGCATTGAACGAATTAACGAGTTCTTGTGCTTAATATCGTGAGTGATGAGCTCTTCGTTTGAACGGTTTTTGGAAAATTCTTGTTGCCAAGTGTTCATGTTGACTTGGACTTGTTCTGGATATTTTTCGATATAAGATGCAAAGTTTGGTTCGATCATGTCGCGCAAGCTTTCATAACGAATCTTGTCGAGTTCTAACTGAATGATTTCGGTGTTCACGGTATCGAGTTGGGTGTTGCGGTCGAGTGAGCGGATTCGGGCAATAGGTTGACCTTCATATACAACTTCACCTTTTCTGACTAACAGCTCTTCTAAAATGCCGCCTTCTAAGTGTTGAACCTTCTCAACGTCAGATTCCAACAGCAGCTCACCACGCACAGAAACGACAATGTCAATGCGCGCCTGTGACGCCACGGCGATAGCGACCAAAGCGAGCAGGAAGATGATGAGCAAGGTTTTATGAACGCTGGTCATGGCACTCGCAAGTACGATGGTGTCATCTGCCGTCACCTTCGAAGCCTCGTTATTAGAAACGAGTGCTTTTCTAAGGTGGTGCTCTATTTGGTTATTACTCATGACCTACCTCGATGACTTGTCATCGACCACTTCCTTAATATCCAGCAAGTGATTGATTTGTCGATTGACGTTTTGTAGTTCAGTTTTTACATCCTCTAAAAGCGCTTCCGGTGCAGGGAACTCGTGTTTGCTCAAATGTTCTAGCTTAGCCATTTTTGGCGGCAGGTCTTGGTCACATAACAACGTTAAGATGGTCTTCAATTTTTTAGAGTAGTTGTTGAGTTCGTCAAAACGATTCCCTTTATGAAGTGTCTCTATGTTCATTGGTGCGTCCGAGAAGTTCTTATAAAAGTCGCCTAACAGCAATTGCAGCCCTTTGTGGTTGTTGTCGATTGAACGCAACAAATTCGTCATGTCTATCATCATTCCACTGCCTTAATTGCTTTAATCACAATAACTAAGGATCTTTAAAAGCAGTTTTCAAATTTTTTTTGATTCTTTATGTATAAAAACAAAAATATGAAAAAAGTTGTATAAAAACTTGGTTTTCCAAAATGGTGTCCTTTAATGCCTCTAAATACGATCAGTTAGCTAGTAGCAACGGAGGCTGTAATGGCAGGCGAAAATAACCAAAACAACCAAAATGAAGATCTCAATGACGCGGTAGAACAGACGGACACGAACGACGCGGGTACGCCCTCCCAACAGCAGAATCAACAAAATCAACAAAATACGATTGCGTCGACGGTAGCGACGGGTGCTGAAAATACGGATGCGGCAGACGAAATAAACCAGGCTTTAGAAGATAACCCGAGTGGTGCAGGCAATGCTGAAGATGCCTCTGCTTCTGGCGCGGCTGTTCAAGAAGAAACAACAGAAAGCGGTAGTGATTCAGATGCTGCTCAATCTAACGTGGTTGATGGTGCAGCAACAGAGACAGGCACAGATGGTGCCACAGCTGGGAGTGGCGGCTCAGGAGCAGGGGCTCAAGCTGTAGGTGGTGGAGAAAGCACGTCTTCTGACGGTGGGACAGATGCGGAAGGTAATGAAGGGCAAGGTCAAGCAGCAACAACATCTGCTTCGCTTAACGCTGATTCTTCTGATTCTGGTGAGCAACAAGCTAATGACGATTTAGATTCACAAACGATAGAAGAGACGTTTGCAGTTGATGTTCAAGCTTCTGATGAAGAGAGCATCAGTGAAGTAGAGGATGACTTTGATTCTGAAACAGTAAGCGAAACGTTCAAAATCCAAGTAGAAAGTGAAAATGATGCGCCAGAAGTAGAACAAGACCTGGCATACATCATGGATGAAGATGGCTCCATAACATTCACTCAAGAACAATTACTCGAATACGCAAGTGATGTTGATGGAGATGAACTGGTTGCTTCTAACGTTCAAGTCGGCGCAGATGCAACGGTTCAAGATAATGGTGATGGCACTTTCACGGTTGTTCCTTCTGCAGATTTTAACGGCGAACTTGATCTAACTTTTGATATCAGCGACGGCCAAGATACCGTAAGCAGCGCAATTGATTTAACGGTTCGTCCTATTAATGACGCGCCTGTACCAGAAGATAAAACCTTTGAAATAGAAGAAGACGGCACACTCATCTTCACTGATGCGGACCTGTTAACAGGTGCTACAGACATTGAAGGCGACAACTTAACGGTTGAAGGTGTGACCTACGATGGTGGCGACGGCATTCTTACCGATAACGATAACGGCACATACACCTTTGCGCCAAATGAAAATTTCAACGGCGACGTAAACTTCAGCTTCGATGTGTCTGACGGTACCGATACGGTGTCTGCGAACATTGATGTAAGTGTGGCAGCGGTTGATGATGCGCCGGTATCTGGCGACCTAGCATACTCAGTCGATGAAGATGGTTCGATTCGTCTAAGCCAAGAGCAGCTTTTATCGCAAGCGTCTGATGTGGAAGGCGATGACCTAACTGCTAGTGGCCTAACAGTTGGCGGTGATGCGACGGTTACTCAAAACGACGACGGCAGCTTCACCATCACGCCAGATGAGAACTTCAATGGCGATATCGATATCAACTTCGATATCTCAGATGGTACTAACACAGTTCAAGCTTCAGCAGACCTTACGGTTAACCCAGTTAACGACCTACCAGTTCCTCAAGATCAACAGTTCAGTATTGCAGAAGATGGAACTCTACAATTTACCGATTCAGACCTGCTTACAGGCGCAACCGATATTGAGGGTGATGATTTAACGGTTGAAGGCATCAGTTATGAAGGGACTGATGGGGTACTGACAGACCATGGTGACGGCTCATACAGTTTTGCGCCAAATGAAAACTTTAATGGTGAGGTTAACTTTAGCTTCGATGTGTCTGATGGTACCGATACCGTATCTGCAAACATTGATGTTAGCGTGACTCCTGAGAACGATCCGCCAGTCGCGGGTTCAACGTCTTACACGGTGAATGAAGATAATTCGATTACCATTTCTGATGCACAACTATTGGCAACATCTTCAGATATTGAAGGTGATGTATCCATAGACAGCGTGACTTACTCGGGTAGCGATGGTGTCCTTGAAATCAACGGTAATGGTACTTACACCTTCTCACCAAACGAGAATTTCAATGGTGAAATCGCTCTAGATGTAGTGGTTGCCGATGAAGAAGGTGCAACCGATGCCACAACCGCTGGAATTACCGTTCTTGAAGTGAACGATCCGCCAGTTGCAGGCCCAACGTCTTACACCATTGATGAAGACTCAGTACTGACATTCAATGAATCGCAAGTGCTACTTAATGCTTCTGATGTTGAAGGGGACGTTGAGCTTGTTGGTATTAGCTACGATGGCCCAGATGGTATCTTCTCGGTTAATGGCGATGGTACTTGTAGCTTCGCTCCGAATGAGAACTTTAATGGCCAAGTTCAGCTTGATGTGACTATTCGTGATGAAGATGGTGCAGAAGTTGATACTGTCATCAATGTTGATGTTCTGCCAATTAATGATGCGCCAGTATCGGGTGACTTGGCGTACAACGTTAACGAAGATGGTTCAATCACATTGAGCCAAGAACAGTTGCTGTCTCAGGCGTCTGATGTTGAAGGCCAAGACCTAACTGCGAGCGACCTAACGGTTGATGGTAGCGCGACAGTAACCGCTAATGATGATGGTAGTTTTACCATTACACCAGATGCGAACTTCAATGGTGACATTGATATTCAATTCAACCTCAATGATGGTACTGACACGGTTCAAGCAACTGCAGATCTTACTGTTAATCCAGTTAACGATTTACCCGCTCCTCAAGACCAACAATTCAGTATTGAGGAAGACGGTACGCTGCAATTTACTGATGCCGATCTATTGACTGGTGCGAGCGATATTGATGGTGATGACCTAACCGTAGAAGGTATTAGCTATACAGGTGGCGATGGCGTACTGACCGACCACGGTGATGGTACTTATACCTTTGCGCCAAATGAAAACTTCAATGGTGATGTGAACTTCAGTTTCGATGTGTCTGATGGTACAGAAACAGTCAGCGCCAACATTGACGTTAGCGTCACGCCTGAGAACGATCCGCCAGTTGCGGGTTCTACCTCATATATGGTGAACGAAGACAATGCCATTACTATTTCTGATGAGCAATTGTTAGTAAATTCATCTGACGTTGAAGGCGCGGTATCGATTGATAGCGTGACCTACAGCGGCACAGATGGTGTGTTCCAAGACAACGGTGACGGCAGTTATACCTTCCTTCCTAATGAAAACTTCAGTGGTGATATTAGCCTTGACGTGATTGTTGCTGATGAAGATGGTTCGATTGATGAAACCACCGCGGGCATTACCGTTCTAGAAGTGAATGACCCACCGGTTGCAGGTCCAACGTCTTACACCATTGATGAAGATTCTGTTCTTACATTCAGCGAATCTCAGATTTTAGTGAATGCCTCTGACGTTGAGGGCGATGTAGAGCTAGTCGGCATCAATTACGACGGCTCGGACGGAATCTTTATCGTAAATGGTGATGGTACATGTAGCTTTGCACCCAATGAAAACTTTAATGGTCAAGTTCAACTGGGTGTGACCATTAAAGATGAAGACGGCGCAACGGTTGATACTCATATTAATGTTGATGTACTACCTATCAACGATCCACCGACTTCTGGTGAATTGGCTTATACCATTAATGAAGATAGCTCGATCACTCTGAGCCAGGATCAATTGCTAGCTCGAGCGGGTGATATTGATAGCGAAAACCTAGAAGCTATTAACCTGTCGACCGATGAAAACGCGACCATCCAACAAAACGACGATGGCAGCTACACCATTACACCAGACGCAGACTACAACGGTGACCTAGACCTGAACTTCGATATCATCGATAACGACGGTGGTTCAGTTCAAGTTGGCCTAGACATTACCGTGAATCCGCTGAATGACTTGCCACAAGCGCAAGATCAACAGTTCTCAATTGAAGAAGACGGCACACTACTCTTTACAGACGCAGACCTACTCGCAGGAGCATCAGATATTGATGGTGATGAACTGTCGATTGAAAACGTGCTCTACACTGGCGCAGACGGCGTTCTTAGTGATAATGGTGACGGCACATACAGCTTTGCTCCAAACGAGAACTTCAATGGTGAGGTTCAATTCTCATTCGATGTTTTTGATGGCACAGGCTCAACGGCTGCTGTTATTGATGTCAGCGTAACGCCAGAGAACGATCCTCCAGTCGCAGGTTCAACGTCTTATACAGTTCAAGAAGATGGCCAAATCACGATCAGTGATGAGCAGTTATTAGCGAACTCTTCCGATGTTGAAGGTGACGTTGCTCTATCGAGCGTGACTTACGCTGGTGACGACGGTTCGTTTGTTGATAACGGTAATGGTACTTACACCTTTACGCCAAATGAAAACTTCGATGGTGATATTTCACTAGACGTAGTTGTCGTTGATGAAGCCGGTGCAACCGCAACAACAACCGCTGGCATCGATGTTATTGCTGTGAATGATGGACCTGAAACTTCGGACATTCAGGCTGAGGTAGACGAAGATAATTCAATTACCATTACTCAAGAGCAGTTACTTGCGAATGCAACTGACGTTGAAGGTGATGAGTTAACGGCATCTAACTTACAAACCAACGATCCAGACGCAACAATTGTTACTAATGACGATGGTTCATTCACCATCACGCACACAGAGAACTTCAATGGCGAGTTGGACTTTACATACAGCATCAGTGATGGTGACAATGAAGTTCTAACCACACTCGACTTAACGGTTAACCCAGTTAATGATGCGCCAGAAGCGGGCGAAGAAATCTTCATTCAAGCACAAGAAGACCAAACGGTTGGTGTGACGCTTCGTGAAGAGCCGGCACTACGCCTGGATCAAGCACCAGAAAACGGCATCATCGAAGCAAATCTTGACAATGAGTGGGTAGTACTGGAAGTCGGACAAGAAGTGCCTGCTGATACAGAAGTACGCTTTGTTCCAAGTGAGGGTGCTCTGGCTGAAGGAACACATACCACGCAAATTGGTACCTTCGACGATAATGCGAGCGTAGACGATTGGGGCACAGAAGTAGACCCATACACGCGTGAGTTCTCGGATGGCGACTTAACGGTAACGGTTCAAAGTAACGATGATCCACTTGGCGCTTGGAATGGTAACACACACATTGGTCACGGCCTTGGTGATACCGATCGCCAAGGGCTGAGTGGTGATGAAAAACTGACTGTTTCAGTTGAAGGCCAAGACATCAACGAAATCAGTTTCCACCTAGATGGTTTAGGTGGTTGGTTCATGGAAGATTCACGTCACTTTACAGAAGTAGAAATCAAAGCATTCAATGAGGATGGCGACCTAATTGACTCGATGACTTACCACAAAGAAGATCGTGGTGGTTATGAGACTGATTACACGCTTACCGTCTCTGAACCTGTGTCTTACTTTGAACTCGGTACGGTACAAGGAAATGGTACTTACGTCGTTCAAAACATGACAGTGTCACAAACCTGTCATGATGAAGCCGTGTTTACTTCGATTGGTGTAGACGGTTCTGAAATCACTGAAACGGTTGAGTTGAACATCCATGCGGGTGACAACGAAATCGAGCTAACGGCTGATCTTCCAAATATCACTATCGATACGGAAGGTTCTGCTCAGTTTGCTTCTGTTGTGATTACAGAAGAACAGTTACTGGCACAAGCCTCTGATATTGATGGCGACGACCTTGATATTCAAAATCTAGAGCTGGTGGGTGAAAACTCAGAGCATGCAACACTGACTGATAATGGTGATGGTACTTGGACGGTAACACCGGATGAAAACTTCCATGGTGAAATCGAACTGGGTTATCAAGTTACCGATGGTGAATTGACCGACGACAACATCATTAACATTAACTTCGAGTCGGTGAATGATGCACCAATCGTTTCTGGTCCAATGGTGCTATCGACAGACGAAGACCAAGGTATTACTTTCAGTGCTGATGATTTATTGGCGAACACTACAGATGTGGAAGGCGATACGCTGTCTATTTCTGACATCACTTACGGTGGTGATCACGGTGACTTGGTCGACAACGGCGATGGCACGTTTACCTTCATGCCGAATGAAAACTTCAATGGTGAAATCGACATCGATTACAAAGTCTTCGATGGCACCGATGAAGTAGCAACGCACCTAGATCTAACAGTTATACCAGTCAACGATATTCCTGTTCCAGGTGAGCCGCTACACACCCAAATGCTTGAAAACGGCTCCATGATCATCGAAGCGAAAGACCTATTGTCTGGTGCGACCGATGTTGATGGTGACATTCTTCATGTTGAAAACCTACTACTTGCAGACCAAACGCAAGGTACCTTAACGGATAACGGTGATAATACCTTCACCTTCGAGCCTGCAGAGAACTTCTCTGGTGAAGTGAATCTGACCTTCGATATCAGTGATGGTCAAGCAAGCGCGCCAAGCATTGCAACAGTCGACGTTGAAATTGTCAACGAAGGCCCTGAAGTTAGCGGCCCAATTGAAGCGGCGGTTGATGAAGATGGTTCAATCACCATTACGCAAGAGGACTTGTTGGCGAATGCAACCGATGTCGATGGTGACAACCTTGAAGCGGTTAACTTTGCGACCAACGATCCAAATGCGGTTATTGTAGAAAACTCAGACGGTAGCTTCACAATCACACCAAGTGCAGACTTCTTTGGTGAGATTGAGTTCACTTACGATGTCACTGACGCAATTGAGACAGTGGCAGCCGATCTTAACCTGATCGTAAATCCAATCAACGATGCGCCAGACGTTCCAGACATGTCTTTCACAACGGAAGATGGTCAAGCAATCACCATTACCGAAGCTGAACTATTAGCACAAGCGACAGACGTTGAAGGCGATGCGCTGTCTGTTGTGAATGTGACTAGCGCGAGCGACACGGTAGAAGTCACGGACAACGGTGACGGTACATACACATTAACGCCAGAGCAGGGTTTCTTCGGCAATGTTGACTTAACGTTTGATGTGAGTGACGGCACCAACGTGGTGGCTGCAAACATTGACCTAAAAGTTGAGTTCGTCAATGACACGCCAGAAGCGACGCCAATGGTTGCAGATGTCGACGAAGATGGTTCAATTCTCGTTACACAAGAGATGTTGTTGGAAAGCGCGAGCGATCAAGATGGTGATGAGCTGTTTGCGAGTGCGCTGGAAACCAATGATCCAAATGCCAGCATTGTAGACAATGGTGACGGTACTTACACAGTAACACCTTCTGAAAACTTCAACGGTGATATTGCATTTACTTATGAGGTAAGTGACGGAGAGCTAAGCACATCTAATGACATGACATTGACCGTTAATCCGGTGAATGACATTCCAATTGTTGCTCCAGGCATGTATCACATTGAAGAGGATGGCAGCATCCTGTTCACTCAAGAAGATCTGTTGAGTGGTGCGATTGATATTGATGGTGATGACTTAAGCGTTACCAGTATCAATTATTCTGGCGATGAAGGCACAGTCACCGATAACGGCGATGGCACGTTCAGCTTTGTTCCTGAAGAGCACTTTAGTGGTGACCTACAGTTCAGCTTTACGGTTACCGATGGCACAACTGAAGTAGAGCAAGACCTAAACGTTCATATTGAAGCGGTCGCGGATGCGCCAGATCTTGTGATTACCGATGGCGACGGCGTTAACGTTGATGATGAAGCTATTTTGGTTGAGCCTGGCGGCATTGTTGAACTGAACATTGCAGCGGCGCTTGTCGACCAAGATCTATCAGAAACACTGACTGTAACGGTTGATGGTGTGCCGGAAGGTTCTGTCATCCAATACGATAACGAAGGCGTTCTGAATGACCAAGATAACGGTATCACCAGTTACAACGATACTGAAATCACTGTAACGTTTGAAGGTGAAACCGCAGGTTACCAAAACACCGCGGGTTACTACAAAGTTGACGAAGACGGTAACATCACGGGTGTTGAAGTCGTTTATGAAAACGCATCACAAGTTGATGGCGGTGGTGACCTTGTTCCTGGGCAAGATCAGTTCAGCTTCCAAGTCGAGGAAGGTGAGAGTTTCAACTTGTTCTTGATTCCAAACGGACATCAACACAATGACTTTGACGCGATGCAAGACGGTCAGTACGAGTTCCGTGCAGCGGATGGTTCACCAGCGAACATGGACACGGTTGATCCTCAACTTGTCTTTGTTGCTGCAGATGGAACCGAAACCGTAGTGCAAGGGCAGAACGGTGACGCGATCTTCCATGGTGGTTCAAGCTCTCAGCTAAACCAAGATGGTATCGAACATACTCGTACGACGGTTAATGAAGACGGCGAGCTGGTTTACGGCTTTGAAGATTTGTATGGCGGTGGTGACGCTGACTACACGGACTTCAACTTCACAATCGATGTGGGTGAAGTGAACAGCCAAATCTACAGCGGTGAAGTGACGGTTGGTCCTGATGGTACGGTGAACTTACCAACAACGGCAATCGAAAATGCGCTACAAATCCAGTTACCAGAAGACTTCAACGAGCAGCTTGAAGTTCATGTAACCGCAACCGCAACAGAGCTATCGAATGATGATTCTGAAACGGTCTCTCAAACCATCTACATTAACGCGACAGGCGCCCACATTGAACATGCACCTGAAGCACTTCCTGTTGCTGCAACTGTGGAAGAAGATGGTTCTATCATCATTACGCAAGAAGACTTGTTAGCTAATGCTCGTGATCTCGATGGCGACCAGCTGACCGCTCTGAATTTAGCAACTGATGATGAGAGCGTTACGATTACCGATAACGGTGATGGTACTTACACATTAACGCCAGATGCTGACTTCAATGGCGATGTTAACTTCACATTTGATGTATCGGATGGTGATGATGTTGTCTCTACCAATCTTGAGTTAACCGTTTCACCAGTGAATGATGGTCCAGGAGCGCAAGACCAAGCGTTCACAGTTGGTGAAGACGGTGTGTTAACGTTCAATGACCAAGACCTATTAACGGGTGCAACGGACATTGAAGGGGACGACCTAAGTGTTGAAGGTGTGACTTACACTGGCGCAGACGGTGTTCTCACAGATAACGGCGATGGCACATATAGTTTTGCGCCAAACGAAAACTTCAATGGCGATGTGAACTTCTCGTTCAATGTATCAGATGGTACCGATACGGTAACTGCTAACATTGATGTCAGCGTGACGCCAGAGAATGATCCTCCAGTGGCGGGTAGCACGTCTTACACCGTTCACGAAGACAACTCCATTACGATCAGTAACGAACAATTGCTAGCGAACTCTTCAGATATTGAAGGGGAAGTAGCGATTGATAGTGTTACCTATAGTGGCAGTGACGGTGTTCTAGAAATCAACGGTGACGGCACATATACCTTCTCTCCAAACGAGAACTTCAATGGCGAAGTTAGCCTTGATGTGGTTGTTGTGGATGAAGACGATGCAGCCGTATCGACTACCGCGGGTATTACAGTCCTTGAGGTAAACGACCCTCCTGTGGCTGGTCCAACGTCATACACTGTCGATGAAGATTCTGTACTGACCTTCAATGAGACTCAAGTTCTATTGAACGCATCTGATATCGAAGGTGATGTACAGCTCGTCGAGATTAACTACGATGGCCCAGACGGCATCTTCTCCATCAATGGTGATGGCACATGTAGCTTTGCACCGAATGAAAACTTCAATGGCCAAGTACAGTTAGATGTGACCATTCAAGATGAAGACGGCGCTCAAGTTGATACTCATATTACGGTTGATGTCTTACCAATCAATGATGTTCCAGTATCAGGAGACTTGGCATACAGCGTTGAGGAAGACGGTTCGATTACCTTGAGCCAAGAGCAACTTCTATCTCAAGCGAATGATGTAGACGGTGATGACTTAACCGCTTCCAACCTAATGGTTGATGGTGATGCGACGGTTACCGCTAACGATGACGGTAGCTTTACCATCACACCAGATGCGAACTTCAACGGTGATATTGACCTAACGTTCGACATCAACGACGGGGTAGACACACTTGTTGCTACCGCTGACTTAACTGTTAACCCGGTTAATGACTTACCACAACCACAAGATCAAGCCTTCAGTATTGGTGAAGATGGCGTCTTGAACTTCACTGACGAAGACTTGCTAACAGGTGCGACAGACATCGATGGGGATGACCTATCGGTTGAAGGTGTGACTTACACTGGCGCCGACGGTGTTCTTACTGACAATGGCGACGGAAGCTACAGCTTTGCGCCAAACGAAAACTTCAATGGTGATGTGAACTTCAGTTTTGATGTATCAGATGGTACCGATACGGTTCAAGCCAATATTGATGTGAGCGTGACACCAGAGAACGATCCACCTGTTGCGGGTAGCACGTCTTACACGGTTCATGAAGACAACTCAATTACTATCAGTGACGAACAGTTACTTGCCAACTCTTCAGATATTGAAGGTGAGGTCGCGATTGACAGTGTGGCTTACACAGGTGCCGATGGTGTCTTGGAAGACAACGGTAACGGTACGTATACTTTCTCGCCAAATGAAAACTTCAACGGCGAAGTTAGCCTTGATGTTGTCGTTACCGATGAAGAGGGCGCAACTGAAGCAACCACCGCGGGTATTAGTGTACTTGAGGTGAACGATCCACCAGTGGCGGGCAGCACGTCTTACACGGTTCATGAAGATAACTCCATCACGATCAGTAACGAACAATTGCTAGCGAACTCTTCAGATATTGAAGGTGAGTTTGCGATTGATAGTGTGGCTTACAGCGGTGCCGATGGTGTATTCGAAGACAACGGTAACGGTACATATACCTTCTCGCCAAACGAAAATTTCAATGGCGAAGTGAGTCTAGATGTTGTTGTTACCGATGAAGAAGGGGCAACGGAAGCAACGACAGCTGGAGTTACTGTTCTTGAGGTGAATGATCCACCAGTCGCGGGTTCAACCAGCTACTCTGTCAACGAAGACGAAGTTATCACCATCAGTGCCGAGCAACTGTTGGCGAACGCTTCTGATATCGAAGGTGAAGTGGCGATTGATAGCGTTAAATATACAGGCGCTGACGGTATCTTTACTGACAACGGTAACGGCACATTCAGCTTTGCACCGAATGCAAACTTCGACGGTGATGTGAGCCTCGATGTAGTGGTGACAGATGAAGACGGTGCGACAGTTGCCACCAGCGCAAGTATTGATGTTTTGCCAATTAACGATCCACCAGTATCGGGCGACTTGGCGTACAGCATTGATGAAGATGGCTCGATTATTCTGAATCAAGAGCAATTGCTGTCTCAAGCTTCTGATGTGGATGGTGATGAGCTTACGGCAAGCAACCTAAGTGCGGGCGATAATGCAACCGTTGTTGATAATGGTGATGGCACCTTTACGGTAACGCCAGATGCGAACTTCAATGGCGATATCGACCTAAGCTTTGATATTTCGGATGGTACAGAGTCAATTGTGGCAAACGCCGATCTGACGGTAAACCCAGTTAATGACTTGCCAACGACATCTGATGTTTACGCGAACGTTGATGAAGATAATGTCATCACGATCACGCAGGAGCAACTACTTGCGAATGCCGCTGATATTGAAGGTGGTGATCTTGTCGCTTCCGACTTAACCTTGGTGGGAGATGATGCAACGATTGTCGATAATGGCGATGGCACATTCTCGATCACTCCAAGCGAAAACTTCAATGGCTACATCGATGTGGCTTACAGTATCAGCGATGGTGACACACCGATTGCGGCTAACTTAGGTTTGACGGTTGATCCAGTTAATGATGCGCCAATTGTTTCTGCTGATGTTGCGATAACCATTGAAGAAGATGGTTCGTACACCATTACTCAAGAAGAACTCCTACAATTCGCGACTGACATCGAAGACGATGACATGACCGCAATTATCGGAGAGCAGGGCGATGAAACGACCGTAACCGGTACGGTGCTGGATGCTGAAACGGGTAGCCCAGTCGTTGGTGCAGACGTCACAATGACCGATAACGCCGGTCACTCATACACTACGGTGACAGACCAATTTGGTCACTACTCTGTGAGTGGTCCAGTTGTTGACCAAGGTACCGTAACTATTGAACAAGAAGGCTCTATTACCAGCAGCTTCCTTATACCAGCAGGTGAAGATACCAATGGTGGCGTAACCGCAATATCTGAAGTCCTTGAAGAAACAGATATGCGTATCGTCGTGACCTGGGGTGAGAGCCCTCGTGATATGGATAATCACCTATGGCTTTACGATACAGAGAATGGCAATGAGTTAGACCATATCTATTACCGCGATATGAGCCACGACCTTGGTGAAGGCAATGTCGTCCAACAAGATGTTGATGACACAAATGGCGGTGGCCCTGAAACCATCACTATTCCAAATTATCAAGATGCTGACATGCACTATTCAGTACACAACTACACCAACAGAAGTTGGGATGTAGATGGTGTTGAAGATGTGCAGGTTCAGGTGTTTGTTGGCGATACTTTGGTTGAGACCTTTACTCCAGACTTGCCTGACAATCCAACGGGTGAGCATTGGCATGTGTTTGATATCGTTAATGGTGTTGTAGTTCCAAGCCAAGATGTAGGCAGCGAGAATGCGTTTGATTTGCCAACGGCTGAAGAAGCGCTCGCGAATGAAAACGGCATTAATATCTCTGAGTTGCTAACGGGTGATGAAGATGGAGACTCTGGTGAAACGGGTGGTAACGAACCAAGTGTTGGAGACGTCTCAATTGAGAACGCGCTTATCACTGACAATGGTGACGGCACTTACACCATCACTCCTGAAGAGAACTTCAACGGTGAATTCTCGATTAGCTATAACGTGGACGATGGCAACGGTGGTGTTACTCCAGCAGAACTAGACGTCACCGTTACAGCCGTTAACGACCTTTCTGTTATTTACGACCACGACTACACCATTAATGAAGATGGGTCGTTGATCTTTACTGATGAACAGCTATTGGCTGGTGCAACGGATATTGATGGCGAGAACCTTTCTGTCGAATCGGTTAATTACGAAGGTACCGACGGTGTGTTCACGGATAATGGCGATGGTACTTATACCTTTGCTCCAAACGAGAACTTCAATGGTAACGTTGACCTAACTTACGATGTCAGTGACGGTACCGATGTTGTATCGGCAAACATTGATGTGCAAGTTGTCCCAATTAATGACGTACCGGTTGCTGGAACCACTGCTTACAGTGTTGAAGAAGATGGCAGCATTACCCTAAGCGATACGCAACTACTGGCGAACAGTTCAGATGTTGAAGGGGAAGTGTTTGTCAGCGATGTCAGCTACAGCGGCACCGATGGTGTGTTCACTGATAATGGTGATGGTACTTACACCTTTGCTCCAAACGAAAACTTTAACGGTGATATCAGTCTTGATGTCTCTGTAATGGATGAAGATGGCGCAACTGCTGAAACAACTGCAGGTATCGACGTCATTGCTGTTAATGACTTGCCAGTTGCAGGTTCAACGACCTACAGCGTTGACGAAGATAACGTGATTACCATCTCTGAAGCGCAGCTTATTGCGAACAGCTCAGACATTGAAGGTGATGTATCCGTTAGCGACGTTTCCTACTCTGGCGCGGACGGTATCTTCACTGACAATGGTGATGGCACTTACAGCTTCGCAGCAAACGAAAACTTTAACGGCGACATCAACCTTGATGTGACGGTTATTGATGACGATGGCGCAACGGCTGAAACAACGGCTGGTATTGAAGTGATTGCCGTCAACGACGCACCAGTATCAGGTGACTTGGCTTACTCAGTCGATGAAGATGGTTCAATCACGCTAAGCCAAGAACAACTGCTTGCTCAAGCATCGGATTTGGACGGCGATGATCTTACCGCGGCTAATCTAACCGCGGGTGATAACGCTACCGTTACGGCAAACGATGATGGTTCATTTACTATTACACCGGATGCCGACTTTAATGGTGATATTGACCTTAGCTTCGACCTTTCTGATGGTACTGAAACGGTTGTTGCAACGGCCGACCTTACTGTGAATCCAGTGAATGACATCGCGGTTGTAGAAGATGTCGCTTACACCATTGAAGAAGATGGTTCACTTACCTTTACAGACGAGCAACTGCTAGCGGGTGCTTCTGATATTGATGGTGATGAGCTTTCAGTTGCTGATGTGTCTTACACTGGCGCAGAGGGTGTGTTTACCGACAATGGCGATGGCACTTACACCTTTGCTCCAAACGATAACTTCAACGGTGAAGTAAGTCTGGACTTCTCAGTATCTGACGGTACAGAGACGGTTGATGCAAACATCGACGTAACGGTAACAGACGTTAACGATGCACCAGTGGCAGGCGCAACGTCTTACCAAATGAACGAAGATGGCACCATCACATTGAGCCCTGAGCAGTTGATTGCTAATAGCTCAGACGTTGATGGTGAAGTGTCGCTTGAAAGCGTGACTTATTCAGGCTCTGACGGCTCCTTGGTTCAAAACGATAACGGGACTGTGACCTTCACGCCGAGTGAGAACTTTAACGGTGATATCAGCTTAGATGTGGTCGTGACCGATGACGACGGTGCGACTGCAACAACAACGGCAGGTATCGAAGTTCTGGCTGTGAACGATGGACCAGAATCTGAGGAAGTGGAACTAACCACAGCCGAAGACAGCACCATTCTTATCACACAAGATATGTTGTTAGCTCAAGCTACCGACATCGATAACACCGCAGACGAGCTGTCAGCTTCTGGTCTACAAATCGATCCTAGCTTGGGTGAGTTGTTAGACAACGAAGATGGTACTTGGTCATTTACGCCAAACGAAAATTTCAATGGCGATGTGCCAATGACGTTTAACGTTAGTGATGGCCAAGAGACAATTTCAGTCGACGGTAACATCGATGTCACGCCAGTGAATGATGCACCTGAAGCGCCAATGATTGAGATGCAAGGCGAAGAAGATGTGGTCATGGTGATTGACCCTGCTTACATCGCGGATCAAGTCACAGACCTTGATGGTGACGAGATCAGCATCGAAAGCATCACGGTTCGTGCTCCAGCCAATGCGACCTTAACTCAGCAGCCAGATGGCATGTATCACTTAGTGACTACTCAAGACTTCAATGGCTTGGTAGAACTGGGTTATCAAGCAACTGATGGTGAAGAAGTGGTTGATGGCTCGCTTAATGTGGATGTCATTCCGGTTAACGACGCACCATTTAACGTCGGCAACGCAATGATGACCACAAACGAAGATGGCGCGTTCACCTTTGATGCTGGCGACTTGATGAACTTGTTCGGTGACATTGATACCGCTGACCTTGTGGTTTCACGCATCATCACCGCAGACGGTGAAGATGGCGGAGAAGTAACAGACAACGGCGATGGTACTTGGACATTCACACCAACGGGTGACTTTGCAGGCGTTTCAGACCTACAAGTTGTCGTAAGTGACGGTGAGTTCGAAACGGTTCTCGATGTTCCTGTGTACGTACGTCCTGCCGCAGATGGTGCGGTTATTTCAACTGACCATGACGGTCCATTAGTCTTCGGTGAAGATGAAACGGGTCACTTAGGATTGAACGTTGGCTTAGTCGATGATTCAGAAACACTCAGTAACTTGGTGATGACAGGTTTTCCGGTTGGATTTGAGGTGACGGATGGCGTGAATACCGTGATGATCACCGAACCAAGTCAATACATCGACCTATTTGATTGGGATATCTCGAACATTCAAATGACGCCTCCAGAAGACTTCCATGGCGAGTTCTTCGTAACTGTAAGCGCAACAACGGTTGATTATGGAGATGAGCCGGAAGCGTTTGAGGATGGCATCGACTCAGGTGACTTTGAAACTGTAGCGGGTGATTCCATCATCCTAACCGCTGATGACCTAATCGGTTTAGCTGAGAATGTGAATGCTGATAGCGATGATGAAGTGAAACTGGTTCATCTAGCAGACCGAAGCCAAGGTGAGATTGTCGATAATGGCGATGGCACCTGGACGTTCACGCCAGCATCAGGTTTTACTGGCGAAGCAGACATTGCTTACGTGATTGATAAAGACGGCGTGCTTCATGATGAGCAAACTGGCGTAGTCGTGAAAGAAGGTGACTCGCGAGAGAATGCAGCACCAGAAATTAACAGCATCACAACCACTGAAATAGCAGCGGATACAACCTTGTCGTTCACTGATGAAGACATGTTAGCGAACCTGAGCGATGCAGAAGGCGATAGCTTTCGCATTGAGTCAGTAAGCTTGATGGAAGGTCAGGGCGTAATTGAGAGCGATAACCAAGGTAACTATCAATTCACACCGGCTGAAGACTACACCGGCGATGTTCAAGTTGGATTTATAGCGACCGATGGCGAAAACCGTATCGAAAGCTTCTTCAATGTTGATATACAAGACGCCGAAGAATTAGCCCTAAGCGAAGGCTATGTCTTAGCGGGTGATGGTTCATTAATCATCACAGAGTCACAGCTGGTGGATGAGTTAGGTGTGAGTGATTCTGCACAAGTTGCTGATGTTGCCGACGCGAATGATGCAGGCTTCTTCGCTGAATCAGGCGAAGGTCAGTGGACATACTGGCCAAACGAAGACTTCGATGGCAATTTAGCGATGAATGTTGAAGTCAACGATGGCAGCGAAGTATCAAGCCACAGCTTAAGCATCCAAGTAGCCGATAACTCAGCACAAAGTGATGAACCACCAGTTCAAGCTGCTCAAGTAACAGAAGAGCAACAACTAGATGTGGTTCAGCAAACTGTTGACCAAGTTCAAGATGTTGAAACTGAAGTCGAGAACAGCGTGGCTGATGTTACAGCGGCACCGGGCGATACTATTTCTATCTCGGTTCCAGATGAGGTGAGTGGTAACGAATCGGTTGATTACGCTGATATGTCTGGCTTACCTGAAGGCGCTACTGTGAGCAACGCACTGGATAACGGTGATGGTAGCTTCACAATCAGTGGCAACCTAGATCAGCCTGTATCCGTAGAACTTCCAGAAGGGTACGAAGGTACTAGCGAGGTGCAATTCCAAGGTTACGATGATTTGGGTAGCTCAATAGACGGTGCAAGCGGTTCTGTTGAAGTTGAGATCGACGATCAATACACCATGCAAGGTTCGACGCAAGAACAGCAACCGGACATGGCAGGTATGGAGTCTGGCGGCAGCGACTGGACAAGTTCAGGTGGTCAAGAGCAAGGTGTTGACTTCACCGACGATTCTGGCAGCTTCGATTCAGATTCTCAAACTGGAACTGATCAAGGCAACGACTTAGACCAAAGCCAAATTTAACCCAATGAGTTCAGTCGTCTTTTGAACTAAGAAGCAAATAGGCGCATAACGTTGCGTTTATTAAAGCCATGCAGAGAGGGTTTGCATGGCTTTTTATTTGTCATTTATTGTTCATTATTCTCATTTAAAAACTGCTATAAAAAACTGGACATTAAAACTTGTGAACGAATAAAAGTGTCCTTAATTATTAGAAGAGTCAGTTAAAAGGAGGGACGACATGTATCGATATGTCAGTTCACCACAATCATCTAGATACATAGTGCCACCACCTCAACATCGAGAGTTGTCGAGTATCGATGTGCCTGAATCTGAGTTAGAGATGCGAGAAATTCTGAACAATTGGTTTGCCGATGGTTTGGCTCCGATTATTCAAAGTGAAGACGATTATATTTCGGCAAGCGACCAAGTACGGTTTGAGAAACTAAGTCGTACGGTTGGCATGTTATTGAGGAATAAAGACTATTACTTTGCAACTAAGCGCATCTTGTCTTTGTGGGAACAAAACTGCCTTGAAACTACCTATGTGAATTACCTTATTTTACGCAGTGAACGTGTTACTTCTTGAAGTAATCAATACTCCTATGTTTCTCTGTAAGACTGTTTAGCCAACAAAATGGCACTTTGCTTTATATACTTCTGATCGTTCAAACGTTTTAACGAAGTAGGCAAACAAAAAGGGCAAGCTTTGAAGCTCACCCTTATGATTGTTCTTTAAATGTCTAATCTAGCTATTCAGCGCTCTAGTTGCTAAGTTTTGTGTTCTTAATTGCTTAGACCCAGCCATCAAATTTCAGTCGTTTTTGAATTCTTTCGATCGCTTCTTTCTGCATTTGTCTAACACGTTCATTCGACACATTTACATCCAACATTTCTCCCACCTCCGAAAGTGTTTTCACCTTGTTATCAAAGAAACCAAAGCGGTGAATGAGCACTTTCTGCAATTTCGGTGGCAGTGTGTTGATGATTTGCTCAAGCGCGTGTGTGAATGATTGATCTTCACAGTCTTGTTGAGGGTCGGGGATGCATTCGCTTTCGCATTGTTCCAACACAAGTGGAGCATGGCTAATGCCTACTGTTGTTGTTACGTCAATAAATCCGCTTAACGCCACCAATTTATCGACACGCTCAACCTTAACGCCAGAACTTGATGATAGCTCTGAGATAGAAACTTCTTTACTCATTTTTTTGCTTATATCTAACTTCTTTGATGCGAGGCTATTAATTTCTTTGCACACATGAGCCGGTAAGCGGACAGTCCGACCCTTATTCATTAATGCGGCTTCGATGTTTTCGCGAATCCACCATACGGCATAGGTTGAAAAACGATAGCCGGGTTCTGGGTCGTATTTGTCGATGGCCTTGATCAAGCCAATATTACCTTCCTCGATCAAGTCGAGCAGAGTGAAGTTATTACCTTTACGCTTTAGGTAACTTTTTGCGATTTTTACAACTAGGCGCAAGTTTGATTCGATCATTACATCGCGCGCTTTTTTATCACCAGCGCAATTCAATTTAGCGTAATACACTTCATCTTCACGAGATAGAAGGTCAATGCCCACAAGATCCTTTAGATAATACGCATAGGGTTCAGTCGTGGTAGTCAATGAGCCTTTAGTAGGAGGGTGATCCGTGAGCTCCTGGAACGCAGCAAAACTGTCTTTGTTCATTTCCTTGTCCTTATTTAGCCGACTGAACGTTTTATTTTATTATTATGCTACTGAGTGATTAACGCTCGATTTTATTAGAGTGTAGATAACAGTTTCTCGTTTACCAATAAATAAAATGCAATTTCGTATACTCCTGTCACAAAAAGATCTACAAATATTTAGCTATTTTGCATCTCATTAAATGTACTGCTTTTTCATTGAAAACATGAACATGCATGGGTTATAACGCGTGAGCTATGCGTTGGTGTTCCCAGATAGGTGGTGTGAATTTATAGCCGTTTATAGCTTGTGTGATTTGAAGGCTAGCGTCAAAGAAAGTGGCAAGAGTTAAGGTTCTACTTAGAATACTTCAACTCTCTATCTTGTCCTGCTGATAAGTGTAACGAGTCAAGTTTAAACTCTATTAGCTCGTTTAATTCTATCGAGTATCTGAACAACTAGAAGATAATAACGGGTTAGTTGCACATTGAGCCTGTTAATAAGCGCTAAGCGCCTCATCAATCTGTTTGTTGATGATCTTCACTTCGCTGTAGATTACGGACAGATCCTCATCTTTAGGTGCGAGTTTATTGAGCGTGTTTTGCTCGACTCGCTCCAAGGCCGCCGTGGCCGTTTCTTCGCCGAAACTGGCTAAGATGCCTTTTAAAGTATGCACTGTAAAATGAAGCTTGCCCCAATCTTGTTGTTGTACCAACTCTTTTATCTCGTCTAATGAGTTGCCATGATCTTCTTGATACACAGACAATACTGCAAAAATGACTTCTTGGTCATTGTCTAAATAGGTGTTTAAAGCGTCAAAATCTAGCATATAGACTCCCGTCGGCTGATTGTGGGAAATGGGCAAGGTGGCTTGGTGATAAACCCCTTGAGTGATAAGTCGCTAACCCATGTCTTCCATTTTTCTGGAAGTTCTAGTTGGGTGATTTCTTGTACGAAATCGTCACTAAGTTGTTCTTGTATTTGAGTTTTATTTACAGCATATAAATAGTCAAGTTTAGCGGCTACAGAATATGGGTAATTGTGAATATAGTTCTTAAGGTCATTTACTGAATCCACACTTTCTAGGTTTATCAAAGTGGAAGGAGACAGTGTTGCTGGTTGAATTTGATGCAATACAGGATCACCGCGAGATAGGATACATTTCGTCACTGCACGGTACATAGAGTATTCCCCAAAGTGATCTAGTAAAGGTAACAATTGGTTGAGTAAATCCGTTGGGCCATCGTAAAAACGATGAGAAAGCAAAGTAGTCGCTTTTACCAATTTATGATGAGCAAGTTTTTCATTTTTTTCGAATATCAGAATATGACAATGGAAAATCGCTAGGTTTGAAAGTATTTGATTTTGCGAGTGATTTGGTAGTTTTAGATTAACCTGTGTCGTAAATTGTCCTGCATGCTCTATCAACAATTTTTTGTTGGTTACATGCATTTCTCGTTCATATGTTGCTCTCAACGCGTTGAAATAGGTCGATATAGAGTGAATAACGTCGAGGTCTGCTAATGAAATACTGTTAGCGTAAATCTCCCCTAACTTGATCAGAACTTGAGTATTGTCGACGTTCTCAGCTAAATCGATGGCGCGAATCGCACGGTGGCTGATGCTCGGTGTTAATTCAAAGGCTCGTATCGCCAATTTTAACGCTGGTATTAACATCTGGTGTTTTTCGTAAATACAGCTTAAACAATCAATCACGTTCAAAGAAAGAGGCTGCGCAACAAGGTAGTTGTGCAGTTTGTCTATGGCTGACTTTGGCTTACCCAACCCGTCCAAAATTAAAGCTTCTGCTACCAGTTTGGTTGGATGCATGTTCGTTCCAGATTTATTAAGTAAATATGAGAGCAATTCCCACTTTTTGCGTGCTATCAAGTGTTCGATAAGCGTTGCTTCGAACTGTACCTTGGTATCCTTTCCTGGAATGTTTAATGCTGAATTGAGTGCTACTTGATTATTGATTGGATATAGGTTTGTAAGCTGGCTAATTTGCTTTGCTTCAAAGACGGCGGTTTGAATTTTCTTTCCAAGAGCAAGTGTATTGATTGGTTTAGAAATAAAGTGGTGCGCTTCGCCGGATAAAGCTGTCAATACCGTTTCCTGACGCATATCACCAGAGAGCAATATAATTGCAACGGTATGATCGATCAGTCGGTTTCGATAGAGAATCCCTAGCAGCTCAAATCCAGTGAAAGATTGTTCTAGATGATAATCGATGAGAAGGACATGGAAAGAGTGACTTTCGACTGCTTTGATCGCTTGTTGGTAGTTGGTCGCAATGAAAACATTTCTATGCGGAATCCCCAAACCAACTAGCTGCTGTTTGATAAGAATGGTGGCGCTCTTAGAGTCGTCTACAATCAAAACCCTTAGGTCTGGCGATAAGGTCAAATTGTCATTCCCAAAAATTCGATTATAAGGTCAATTTAGGTGTCAAGTTGCACATTGTCAAGATGGCGTATTCTTTAATGAGACCACTTGATGTTATTGCTTCTATGTTAGTTATTCACGGGTTAAAAGAGCAATTGAATTGAATTGAATTGAATTGAGTTTTAGTGTCCATAGCTTTTGGTCTGCGATAGAAGTCTTGATGCTAAGCGCTAATAACTGTTACAAATCTAGGTGCATATGATTTACCGTATTTATGTGTTTAATCGAAATTATTTATGGTAATCATGCTTTATCTGAATTGTAGCCGCGTACACCCGCAAGTATTCTTACAAATAAGACACGGTATATTATTCCGTTTATAAGGATATTTGATGTTTTCCCTTTCTATAAAAAATAAAGTTTTGGCTTTGTGCCTTTTTTCTTTTGCTGGCTTCAGTAGTATTTTATTTGTGGGCGAAAGGGCCTTAAGTAATAACAATCAACAAGTAAATCGAATTGATGAAGTTATCTATCCGATAATGGACTCATCTTCGATGAATCGAGTGTTAATACCTCAACTCGCCGAACGTTTTAATTTAGCGGTGACGTTGGGTGATGAAGAATTATTGGCAATGAACGTCACAACATACAAGGCGATTATTGCGAACTTTAAACTGCAGTCTGAGTTAGATCCATCCATAAAATATTCGATTACTGAACTTCAAAGAAGTACGAAAGCTTACTTTGATTCAGCGTATCGAATAGCTAAAGGAATGATTGACGAAGATATTTCATTAAGTGAAGCAGGGCAACTGGCTAAACAGAGCAGTGAAATACTAGAAGGTTTAACCAAAGGGGTTAATGACTTTTCCGAGGCTCGAATTTCTGATTTCGAAAGCTCGGTAACTTCCCTTGAAGAAAACAATCTTCGTTCAAACCGGATCATGAGAGTGCTTGGTGTTGCTGCATTGATTTCATTGTGTTTATTTGGCTGGTTTGTTGTCTATGCAATACGTAAAGACTTAGCCAATATCAGTGACAAAATGAGAGACATAGCAGAAGGCGAAGGTGATCTAACAGTTAGGCTGAAGCATGAGAAAAACGATGAACTTAAACCACTAGTTGATTCGTTTAATTCATTTGTTTCTCACTTACAACGTAATGTGACAGACACCATTGAAAACGTGGTGGCGTTGGATTCTATTTCGCGTTCTTTAGTGAGCACAAGCCAAAACACGCGCACTTTGTCCAAGAATCAACACTTGGCTATTGAAGAAGTATCCCAATCGTTACAGCAGCTATTTAGCGCGGCTAAAGATATTGCTCACAATGCAAGTGATGCATCTTTGTCTGCTACAAGTGCGAGCGAGCAAGCGTCTATGGGCGAAGTGCAAGTCAAGAGTACTATTCTTGCGGTACAAGAACTCACCACAGATGTACGTCAAGCTTCTCAAGTGGTTGGGCAACTCGATACCAATACGCAAAGTGCAGGATCGATACTAGATTCAATTAGCGCGATCGCAGAGCAAACTAACCTACTTGCATTAAACGCGGCTATCGAAGCGGCCAGAGCGGGTGAGCAGGGCAGAGGCTTTGCTGTTGTGGCTGATGAAGTTCGTACATTAGCATCAAGAACACAAAGCTCTACGCAAGAGATCCAGTCCGTGCTGTCTCAGCTGCAAGAGCAAGCTAAAATGGCGTCAAAAATTATCTCGGAAAGTGCAATCAAAGCTGAGAATTGTGTTGAACAGTCGTTGGTGGCGGAGAAATCTCTTATTCAGATCACCAATGATGTGATGGAAATTAGTCAACGTAACGATAGCATTGCATCGGCAACTGAAGAGCAAGAACAAACCTCTTCTCGTATTGAAATGTTTGTAACGGATATCCGTGATATGGCTGAAGGTACTACTGACAGTGTTCAACAAGTGGATTCAGTCGCTCAGGATATTCAAAAAATCACACGAAACCTATCTGAACTAACGGGTCACTTTAAGATCCGTTAGCTTTCCTCAATTCTTCCTGCTGTTTTTTTAAGTGACGTTTTTCTTGATTTTCACCAAGAAGAACAGCGGAGTTTGCCTCGAATTTGGGGCTGAAAATAATAAAAACTAAAACATAACTGTGGAGTTCGTTATGAAAAAGACACTAATTGCTGCTTTGGTGAGTGTTGCTTGTGGTGCAAATGCTGCAAGTATGGAAGATATTAATATTAGTGGTTTTGGTTCGGTTGGAATCGGTAAAGCGAACAATGATGTCAATTATGCGGGATACACCAGCGATAATCTGCAATGGGAGCAAGAGACGCTTGCTGGACTTCAGTTTGACTTTAATGTGAATGAGAAAGCTAAATTTGTAACGCAGATTGTTGCGAATAGTCGTTATGAATACGAACCAAAGATCGAGATGGCGTATGCATCATACGACTTTGAACGTTTTACTGCTCGTGCTGGTAAGCTACGCCTACCGCTGTTTTTCTACTCAGATTACACGGATCTTGGTTACGCTTATCCGATGATTCGTCCTTCGCAAGAGCTGTACGAAAATATCGTTTTAAAAAGCTATACCGGTGCTGATCTCTTGATCCCAGTAGAATTCGATAATTCAAGTTTATTGATTCAACCCGTTATTGGTGTTGGCACCATTGACGAAGACGACTCTATTGTTGGCGAAGTTAAATTAGACAAATTGATGGGTGTGAGTGCGAACTGGAACGTAGGGGATATGACGTTCCGTGGTTCTTACTTTGTTGCTGAATCGAACCCATCTTGTAACTTTAACGACGATAGTTTGTTTGCTGACCCATATTGTCGAATGGGCAAAATGTTAGACAGTAAAGACGGTCAGTTTATTTCACTTGGTGCACAGTATGACAACGGTGATTTAATCGCTAACATCGAAGGTGCGGATGTGCAGCTAGATGGTGAGTTCTATGACTATCAATCTATTTCTGCTTTAGTTGGCTATAGAGTCAATGAGTTTACTCCTTATTTATCAATCAACTGGGTAGAAACGACTGACAATGAAGAGCGTACTAATATGACAGGCGTTCAGTCTGCTCTTAGAGAGGCTTTAAACTACGAGCGTCTATCTTACTCTGTTGGTTCACGTTGGGATTTTGCTAAGAATATGTCACTTAAAGTTGATGTTACTTACGTTGACTACAAAGGTACTAGCGGCGGCTTCCAAGAGAATATCGAAACAGTCGGTACATATTTCGCAACAGGCAATTTCTTTGAAGATGACTCAATCTTGTATTCAGCTAAGTTAGACTTCGTATTCTAAGGTATCAGTATGAAAAAGTTACTAACGCTTATGGCAGCAACGTTTATTTCGTTTAATACTGCTGCGGGTATGGTTGTTATCGGCAATAGCGCAGGTGTTGATGCGTTAACCAATGCTGATGTGAAAAAATTATTCATGGGTAAATCAAACCAACTGGGTAATGGCAGTAAAGTTCAAATTGTTGAGCTTGTTGATGGCGCTGAAGGTCGTATTGCTTTTCATGAAGTAGCAACGGGTCGTTCAGAGTCCCAACTGCAATCCGCTTGGGCTCGCTTAGTGTTCACTGGTAAAGCTGAAGCGCCGGTCCAAGTTGCTGATTACAGTGCCGTAATCAATCAAGTCGCTTCAAACACGAACGCGATTGGTTATGTTGATGAAGCTGCACTTACTGGCGATGTCAAAGTACTTCTTAAGTACTAATTTCTGGCGATACAACATAGCTCAATAAAGATCTACAAAGCCCGATAACGAGTGCGGTATCGGGCTTTCGTGTTTCTATGCTAGGTAAACCTGAATGATGGGCCAGTTTACTTTTAATCGCGCATGTTCAAAATTAGAACCGCAGCTAATGCCAAAAACGCTGTCATCATTAGGAATACGTCGTTGTAGGCCATGATTGCGGCGTCACGTTGCATGGTTCCTAACAGGCTAGCCTGAGCTTGTTGCATTGCTGTTGCGGCATCGCTTCCTGATTGGATAAAGAACGCTTGTTGATCTTTGAGTGTTTGCCAACCTAATTGACTAACAGAAGGCAGTGATTCCTTAATATGAGCCAAATGCTCACGTGTTTTATTATCAAGTAGCGTCGCAATAATCGCGATACTAAAAGCACCACCTAAGTTACGCATCACATTGGTTAAGGTCGAAGCATCAGGTGTATCCATTTTACTGATGTTCTTCATCGCAACCAAAGACAGTGGAACCATAATAAATGGGCTGCCAATCGCGCGTAGAACCATCGATAGAATCAGCTGCTGACCACCAAAATCGATTGTCATGTGTGTGTTTACGTAACAACTTAAACCAAACATTGCGAAACCGAAGGTCACTAGGTATTTAGGTTTAATTATCTGTGTGAGCTTAGGTACAATCGGGAAAATCAGTAGCTGTGGAAACCCCATCCACATGAGCACCTGACCAATTTCCATCGCGTTATACTGTTGTATTTGTGTTAAGTACAATGGCAAAACATAAATGGACCCGAGTAACGCCATTCCTAAAATCAGGTAGGCGATACACGACATGGCAAATTGAGCATCCCGCAATAGCCGCAAATTAACCAAGGGCTTTTTGTGTTGGAGTTCGTTTATCACGAAGTAAACCAGACTCACCGCCGACACAATACTCAAGCCAATGATGAAACTTGAGCTGAACCACTCCTCGCGGTTACCTTCTTCCAGCACCACTTCTAAGCAACCCAATCCGAGTGCCATGGTGGCGATACCAAACCAATCGGCCTTTTTAAGGGTACCAAGATCGAGTTTTTCATCGTCTAAGCCATAGCGGATCATGGTGATCACGAGTAGGGCTGGCGGAATGTTGATGTAGAAAATATAGTGCCAAGAGAAGTTCTCCGTCAGCCAACCACCAAATGTCGGGCCGATCGATGGAGCAAAGGTCGCGGTTACACCAAACAATGCCATACCCACAGCCCGTTTGTTAACCGGCAGTAACTGAATCACCAATGAGAATGCGAGCGGGATTAAAGCACCACCACTGAAGCCTTGCATCGCACGGAACACGATCATCGAGGTCATATTCCAAGAAAATGAACACAGCAAAGATGAAATGGTGAAGATAGCCGTCGTCCACGTTATGTAACGGCGTTTACCGAGCGCTTTAGAAAGCCAACCACTGAGTGGGATAGCGATCATCTCTGCAACTAGGTAAGACGTAGAGATCCAAGAGCTTTCATCCAAAGTGGCAGATAGTGCGCCTTGAATGTCTTTAAGAGACGAGTTGGTGATCTGAATATCTAAGATCGCCATGAACGCGCCAACTAGCCCGCCAAATAGGGCAATCCAATGGCGAGTGGATACCTCGTGATCATCATTAGTTTGGGTGACAACACCAGCGTTGCTCATGGTCTAGCCTCGTTTGTCTATGGTCGCTACCACAGATAAACCAGGAAGAAGACGACCTTTTAACCCTTGCTGATCTGGAATCGTAATTTTTACTGGGACACGTTGAACAATCTTGGTGAAGTTACCCGTTGCATTCTCTGGTGGAAGCAGCGCGAATTTAGCACCAGTAGCAGGGGAGAAGCTATCGACCACGCCCTCAAGCGGCTGACCCGGAAAAGCGTCTAGCTCTACTTCAACTGTTTGACCTTTGTGTATACCACTGAGTTGTGTCTCTTTGAAGTTGGCTTCAATCCACACTTGATTATTTGGCACTAAACTCATCAACGGTGCTCCAGCTTGAATCAACAAACCTTCACGCACACTGCGTTTACCAATAACACCGTCGGTAGGAGCGTACACTTTAGTATAATCAAGGTTTAACTGTGCTTGTTCTCTTTGTGCTTGAGCTTCTGTTACCGATGCATTGGCTTGCTCTATCTCACTCGCAATTACAATTAACTGATCATTGGTCGCAACGAGATTAGCTTTTGCTTCTTCCAAATCGGCTTGGGTCACTTTTTGTTGTGCTACCATGCTGTCGACTTCATCTTGAGAGGCGTAATTGCGTTTTAATAGGCTACGAGAACGAACTACTTGTTGAGTCGCACGTTCGTATTCAGCTTGTGCGGAATCAACACGGCTTTCAGCTTGGTTTATTTTGCTACGTTGTAACGTCTGTTGTGCTACAAGGTTTTTCACATCGGATTGAACGACAGATAAATGGGCACTGGCCTGAGCAAGAGCCGATTGGTAATCACGGTCATCAATTTGCACCAACAAATCACCAGCTTTTACCGATTGGTTGTCACTCACGTAAGACTTTACAATATAGCCTGAGACTTTAGGGCTAATGTTAGTAATGTCGCCTTGAAGGTAGGCATTGTCGGTTGATTCAAAGTACTGACCATAACCGTACCAATATCCCGCGCCTGCTAAACCCAATGACAGCATGATCGCAGTGGCAATAAGCGGAGCTTTTTTACGTCTTGTTTTGCTTACTGTGTGCGAAGCGTTGTTTTTCTCTGTCATTTCTTTTTCTCATTTTGTTTTTATTTAGATGTAACGAATTGTAAATGAATATCATTAATTGATAAGATAGGAAAAAAGAGAAACACTGTTGCAAAAATTTTACTAATGATAGTTTTAGGAATACGTGATGGACTTAAATGCTGTAACTGTTTTTACACAAGTTGTTGATTGTGGGAGTTTTACGCAGGCTGCTGAAACACTTAACATGACTAAGTCGACCGTAAGCCGAAAATTGGCAGAGTTAGAACAGCATTTAGGTGTGAGGTTGATCACTCGATCGACCAGAAGTTTGCTGCTAACACCAGAGGGAGAACGATTTTATCAATCAAGTATTCAAATGCATGAAATCATGAGCCAAGCCGAACTCGAAGTATCCGCAAATCAAGATCTGATTCGTGGCCCTTTAAATGTGGTACTCCCCGTCGAACTAGGTCACCAAGTGTTGGCTAAATATATACACAGTTTCTTGAAAGAACATCCAAATGTCACATTGAATTTAGAGCTGACGAATCGCGAAGTTGATATCATTTCGGAAGGTATCGACCTTTACGCGCAAATTGGTGAGCTAGTGGATTCAAGTTTGGTTTCTCGATATCTGACAACATCAAAACGTGTACTGGTAGCGAGTCCTGAATATTTAGAACAGTTTGGTGATATCAAAACTCCTACAGATCTAAAATCACCATTTAGGTTGATTGAAGTCGTTAACAAAGCAGCACGCTTACCTAAATGGCATTTGCAGCTGGAGGATGGAGAGTCGATTTTGATAGAGTTGCCGTGTCAGTTGAGGGTAAACACGATTACAGCCTGCCTTACTGCTTGTGTCGATGGGTTGGGGATAGCCGTTTTACCGGAGTTCATCTGTCGAGATCACTTTCAAACAGGCAAATTAGTACGACTATTGCCTGAGTATGACATGCCTGAGGTATCCGTGAGTTTGGTGTATGCAGACAGGCAGTTGATGCCAAAACGCAAGAAAGTCTTTATCGATTACCTATTAACAGCCTTTCAAAATAGAGTTAACGAAAGAACTGAATAAAGGCATATTGTATTGGAAGCAACAAAAGTAATCGGCTGCTTAACTCTAGCTATCTAGATATTCGGGTTAACTCATTAACAATGCTCAACAGCGCTCACAGAAAAACGAACTTTCTAACAAGTCCGTTTTTCTGTTTCTGATGACTCAATGTGGTTGTAAGCCAAATTTTAAATTAGCTCTTTTTCTCTGTGTACTCTAGCTTGTAGAAGTGAGCTTCACTTTGTCCATTTGTAAATTGGTTATATACGCCAGCTTTGAAGTAGCTTAATAGGTGGCGCCAATAATCAATATCCTGCTCAACTTTACGTTCACCGTTTACGTCAACAATGAGTTTCTTATCACCAACGATTAGGTCAAATGCTGTTGGTTTGCCTTCTGGCGCTTTACCTAAGTCGAACTGAGAATATGCTACGTCTGATTTGCACATTTCCTTATCTTTGTTCTTCTTACCAAACGTTCCTTTACAAATGACAGCGTTGTTTTTAACGATTGCCCAGAAATGCCCTTCAATACCATTATTGTCACGTTTCCACACAACACGCAGCAAAGGGTGAGGGACATTGTGAGTACCGAGGTTATCTAGGCCTTTGTTGTGTACTTGTAGAAAAGTAATCTCGTCTTGTTTAGAGTCTGAGTTCTTCATCGACTCTTCAGGGTTTATGATCTCCACTTCCGAACTCAATATGTATGTTTCATTTGCTAAGTCTGTGCGGAAGTTCTCCTGAACGCGTAGCTCGTTACGCAGGTGGTCATTTTTCATGGTAAAGACTAGCGCTTCACTTTCTTTGTCGACATAGAAATTGTTGTTCACTATGCCGTCGTAGTTATTATCGAGTGCAAAATAGCCTTTGTTGCCTTTCTTTCCGTTAGGATCTGAAATTTGAAGTTCAGATTCTGACAAAACATTTTGGTATTGAGAGTAATTAGAAGGTTCGCCTAAAGCTCCTTCTGGGTTCGAAAACTGAACATTAGCCGTTGCCGCAGAAGAAAAAGCAAGAAGGGCGTAGCAAGCGAGTAGGGTCTTATTCATCAAAAATATCTCTTTTGTATTATTATCGGTCAATATTGATATTGATATCACTTTTGAGGTTTATGTGAAAATATCTGTGTTTGAAATTGTGGTCGGTATCCAATTTTCTTGCACAAAAATAGAGAGAATTAGGTCTCGATAGGGATTGATGCTTGAAAGCCAAAAGGTGGATTTTTGCTTTAGTTAAATCGTGGTTGAGATAAGCGAGGTTATAGAGCCTGTTAAACGGAATATTTTCCAAAGAAAACTGGAATATACAGTAAGTATCATCTTAATGAATTAAACTAGATAATTGTGTACTTACTGTCATTATCTAACGGATGGAGGGGACTATACTGGGATCATACCTAATCAGAGGAACCACCATGAAAACACTCAACAAATCAGTATTGGCACTTAGTATCTTAACAGCTGGCTCGGCTCAGGCATTTGAATTAACGAGTAATGATATTCAAGAAGGTCACCCAATGGCGAAGACGTTTGAATATTCAAGTTGGGGTTGTAACGGCGAGAACTTGTCACCGCAGTTGATGTGGAAAGATGCTCCAGCAGGAACCAAAAGCTTTGCAATCACGGCTTATGATCCAGATGCTCCGACTGAAAGTGGTTTCTGGCACTGGGTCGTGTTTGATATTCCAGCAACAGTGAGCGAGCTCCCTCGTGGTGTCGACATCTCTAAAGTGGGTGGCAAAGAAGGCCGCATAGATTATGGAACGGTAGATTTCGGTGGCGCTTGTCCTCCTGAAAAAGATGGCATGCACCGCTACCAGTTCACGGTTTGGGCATTGCCAACGGATAAGCTCAACTTAGACGAAAACACGCCGTCGGCTGTGGTTGGATTCACGTTGAACAGCATGGCTCTAGACAAAGCGAAACTGACGGCAACTTATACACGTTAATAGCTTTATACACGTTGATAATTTACACACGCTAATAAAGCGACCAGTTATTGATGCGATAGCTGGTCGTTGATAATAAGTAAACAAGGGGGATGAGATGAATCATCAATATCAAGTGACGATCTTTCGTGCAGAGCAGTTACAAAAGCTACGTAATGTGAGGATTCTATCTCCTAGTATCATTCAGATCATTACAGGCAGTAAGCGCCTGTTTTGGAAAGATTCAGCGGCAGAACTCTCACATTCTGAGCTGTTGTTGTGTGAGGCATCAGCTTCACTAAGTTTTGAGAACATGCCCCACAAAGGGCGCTTCTTATCACGAGTGTTCAGCTTTCAATTCCAACCTTCTCAGGCGATGCTTGGTTTAAGTGAGGAACGCTCGAATGATCTGGGGCTGCCGACAGTACAAGCGGACAGAAGCTTACAAGACTCACTCAACGCTCTGTTTTCCTTTGATAGACAAAGCATGAGTAAAGAGACCCAACAGTTTTGGTTGCAGGGCTTATACCAGCAATTAGCCGAAAAAGGGGTATTGCATCGATTGTTTGCCAGTGCCAACGTTTCGTTTAGCCAAAAGCTCAGTCATTACCTTTCTCATTCACCTGATGAGAAACATCCGCTAGAGTCGGTAGCGGAACGCTTTGCGATGAGCCGCGCCACGCTTATCCGTAAATTGAAACTTGAAGGAATGCAATATCGTGAGGTACTGGCTGAAGTTCGGTTGAGTCATGCGCTTTATCTGATGCAAAACGGACAGCAGAATGTTGCTGTGTTGGCTCAATCTTGCGGTTACCAATCAGAAGGTCGTTTTAGTCAGCGCTTTAAAGGCAAATTTGGTTTGTCGCCAAGCGAATACATCAAGACAGTCGTCAGCAATAGAGTCGCGAGCAATAAAGTCGCGACGCCATAACCATTCGGTTTGTCCTAAACGCTCACTTTCTTATCTCGTGCTGCCAATGCCGCAAAAATCGTGCACGCGAAAGCAACAGATGCGATCAGCAGAATGGGAACACTCCAAGAATCGGTTTGAGCATGAAGCTTACCCACTAGCGTTGGGCCTGTTGCCGCTAAAGCATAACCAATTCCTTGAGCCATACCAGACAACGAAGCCGCTTGACTGCTATTCGATGTTCTCAGGCCAACAAAAGAGAGCGCGATAATAAACGTAGAGCAGTTGGCTAATCCAAAGAGTCCCACCCAAAAGATTGCAAACTCAGGCAAATACAACAGCCCAATTAATCCAAGAAATACACTCGAAGTACAAAGCGTGATGAGCCATTGTTGGTTATCGCTTTTACCTAAGAACGGCAGTAACAGCAATCCCGGAACCATGGTCGAAAATTGTAGAAATCCATAAATGTAGCCCGCGTCGATTTCGCTGTAGCCAAGGTCGTTCAAGATCTGTGGAAGCCAGCCTGCCAAAGAATAGAAGGTAAATGAGTTAAGCCCAAGAGCTAGTGTCACTTGCCATGCAACGCCACTCTTGATCATCTTCTGCATCGGAATAGGCTTTTCTTGATACTTGTTATTGGTTGCTGAAGAAGAGCGCTTTCTGATCTTAGGCAACCAAATCATCAAAGCTAATATTGGGAATATTAGGTTCATTAACAGTGCTAATTGCCAACCCGTAATCGTGAATAAGGTTAGATTCGAAAACGGCACCATCAAACTTGAGCCTAACGTCGAACCGATGCCCATCGTAAAAATGTACAAAGAAGTGACTGTCGCAATACGAGTAGGGAAGCTAATTTTCACTACTACGGGCAACAACACATTACCAATCGCGATACCAAGTCCAATCATTACTGTGCCGATGTATAACGTCGGAATTGCTCCAAAAGAACGCAGTGTAATACCCGTAGTGATCAAAACTAAGCCTAAGAGCAAGCTTGGTTCTAGACCAATTCGTTCGGATATTTTGGTGACTAATGGTGAAAATAAGGCAAAAGTTAACAGTGGCAAAGCTGTTAAGAAGCCAGCAGCCGACGACGTAAGGTTGAGGCCTTCCATAACCTGAGAAAGCACAGGAGCTAAGCTCGTAAAAGGCCCACGCAGGTTAAGTGCTAGAAATAGAATCCCTAACATGACGAAAATGCTATTACGAAGAGAGACGCTCATAGGTTGTTCTACTGTTTGCTTATGAGAAGAAAAGCTAGCCTACAGGTCATTGAATGATTACACAAATACCGTTTAAATAGGTTTACTAATGATTGAACGTGCGCAGTACGCGCTTTACCAGAGAAGGTCACCCATGACTGAATTGAATATCGATAAACTCATCTCACATTTCCCATTACTTCAACAAGTGATTGCATTGGAAGAAGTGGTTTGGTTTAACCCAAATGTGACGACTCTGGAGCGCGGTTTACCTTATGTGGGATTGGGCGAGCAAGATATTCATGATGCGAGTTTGAGGTTACAAAGGTTTGCCCCTTATCTGGCGAAGGCATTTCCTGAAACTCATGTGACGAATGGCATCATCGAATCTGAGCTTATCGATATCCCTGCAATGAAGTTGGCATTAGAAACTCATTATCAGCAGCCAATAAAAGGGCGTTTGATGATGAAGAAAGACAGCCATTTGCCGATTTCAGGTTCAATCAAAGCGCGCGGAGGTATTTATGAAGTACTAACGCATGCCGAGAAGCTTGCGATTGAAGCCGGGTTACTGTGTGAGAGCGATGACTACAGTAAGTTGCTCGAACCTGAGTTTCGTAACTTCTTCCAACAATACAGCATTGCGGTAGGTTCAACGGGTAACCTAGGTATGTCGATCGGTATCATGAGTGCCAAATTGGGCTTTACGGTCTCTGTTCACATGTCGGCAGACGCGAGAGCTTGGAAGAAAAGTAAACTGCGAGAGCACGGTGTTAACGTAGTCGAGTATCAACAAGATTATGGCGTTGCAGTAGAACAAGGACGGAAAGAGGCAGAACAAGATCCTCGATGCTTTTTCATTGATGATGAAAACTCACAAACACTGTTCCTTGGTTACTCTGTCGCAGGAGAAAGGCTTAAGCAGCAATTCGAGTTACAGGGGATTGTGGTTAATGAACAGCATCCTTTGTTTGTTTACTTGCCATGTGGAGTAGGTGGTGGCCCCGGTGGTGTCGCATTTGGATTGAAAATGGCTTTTGGTGATCACGTGCACTGTATTTTTGCTGAGCCGACTCATTCGCCTTGCATGTTGCTCGGTGTTCACTCGGGTTTGCATGATGAGATCGCAGTGCAAGATCTGGGTATTGATAACCTCACCGCCGCAGACGGTTTAGCGGTTGGTCGGGCTTCAGGTTTCGTGGGTCGTGCGATGGAGCGTTTGCTTGATGGTTACTACACATTAACCGACGAGCACATGTATCAATTACTAAGTGAACTGAATCAAGCCGAGGGGATTCAACTAGAGCCTTCAGCACTCGCGGGCATGCCGGGCGTGATTCATGTTGAGCAAAATAGCGAATACCTTGCTCGTCTACAAATTGATGAGTCGACGCTAGCGAATGCAACGCATCTTGTGTGGGCAACTGGCGGAGGCATGGTGCCGAAAGAAGAAATGGCCGCTTACTTGGAAAAATTGTCGGTTTAGCCCTAAAGCGTTTATAAGCTCGCTGTTTGTTGATGCTTAGCTGTTACAAATATAAGCATTTAAAAAGATCAGTCATGATAGAAGAGTGTTGTTTATCGGTTGAACGCACTCTTTGTTACTCCTAAATCCAGTCGTTATTCAAACAATAACTTGCGCAGATCGTTATCCGAAACACATATTTTATAAATTAGGCTTCTTAGGTGTTCTAACTATCAGTTAGGTTGAGTGGCATTCAACTTGATAGGGATTTAGCAATGCAAACGGATAAAGTGATGCAGACAAGACACATAAACACACCAGAAAAATTACTCCAGCGTTTAGATGCGATTGGGGAGTCTTTGGAAGCATCAGGTAAGGCTCATGCTTTACTGGGATTGGGCTCCGTAGGTATTGAAACGGAGCGACTTGATCAGTATTCAGATGTCGATTTTTTCGCGATAGTACAAACGGGACATAAGCAGTATTTCTTAGACAGCTTGCATTGGCTATCTGATATTCACCCAATCGACTACGCAGTGAGAAACACCGTCGATGGCTATAAAGTCTTATACGCTGACGGAATCTTTTGCGAATTTGCGGTGTTTGAATCCCATGAGTTAGCGCATATTCCATTTGCTGAAGGGCGCATTGTTTGGCAGCAACCTGAATTTGATACGCAGTGTTGTGTTCCACCAGTAAAAGGGGAGGCACACGCAAACTCTCAAGAGTGGATCATTGGTGAGGCACTAACCAATCTTTATGTCGGCATGTCTCGTTATAACCGAGGCGAAAAGCTGTCGGGCAGTCGGTTCGTTCAATCTTACGCACTCGATCGTTTGATCGATCTTGTGGATCAAACTGAACAATCTGAGCCTGAATTCGTTGATGAGTTTATGTCGGATAGAAGGCTAGAAGCACGCTTTCCTAAGTTTGCTCAATTGCTACCAACCTTTACACAAGGTTACGAGCGCACGGCTGAATCGGCACTTGCCCAATTAGCATTTCTCAACACCCACTTCACGGTCAATCAAGCCATGTGTGACCGAATTACTGAACTGTGTTCCGGTAAAGATTAAGCCTATAACCTGTTAATCTTAAGACCTATTTTCCTGGTGCGCGTAAATAACAGTTGTCGCTCGTCTGTATTGTTGATAGGTTTTAACCATGAAATTTAATTCTGCTTCAACTTCAACTTCAATTTTCTTTTGGTGGTGCTCTCAATAGAGCAGCACGGAATACTTACATTCTTTAGCTGCTGGACGGTAGCTAAGAATGTCATCAAAAATGTCGCCTCTTTTTATCTCCAGTAGCCTTTTTAACTTGGAGATACACCATGAATACCAACTCAAAAAGCCATATCGACAGCAACAATAATACTGGCAGTAAGAACAATACCAACAAGCCTGAAATCATTCTGACTGGGGATAGGGCAACTGGGCCTTTGCATTTGGGTCATTATGTCGGTTCACTTAAACAGAGAGTCTCTTTGCAGCATATTCACAACCAAACGATCTTGGTCGCTGATATGCAAGGGCTTACCGACAATGCCCATAATCCCTCGAAGGTTTCTTCCAACATTCTCAATGTAGTCGCTGACTATCTTGCGGTGGGTATCGACCCGACCAAGACCACGATTTGTCTGCAATCACAACTGCCTGTGTTAGCTGAGCTCACGATGTTCTACAGCAATCTTGTTTCTATCGCTCGTTTGGAACGTAATCCAACGGTCAAAAGCGAGATTCAAAACAAAGCATTTGGACGCTCAATTCCAGCAGGCTTTCTCACTTATCCCATATCTCAGGCGGCAGACATCACCGCTTTCAACGCAACTTTAGTACCTGTCGGCGATGACCAACTACCGATGTTAGAACAAACCAATGAGATAGTGAGGAAAATGAATTCGTTGGCGGGTAAGCCAATCTTGAATGAATGCAGGCCACTTCTCAGTAATGCATCTCGTCTCCCTAGTACTGACGGTAAAAGTAAGATGTCTAAATCGATGGGCAACGCCATTAATTTGGGTGCGACAGAGAAAGAGATCAGAGCTGCCGTTAAATCCATGTATACCGACCCAAATCACCTACGAATTGAAGACCCTGGCAAGGTAGAAGGGAATATCGTGTTCACTTATCTTGATGCTTTTCACGCAGACGCTAATTATGTCAGTCAACTAAAAGAGCATTATCAAAAAGGTGGGCTGGGCGATGGTCAAACCAAAAAAGTATTGGAGGAGTGCTTGCAAGAAATGCTTCGTCCGATTCGCGAAAGAAGATCTGAGTTGCTGAATGACAAAGCGCAACTCATCGATATTTTACGCAGTGGCACCCAAGTCTCCAGAGAAAGAACGCAAAAGGTATTGTTCGATGTGAGAGAGGTATTCGGTTTAAATATACTTTAGCATACGGGCTTAAATTATCGATAAGGTATGAGTGCTTTTACTAGCAGGTTCCGTAATTCTAGCGACTGATATGTAAATAAAGTCAATTGATTTGAATGAAGAGGGCGATTGATTTATAAAATCGCCTTTGTGATTAGTTCTTGATGTTGATATGACCAAGCACACTGTCAAAGCCATATCTTCAAGTGTTGGTAATTAAATGAAAAATAAGGCATTACTCTCCATCTCATTTTCGGTTCTGGCTTTAATGTCTGGCTGTTCAGATGTCGTTAGGAGTGAATATGCGACTTATGCGCAAGCCAAAAAAGAGCGATTATTTGATAGAGGTTGGTTACCCGACATTCTTCCTGCCTCAACTAAAAAGATTGAAGTGAACAACAACCTAGATAGCAACACATCAGATGGGCGCTTTATTATCAATGATCCTGAATTATCGGAATTTATTGCAACATTGGAACCGAATGAATCTAACAGCGAATTTCAGTTTATCAAAGGCGACAATGTTTGGGTATTCAAGGTTGGAGACGACGATTTAATTACCTATACACTTGGTAAGCTCGAAGATCCTGAAAGCAATCTGATTGAGGACTCTCATTATTAAGCTTAATAATGAGCACTAAACCCGTATACTCTTTCGAAAGCGGACTTTTCATATTTACTTGTCTTATCACTGGATGTCGTCAACTAAATAAAATACAATCGAACAATGTTTTATTGATTCATGCGTTGTCATTATGGTGAGAAACTTAACCACATTCATCGTTAGCCTGTTTTTCTTAACTGCTTGTTCGACTGCGAGTAATAACAAGCTCGAAGACAAGGCTCTGAGCAACGAAGATACTGTGTCAAAAGGTGTAGTAGAGGAAGAAAGTCATCTCGATGTCATAAAGATACATGCTGACACAAGTGTTGCGCTTTTACATGACGAGGTAGCTAGCCACGATTCTAATGTGACTTTAGACTCCAACACGCAGTCTGACTCAAAGCAAGACTCTAATTCAAATACAAATACAGAAGCTGAATCTGTCGAAAACTCTCAAGCCGATGCGAAACTGGCCTCAGAAGATAGTGTTGAAGCTGGAAGTGAAAAAGGTATCGGAAGTTACTTTTTGCGCAATAACACACCGACCCAGAAAGTGATTAAATCTCTAGAAGGCGTGACAGACGCATTGAACGTCATGACATTTGGGATATTTGCTACAGGTCACGGGTAGCGGTTACACATTAGCTCCAACTCTACAGAACAAATCAAACGATGAAAGCGAGCCATGGGTTCGCTTTTTAGATCTTACCATTCTTTTTCATTGCTCTAATTGGTTTTCGTCAATCAGTGTTCTACGAGTTTGAGTCACGAGACCGTCAACGAAAGTAGGAATTTATTCGTTATGGAAGGGACTCGCGGAATTTGCTGCACTTGACTTGTTATATGCATCAAGGGTTCTAATATTCCTCCCTAATTAAGCAATGAAATCTAATCTTACAGAGACAACCCTTATATTCATTGGTGAGCATAGTAAAATCTTTGCTGTAACGTGTATTTGGGTTTAGTTATCAATATTCTAGGGAAGAGATATGAAGAATAAGAGTCTATTTTTAAGTGTCGCGATGGTGATGTTGTCAGCTCAAGCGAGCGCATCAGATGCGAGTCATGAGTCTGTGGCAGACAGTGTTATCGCTGAACAAAGAGCGAACCTGTCCGAAAATACTCAAGGGAAAGGTTTCGGTCCGCAAGCCCCCCGTGATTTGGGGTCTTTAAAGGGGACCAACGCACGTTTGTTTTCGGATGCACCAGATTCTACCGCAATGAACTTGTGTAATATTCACTTCCACAAAAACGCTGAGCACAAAGGTGGAGAGTTTACTCAATACGCCGGCAACGGTGATGGTAAGGGCTTCCAAAGTGGTTTCAAATACACAGGTAAGCTAAGTGCGGCTGAACTTAAACCATTCGATCAAAAGGTTTGTCCAAGTGACCATGGTTCTCTTCACTCGGGAGATACTATTGAGGTGCATTACGTATATTCAACGGCGCAAGTTGAACCGGGTGAAACATTGGGCGCTTGTTTTAATAATGCAATTACCAACCCGCAGCTGCGTGTAGAAACCCAAGTTTTCGTGCTAGTCAATGACGGCAAAGCTCTCGACTTCGAAGCATTAGCGAAGCACTCTAAAGTCAACGGTTTAAACCAAGCTCCAAATATTCCACAAAATACGGGGTCAGCTATTCAATACGCAGGCTCTACAACGGGCCCTGGCTATAATGAACAAGGTTCGCCGTTCCAAGTAACATGGAGCGTGAGACCACAAGTAGCGAAAGTAAACATTGCGACGGTTGGCAGCTGGTGTGAAGGCAATGACTTCAACGAAGATCACGCGCATGGAGTGAGAAACATAGTTGTAAACCCAGAGTTGTTGTCACCAATAGCGAACTAATCTTGTCACGTTGATTTGTAATCAATATTTTTCAAAGGCGAGCCACTAGGTTTGCCTTTTTATGTCTTAACGAAAAATACCTTGGTTCTTGCTTACTAGACATGCTTACTGGGTAAATTACGTGTGACACTTATTCAAAACATGCGCAGCGCGAATCGTTGTTAGTCAAAAACGTTCTTTACCAGAATCAAGGCTGCATGGTACGTTCTGGATCAATCATGCTGACTTATAAGTAAGGACAAGCCGATGTCATTGGAAGGTGCAGTTACATTCTTTATTGCCATGTTTATATTTGGTATCACTCCAGGACCTGGAGTCTTTGCCATTTTAGCTCGTGGCATGGTTCAGGGATGGCGAAAATGCATCACTCTTTCGTTAGGAATGATATGCAGTGATCTTATTTATCTTACGCTTGCCTGTTTTGGTCTCGCGACGATTGCTGAGAATTGGTCGTTTTCTTTCGAGGTGATTCGCTACGTTGGTGCCGCTTATTTGATTTACTTAGGCTACAAGATGTTTAAGAGCCTACCTGAAGTGCAAGGTTCAGCGGAGCTCGCGGCCAAGCAAAGTCAGAAATCAGAACTCGCCAGTTTTGCGCAAGGGTTTTTAATTTCGGCATCAAATCCCAAAGTAATTTTGTTCTATATTTCGTTCTTGCCAACTTTCGTTGATCTAACGGTTTTGCGTTCACAAGATATCGTCTTGGTTTCTGTTTTAGCATCTGTTGCTCTGATGTCCGGTTTAATGCTAATTGCAATGGGGGCGGGCAGAATGGCAAGTTTACTTAAAACGCCACGCGCACATAAAAGATTAAACCAAAGTGCAGGTGGAATAATGATTGCGGCTGGATCATATTTGGCGATAAATCGATAAACATGACTTTTTAAGCACGATTTTCAAACAAGAAGGCGAACCAAATGGTTCGCCTTTTTTGTTAGACATAGACGGATTATTAGGTATCGATCAAAGCAATTTTCATAAAAATCTAGCGCTTACAAAAACGTTTACTGACGAGATCTAAGCGTCTACGAAAATTACTTCACCAGTAAGGAAGCCATCGACTGAACGCTCGAAGGCTTTGCCTACTAATTTGCTTGGTACAGGTTCAAAGCCTGGCATCATTTCACCGTAAACATCCCATGCTTCAGCAAGAACGGTCGGGTTAATGACATTGATACGAGTATTTCTTGGCATTTCATAAGCGACACACTTTACGAAGGTGTCTATCGCACCGCTGGTGGTTGCGTCGGCAATTGCAAAAGGGATTGGTTTAACGTTCAATATGCCACTAATCAGCGTAAATGAACCACCGTCAGCGATGTACTTTTGGCCGATACGAACAAGGTTAATTTGTCCCATCATCTTGCTCATTACCGTGGTCATCCACTGTTCTTCCGTCATATCCGCAAAGGTATTGTATTCGCAGAGGCCAACGGTGTTCACAACCGCATCAAAGTGTCCAACGTTCTTGTACAGCGCTTCAATTGATTGTGGGTCAGTGATGTCAACAATATGGTCTACATCGCCAGAGCGACCCGCAGTGATAACGTTATGATTGCCTAAGCCCATTAATGCTGCTTGACCCATCTTGCCACGTGCGCCAATTAGAATGATTGTTTTCATGTTGTTCTCCGATCTGTATGTGTTTCGTTTCGATGGAAGAACTTTAACCAAATAACTAAACAAGTAGAAACAAAGCTTAATTGTGAGTGTTACTGGTTTTTCTTGTGCAGTGTTACACTCACAAAGAATCCAATTTCAGAGCGGTAGGTAAGTTTGAGCAAATTAGACCGATTAGACATAAAGCAACTCAGGGTTTTCCAAGCGCTAATACGTGAAGAGAACGCATCCAAAGCCGCCAATCAATTGGGGCTGACTCAGCAAGCTGTTAGTGAGCATTTGAAGAAACTAAGAGAAGTGTTCGACGATAGGTTATTTGTAAGGAAAACTAATGGCTTTGTCCCGACGACGTTTGCACAAGAGCTATCGATAGGAGTGGATCGTTTACTTATCGATTTCAATTTGTTGTTATCAAAGACCAACTTTGTGCCGGAGAAAGCTAACGGGACGTTTGTGATTGCGGCGACGGATTATGCCCAGCAGATCATCCTACCAAGCTTAATTGCAAAGCTAAGGGAGCAAGCGCCAAAGTTAAAGTTGATTGTGCGTGACTTCGAAATCGATAATCTGCAGGAGCTAATGGAAAGCGGTAAGGTGAACTTAGCCATCGCATTCCCTGATTACATTCCAGATAGTTATAAAGTCATTAAGCTGTTTGAAGAGAACCATGTGTGTGTTACTTCACCTCATTCATCTATCGCACAAACCACGCCTTCATTAGAAGAGGTTGCAAGTTATCCAACCATAATTGCGTCACCATCACGTCCAAACTTTAAAGGGTCGATTGACGAATGGTTTGGGAAGTTCGGATTAAAGCGCAATGTCGTAGTATCCGCCCCGTGTTTCTCGATTGTACCTATGTATTTAAACACCACTGACTCGATTGCTTTCTTACCATCCAGAGCGATAGAAGGGCTGAACCTAGTCAAACTTCCAATGGAACAATCGCCTGAGAGTTTCGATGTGATAGCCGCTTGGCACCCGAGATATAATGACGATCCGCTACAAAAATGGGTTACATCTTTATTAGAAATCGATTAGTGGGAAGAGTGTCTTTGTATCGCAACGCATCAAGGAAGGCTCTTATTGGGCTGTCTATGTGATTTGATTATGTTGTTCCTACCTGAACTGACGCTACATTAACGGGTGTTTTTGCACTTATTTATTAAGCGATATTTCTTCCCTTTAACTTGATATCCAACTACTTGATTTCCAATTAATTGACTTTTTTGAATGATTTTTCGTGTTGCACAAATGTGATCAGCATATATTTTTTATATTCTTCAGCTAAAGTTATCGGGCTTTTAACAGATAAAGGAATAGTGGTGAGCTTGAACACGAGAGAAAACGTGCGAGCTTTGGTTTCATTTTTTGAAACCTTTAGAGAAATTTTAACAAACTTGCGTCGAGACAACCGAAATGAAGAAAACAATCCTATTTGCCGTTTTTATAATGTTTGGCATTGCCGTCGCTGCGAGTATGGCGTCAACTTATTTCATCTCAAGCGAAAAAATTGATGAGATAATATTGAACAAATCTCAAGTTCAAGCTGAGTTCTTGGCTGGGAACGCTGGGTATATCTTAGAGAATTCGGACAACCCAGTTCAAGATTTACAAAAGCTGGTGGGTGAACTGAAACAGCGATCTGATGTGACTTATGCCATTGTTATTGATAGCAACGTAAGTGCTATCGCACACAGCGATAAAAATAAGCTCAATAAAGTTTATGAAGATAGTTATACCGTTGAAGGTGCAACCAAAGGCGTACAACAGTATTCGAAGTGGTACGCAGATGTTCAACAAGTGTGGGTGTTTGACATCATGGCACCTATCTACGTCAACGGTGAGCTGTACGGTACTTTTGATATCGGTATCCCTATCACAGAGGTTAGCCAAGCAACGAATGGCATTATTAGCTATCAGCTCGCTTCGATGGTTTTCATTTTTGTTGTTTGTCTCGTTGTTCTATCGTTTCTTCTGAACAAACTGATGCAGCCTCTCTTGGTACTAAAAAACACACTACGAGATATTTCTGAAGGTGATGGCGATCTATCAGTACGTCTGCCGATCAAAGGGAATGATGAAGTTGCTCAAATCTCAACGGCTTTCAATGTGTTTGTTGGTAAGGTCCACGAGATAATTACCCAAACGGTGAATACGGGTGTTGAATTAAATAGCACCGCTATTGGTCTTCGTGAGCAATCGCAGCAAGCATTGCAAAGAGGACAAGAACAGAACGAACAAACTATGTTGGTCGTGACGTCTATGAATGAAATGATTGCCACGGTCAATGAAATTGCATCTAGCGCGGCCAGTGCGGCCAGTGCGGCAAATATGGCTGCGAGTGAAACTCAAGAAGGTCATAAGACAATCGAAAAAACGTCGACTTCAATTTTGAATCTTGAAGCAGAGATGAATAGTGCTTCTGACATCATCGTGAGCCTTGCTGATAATACACAGTCCATCGGTACGATTCTTGACGTTATTCGAGGTATCTCTGAGCAAACAAACTTGCTTGCACTAAACGCTGCAATTGAAGCTGCGCGTGCTGGTGAGGCTGGCCGAGGCTTCGCTGTCGTTGCTGATGAAGTTCGTAATCTTGCGACAAAAACTGCGCAGTCTACCGATGAAATTGACAACATGATCAACCAACTTCAAACCGAAGCTAAGAACGCTGTTAGCTCGATGAGTAATAGTAAGAGCTTAATTGAAGACGGTACGACTGAAACAGAAATGGCTCGCCAAGCTTTGGAGAAAATTTCTACACAAGTTTTGGCCATTCTCGATATTAACACTCAAGTTGCCACAGCAACTGAGCAGCAATCAGCGGTGGCGAATGAAATTAATATGAACATGGATACGGTTAATAGCTCAGTCAAAAACGGTTTGAGCGCAAGTGAGAAGTTAGAGCAATCAAGCCAGCAGCTGGCAGAGTTGTCACAAGTTCTCGATCGTTATGTTGGTTCATTTAAAATCTAGACTTCCCAACATACCTCTTTAAGAGATGTGTGAGTCTCCAGTTATTGAATAGCGCTTATGTCATACATGAGCGCTATTTTTTTGCGATATGCAGACGCAGATACTCCGATAGAGCGCAACAGAAATGAAGAATGTACCTGCAGTGTAATATCGTGACAATTTGCTCATTCAAAACAACGCGATCAAATAAGACAGCGACAACAAGGCGTTAATTTTCATCCTCTCATGCGCAAGGTCTAAAAATCGACTAAACAACAACTCTGACGCGACACATAAGGTGTCCCGCATCTCATCACGATGTATAGTTATTGATAATTCATTCAGTAATTGTATCTGTAGTTGTCAGTTGATGTGGGTGTTATGAAGAAAAACGGATTTACTTTAATGGAATTAATCATTGTGATCGTGATACTTGGAGTATTGGCCGTTACAACAGCCCCGAGGTTCCTCAATATTCAAGAGTCAGCGAGAGAAGCAGTACTTGAAGGTGTTGCGGGTGCGATGGAAGGCGTGATCACGCAGGTGACTTCTAAAGCTATTATCGCAGGGCTTGATCCTGACGCATCAAATCCAGGTGATCAGAGTAACTATGTAATCGATTTTGGTATCGGTAGCGTTGAGGTTGATTGGGGAACGCTTTGCCCAGAGAGCCGGGGAGAGTCGGGCGACAAATTGACGATGATCGACTTTATGACTTTGTCAGATGATGACAGCTTAACTTCTGATTTTGGTAATCGACACACTGTGGTCGGGTATGACTACGACTTTACCCAAGCTGAATTAGATAGTACGAACATAACTGACGCGGATCTAGAAACGCGCCAAGGTTGCTTTGTTCTTTATGACTCTTTTGGCCGAACAAATGGCAGCCAATGTCCTGATGAAGGATGCGAGTGTACAGTTCGTATTGTTAACAACAATTGTTAAACCGAACCCTTTAACTGATTTTTAGACTTCGAATAAAAAGCGCGTTATTACCAGTTGGTAGTAACGCGCTTTTTTTGTGTTTGCTTGATGCTCTGTCTTAGTTTGCCAATGGAGCACTTGTTGGTGGCAAGTCACGCTTCTTAATCACGTATCGCAAGCGAAGTAACATCAGCGTCGCTGAAACGCTCAATCCCGTTAGGATACCAATCCAAAAGCCTTCTTCACCCATTGCAGGTACAATGTGGTCTGTTAAGCCCAACACCATGCCCAGTGGTAGTGCCAAGCCCCAATATGAAGCGATAGCTAAGATCATCGGGATCTTAGTGTCTTTATAGCCACGCAGTGCGCCGTTAGCAGACGTTTGCAATGCATCGCTGAATTGATACATAGCTGTAAAGGTCAACAATACCGCTGCCGTTGCGCTTATCGCAGGGTCGGTGGTGTAAAGCCTAATGATCCACTCAGGGAACAGAAGGAACATCGCAACTGAAAGTAATGAAATCAACGCCGCAACCAAGATGCCGACTTTGCTGCGTTCAATTGCGCCTAGTTCGTCCTTCTCGCCTAGTGCATGTCCAACACGAATCGTAATGCCAAATGAGATACTCATAGGAATCACGTAAGTCAGGCTCGAGATGTTAAGTGCAATTTGCGCGGCTGCCACGTTCTCTGCACCAATACGGCCAATCATCAACGCGATTACCGCAAAGATACTGCCACATACCGCGATGTTCATCCCGATAGGTAAACCTAATCTTAGAAGGTGAAGCATCTCTTTTGCTTTTGGTTTAGCGTCTGCAAAACTAATAATGGTTTTGTAGTGGTGATGACCTTTAATGTAGGAATAGAGCATTCCCGACATTAACCAATACACTAAGCTTGTTGCCCAGCCACAACCCACAGCGCCCATTTCAGGGAAGCCAAACTTACCGTAAATAAGCACGTAGTTGACTGGAATATTAATCAGCAAACCTATT